>CAVZHI010000027.1:0-16701 GCA_963775015.1 uncultured beta proteobacterium | reverse complement strand
GTATGGCAGCCGGTGATGAACCTGACCGCGAGCGGGGGCAGGCGCGGCCGGCTTTGCGCCGACGTGCCAAAGCCTTGGCGCGCCTGCGCTGGTTGATGGGCCTGGGTGGCGCTTTCGCATCAATGGCCGTCGCCGCCAGTGCACCACCGGACGAGGCAAATTCAAGCCAGACGTCGCATCCAGCGCGCCCGGGCGCCACCCGCCCGGACCGGGTGGAGGTCTGGCTCGACCTGAGCGAACCCGAACTTGCGAGCCTGCCGAAAGGTGACCGCACCGAACTCGCCGCGCAGCGCCAGCGAATCATCGCCGAGCAGGATCGCGTCGCCGCCGTGCTGCAGGCGCTCGGCGGGGTCGAGCGCGGTCGCTTGCAGCTGCTGCGAAATTCGATCGCTGCCCACCTGCCGCGTGAACAAATTGATGCCGCGCGGCAGATTCCAGGGGTCCGTGCCGTGCGGCTGGTGCGGCATGTTGATCGATCGCCCCCTAGTCCGCAGGATTGACAAACTACGACGAATCTCTCGTTTCCCCCAATGCTGACCCGATTCGTGCGGTGCACGATTGCGCCCCTGAGCTCATGTTTCATGTGCTCACAGTTGCGCCACAAGCGCTAACAATTTCTTAACAGGGGACAGTCCATGAAGCAATCCTTGAAGTACGCCCTGACCGGGGCGGCCATCGCCGTCCTGGCAGCGTGCGGCGGCGGTTCTGCACCGCCCGACTCCAGCACGTCTGCAGCCAGCAGGAGTGACCGTTCGGCAACGTCACGACTGGGCAGCTTGGCCCTGCCCGGCGGCGCTCAGAGCACCAGACTCGACCCGCGTCTGGCGCGGGCGAAGGGCCAAGTCAACGTGTGGGTGTCGCTGAGCGACCCTTCGGTCGCCGCGCACCAGAGTGGGCGCATGAGCGCGCTCGGCGCAGAGATGCAACCGCGTGCGCTCGCCGCCCCGGATCGAGCCCGCGCCCTGAGCGCGACCGAACAGGCGCAACGCAGCGAACTGAGCGCGCATCGCGCCGGGCTGACTGCCAAGCAAGACACCCTGTTCGGGCAATTGCAGGGCATGGGCGCCCAGGAGCTGGCGCGGGTGCAGGTGGCGCACAACGCGGTTGCGGTCAATGTCGATGCCGCTTCGCTGTCAACGATCGCGCTGCTCCCCGGCGTGGCCAAGGTGCGACCGGTACTGAACTACCGGTTGGATCTCGGTGAAACCGTTCCTTACGTCGGCGCTGCAGCAGCACAGGCTGCCGGCAAGGACGGAACCGGCGTGCGCGTCGCCGTGCTCGATTCGGGCGTTGACTACACCCATCGCAACCTGGGCGGCCCCGGCACGACAGCGGCTTATGCGGCGGCCTACGGCGCCAGCCCGGCCGACCCGAAGAACACGACGCTCGATGGCCTGTTTCCAACCGCCAAGGTGGTGGGCGGCTTCGATTTCGTCGGTGAGACCTGGCCGAACTGCGCGCCAGCGTCGACTGCCGCAGCGAAGACCCGGACCCAATCGACTTCCAGGGCCATGGCACGCACGTGGCCGACATCATCGCTGGCCGGAGCATCGACGGAACCCACAAAGGCGTGGCGCCCGGCGCGAAGCTGATTGCGGTGAGGGTTTGCAGTGCAGTCGCCACCGCGTGCAACGGGATTGCGCTGCTCAAGGCGATGGACTTTGCGCTCGACCCGAACGGCGACGGCGACACCAGCGACGCGGTCGATGTCATCAATATGTCGCTCGGTTCGGACTACGGTCAGATCGAAGATGATCTGAGTCTCGCGTCGACGAACGCCGTCAAGCTCGGCGTGGTGGTCGTGACTTCGGCTGGCAACGGCTCGAACAAGCCCTACGTGGTCGGTTCACCATCGATCGCCCCTGGAGTGATCAGCGTCGCCCAGACTCAGGTGCCGAGCGCGGTGGCGATTGCGCTCGTCGTCAATTCGCCGACGGCGATCGCCGGGGTGTACCGCAATACGCAGACGGTGGACTGGGCGCCCGTCGTCGGCACCGGCGTGACGGGCGACGTTGCATTCGTCGGCCGCGGCTGCCCGGCCGGAAGCATCGCCGCCGGCAGTTTGGAGGATCCTTACTTGAACGGTGGTCCCGCTGGCAAGATTGCGCTGATCGATCGCGGCGCCTGCTCTGTGAGCCTGAAAGTCGATCGGGCCGTGAAAGCGGGCGCGACCGGCGTGCTGATCGGCTTGGTCGCCGCCGGTGACGCGGTGAGCTTCTCATTCGGCGGTGGCACCGATTTCAAGCCTACACTGGTTATTCAACAGTCGCTGTCAAACAGCATCAAGGCGCAGCTGGCGGCCGGCACCGTCAACGCGTCGATCTCGTCGGCGTCCGCGCTCTCCTTGGTGGGCAGCATGGCGAGTTCGTCGTCGCGTGGGCCGTCGATCAGCTTCCAGACGATCAAGCCCGAAATCGGCGCGCCGGGGGCGTCGCTGTCCGCCGAGGTTGGCACGGGCGATGGCGAGACCGCGTTCGGCGGCACCTCGGGCGCATCGCCGATGGTCGCGGGTGCAGCGGCGCTGTTGCTGCAGGCATTCCCGAACCGCTCGCCCGAAAAGATCAAAGCGATGCTGATGAACAGCGCCGAAACGACGGTGTACACGAATCCGGCGCTGCTGCCTGGCGAGCTTGCACCGATCACGCGCATAGGCGCCGGTGAGCTGCGCGTCAACCGCGCGCTGTCGATGAACACGATCGCGACCAACCGCAAGACCCACTCGGCATCGCTGTCATTCGGCGCGCTCGAGGTGTCGGGCCCGATGGTCGTCGAGCAGACCCTGCGCGTCGAAAACCTTTCGGGCAGCGAAAAGCTTTTCACCGTCACGCCGAGCTTCCGGTTTGCGAACGATCAGGCCAGCGGCGCGGTACGCATCGACACCAAGTCGCGGCTGCGCGTTTCGGGCCGGGAAGCCCAAGAGCTCGAGGTCAAGCTCATCATCGACCCGACCAAGCTGCCCGACTGGACCTTGAACGGCGGCTCGCAGGGCGGCAATGGTGCGGGGCTGAACGGGCCCGAGTACGACGGCTACATCACCTTGACCGCCGGCAGCGAGAAGATCACGGTCCCGTGGCACGTGCTGCCGCGCAAGGCAGCGCGAACCGAGGCCTCACTTTCCAGCAGCAGGGGCGCCCAATCGCTCAGTCTGCGCAACCGCGGCGCAAGCGACAGCGAGTACGACGTCTTCTCGCTCGTCGGGGTGAGCCCGCGGATTCCGCGCAGCCAGCTGCCTGGGCCGGGCGACAACGCGGCGGTGATCGATATGCGGTCGGTCGGCGTGCGGCAGTTGAAGGCGGCGCAGACCGGATTGCCGTTCGATGTCGTCGAATTTGCGATCAACACCAACGGCCGGCGTGCGCACCCGAACTATCCGGCCGAATTCGACATCGAGATCGATACGAACGACGACGGCGTTCCCGACTACGTCGTGTTCAACGCCGAGAACGGCGGCTTCAGCGTCAGTGGCCAGAACCTGGTCTTCGTGGCCAACCTGGCCACCGGTGCGGCGCGCGCGTTCTTCTTCACCGACGCCGACTTGAATTCGGGCAACGTGATCTTCACGGTGCCGATGAACATCGCCGGCGGCTTGACGGTGGCCGCCGGTGCGACTCTGAAGTTCGGCGTGTTCGTGTTTGACAACTACTTCAGTGGGAATCTGACCGATTCGATCGAAGGCATGCGCTTCACACCGGACAGCCCGCGCTTCGGCGTGGTCGGTGACCCGTTCGGCGCAGTGACCGCCAAGAGTTCGGCCAGCTTGGGCGTGATCACGGCCATACGGCCCGAAGCGCTGAGCAGCGAACTCGGGCTGCTGATGATGTATCGCCGCAATGACGGCAGCGAGGCGGACGCGATACGCATTCGCTGAGGTTTGCGTTGACATTCCGGGGCCGCGCAAGCGGCCCCATTCACAACATGGGGTCCATCCGGAACCTTCAGTTGCTCTGTACCGAGGATCTGCTGGAGCACGCCGAAGTGATCTCGCCTCCAATCCGAAATCGGTTGGTGACGTGTGTTGCGCGCCTTCGGCTTCATGCGATGACCATCGCGTCACCACAAGCGCCGTCGTGCCTCGGGCACGCGCCGGGGTACCGCCCGCGTCGCCCGCCCAGTCGATACCATGGTCGCCATGACCCTGCGCCTGCAAATCAACCTCATCGTCGGCGCCCTGACCCTTCTCTTCACGGCCGCAGTCATCGCGTTGCAGCTGAGCGCGCTGCGCGACTCGGTGCACGAAGAGGTGGTCGCGGCGAACCGCGTCGCGTCGCAACTGCTGTTGCGCACCGCCGGGCGCTTCGCGGTCCAGGGAACGCCGGCGATGCTCGCCTATTTGCAAGGCGTGGGCCGGATCCGCTCGAACGACATCACTTTGTTCGACGTTCAGGGTGCCGAGCTCTACCGCTCGCCGCCGTCGCCGTACAAGGCCGGGCGCGACGCGCCGCCGTGGTTCGAGGCGCTGATGGCGCCTGCGCCGTCGGTGCAGGCTATCGCGTTGCCTGACGGCAAACTCGAAATCCGCGCCAACGCGTCGCGCGCCGCGCTCGACGCGTGGGACTACCTGTCCGGGCTCGCCGGCGCCGCGTTGCTCCTGTTTGCCGCCGCCAACCTGCTCGTGTTCTGGCTCGTCGGGCGGGCGCTGCGGCCGCTCGGGCAAATCGTCGGCGCGCTCGATCAATTGCACGCCGGGCGCTTCGACGTTGTGCTGCCGCCGCTGCCGGGCAGCGAGGCGGCGGCGATCGGCGCCGCGTTCAATCGCATGGTGGTGCAGGTGCGCGACCACATCGAGACCGAGCGCCGCGCGCTGCGTGCCGAGGTCCAGCTCTCCGACAGCCGCGACCTGACGCACTGGATCGACCGGCACATCGAAGCCGAACGCCACGCCATTGCGCGCGAGCTGCACGACGAACTCGGCCAGTCGGTGACGGCGATGCGCAGCCTCGCGCTCTCGATTGCGCAACGCACCGGTGCCGCCGATGCGACGAGCGCGCAGGCGGCGCGCACGATTGCCGACGAAGCGTCGCGCCTCTACGACGCGATGCACGGCATCATCCCGCGCCTCACTCCGCTCGTGCTCGACAACTTCGGCCTCGGTGAGGCGTTGAACGACCTGCTCGAACGCACGCGGCGCAGCCAGCCCGAGGTGGCGATCGCGCTGCACGTCGACGCCGCAGCGCCAGCGCTGCCCGCCGAAGTGGCGTTGACGCTCTACCGCGCGGCGCAGGAAGGGCTGACAAACGCCTTGCGACACGGCCAGGCGCGGCAGGTGCGGCTCGACGTCGCGGGTGCATCCGGTTCGGTGCGCCTGACGTTGCGCGACGACGGCGTCGGGCTGCCCGCGAACGGAACCGGGCGCGCCGGCCACTACGGTTTGCGTTGGCTCACCGAACGCGTCGAAAGCCTGAACGGCGCCTTGACGGTCCAGGCGGCACCGCCGCACGGCGTCGTGCTCGACGTGATCATTCCGCTGCCGCAGGCGCGCGCATGATCCGCGTCATGCTCGTCGACGACCATGCCGTCGTGCGCATGGGGTTTCGCATGCTGCTCGGCCAGGCGCAGGTCGACGTCGTCGCCGAGTGCGACTCCGGCGAACAGGCGTGCGCGGCGTACGCCCGAACCCGACCCGACGTCGTCGTGCTCGACTTGTCGATGCCCGGCATGGGCGGCCTGGAGGCATTGCGGCGCCTGCTCGCGCAGGACGAACACGCGCGCATCCTCGTGCTCTCGGCGCACGAAGACAGCGCGCACCCGCAGCGGGTCCTGCGCTGCGGCGCGCTCGGTTACCTCGGCAAGCGCAGCGCGCCCGACGCGCTGATCGCTGCGGTGAGCGCCGTCGCCGCAGGCCGGACCTACGTCGACGCGCCGACGGCGAAGTTGCTCGCGACGTTGGGGATCAAAGGCCAGGGCAGCCCGGCCGATACGCTGAGCGAGCGCGAGTTTTCCGTTTTCATCCAGCTCGCGCGCGGCCTGGGCGTCGCGCAGATCGCCGATAACCTCAAGCTCTCGCCAAGCACGGTGGGAACGCACCTCTACCACGTCAAACAAAAACTCGGCGCGAACAATCAGGCCGAATTGACGCTCGTCGCGTTGCAGTGGGGCCTGCTCGAGCGCTGAGTGATTGATTCGCGGTTCGCCGGCGAATTCGGTGCGCGATCTCGACTGCGCAGCGCTCTCTCCCGCTTGTGCAGCAATTGGCGTTGCCTGGACACATGGTCGAAGCACCCTCACGGAAAGGTGCGGTGTCGCCGATAGACTGGGGCCACACAAGGGAGACAACATGTTCTGCTGGCAAAGCCGCGCCCGAGCCGGCCTGATGTGGATGCTCGCCCTGCTCGCTGCCGACGTGTCGGCACAAACCCTGTACCGCTGTCGCAGCGGCGGCTCGACGGTCGTTTCCGAGCGGCCTTGCACGACGGGTGCGGCAAGCCACATCGGCGTCATCGGGCCGGAGACTTCGCGCTATGCGGTGCCATCGGGCTCGTACTCCAGCACGCCTGGCATCGGCAAAGCGCCCGATCACCTCGCCTACCTCGGCTCCGAGTGCGCGACGCTGAACGACGCGATGCGCACCGCGCCGGCGCGCGGGCTGCGCGGGGCGGCGCTGAGCGCCTGCACGCCGAATACCGAACCCGCTGCGCCGACGAAGAGTCCGAGGCGCGCCAGCGCTTGTCGCGCGAACAGTCGGATCAACGCAGCGCGCGCAAGTCGGAGCAGGCGCTGCAGAAGTACCAGCGTGAGCTGAGCGTCGTTGAGCGCGACCAGTGCCACGAGCTGCTGCGCATCCTGCACGCGAAACGCCAGCGCAAGCCGGCGATGGGCGAGGGCGAGAAGGCGGACCTGGACAACTCGGAGGTCAACTACCGTGCCCGCTGCACGACGCAGTGAGCGCGGCGGCTTCACGCTGCTCGAGCTGATCGCCGTGATGGCGATCATCGCGATCCTCGCCTCGCTTGCGGTGCCGAACCTGATGGACCGCATCGTGCGGGATCAGATCGTCGAAGCAGCAAAACTCGCGGAGATCGCGAAGAAGCCGGTCGCCGCGGGCTGGGCCACCCTGGCGAGCCTGCCTGCTGACAACGCGGCTGCCGGCCTGCCGAGTTCGGACAAAATCGTCAGCAACTACGTCAGCGCGTTGCTCGTCGAGGGCGGCGCGATCCACCTCACGTTCGGCAGCAAGGTGAACGCGGCGATCCTCGGCAAGACGCTCACGCTGCGCCCCGCGGTGGTCGACGATGCGCCCGTCGTTCCCGTCGCCTGGGTCTGCGGCGCCGCCTCGGCGCCACAGAAAATGGCGCTGCGCGGCGAGAATCGCACCGACGTCGCGCAGCGCTTCTTGCCGCTGAACTGTTTGCCGGGTTGAACTTGGAAACGGCAACTTGACTGGCACGGCGGTTCGCGAAGCCTGACGCTTGCGCCGGCCCGAGTCAGCGCAATCCGCGCCGGCGCGATCGCAGCGCCCACACATGCGGCGCGAGAAGCAAAACGAAGGCGAATGCAAACAGCAGGACTCGCGCGTCGCCGCGCACCGCAACTTGACGCGCAAGCGCCGCGCCGCGCAGCGCGTCGGAGAGGCCTCGCGCAGAGCGCAAGCGATGGAAGTCGAGTCCGTTTTCGGCCGCGAGCAGGCGCAAATACGCCTCGCGCAGCGCCGACAGGTGTTCGCTTCCCGGCGTCGCGCCCAGGCTGACCGCGGCGCCGGAACGCAGCGCAGCGTCGGCGTCTTCGACCATCGTTTCGCCGCCCGCGCTCGTGCCGCGCCCGAGGCTGTGGGCGTCGACCTGCAGCACTTCGTCGACTCCCCAGTAACCCAGCGACTGACCGGCCGGACCGGTCTTCGGGATCGGCGATGCCAGGGCTTGGCCGACGCCGACGATCAGCCCTGCCAGCGCCTTGTCCTTGTCGTCGTAACGCGGGCGGTGCCGTGCGCTCAGTGGCGGCGCTTCATGGCCGTCGGTGACGAATACCAGCGACGGCGTACCCGGCAGCGCTTTCACGATCCCGACGCCGCTGTGCAACGCCTTGGCGACTTCGCTGTTGCCGGACCAGGCCATGCGGCCGTCGATGCGGGTCAGCGAGGCGCGCAGCTCGCCGCGATTCGCACACACCTCGACCGGCGTGAACAGCAAATAGCTGCGCGCTTCGGTGAATACGGCCCAGCCGAGCTTGGAACCGCAGGGCAGTTCATGCAGCGCGCTCTGCAGCGCGTGTTTCGCGAACGCCAGGCGGGAGGCCGGCCGGCCGTCGAGCGTTTCGTCCATCACGTTCATGCTCTGCGTGACGTCGAGCACGATCACATGTTCGAACAGGCTGCGCCGCCAGGGCAGCGTGGGCTCGAAAAACGCCGCCGCCAGCGCGAGCGCGGCCAGGGCGAGACCGGCACGCTCGCCGCCGAAACGCCGCCACGCGGCGCTCGAGCGATTCGCCCGCGGCCCGCGTTCGTTCAACGCGCGCCCCCTGCGAATGGGCCCGGCGTGCCGATCCCGCGCCACCGCGCGCCCGGTTGCCGCATCACGGCAAGCCCGGCGAATAGCCGCGCATCGTCGTCGCGGCGCGTTCGGCGTTGCGCTTCACGTCGGGCAGCGCATCGTCGGCCTGGTTCGGGTCGGGTACGAGGCGCTGCGCGCGCTCCAGGTTGTAGCGTGCCGGCCAGTCCATCGGGTTCGCGCGCAGCACCTCGCGGTAGCCCTCTTTGGCCAGTTCGATCAGCGCCAGCGCTTGACCGTCCTGGCCCGAGGCGCGCAGCAGCATGCCCTGGCGCAGCAGCAAGTTCGCGCTGTTGTAGCGCGCCGCCTGGCCGAGTGCCGAATCGCCTTGCAGGTGGCCGTAGGCGTTCAGTGCGGCGTCGAAACCGCCGCTCGCGGCGAGCGCGTAGGCCTGCGCGAAGCGCACTTCGGCGGGCACGGTGTCGCGCTCGGCAGCTGCTGTGCCTGCGACGATCAGGCGATTCAGTCGCGCGGCGCGCAGCAGCGTCGCGCCTTCGAAGCCGCTCCACGCGAGGCCGAGCGCCAGCGCGAGACAGGCGAGGCGCTGGCGGTGCCGGCGCGCAAGCGCGGCGCGCCACGCCGCGCCCGCCCGATCCGTCAGCGCGCCCATCGCGAGATCTCGCTGAAACGGGCGCCGAGCAACAACAGCACGGCGAACAGGGCCAGGCCCTGCGCATACGGGGCGAGGTCGCGGCGCGGCACCAGGTCGGCGTAGGTGATCGGCAACTTTTCCAGCCTGTTCACGTCGGCGATCGCGCGTTGCAGCGCTTGCGTGTCGCTCGCTTCGTAGGCGCGGTAGGGGCTGTCCAGCGACTCGAAAAAATGGTGCAGCAGCAGTTCGGGAACGCTCTGGGCAGCGGCGCTGCCGGCCGCGAGCGCCGACTGCAAGCCGGGGCTGTTCGGCGAGCGCAGGTAGACCCAATAGATCGAGACCCGCTGGCGCCGCGCGCCGTGCGCGAGGCGCTCCTTGACGTCCGGGTCGAGGCGGTCGCCGCCGTCGGACACCAGCATCACGATGCGCGAGCCGGCGTACGGCCGGCCCTCGAACAACTCCAGCGCGGCCTCCAGCGCGAGGCCGATGTTTGTTTCCGACAGACCTCGGCCGACGTTCCCGGCGTCGATCGCGGCGTGGATCATCTCGGCCTTGGAAGTGAAGTCGAGCACCTGCATCGGCAGCGTGCTGAAGACGATCAGCGCGAATTGGTCGTCCGGACGCTCTGCGGTGAACTCGCTGAGCAGGCGCCGCGCCACCTTGCCCTTGGACTCCTGCAGGCGTGACCAGGTCTGGCTGAAGTAGTAGTCGAGCGCCTCCGGCCCGGTGCCGCGCGCGGCTGCGGGCGGGGCGCCGCCGGGCGCGAAGCCCAGGTCCATGCTGCGGCTGCGGTCCAGGACGAGCACGACCTCGGCGCCGCGACCGACACGGCTCACGCTGTACTCGGGCCAGTACGGTCCGGCCAACGCCAGCGCGAGCGCCGCCAGCGCGGCTGCGGCGGCGCTGCGAATGGTCCAGCCGGCAAGGGAGGAGGCGCGGTCGCGCGGCGCGATTGCGAGCCAGCCGTTGGCCAGTGGCTCGCCGGACGCGGCGATCAGCGGCAAGGCCGCGAGCGGCAGCAGCCACAGCACCCAGGCGTGGTCGAAGTTCATCGCGCGGACTCCCGGCCACGCTCGGCGTCGCGGCAGCGCCGGCACAGATCGACGAGCCAAGCCGCGTCGCTCGCCGCGCCAACGCTGCCCGCAGACGCCGAAGCGCTTGGTGTCGGCCCAGCCACGTCGGCGAAGAAGACCTCGCGCGAGAGCCGCATGAAGCGGGCAATGGCGTCGCGCTCCTGTAGCAGCTTCGGGTTCGCCCGCGCCCATCGCTCCAGCCCCGGTTCGAACAGTACCTCGCCGGCGCTGGCGTTCAGCGCGCGGTGCAGCGTGCGGCAGGCGTCGCGCCACTGTTCGGGTTCGGGGTTCGGCGGCAAGCGCCGCAGTTCGCGCCATGCGCGCGCGAAGGGGCGGTTGCGCGCGGCTTGCCAAGGCGGACCGAAGGTCAGTAGCATCAGTGCGGTCAGCGCCAACAGCGCCAGCGCAGCGCCGATGGCGAGCCGCGTTTGCGCCGCGGCGGTGGCGACGAGCGGCGGCGCATGGTCGGGCTGAAGCTCGCCCAGGCCGCGGCGCGGCGACACCTCGAGCGGCACAAGCGGCGCCACTGTCACGGGCGAGCCCTCGACACGCAACTCCTCGCTGCGGGTCGGATTCTCGAAGCGCAGCCGCAGCGGCGCGATGTCGAGCGTGCGCACGCTCGGCGGCGCGAAAAACACTTGGTACTCGAGCTGCAGTTCATGGCGCTGGCCGGCCCCCTCCGCTTGCACGTGCGCGGTGACGCGGCGCAGCTCGATCGCCGCGCCGCGCCCGCCGGGGCGAGGCAACGAATCTTCGACGAGGCGCCAGCCCGGCGGCGCGTGAACCGTGATGCGGCGCGGCACGACGTCGCCCACCTGGTAACCGTAAGCGCGCGGTTCGCTCGCTTCGACGCGCAAGGCAGCGGTCTCGTCAGCGCTGCGTGCGTCGCCGGATGCGCCGAGCGCGACGACCACCGCGAAACGCAACGCGACGCCGCGCACAGCCCGCGTCGCGCCACCCATCGCCGCCGGGCCCGAGCCCGCGCAGCTGGCACCGGCCCGCCAGCGGTGCGCCGGACGCTGCCCGAGTTGCACGGCGGCCGTCATGCGAGGAAGTGACGCGTCACCGCGTCGGCGTCGAACGCGCCTTCCATGAACAACGGCGCGAGCCGCTGCGCGCGAAACAGCTCGCCCAGCGCCTCACGCCGGGCCTGTGCTGCGGCTTGCCAGCGTTCGCGCAGCGCCGGGCGCCACCAGAGCCAGCCGCGCGCTCCGCTCTCGGGCTCCTGCACCTGCGCCAGGCCGCGTATCGCGTCGGGCGCGAATTCGGCGGCTTGCCACAGCACCACCGGCACGACGTCGTGCGCAGCCAGGCGCGCGAGGATTTTCTCGACTTCGCTCAGCGGCACATGAAAGTCGGAAACGAGGAACAGCAGCGAGCGCTGACGCGGCAGGTGGCGATGTACGTCGACGAGCCCTCGCGCCGAGTGCCCGCGTGGCTCGAGCCCGCGCAGTGTCTGTGCCAGCGCCAAGCCGACGCCGCGGCGCCGGGTTTGCGGCAAAGCAAGGTCGGCGCGCCAGCTTTCGTCGCAGGCGTGGAAGCCGAAACTGTCGCCGGTGCGCCAAGCCGACCAGGCCAGGCTCCGCGCGAAGTCGGCGAGCACATCGAGCTTGCGCTGCGCGCCGACGAAGCCCATCGACGCCGACAGGTCGGCGACGAGCACGACGGGGATCGACTTGCGCTGGCTGTAGCGGCGCACGATCCACTGGCCGAACGGGTCGCGCAGGCTCATGCGCAGGTCCAGGCGGCGCGCGTCGGGTGCGTCGTGCAGTGGTGCGTGGTCGCGAAATTCGAAACCGGCGTCGCCGCTGCGGCTGCGGTGGGATCCCGGGAACGCGCCGTTCGCGTGGCCCGCGATGCGGTAGTGAAACTCGACGCTCACGCGGCGCAGTCCGGGGTCAAGCGCCGCACACGGCGTGGCTTCGATGCCCATGAGGCCGGCCGCGGGGTCGATTCACGCCGGGCGCCGAGCGGATGGATGCCGGCTTCGGTTGGGCACGCGCTCACGGCGCCGCCACCGCGCCGACGATCGCGCGCATCAGCTCGCGCCCGATCTCCTGGCGCTGCAGTTCGTACACCGGCGCGTAACACAGGCGGTGCGACACGCTCTGCGCAAACACCGCCTGCACGTCTTCCGGCGCGACAAAGGCGCGCCCTTCGAGCCAGGCCGCGACCCGTGCCGCGCGCAGCAACTGGCTCATGCCGCGTGGGCTCGCGCCGGCAAGCATCAACTGCGCCACGTCGACGCCCGACACGCGCACGCCGAACTGCTGCGGCTGCTCGGTCGCGCGCCACAGCGCGAGCGCGTACGCGGCGAGCGCGTCGGACGTCTGGATGCTGCGCTGCACCAGCTCGGCGATCGAATTCAGCTCATGATGCGGAATCTGCGCAGCCTGCAGCGACTCGAGCAGGCGTTCGGTGTCGTGAAAGCGCGTGTCGAAGATCAGGGCGCGGCGCTGTGCATCGTCAGCCGGTGTTTCGACGTCGATTTCCAGCATGAAGCGGTCCCGCGCCGCTGCGGAAATCTCGAACGTTTCTTCGCGCTCGACGCGATTGCGGTCGGCGAACACGAGCAGATGCGGCAGCCGGATCTCGCGGTTGAACGCCGACACGGAACGCTCGGCCATCGCGCGCAGGAGCAGCGCGTGGACCTGCGGTCGGGCACGATTGATTTCGTTGAAGAAGAAGATCGCCAGGTCTTCGCCGTGGCGGATCAGCGGCCCGGGCTCGACGGCGGGGCGCCCGTTCTCGCCGATGTAGGTGTAGTAGATCAAGTCGCCCGGCATCAGGTCGACGGTGCCTTCGGTGCGCGCGAAGGCGCCTCCCAACACATGGGCGAAGGCGCGCAGCAGCGTCGTCTTGCCCACGCCGACGTCGCCTTGCAACAGCACATGGCCGCGCGCGAACACCGCCGTGTTGACGAGCCGCACAGCGCGCGCTTGGCCGAGCACGACTTGATTCAGCTGCGCTTCGAGCGCGAGCGCGCGCGAGCGCCAGTCGAAGAGCAAAACGTCAGTTCGGTCCATGCCTGAGGCCCGTGAGCGCCCTCCAAGAGGCCAGGCCGGGGCGGCCCGCCTGCGTGAGGATTTGCGATGTGAGTTGGGGGCGATGTTGCCATGGCTCAAGGGCTTGGCGCCGCGCCACTTGAAGCAGCGCGCAGTCGGCACTTGCGGCAGCGAGTGCGCCATGAGTGAGGCTTGCGCGGCGGATGGAACACAGTGTTCCAGTCGCGTTGCAACGGAATCGGGACGCCGGTCTGACCCTGACCCCAAACCAGGCACCCCGGGCCTTGCGCGGAGGCAACGTCAGTCAGTAGTTTCCCTAGGATCGCGGAAGCAAAACCATCGGCAGGCCAACCGCTCCGTGGCGTTCGCCGCAGCGCGGATCTGTTCCGCTGCTGAGGGTGAGCCCACGCTGCGACGCCAGGCCTCTCCCAGACTCGAACCGGGAAAATCATCATGGCGAAAGCGGGCGCGCAGCCGGCGGTCGCGGCGGATCATCGGGTTCGCAATCGGGCGCAGAAATTGCAGTTTGGTGACGGCCGAGTCACTCTGCCATTCGTACGAACAGCCCGCCGGGCTGTGCTTTGCGTTGCGGCCCTCGGTCACGTCAACATCTGAAGGAGACTTTCATGCGAATTGCGAGGCATTTCCACAGGCCCGCTTGGTTATGCGTAAGTTCCGCCCTGCTCGCGTTGCCTGGCTTGGCCCTGGCCAACGCCGACGTGGAGAAGAACATCGCAAATTCCAAGAACTGGGCGATGCAGGCTGGCGACATGTACAACCAGCGCTACAGCAAACTGAACCAGATCAACACCGGCAACGTCGGCAAGATGCAGGTCGCGTGGACCTTCTCCACCGGCGTGCTGCGCGGCCACGAAGGCTCGCCGCTGGTGATCGACGGCAAGATGTACCTGCACTCACCGTTCCCGAACAAGGTCTTCGCGATCGACCTCGATACGCAGAAGATCCTCTGGAAGTACGAGCCCAAGCAAGACCCGGCGGTGATTCCGCAAATGTGCTGCGACACCGTGAACCGCGGCTTGGCGTATGCCGAAGGCAAGATCATCCTGCAGCAGGCCGACAGCATGCTCGTCGCTCTGGACTCGAAGTCCGGCAAAGTGATCTGGAGCACGAAGAACGGCGATCCCAAGCTCGGCGCGGTGAACACGAATGCGCCGCATGTCTTCAAGGACAAGGTCATCACCGGCATCAGCGGTGGCGAATGGGGTGTGCGCGGTTTCATTGCGGCTTACAACCTGTCCGACGGCAAACTCGCCTGGAAGGGCTACAGCGTCGGCCCCGACGCCGAAATGCTGATCGACCCGGACAAGACGATGACCTGGACCGACGGCGCGATGAAGCCGGTGGGGAAGGATTCTTCGCTGAAGACCTGGCAAGGCGACCAGTGGAAGATCGGCGGTGGCACGACGTGGGGCTGGTACAGCTACGACAAGGCGCTGAACCTGATGTACTACGGCACCGGCAACCCCTCCACCTGGAACCCGGCGCAACGCCCGGGCGACAACAAGTGGTCGATGACGATCTTCGCGCGTGACGTCGACACCGGTCAGGCCAAGTGGGTCTACCAGATGACGCCGTACGACGAGTGGGACTTCGACGGCATCAACGAGATGATCCTTGCCGATATCGACGTCAAGGGCAAGCCCACCAAGGCGCTCGTGCATTTCGATCGGAACGGCTTCGCCTACACCATGGACCGTGTGAGCGGCGCGCTGTTGGTGGCCGAGAAGTACGACCCGAAGGTGAACTGGGCGACACATGTCGACATGAAGACCGGCCGGCCGCAAGTGGTCGCGAAGTATTCGACGGCGAAGAACGGTGCCGATGTCAACACCAAGGGCGTCTGCCCGGCGGCACTGGGAACCAAAGACCAGCAGCCCGCGTCGTTCGACCCGAATACGAAGCTGTTCTACGTGCCGACGAACCATGTCTGCATGGACTACGAGCCGTTCAAGGTCGAGTACACCGCAGGTCAGCCGTACGTCGGCGCGACACTGTCGATGTTCCCGGCTCCGGGCAGCCACGGCGGCCTGGGGAACTACATCACCTGGAACGCCGGCACGGGCAAGATCGTGCAGAGCAAGCCCGAGAAGTTCTCGGTCTGGAGCGGTTCGCTCAATACCGCGGGCGGCTTGAGCTGCTACGGCACGCTCGAGGGTCACCTGAAGTGCGTTGATGCCAAAGACATCAACAAGGAACTGTTCAAGTTCAAGACGCCCTCCGGAATCATCGGCAACGTATTCACCTACGAGCACAAGGGCAAGCAGCACATCGGCGTGTTCTCGGGCATCGGTGGCTGGGCCGGAATCGGCATGGCCGCGGGCCTGGAGAAAGACACCGACGGCCTCGGTGCCGTGGGTGGCTATCGTGAACTGAATCAGTACACTGAACTCGGCGGTTCGCTGACGGTATTCACTTTGCCGAACTGAGCGTTGTCAGGCAGGGCAGGCACGGCGCCTGCCCCGACCCGAGGGGATGGCGCCCAATGGCTCCGTCCCCTTTTTCACGAGGGAAGAAAGAAATCATGCTCCGAAAAATCTTGCTGGGCCTGCTGTTGAGCGCGGTCGGGTCGTCGTTCGGCCAGGGTGAACTTTACAAGGTGGTCGACGGCTACAAGGTCGACGAGAACACGCTCAAGGGCTTTCGCACTTGGCGCGCCGCCGCCTGCGACCGCTGCCATGGCGCGAACCAGGAAGGGCTGGTCGGCCCGTCGCTGCTCGCCAGCATGAAGACGCTGACCAAGGAAGAGTTCGTCGTCACCGTGCGCGACGGGCGGCTGCAAAAGGGCATGCAGAGTTTCGGCACCAGCCCGCAAGTGATGGAAAACATGGACCACCTTTACGCTTACCTCAAGGGCCGCTCCGACGGCGCGATCAAGCGTGCCCGGGTCGAGCCGATTCAATGACCTTGCGCGCTTCGCGAGACGGACCGGCGCGGCTGCTGGCGATTGCGCTGGCGAGCGTGGCGGCGCTGGCGCTCCTGAGCCTGCCGGCGCCGGCGCAGGACAAGCCCGCCGAGCGCAAGGCGCTGCGCGTGTGCCAGGACCCGAACAACTTGCCGTTCTCGAACGGCAGCGGCGAAGGCATCGAGAACAGAATCGCCGAACTGTTCGGCCAGGCCATGGGGCTGCCGGTCACTTACTACTCGTTCCCGCAGCGCCTGGCATTCATCCGCAATACCTTGCGCTACAAGTTGCCCGACCAGGACTATCCGTGCGACATCGTGATGGGTGTGCCCGTCGGCTACGACCAGGTGTCGGTGACGCAACCCTATTACCGCTCGACCTATTCGATGGTGTTCGCGCCGGGCAACGGGCTGGAGCAGGTTCGCAGCGCCGCCGACTTCTTGGCGCTCGACCGAGCCCGGCTCGCGAAACTGCGCATCGGCGTGTATGACCGCTCGCCCGCGTCGGACTGGTTGAGCAAACACGGGCTGGTCGACTCCGGCGTGCCGTACCCGATGATGAATGCCGACCCGCAGCAGTACCCGGGCGAAATCATCGAAAAAGACTTGGCGTCGGGAAAGCTCGACGT
>CAVZHI010000026.1:0-44650 GCA_963775015.1 uncultured beta proteobacterium | reverse complement strand
CCATGGTGGCTGCGCCTGCACCGGGCGCTGATGCCCGACTACAACCGCCAGGCTGCGCTCTACTGGTGGGCCATGGTGCTGCTCGGCGCGACGATCCTGGCCTACACGCTGCGCACTCTGCTGGCGCTGCCGCTGGCGGATCTTTGCAAGTCGGCGCCGGCGCGGAATCGCGATGCTGGCCGGCTTCTTCCCGGTGCGCGTGCCGCGCTCGAAGAACTCGTTCGCCGCCGGCGAGATTTTATCTTCCTGCTGCTGTTGCTGAACGGCCCGGCGGCGGCGACGCTGGCCGCCGCGGGCGAGGGCCTGATCGGCTCGTGGCGCACCTCCAAGCGCTGGACAAGTCGCATCGCCAGCCCGGCGATGGCGTGCGTGGCCATGTTCAGCGTGGGCACGCTGCTGCACGCCGTCATCGGCGCGTCAAAAACGCAAGGCTGGTACAGCGCCGCTCTGCTGCTGGTGGCGACGATGCTTTGCGCGGTGCTCTACTTCGTGCTGAATACAGCGCTGATCACGGCTGTTCCTTACCTCAAACGCAACCAATGGCCCGCGTTGCGTGAGATGTTCGGCAGCTTCGGCTGGGTCGGCATCACGTTTGCCGGCAGCGCGTCGATCGCGTGCCTGTTGTTTCTGACGTTCCAGCAGTCGGGCCTGGGCGTGCTGATGGCCGCCGCGCCGATCATCGCGATGCTGCTGAGCACGCTGCATTATTTCTTCCGTCAGCAGGAGTCTGACGAAGCAGCGCGCAAGAGTCGCCTCGACGCCGCCGAGCGCGAAGCGGAACTGGCGGCGCACCACGTGCGTGCGCTCGAGGTCAGCGAACGGCGCTTTCACAGCGCCTTCACGCACGCGTCGATCGGCATGGCGCTGGTGTCGTTCGACGCGCGCGTGCTGCAAGTCAACGCCGCGCTGTGCGCGCTGTTGGGCGTGGCCGACGCCGAAGTCCGTCACGCAGCACCCGTTCGGCGATTTCATCGACCCCGAATACGCCGGCGTGCTCAACGACCGCCTGATGCAGCTCAACTCGCATCAGGTCGTGTCGTTCACTGTCGAGCTGCGCTTGCGCCATCGCGAAGGGCTCGAAGTCTGGGCGGCGGTGCACGGCAGCTTGTTCTCCGAAGTGGATTCGACTTCGCCGTGCCTGATCCTGCAAGTTCAAGACATTACGGCGCGCAGGCAGGCCGAGGCCGGGTTGCACCACATCGCGTTTCACGACAGCCTGACCGGTTTGCCGAATCGGCGCCGCTTCCACGAGCACCTCGTCCAGGCGCTGGCGCGTGTGCAGACGGAGCCGCAGCGCCAATTCGGCCTGATGTTCCTCGACTTCGACCGCTTCAAGTTGATCAACGACAGCCTGGGGCATGCGGTGGGCGACGAATTCCTGATCGCGGTGGCAGGGCGCATCCAGCACCAGGTGCGCCCGGGCGACATCGTCGCGCGCCTGGGGGGCGACGAGTTCGCGATCCTCGCCGAAGACCTGAACGACCAGCGCTACGCCGTGACGCTGGCCGATCGGCTGCTCGAAGCGTTGCGCCAGCCGTTCCAGATCGCGGGCACCGAAATCACCACCAGCGCGAGCATCGGCATCACGTTCAGCGGCATGGGCTACGCCACGCCGGCCGACATGCTGCGCGACGCCGACACGGCGATGTACAAGGCCAAGACGAGCGGCAAGGCGCGTTACGCGCTGTTCGACACGGCGCTGCACACCGAGGTGTCGCAGCGGCTCGGCTGGAGGGTGACTTGCGCCGCGCGCTGGCCACCGGGCAATTGTCTGTGGCTTACCAACCGCTGTTCGACCTGAACACGGAACGCATCACCGGTTTCGAAGCGCTGGCACGCTGGGACCACCCCGAGCTGGGGCTGGTCAGCCCGCTGACGTTCATCGGTGTGGCCGAAGACGCTGGCTTGATGGTGCCGCTCACCGACTTCATGCTGCGCAGCGCGTGCCGCCAACTGCACGAGTGGCAGCAGCGCCACGCGTGTCACGCAAGACTGAACATGCACGTCAACGTCTCCGGCAACGACATCGCGCACCCGGCGTTCGTCGCGCGGGTGACCGCTGCGCTGGTCGACGCCGGGTTGCAGTCGCAGCACCTGACGCTCGAGCTGACCGAGAACATCCTGATGACCCGCCTGGAGGCTGCGCTGCCGATGCTCAAGGAGCTGCGCGGCCTGGGCGTGTGCCTGAGCGTGGACGACTTCGGTACCGGCTACTCGTCGCTGCAGCACCTGTCGAGCCTGCCCGTGAACAGCCTGAAGATCGATCGCGCATTCATTTCCGAGATGACCAGCGATTCCAATGAATCGGCCGTCGTGCGTGCCGTGATCATGCTCGGCAAGTCGCTGGGCAAGGCGATCATCGCCGAGGGCATCGAGACCGAAGATCAGCTCGAGCAACTGCGCCAGATGGGCTGCCAAGCCGGCCAGGGCTACCACTTGTCGCGCCCGCTCGCTGCGGAGTTGATCGACCAGCTGCTCGACGGCTTGGCCTCCAAAGCCGCCCCCAAACCGGCCATGCGCCACTCGGAGCGCGCAGCGCTGCTGCATTGATCGTGCCCCCCGCCGTGGGGCGCAGGAGATCGACGCCCGCGTGGGCTGGCGTTCCTTGAGGTCGGTCAGGCGTCGCCATGTCTGCTGGGCGCGCAAGGTCGCCGTCGTGTCCCGCTGATCTGTCGTCGTTTGCGCACCTCCACAAGGGGATGCAATGCGCGCTCACGGCGCCGAATCGAACCCCGACAACGCCTTCGGCGTTCGAGCGCTCAATGGCACTTTGTGCATGCAACTGTCACCGGAGGTCCAGGCCTGTAACGGCAGGAATCCGGCGCCACGGTGCAGGCGTGCAAAGAACCCACCGCCACCCCCGCGAATCGGGGCTTCGGCGTGCATTTGTCGCGGGAATTTGGTCGATATTTGAAGCGCGGAAATGCACCGTGACTACCTCCCATTTCCCGAAGAACCCCAGGCGCACGAGGTAGGGCTCCACAACAATTGCGCTCAGAAGTGTTCGGGACATGTCAATCCCTGACACCTGATCCGCAGGCGCACCGAATGGGTGGCTCGGCTGATTCGCAACGCAGGGAGCAAACAAATGAATGCGGTCTCGAAGTTCATCGTGTTGATCGAAAGGCGGCGCCTGCCTCGGGCGCTGGCCTGGATGCTGGCGTCGTTGGCGTTGGTGGGATCGCTGTTCAGTCTGCAAGGCGCACATGCCCAGACCGCATCGAGCAAGATCGCTGCGGACCTGCAGCAAGTGATCTCCGCGCCGAGCACGCCCAAGATCAGCTGGACCAAAGACATCGACAACGTTCGCCACGTCAAGGCGCTGGTGATCGCCAGCAGCACCGACCCGAATCTCACTGCGCTGCGCGCCGACGTCATGGCGCGCGGCGGCACGGTCTACCTGCGCTACGTGTCAGTTGCAGCGCTGTCGGTGATGCTGCCGGCCAACCAGGTGGCGGCGATCGCCGCGCGCAGCGACGTGCTCAGCATTTCACCGAACCGCATGACCGCGCGCACCGCCAGCACGCTGGAACACGCCACTGGTACGCTGACCAGCAACGTTCGCACCTACTCCAACGCGACGACGTATTGCGGCCTGGACGGCACCGGCGTCGGCATCGCGGTGCTCGACTCAGGCGTGCTCGAGCACCACACCAACCTGCTCGGCAAGGACGGCACGACGCAACGCGTGAAGAAGGCGGTCGACTTCCAGCGCGTCGGCGATGCCACCGCGCTGGGCGTGAAGGACTGGACCAAGGGCATCGACGCCTCGGCCGGCCTGTACCCGGGCAGCGCGACGATGGCGACCTACGAGACCAACATCAACTACCTGGCCATCAACCAGCCCGACCTGTACGGCCATGGCACGCACGTGGCCAGCATCGCCGCCGGCCGCGGCTACTACCAGGCGACCGACTCGACCGGTGTTGCGCCAAACGCCGACATCTACGACGTGAAGGTGCTCGACGGCAACGGCGTCGGCCAGCTGTCCGACGTGCTCGCCGCGATCGACTGGGTGATTTACCACGCCAAGGAATACAACATCCGCGTCATGAACCTCAGCCTGGCCGCGGATTCGACCGAGACCTGGCAGACCGACCCCCTGGCGCGCGCTGCGCGCAGTGCAGTGGCTGCCGGCATCACGGTGGTGGTGGCCGCCGGCAACTTTGGCCAGAACGCCAGCGGCGCCGAGCGCTTCGGCACCATCAGCTCGCCCGGCCACGACCCGTCGGTGATCACCGTCGGCTCGGCCAACACCAAGGGCACCGCGGTGCGCAACGACGACACGGTCAACCTGTTCAGCTCGCGCGGCCCGACCCGCGGCTCGTATGTCGACGCGGCCGGCGTGCGCCGCGTCGACAACCTGCTCAAGCCCGACCTCGTCGCGCCGGGCAACAAGATCGTCGGCGCGCTGGCGACCGACAAGGCCGGCGCGGGCGGCAGTTGGAACTACCTCGCCAAGACCTACACCGTGCTCTCGAGCGCCTACACACTGCCGAACAAGGACGGCAAGACGGCGCTGATGAACCTGAGCGGCACGTCGGTCGCCGCGCCGCGGTCTCGGGCACGGTGGCGCTGCTGCTGCAGGCCAATCCGGGCCTGACGCCGCCGCTGATCAAGGCCATCCTGCAGTTCAGCGCGCAACCGATTGCCGGCGCCAACCTGCTGCAACAGGGTGCGGGGCTTCTCAACGTCGACGGCGCGGTCGTGCTCGCCAAGGCGCTGCGCACCGACATCAAGACCGCCGTCGAGGCCGGTACGATCGCCTCGGGTGCGAACCTGCTCGCCACCGGCAAGGCGATGCCGGCCAAGGCCTCGACTGTCAGCGGCCAGACCTTCAACTGGAGCCGCATCGCCTACGCTGGCGGCAACCAGGTGGTCAGCGGCGACGCACTGTTCACCAAGTTCCAGCCGATCTGGGACCATCGCCTGGTGTGGGCGGGCAAGGTCGCGCGCCGCCATGCGGTGACCTACTGGCCCGCGGCCACCGGCATTCCCGCCAACACCTTCGTCAAATCGATCATCGCGGCGCCGGCGTCGAACCAGTCGCTGTTGACCGGCGGTGTGGTCAACGCCACATCGCTGGCGGGATTCAGCTCGAAGACCGGCAAGACAGGTACCTTCATCCCAACCGCGACACTCAGTGGTTGGCTGGTCTCCGGCAGCGGTATCGTCCTCAGCGAAGGCATTGTCCTCAGCGAGGGCCTGGTGCTCAGCGAAGGCCTCGTGCTCAGCGAAGGCCTGATCCTTAGCGAAGGCCTTGTCCTCAGTGAGGGCCTGGTGCTCAGCGAAGGCATCGTGCTGAGCGAAGGCATCGTGCTGAGCGAATCGGGTCAGACCGGCATGAGCTCGACCAACGATTCCAGCCTCCTGGGCGAACCCTGACCGGGCACGCCTTCAGACCTCGGGCGTCAGCATTCCTTTCTGCTGACGCCCGTTTGGCTCTGTGCCGGCGCCGCGCGCAAGCCCAGAGCAGTGCCGCTCAGCTCCGGCCTTGATACACCTCGGTCTCGAAGGCTTGAAAGAGCGCCACGGCCTTCGCGTCGGCAAACGGAAGCAGCTGCGTGAGCAGGACGCCGCCCACGCCGCTGCTGCGATCGATCCAGTAAAACGTGTTCGCCAGCCCAGCCCACATCAAGCCCCCGGCGGGGCGTCCGGTGGGCGCCGCTTGCTCATTGATTTGAAAACCGAGCCCCCAGGTCTTGCGAATCCCGGGCAGGAATTCGGCGTCATCGGACAGCGCCGGCAGTGCCGTCTTCAGCGCCTGCACGCGCAGCGCACCGATTTGGTTTCGCACCATCTCGTGCACCGTGGCGCTGCGCAGGATGCGCATGCCTTCCAGCACGCCGTCGTTCAGGATCGCACGAACGAAGCGCAGGTAGTCGCCGGCGGTTGAATACAGGCCGCCGCCGCCGAGTTCGAATTCGGGTTCCTGCACGACTTCGAAGTCGATCGGTCGAAGCGTTCCATTCGGGTCGCGCTGATGCACCTTCGCCAACCTGCTGCGCATGTCGGGCGTCAGGCGAAACGCGGTGCTGTTCATTCCCAGGGGCGCGAGCACATGGTCGTGCAAGTAGCTGCCCAGCGTCTGCCCGCTCGCGGCCTCGATCAGCGGGCCGGTCCAGTCGACGCCGATGCCGTATTGCCAGCGCGTTCCCGGGTCGAACAGCAGCGGCACGCGCAGCGCCGCCTTGCGCCCCGAGCCGATTCGAGGCAGGCCCCACGCGGCCTGGGCGCGTTGCACGTCGGCGCTCCACGTCTCGTGGCCGAAACCGGAGGTGTGGGTGAGCAGATGGCGCAGCGTGATCGGGCGCCTCGGTGGCCGGGTGATCGGTACGCCGGAGGCGTCGAAACCGGTGAGGACGCGTGCCTCGCCGAGCAAGGGAACGACGTTGCGTGCGGGTGCGTCGAGGTCAAGCTTGCCCTGCTCGACGAGTTGCAACGCCGCGGTGGTCGTGAGCGCCTTCGTCATTGAGGCGATCCAGACCACGCTGTCGGCGCGCATCGCCTCGCCCGAGCCGAGCATCCGCTCGCCGAACGCGCCTTCGTAGAGTGTGCCCTCGCGGTCCGTCGCCATGGCGACGACGCCGGGCACGCTGCGCGACGCCACGGCGTCGCGCAGCAGGGTGTCGGCGCGCTCGCGCAAGGTGAACGTCATGCGCGGGCGTGCTGCACCAGGCTCAGCGCAAGCTGTCGTAGACGGCGGTCTCGAACGCGTAGTACAGCGGCAGCGACTTCTTGTCGGCAAACGGCAGGATCTGCGTCAGATAGACGCCGCCCACGCCGGTGATCGGGTCGATCCAGTAGTACGAATTCGCGAGACCTGCCCACATCAATCCGCCTGCCGGGCGCCCGGTCGGCGCGGCTCGCTCGTTGATCTGGAAGCTCAGCCCCCACGACTTCTGCACGCCGGGGAAGAATTCGGCGTCGTTCGTCAACGGCGGGATCGCAGCCTTCAACAGGCTGACGCGGTTCTCGCCCATGTTGTTGCGCGACATCAGGCTCACCGTTTCCGGGCGCAGCACGCGGTTCCCGTTGCCCGCGCCGCCGTTCAGGATCATGCGCACGAACTTGAGGTAGTCGCCCACCGTGCCGTAGAGGCCACCGCCGCCCATCTCGAACTCGGGGTCCTGGGTGATTTCCAGGTCGATTGCGGTGAACGCACCGTCGTCGCCGCGCTGGTGCAGCTTGGCCATCCGCTCACGCATCGATGGCGTGATGCGAAACGCCGTGCTGTCCATGCCGAGCGGACCGAGCAGGTTGTCTTTCAGGTAGGCGCCGAGCTTTTGCCCGCTCACCGCTTCGACCATCTTGCCCGCCCAGTCGATGTTGATGCCGTAGTCCCATTTCTCGCCCGGGTCGAACAGCAGTGGCGTGTGCAGCGCCGCGTTCTTGCACTCGGTGATTCCGGGCAAACCCCAAGCCGCCTGGCACTTCTGGATGTCGGTGTTCCAGATTTCGTAGCTGAATCCCGCGGTGTGGGTGAGAAGATGGCGCAACGTGATCGGGCGCTTCGGTGCGCGGGTTTGCGGCTTGCCCGCCGCGTCGTAGCCGGTGAGCACGCGCGCTTCGGCGATCTGCGAGATCACTTTGCTCGCCGGCGCGTCGAGGTCGATCTTGCCCTGCTCGACGAGCTGCATCGCACCGGCCGAAGTCACCGCCTTTGTCATCGAGGCGATCCAGCCGACCGTGTCGAGCGTCATCGCCGGGCCTTTGCCGAGAACACGCTGGCCGAAGGCGCCTTCGTAGATAACGCCCTCGCGGTTCGTCGCCATTGCCACGACGCCGGGAACGTCGCCGGCCTGCGCGGCACGGCTCAAGAGGGCGTCGGCTTTCTGTTTCAAAGTCATGATCGGCTCCTTGGGTTGAGGGGACGACCACTTTATGCGAATTTGGGCGGCGCCTCGCGAGCGCAGACCGCGCGGATCGTCAATCGCTCAGACGGTCGCGGCGTGCTCCGGCTCGCTCGCCCGCGGCGCTGGCCGGGCCTCGAACGCGCGTGCGACGCGCGCGACGATGCCGTGCATCCAGCGCTGCGCGGCGTCGCGCTCGTGGCGCCGGTGCCAGAGCATGGCGACGTCGATGCGAGGCAGCGGCAAGGGCATGCGGCGCTGCAGCAGCGCGAGGCCGCTCGCCGGCACATAGCTGCGCGGGAACACGCCAAGCAGGTCCGACTCGTGCACGACCCGCGCCGCGGTGGAAAAGTTGTTCACCGTGAGCATGACGCGGCGCGAGCGCTGCAGAAGTTCGAGCGCCTCGTCGACGAAGCTCAGCGGCCGCTCGGTGAAATTCACGCGAACGTGCCGCGCGTCGCAGAAGTCATCGAGTGTCAGTTCGGGCTTTGCCGAGAGGGCGTGGCCTGGGCGCATCACGCCCACGTACTCGCATTCGTAGAGGCGATTCAGGACGAAGTCGCTGTGGCTTCCGGTGGCGGCGAGGTCGCGTGCAACGTCCGGAAAGAAGCCGATCGCCAGGTCCGCCGCACCGCGTTCGAGCGCGCTGCGCGGATCGCGCGTCGTGAGCGGCTCCACGCGCAACTCGATTCGCGCCCGTTCCTTGGCCAGCGCATCGAGCAGCGGCGGCAGCAACACCGCCGCGGTGGCGTCGGCCATCGCCAAGGTGAAGCAGCGCTCGTCGCTGGTCGGCTCGAAGGCCTGCGGGTCCAACGCGCTGCGCAAGCTGTCCATCGCCACGCGCACCGCCGGCCACAGGTCCAGCGCGTGCGGCGTCGGCGTCACACCCGTCGGGCCGGGGATGAACAACTCGTCGCCGAGCGCGTCGCGCAGGCGCCGCAGTGCGTTGCTCACCGCGGGTTGGGTCGTCGCGAGCCGTGCGGCCGCGCGCGTGACGTTGCGTTCGACCATCACGAGATCGAACACCCGAAGCAGGTTCAGGTCCAGCGTCGAGAAGTTCATGTGCGCACGCTTCGTTGCAATTTGGCCATTGGTCTTCGTGATGGGGGGATTCTGAATCGGAATTTCCGAAGGATAAGGGAAAACCCTAGGATTCATCCATCGGGTCGAGCCAGGCCCGCGATTCTGAAAGGTGATTCACCATGTCGTCGCTGTATTTCCAGGTTCTCACGCCAGTTCCCGTGCGGGCACCGCAAGGCGCAGTATGGGCCGGCCAGGCGGCAGTCTGGCTCTTGCAAGGCTTGCGTCGCCTCGGCGGCAAGCTGTGGCTCGCCTTGCAGGCGCATGGCGAGCACCGCGCAGCGCAGCATCTGCGGATCCTCGCGGACCGATGGCAGAGCCATGACCCGGCGCTCGCGCAAGCGCTTCGCCAAGCGCGCCTCGCCGCACCCACAAGCACCACCCAGGAGTAGAAAAAATGAGCCATTCGATGACTGCCCAGAGCCACGCCCTGCACCCGCCCGCGACTCACCCCGCGCGCGCTTTGCAGGCGCTACTTGCCGGCGCGATCCGGCGCTTGCGCACGTTGACGTGGCTGCGCCAGGTCACGCCCGAAGAAGCGTTTGCGCGCGACGCGGCTGCGGTGCGTGCCCTGGCCTACTCGTGCCGAAACAGCGACCCGGGCTTTGCGAGTGACCTGTACGCGGCGGTGAACCGCCACGAATGCGCGTTCGACGCCCACGCCATCGGCGCGCGCTGACCGGCGCCGAACCTTCCGACCCGAGGCAGGCGAGAGCGGCGTGCTGAAATAGGGGGCCGCGACACCGCGGCGCCTCAGCGCACCCCGCACCATGCCCCAGACCTCGCGCCGCGTCGCCTTGCTGCTCAACATGGCGCACGCGCTGGACCATCTGTTCCTGCTCGTCTTCGCCACCGCCGTCGCCGCGATCGCGTCCGAGTTCGGCTTCGCGCACTGGGAAGACCTCATGCCCTACGGCGTGGGCGCGTTCATCATGTTCGGCCTCGGCTCCTTGCCTTCGGGGCGTCTCGGCGACCTGTGGGGGCGCCGGCAGATGATGCTGGTGTTCTTCTTTGGCCTGGGCGCGTCGGCGCTGCTCGCCGCGGCCACGACCAACGCCTGGCAGATGGCCGCAGCGCTGGCGCTGCTCGGCGCGTTTGCCTCGATCTACCACCCGGTCGGAATCCCGATGCTGGTGCAGCACGCGGCGAACCCGGGGGCGACGATCGGCGTCAACGGCCTGGCGGGCAACCTGGGCATCGCGGTGGCGGCTGTTCTCACCGGCTATCTGGTGCAGGAAAGCGGCTGGCGCGCCGCTTTCATCGTTCCCGGCTTGTTGTGCCTCGCCTGCGGCGCGCTGTTCGCGTGGATCGTCCCGCACGAACTCGAAGCGCCTGCGGCGCGGCGCAAGAAGGCGGGCGTCGAGTTGCCTGCGGCGCTGCTCGCGCGCGTGCTCTTCGTCATGACGTCGGCGAGCGTTACCGCGAGCCTGCTCTTCAACTTCACGACGAACGGCAACGGCCAGCTGCTCAGCGAGCGCATGCACGGCGTGGTCGAAGACCCGGCGCTCCTGGGCGCGCTGCTCGCTGCCGTGTACACGCTCGCGTCGACGGCGCAAGTCGTGGTCGGCCGCCTCATCGACCGGTTGCCGATGAAGCGCCTCTACCAGACCCTCGCCTTGGCCCAGGTGCCGTTGCTCGCGCTGTCGGCGAATGCGCAGGGCTGGTGGCTGTACGCGCTGCTCGCCGTGACGATGAGTCTGATTTTCGGCGCGATCCCGTTCACCGACGCGATGATCGTGCGCTACGTCGACGACCGCATGCGTTCGCGCGTCGCCGGGATCCGCCTGACGGTGTCGATCGGCGTCAGCTCGGTGGCCGTCTGGCTGCTCGGCCCGCTTGTCAAAGCGGGCGGCTTCAGCACGCTCATGCTCGTCATGGCGGGGATCGCGGCGTGCACCGCGGCGATCGTGTCGTGGCTGCCTGGAGAGCCTGCGCCGCAAGGCGCTGCAATCGTGGCGGGATAGCGGCAGGGGCGTCCGGCGCGCAGGTGCCCCTACAGGCGGGTTGCGCAATGGCTTGATTTGTCGACGCACGGCGCCTATGCTTGGCAGGCCTGCTAGCCAGGCAATCCCGTGGGTGCAGTCACTGCGCCCCAGGAGCTTCGGACCTTCAACCTCCGGGGCTCCACATGGCGGCGTCAGCCGCCCGCCCCTCCCACCGTCAAGGTCGGGAGGGGTTGCTTTTTGTGCCGTTCACACCGCGGCGAGCGCCTGCGCCAGGTCCGCCTGAAGGTCTTCGACGCCTTCGATCCCCACCGACAAGCGCACGCCGTTCGGCGCGATTCCTGCGATCCGCATCTGCGCCTCGTCCATCGTGCCGCGCCACATCGCCGCGGCGTGAACGACGAGGCTCTCGACGCCGCCGAGGCTGACCGCCTGACGCGGCAATTTCAGCGTGTGCACAAAACGACTCGCGGCGTCATAGCCGCCCCGGATCGCGATGTTCATGACGCCGCCGAAGCCCAGCATTTGGACTTTCGCCAGCGCGTGCTGCGGGTGCGATTCGAGACCGGGGTGAAAAACGCGTTCGACCTGGGGTTGGCGCTCGAGCCAACGCGCCAGCGCGAGTGCGCTCGCGTTGTGCTGGCGCACGCGCAGCGCCAGCGTGCGCATGCCGCGCAGCAGCAGCCAGGCGTCCATCGGACTCAGCGTCGCGCCGAGGCAGATCTGCGTTTTCCAGAGCTCGTCGATCAGGTCCTTGCGCGCCAGCACCGCGCCTGCGGTGAGGTCGTGATGACCGCCGAGGTATTTGGTCGCGCTGTGCACGACGACGTCGATGCCGAGCTGCAGCGGCTGCTGATTGATCGGGCTGGCGAAGGTGTTGTCGCAGACGCTGACCGCGCCGTGCGCGCGCGCCAGCTGCGCCACCGCTTTCAGGTCGGTCAGCGCGCAGCTCGGATTCACCGGCGTTTCCGTCATCACGAGGCGCGTTGCCGGCTCGAAGGCGCGCTCCCATGCGCCCAGATCGGTCTGGTCGACGAGGCTGCAGCGCACGCCGAAGCGCGGCAGCAATTCGGAGAAGTGTTTCGCGCTGCCCATGTAGTGATTCGTCTGCGCGATCACATGGTCGCCGGCTTTCAACAGACCGAGCAGCACGACGCTGATCGCGCCCATTCCCGACGCGGTGACGAGCGCGTCGTGGGTTCCCGCCGCGCCGCCTTCGAGCGCGACGAGCTGCGCCGCGACCTGCTCGTGCAGCGGGTTGCCGTAGCGCGTGTAGTAGCGGCTGTGGCGCGGCCGGCTTGCCATGTCGGCGAAGTCCATCGCGTCGGCGGCGGCGAACGTGGCGCTGTAGACGATGGGCGGGACGATCGCCGAGTCGGCGTCGCCGCTCGTGTTGCGTGCGCCTTGCGCGCACTGGGTTTCGGGGCTGAGCGGGTGGTTCGGGCGGGAAGTCATGGCGGCTGAGGCGGCGGAGGCGGGAGCCGCGATCATGCCCGATGCGCCTCGTGCCCGCAGCCGCGCAGCGCCTCGCGCGGTGCGCGCCGCGCCGCGCGCCAGTCCCGGCCCCGCGGCAGTCCATTACCATCGGCGCTCCGCACGCGTGCCATGACGATCACAGTCGACCCTTCGCGCCTGACGATGACGGAGATCATTCGTCTGCAGACCCTGCTGTCGCAGGAGTTGACGCGCCGCTTCGAGCGCAATGCGGCGCTCGCCTTCACCGACGTCGTCGATTCGACGCCGTATTTCTCGCAGTTCGGCGACGAAGCCGGGCGGCGCCTGCAGCAAATGCACGTCGACCTGCTCGAGCGCTGCCTGCCCAGCGCCGACGGGCGCATCGTTGACACCGCGGGCGACGGCGCATTTGCCGTGTTCGCTTCGGCGAGCGCCGCGGCGCGCGCGATGGCGGCGCTGCAGAACCGCGTCAGCGCGGAAAACGTCGACCGGCCGCGCGCGCACCAGCTGTGCCTGCGCATCGGCCTGCACAGCGGCGCGGTGCTCACCGACGGCGTGCAAGTGACGGGCGACTCGGTGAACCTGTGCGCGCGGCTGGCGGCGAGCGCGCTGCCCGGCCAGGTGCGGCTGACGCGCGAGTTGCTGCAACAGCTCGACGTCGAATTGCGCGTGCTGTGCCGGCCCATCGGCAACGCGGCGCTGAAGGGGCTGAACCGCGACGTCGAGGCGTTCGAGTTCGCGTGGCGCGACCCGGCGAAGTTCCCGAGCGAAGTGCTGGTTCGCGAGACCGGCCAGCGCATCACGCTGCCGGCGCGCGACACGCTGAGCTTCGGCCGTGGCGACACGCAAGACGGCGCCAGCCGCGCCCGACGTGGCGCTGCTGCTTCCCGATGCGCTGGCGTGCAAGCTCATCAGCCGGCGCCAGTTCGAATTGCGCGCGCGCGCCGGCGGCTACCTGCTGCGCGCCTTGTCGGCACAAGTCACCGAAGTCGACGGCGCTGCTGCGCCGCGCGACGAAGAGATTCCAATCCGCCCCGGCACCATCGTTCGCGTCGCGGGCGTCATGACGCTCGACTTCGCGCGCAGCGCGGCGGCGCCGGGGGCGATTGACGAGACGCTTTGCGGGCCCGGCGCGTTGGCGATTCGTTGAGCCCGAGCGAACGAACAGAATTGACCCCAGCAAGAAAGGACACCATGCTGCGCCTGCACTGCTTCAGCCAATCGGGCAACGCCTACAAGGTGGCGTTCCTGCTGCGCGCCCTGGACGTTCCGTTCGAGTCCGTGTTCGTCGACTTCATGGGCGGCGCGACGCGCACGCCGCAGTGGCGCGAACAGGCGAATGAGATGGGCGAGGTGCCTGTGCTCGAAGACGGCGCGGTGCGCCTCACGCAGTCCGGCGTGATCCTCACCTACCTCGCCGAACAGCACGGTCGCTTCGGCGGCACGAGCGACGCCGAACGGCGCGAAGTGCAGCGCTGGCTGTTCTTCGACAACCACAAGTTCACGAGCTACTTTGCGAGCTACCGCTTCGCCAAGGCGTTCGGCCCGAGCGCGCCCGACCCGGCGGTGATGGCGTGGCTCAAAGGACGCATCGACGCGGCCTACGCGATCGTCGACAAACACCTCGCGGCAAGCCCGTACATGGTGGGAACGAGCCCGACGATCGCCGACTTTTCGCTCTGCGGCTACCTTTTCTATCCGGTCGACGAGAGCGGCTATGAAGTCGCGTCGCGCTTTCCCCATATCGCGGCGTGGCTCGGCCGGATGAAAACGATCCCGGGCTGGGCATTGCCCTACGACATGCTTCCGGGTGAGCGCATTGCGCCGAAGTGGTAGCGCGTGCGGCTCGACATCCTCAGCAACTCACAGGATCCCCATGGACACCGACATCTTCAAGCGCGAACTCGGCGAACTCGGCTTCACCGAAGTCCTGACGCGAAGCTGGCCGGCGAATCACTTTGTCGACACGCACACGCACAGCTTCGAGGTGCGCGCGCTCGTCTTGGAGGGTGAACTGGCGCTGCGTTGCGAAGGGCAGAGCAAAGTCCTGCGTCCCGGCGACATCTTCACCCTGGCGCCGAACCGGCCGCACACCGAGCAATACGGTCCGATGGGCGCGACGATTCTGGTCGGGCGCAAGCACCCCGCCTGACGCGCCGGGGCTGCGGCAGCGGCTTGCCGCTCAGTCGCTCAGTCGCGGAACATCCGGTCCAGCCGCTCCAGGTCGTTCACGACGCGCCACGAGCCTGCGCCGCCGGCGAGGACGCGCTTTTCCCAGGCGTCCAGGCGCCCGGTGTAGCGCGTCGGGTCGATGTTGTCGGTCTTGAGCTTGGTGACGTTGAGCGCGACGACGCGGATTCCAGCGAGGTTCAGCGGCACGTCGCGCTTCGTCTGCTTGTCGAGTTCTTCCTGCATGTCGGAGAAGATCAGGATCGTCTTGCGCCCGGCGCCGGTCTCGTGCAGGAACTCGGCCGCCTGCAACATGCCGCCGGTGATGTCGGTGTAGGCGCTGCCGCCTTTCGTCTGCTCGCGAAGCCCGGCGAGCTTGTCGCGCAGCGCTTTTTTCTGCTGGTTCACTTGCAGCGGGTCCTTGACGAAGGTCGCCTTGGCGATGATGTCTTTTTCGCTGAACGAGCGGCTCTTGACGCGCGCCACGGCGAACGTATCGCCCGGATTCAGCGTGCCGATGAGCCAATTCACGACGTACTGCGCCTTGTCGACCTCCTGCGAGTACGTTCCCGACGTGTCGAGCAGCAGGTACACGGCGCGCTGGTGGCTGCCCTGCTCGCCGCAACCCGAGGCGAACAGGGCGATCGACAGCGCCGCAAGCAGATGGCGCAGCAGCCGCCTCATGATGCCCGCCCCTGGGCGCGTGCCGCGGGTGCAGCCACGGCGGCGGCGCCGGCGCCGCGCGATTTGACGAGGCGCTCCACGCTCAGGGGCAGGAAGATCACCGCGTCGAAGAGCAGCACGAGCGCCTTGCCGAGCTGGCGAAAGACGTTCGATCCGATGCGCAGCATCACGCTGAGGACGTGCAACAGAAACACGAGCAGCGCGCCGATCACGGTGCGCGCCGAGTGCACGAAGTTCTCCAGTGGCAGGCCGACGAAGGCGAGCGCAAACGGCAGGATGAAGCCGAGGATCATCTGCCCGGCGACGGGCACTTTTTGCATCCAGCCCAGGTCCGCGGCGGCTTGCGCGACCACCGATCCTGCCGAGCCGCCCAGATCGCGCTTGAACGCGAGGTCGGCGAGGATGATCTGATCGCGCATCACCGCCAGACCCACTTCGACGCCGGCCAGGATCAGCAGAATCGAGAAGAACACCCAGGCCAGGGAGCGGCGCATCTTGTCGGGCATCGCGTTGATGCCGGGAAACAGGTGCGTGATGCGCAGCGTCTCGAGCAGGAACAAGCCCATCGCCGACTCGACCAGGATGATGACGAGCGCAGCGATGTGCGAGACCTCGAGATTCCCGATGATGTATTCGCCGGCGCCGACCATCGCCGACATCGGGCGTTGAATGAGCCAGAAATTGACGAACGCGCCGCCGAGCGCGATCACGAGCACCAGGCCGCCGATGAAAAACTGGCTCGACGCAGAGGCGGTGAGCGCGTGTTCGATGCGCTCCGACGACTTGGAGATTTCCTGGTACTTGTCCATCAGGCCGTCGATGCGCTGCGCGCCGTCCTGCATTCCGGTCAGGTTCGCGTCGACCTTGGTCAGCGTCTGTTCGAGCGAGCGCCAGAACGGCATGAAGCCGGCGAGGATCTTGTGCCGCGTTTCGTACGAGCGGCGGTACTCGCCGACGACCTTGTCGTAGATCGGCCCCATCGACTTGGAGATGTCCTCGAGGATCTTTTGCGTCAGCGGGTCGCCCATGTTCTTGATCGAAGCGATCGTTTCCGTCGCTTTCACCCAGTCGGGCGGCGGCGGCGGGACTTCGCCGCACTTCTTGTAGTCGTCTTCGATGCGCGTCAGTTCGTCGAGCAGGCGCCGCTGCAGGGCCGGGTAGCCGCCGAGGTCGCGCCGCACCATGACCGTGACGCGTTCGAACTCGCGCTCGATGTCCTGTTCGACGCCTTTGCGCGCCTGCGCGAGCAGTACATATTTGTTGCGTTCGCGCAGCGCGTGCGCGGCGCTGGCGAGCCAGCGGCCGCCGACGCGCAGACTGCCCGCGACAACTCGCGAGCACGCGCCGAGCATGCCGTGCACGGGGGCACGCGCCGCGTAGAGGAAGACGACGCCGAGCAACGCCAGAACCAGCGCCGACAGGGCAGGGTTATCGGGAAACAGCATCCATGACATGAGGCACCTCAGAGAGTGAGTGCGCCGCAGGCCCGACTCGGCCGCAGCAGCAGCGGCGCCCATGATGGGCGCGAGCGGCGCTACAGACTGTCAGCAAAGGTCAGGACGGATTCAAGAAGGCGCGATGGCGCGACACGCTCGCAACATCTGCACAAAAATGCCGGAACTTGCGCGCAACGTGCCTGCGCCAGCCTGAGGCAGCGCGGGCGCGCGTGTTATTTGCCGAGGCCCATCTGCTTGCCCACGTCGCTGTAGACCTTGATGCGCTCTTTCATGAAAGAGTCCATGCGATCGACGCCGACGTTGACGAGCTCGAAACCGCTCTTCGCCGCGAGCTCTTTCATCTCCGGGTCGGCGTTCAGCAGCGCCCACAGGTCCGACAGGCGCTTGCGCGCTTCTAGAGGCGTCGATTTCGGAACACCGATGCCGCGGTACGCGCCGTCGACCCAGTCGACACCGAGTTCCTTGAACGTCGGCACGTCGGGCATGAGCGGATGGCGCGCGTCCATCGCGACGGCCAGGGCCCTCACCTTGCCCTTGTTGTTGATCGCAAACGCGGTGTACGTCATGCTGCCGTCGACATGCCCGCCGAGCACGGCCATCGTCATGTCGCCCGTCCCCTTGAACGGCACGTAAGTCGTCTTGAAGCCGAAGGCCTGGTTCAGCCGCTGGTGCGCGGCGTGGTTCGCCGAGTTCAGCCCCGAGCCGCCGAGGTTGATCTTTTCGGGTTGGGCCTTCGCCGCCTTCACGAAGTCGGCGAAGTTCTTCAGCGCACTGCCCTCGGGGACGACGAGCGCGTCGGGCGTGTAGTGGAACCAGTACACCGGCGTCACGTCGTCCGTCTTGTACTGGACCTGACCTTCCATCGGCTGGAGCACCATGTGCGGCAGGTTCACGCCGGCGATGTTCACGCCGTCGCCGGGCAGCGTATTCAGCGTGCTCCAGAGCAGCGCGCCGCCGGCGCCGGCCTTGTACTGGATGACGGTATCGATCGCCGGGCACTTTTTCTTCAGCACGATCTGCTGGTGCCGCGCCGACAGGTCCGACTCGCCGCCCGGCGGGAACGCCTGCCAGTACATGAGGCTTTTGTCGGGGCAGGGCTGGGCTTGCGCGGGCAATGCGGCAAGCAGGGCGGTCGCGACAGCGAGCGTAACGGCGAAAGTCGGGTACATGAGGGCGTCTCCTTCTGCTCTGTCATCCCGGCGCAAGCCGGGATCCACCCGTGACCGCGGCGCGGTGTGAAGAGTGGACCCCGGCTTGCGCCGGGGTGACGGATGGTGCCCTCAAGTGGGATTTCGCGCCACCGGGTTCGCCCGCAGCCACGCACACACCGCCGCCGTGACCTGCGTGGTCGTTGCCGTGCCGCCAAGGTCGCGCGTGTGCAAGCGCGGGTTCGCCGTCACGGCCTCGATGGCGGCCATCACCTGCCGCGCCGCGGCCGCTTCGCCCAGGTGCTCGAGCAGCATCACGAGCGACCAGAACGTTCCGAGCGGGTTCGCCAGGCCTTGGCCCATGATGTCGAACGCCGAACCGTGGATCGGCTCGAACATGCTCGGATATCTGCGCTGCGGGTCGATGTTGCCCGTGGGCGCGAGGCCCAGGCTGCCGGCGAGCGCTGCGGCGAGGTCGCTCAGGATGTCGGCGTGCAGGTTCGTCGCGACGACGGTATCGATCGACGCCGGCCGGTTCACCATGCGCGCCGTCATCGCGTCGACCAACTCCTTGTCCCAGCTCACGTCGGGGAATTCGGCGCCGACTTCGCGGGAGATCTCGTCCCACATCACCATCGCGTGGCGCTGCGCGTTCGACTTCGTGACGACGGTCAGCAACTTGCGCGGCCGCGAGCGCGCGAGTTCGAAGGCGTAGCGCAGGATGCGCTGCACGCCGGCGCGTGTCATGAGCGTCACGTCGGTCGCGGCTTCGATCGGCTGGCCCTGGTGCACGCGTCCACCGGCACCGGCGTATTCGCCCTCCGTGTTTTCGCGCACGATCACCCAGTCGAGGTCTTCGCGCTTGCAGCGTTTCAGCGGCGCGTCGATGCCGGGCAGGATGCGCGTCGGGCGCACGTTCGCGTACTGGTCGAAACCCTGGCAGATCTTCAGGCGCAGGCCCCAGAGCGTGATGTGGTCCGGGATGTCCGGGTCGCCCGCCGAGCCGAACAGGATCGCGTCCTTCTTGCGCAGCGCATCCAGGCCGTGCTCGGGCATCATCACGCCGTGCGCGCGGTAGTGGTCGCCGCCCCAGTCGAAGTTCTCGAATTCGAAAGCAAGCCCGGACCGGGTGAGGGCGAGTTGCTGCAGCACTTCGCGGCCGGCGGGAATCACTTCCTTGCCGATGCCGTCTCCGGGAATGGTGGCGATGGCGTAGGTTTTCATGGGCCGGGAGTTGCCTGTCGGTGCCTGACTCTACGCCAGCCGTGCAAAGTCAGCGGCCGGCGGCTGCGCGAAGGGCGGCGCGCGTTTGGGCAAGAATCCAGCAAACCGAGGCGTCGCTCAGCGGGCGGCGTGCACTGATTCATCACTTCACCGGCTTCAAGTCGCCCACCGATGCTCGAACTGCTCACGGACCCTCAGGCCTGGATCGCCTTTGCCACGCTCACCGCGCTCGAACTCGTGCTGGGCATCGACAACATCATCTTCATCTCGATTCTGGTCGACAAGCTGCCCATGGAGAGGCGCGAATTCGCGCGCCGCATCGGCCTGTTCATGGCGATGTTCATGCGCATCGGTCTGCTGCTGATGCTGGCGTGGATCGTCGGCCTGGTGCAGCCGCTGTTCAGCGTGATGGGCCAGGACATCTCGGGTCGCGACCTGATCCTGATCCTCGGCGGCCTGTTCCTCATCTGGAAGAGCACCGTCGAGATTCACCAATCGCTCGAAGGCGAGGAGCAGCACGCGGCGGGCGCGGCGAAGGCGACGTTCAGCGCCGTCATCATGCAGATCATGCTTGTCGACCTGGTGTTCTCGCTCGACTCGATCATCACCGCGGTGGGCATGGTCGACAACGTCGTCGTGATGATCGCCGCGGTGATCGCATCGGTGGCGCTGATGATGGTGTTCGCCGGCCCGATCGGGCGCTTCGTTTCCGACCACCCGACGATCAAGATGCTCGCGCTGTCGTTCTTGCTCGTCGTCGGCTCGGTGCTGGTCGCGGAAGGGTTTGACCACCATGTGCCCAAGGGCTATGTGTACTTCGCGATGGCGTTTTCAGTCGCGGTGGAAATGCTCAACATCCGGCTGCGGCGCCGCTCCGCCAAGCCGGTGCAATTGCACCCGCCGCATATTCCCGGCGATTGATGGGGCGGCGCCAACCGGCGAGTCCGACTCGGTGCAAGCCCGCTTGACGCTGCACCGCGGCTGACCTCTACTGCGGGCCTTGACTTCGTTCAGTGGCATCGCAGAGGAGACCCACATGGGATCGACGATCAACTTCAAGCGCCCCGACGGGCAGAGCGTGCAGGGCTACCTCGCTGAGCCGGCGCAGCCCCAAGGCGCACCCGCGGTCGTCGTGATCCAGGAATGGTGGGGGCTGAACGACCAGATTCGAGGCGTCGCCGAGCGCTTTGCCGCCGCGGGCTACATCGCCCTCGTGCCGGATCTGTACCGTGGCAAATCGACGCTGCACGCCGAGGAGGCGCACCACTTGATGACGGGCCTGAACTTCGGTGACGCGGCGTCGCAGGATGTGCGCGGCGCGGTGCAGCATCTGCAAGGTCGCGCGGCCAAGGTCGGCGTCACGGGATTTTGCATGGGCGGCGCGTTGACCGTGCTCTCGCTCGCGATGGTGCCCGAAGCGAACGCCGGCGTCGTCTGGTACGGCTACCCGCCGCTCGAATTCGTCGACGCGTCGAAAATCAAGGCACCGCTGCTCGCGCACTGGGCGACGCAAGACGGCGCGTTCGCGATCGCCGGCGTCGACGCGCTCGAAGAGAAATTGCGCGCCGCGGGGGTCGCCTACACGGGTGAACGCTATCTGGCGCAGCATGGCTTCGCGAACGAAACCGCAGTCGGCCCGCTGCGGTTGCCGATCACCCAGTACGACGCGGCGTGGGCGCAAATCGCCTGGGACCGCACGTTCGGCTTTTTCGGCAAACACTTGTCCTGAGGCACGCCCTGGAGATCACGATGAACAAGAAATTCCTCATTGCCTGGCTTTGCACCTTCATCGCCTGGATGGCCGGCAGCTTCGTCGTGCACGGCTTGCTGCTGCACGCGCATTACGCGAAGCTGCAGAACCTGTACCGCAGCGAAGCCGATTCGCAGGCCTACTTCCCGTTCATGCTGCTCGCGCATGTGCTGATGGCGGGGGCGCTCGTGAGCATCTACGCGCGCGGCGTCGAGGCCAAACCCTGGCTCGGCCAGGGGCTGCGCTTCGGCGTCATGGTCGCATTCCTGACCGCAATTCCGGGCTACATGATCTATTACGCGGTGCAGCCGCTGCCGGGCGCGCTGGTTGTCGGGCAGATCGTCGCCGACGGCGTGCTCGTCGTCTTGCTCGGCGTGCTGGTGGCGTTCCTGCACCGCCAGCCCAGCAGCGCCTGAGCCCGGCGTACCCCTCTGTGTCACCCCGGCGCAAGCCGGGGTCCACCTCGTGCCGGGCGTCGGGTTCGGTTGCAGCGACTGCGCGTCGAATCCTATTGAAGCGACTGCGCGTCGCTGTGCGAGTGGCAGCCCTGGCCCAGCATGTCGGGCGTGATGAGCGTGATGCCACGCTCGGTGACATGAAACCGCGTCGCGTCGTGGGCGTGGTTCATCCCGGCTGAAAAACCGTCGGGCAAGTGGCAATCCTTGTCGACGACGCAGCGGTGCAGCGTCACGCCGCGGCCGATGCGAACGTTGGGCAGGATCACCGATTCTTCGATCAGGCTGTCTTCCTCGACGCGCACCTTGAAGCCGAGCAGGGAGCGGCGCACCGTCGCGCCGCTCACGATGCAGCCGCTGCAGACGACTGAATCGGTCGCCATGCCGCGCCGGCCCGAATCGTCGAAAACGAACTTGGCGGGCGCGAGCTGGCGCTGCAGGCTCAGCACCGGCCAGTCGTCGTCGTACAGGTTGAGTTGCGGCTGCACTTCGACGAGGTCCATGTGCGCTTCCCAGTACGCGTCGACCGTGCCGACGTCGCGCCAGTAGGGCGTGTCGCCGACCATGTTGACGCAGGATCGCGCGTAACGGTGCGCGTGCACGCGCGCGTTTTCGAGCACGCGCGGGATCACGTCGTGGCCGAAGTCGTGGCTCGAGTTCGGATCCGCCGCGTCGCGTCCCAGCACCTCGTAGAGAAAACTCGCCTTGAAGATGTAGACGCCCATGCTCGCCAGCGCGCGCTGCGGCTGTCCGGGAATGCACGCCGGGTGCGCGGGCTTTTCGTGGAACGCGATCACGCGGTCCATCGCGTCGACTTCCATGATGCCGAACGAACTCGCCTGCTCGATCGGCACTTCGATGCACGAGATCGTGATGTCAGCGCAGCTCTCGATGTGCTCGGCGAGCATCACGCCGTAGTCCATCTTGTACACATGGTCGCCGGCGAGTACGAGCACGTATTCGGGTTCGGCTTCGCGCAGGATGTCCAGGTTCTGGAACACGGCGTCTGCCGTGCCGCGGTACCAGTCGTCGCCGATGCGTTGCTGCGCCGGAACGACGTCGATGAACTCGTTCAGCGCCGATTCGAGAAAGCCCCAGCCACGCTCGACATGCGCGATCAGGCTTTGCGCCTTGTACTGGGTGAGCACGCTGACGCGCCGGATTCCCGAGTTGATGCAGTTGCTCAAGGGAAAGTCGATGATGCGCAAGGTGCCGGCAAACGGCACCGCCGGTTTGGCGCGCCAGTTGGTGAGCTGCATGAGGCGCGTTCCGCGCCCGCCGGCGAGCACCATCGCGTAAGTCTTGCGCGACAAGGCGCCGAGAAAGCTCGCGTGCGAACCCGAAGGCGAGCGATAGGTGGCGACTCCGGCGTGGGACTTGGCGGCACTCATGTTTCCCATTTCTGTCCCTCCTGTGCTGCGACGCGCGCAACATGTTGCTGGTTTGCTCTTTTGAGAGGGCGGAGTCTGCGCGGCTGAGGCGGACCTTCAGGTTTGCCAAGCGTAAGAGTTGTTCAAATGATGGCAATTTTTCACGTGAGTGCAAGCCGCAGACCCTGAGTCGGGCAGGGGTGTCGGCCGCCCGACGTCGGCCACCGGGCGCTGCCTGACGCCTTGGCAACTGGCGGTCGCTGCAGCACCCTGCGAGCTTGATACGGCGGGCCGGAGCCGCGCTTGCGCAGCGTCAAACCGAGGTCGCCACGGGCCACCTGCGATGATGCGTGGCGATGTCGTCCGCCCCCGTGCCCCTGAGCCTCGAACCCGCCGCAGCCGCCGCTTCGCCGCTGCGCAACCCGGTGTTCCGCATGCTCTGGGGCGTGTGGGTCACGGCGAACGTGTGCATGTGGATGAACGACGTGGCGGCGGCGTGGCTCATGACGACGCTCACGACGGCGCCGCTCATGGTCGCGCTCGTCGCCAGCGCCGCCTCGCTCCCGGTGTTCCTGCTCGGCCTGCCCAGCGGCGCGCTCGCCGACATCGTGGACCGGCGCCGGCTCCTGCTCTTCACCCAGGTGTGGGTCGCGGCGGTCGGCCTGATCACCTGCCTGGTCGTGTTTGCGGGCGCGATCACGCCGCTGTCGCTGCTGCTGCTGACGTTTGCCAACGGCATCGGCTTGGCACTGCGCTGGCCGGTCTACGCCGCGCTCGTCCCCGAACTCGTGCCGCGCAGCCAGCTCTCGTCGGCGCTCGCGCTGAATACGATCGCCATGAACGTGTCGCGCATCGCCGGGCCGGCGGTGGCCGGCGCCGTCATCGCCGCGGCCGGCAGCGCCTATGTGTTCATGCTCAACGCGGTGCTGTCGGTGGGTGCTGCGCTCGTGCTCGCACGCTGGCGCCGCGCGCCGCGGGTGAGCGCGCTGCCCGGCGAACGTTTCCTGGGGGCGATCCGCGTCGGCGTGCAGCATGTGCGCCAGTCACGCGCGATGCAGACCGCGTTGCTGCGGATTTCGCTGTTCTTCATGCAGGGTGTTGCGCTGCCCGCGCTGTTGCCTCTCGTTGCCAAGGGCATGGGTGGCAGCAGCGCCGGCCACGCAGGAAGCTACACCTTGCTTCTCGCGTGCATGGGCGTGGGCGCGATCGCCGCGGCGCTGGTGCTGCCGCGGATTCGCGAGGGCATGCCGCGCGATTCGCTCGTCACCGTGTGCACATTGGTTCACGCCGCGATGATGATCGGCGTCGGCCTGGCGCCGAACCTGTGGCTCGCGGCGCCGTTGATGCTGATTCTCGGGGCGACCTGGATTTCGGTCGCGAACACGGTCACGTTGTCGGCGCAACTCGCCTTGCCCAACTGGGTGCGCGCACGCGGCATGTCGATCTACCAGATGGCGATGCTCGGCAGCAGCGCCGCCGGCGCGGCGCTGTGGGGCCAGGTCGCGAGCCTGACGGATGTGCACACGGCGATCGTCTGCGCCGCGCTGATGGCGGTGCTGTGCCTGCTCTGGACGCGGCGACTCAGCCTCGACGGCGCGGCGCTCGGCGACTTGACGCCCACCGATCAGATCAAGTCACCCGACACGCAGCTCAGCATCGCCGCCGACGACGGGCCGGTGATCGTGACCGTCGAGTACCGCGTTGCGCCGCAAAACGCGCCGGCGTTTCTCGAGGTCATGCAGGAGACGCGGCGCAATCGCCTGCGCCAGGGCGTGCTGTCGTGGGAGCTGTTTCGCGACACCGCCGATCCGGCGCTCTACGTCGAGCAGTTCATGGACGAAACCTGGGCCGACCATTTGCGCCGCTTCGAGCGCATGACGGCGGTCGATCTCGACCTGCGCGAGCGCAGGCGCGCCCTGCACGTGGGCGAACACGCGCCGCTCGTGCGGCGGCGCGTCGCCCAGTCGATGGAGGGCGGCGAATGAAGCGTCGCGCGGCGCGCCGCTAGACTACGCGACGACCTGCCCCGCCTTCGACCCATCGCCTTGTGCTCCACCATGGCCACCATCGTTCAAAACCTCCCCATCGGCCAGAAGGTCGGCATCGCGTTCTCCGGTGGCCTGGACACGAGCGCCGCGCTGCTCTGGATGCGGAAAAAAGGCGCGCTGCCGCACGCCTACACCGCGAATCTGGGCCAGCCCGACGAGCCCGACTACGACGAGATCCCGCGCAAGGCCTTGCTCTACGGCGCGCAGAACGCGCGCCTGGTCGACTGCCGGGTGCAACTCGTCGCCGAGGGAATCGCCGCGCTGCAAAGCGGCGCGTTCCACATCTCGACGGCGGGAGTGACTTACTTCAACACGACGCCGCTCGGGCGCGCCGTGACGGGAACGATGCTGGTCGCGGCGATGAAGCAAGACGACGTCAACATCTGGGGCGACGGCAGCACCTACAAGGGCAACGACATCGAGCGCTTCTACCGCTACGGCCTGCTCGTGAATCCGGAGTTGAAGATCTACAAGCCGTGGCTCGACCAGACCTTCATCGACGAGCTCGGCGGGCGCTCCGAGATGTCGGAGTTCATGCGCGCCGAAGGCTTTGCCTACAAGATGTCGGCGGAGAAGGCTTACTCGACCGACTCGAACCTGCTCGGTGCGACGCACGAAGCGAAAGACCTCGAGCAGCTCAGCAGCGGTATCCGCATCGTCCAGCCCCTCATGGGTGTGGCGGCGTGGCGCGACGACGTGGAGGTGAAGCGCGAAGAGGTGCGCGTGCGCTTCGAAGAGGGCCAACCGGTCGCGCTGAACGGTCGCGGGTTCGGCAGTCCCGTCGAGCTGCTGCTCGAGGCGAACCGCATCGGCGGGCGCCACGGCCTGGGAATGAGCGACCAGATCGAAAACCGCATCATCGAAGCGAAGAGCCGCGGCATCTACGAGGCGCCGGGCCTGGCGCTGCTGTTCATCGCCTACGAGCGCCTCATCACCGGGATCCACAACGAAGACACGATCGAACAGTACCGCGACAACGGGCGCCGCCTGGGCCGTCTGCTGTACCAGGGGCGCTGGTTCGATCCGCAGGCGATCATGCTGCGCGAAACCGCGCAGCGCTGGGTCGCGCGCGCGATCACCGGCGAAGTGCTGCTCGAACTGCGCCGCGGCAACGACTATTCGCTGCTCGACACGACGTCGCCGAACCTGACCTACAAACCCGAGCGCCTGACGATGGAAAAAGGCGCGTCGACCTTTTCGCCGCAGGACCGCATCGGCCAGCTCACGATGCGCAACCTCGACATCGTCGACACGCGCGAGAAGCTGAAGATCTACAGCCAGGCGGGCCTGCTGCTTCCGGGCTCGGGCGTGGGGCTGCCGCGCCTGGCGAACGACGACGACGCGTAGCCTGTCTCGCGGCATCACGCGCCGAAACGATGCACGACGTCCTCGTCATCGGCGGCGGCAACGCCGCGCTCTGCGCTGCGCTGAGCGCGCGCGAAGCCGGTGCCTCGGTGCTGCTGCTCGAAGCGGCACCACGCGCCTGGCGCGGCGGCAACTCGACGCACACGCGCAACCTGCGCTGCATGCACGACGCGCCGCAAGACGTCTTGACGGATGCCTACCCCGAGGAAGAATTCTGGCAAGACCTGCGCAAGGTGACCGGTGGCGCGACCGACGAGCGGCTCGCGCGCATCGCGATTCGCGACTCGGCGTCGTGCCGGCCCTGGATGCGCCGGCACGGCGTGCACTTCCAGGCGTCGCTCTCGGGCGCGCTGCACGTGGCGCGGACCAACGCATTCTTTCTCGGCGGCGGCAAGGCGCTGGTCAACGCCTATTACCGCAGTGCGCTGGCGCATGGTGTGGACGTGCGCTATGACACACCGATCCACCGGTTGCAGCTGCACGACGGCCGTTTTGTCGCCGCGCATGGCGCCACGCAGTCCTTCGAAGCGCGCGCCTGCGTCCTCGCCAGCGGCGGCTTCGAGTCAAACCGGGAGTGGCTGCGCCAGGCCTGGGGCCGGGAGGGCGGCCGGGTTGACGGCGCATGGATCGCCGACAACTTCCTCATCCGCGGCACGCGCTTCAACACCGGCGTCCTGCTGCGCCAGTTGCTCGATGCGGGTGCCGACGCGGTGGGCGACCCGACGCAGGCGCACATGGTCGCGATCGACGCGCGCGCGCCGCTCTACGACGGCGGCATCTGCACGCGCCTGGACAGCGTGAGCCTGGGCATCGTCGTGAACCGCGACGCGCTGCGCTTTCACGACGAAGGCGAGGACTTCTGGCCGAAGCGCTACGCGCTCTGGGGCCGGCTTGTCGCGCAGCAACCCGGGCAGATCGGCTATTCGATCGTCGACGCGAAGGCGATCGGACGCTTCATGCCATCGCTGTATCCCGGCGCCCGGGCGGACACGCTCGAGGGCCTGGCAGTTCAGCTCGGTCTGGAGTCGGCGGCGCTGCGGCGCTGCGTCGAAGCGTACAACGCCGCGTGTCGCCCGGGCCATTTCGACCACAGCGTTCTCGACGCTTGCGCCACCGTCGGCCTGAACCCGCCAAAGTCGCATTGGGCGCTGCGCATCGACACGCCGCCCTTCCATGGCTACCCGCTGCGCCCGGGTGTCACGTTCACCTACCTCGGCCTGAAAGTGGACGCGAACGCCGCCGTGCACTTCGCCGGCACGCCCTGCGACAACCTGTTCGCTGCCGGAGAAATCATGGCCGGCAACGTGCTCGGCCAAGGCTATACCGCGGGCGTGGGAATGAGCATCGGCACGGCGTTCGGGCGCATCGCCGGTGGCTCTGCGGCGCGCGCGTCGAACCGGTTCAAGGCGTCTGATGTTGCCGCTTGACGCGCTGGTGCGCGACGCCTCGCGTGAAGCGCTCGGCGAAGCGGCACGCCAGATGCAGATCTGCAACGCCTGCCGCTATTGCGAAGGTTATTGCGCCGTATTTCCGGCGATGACGCGGCGCCTCGAGTTCGGCCATGCCGACATGCACTACCTGGCGAACCTGTGCCACCAGTGCGGCGCGTGTTTTCACGCCTGCCAATACGCGCCGCCGCACGAGTTCGGCGTCAACGTTCCGCTGGCGCTCTCGCGCGTGCGCGCCAAGACCTACGCCGACTACGCGTGGCCGCGCGGCATTTGCCGCGCTGTACCGGCGCGGCGGCGTCGTCGTCGCGCTCGCGCTCGCGTTCGCCCTGGCGCTGTTTCTCGGCCTTGCCGTCAGTGCGCGTGGTTCCTTGTTGCATCCGCCTCTGCACGGCAATTTCTACGCCGTGTTCCCGCACGCCTTACTGGTCTGGATGTTCGGCGGCGTGTTCGGCTTCGCGATGCTTGCGCTCGCGATCGGGGTGGCGCGCTTCTGGCGCGAAGTCAAGCCGCTGCCGGCGAACGCTGCAGACGGTTCAGGCGCCGGTGGCGCGGCGCTCGGCGAGGCGGCGCGGCACGCGCTCGCGCTCACCTACCTCGACGGTGGCCACGGCGAAGGCTGCAACGAAGCCGACGACCGCTTCACGCTGGCGCGGCGCCGCTTTCACCACCTCACCTTCTACGGCTTCATGTTGTGTTTTGCGTCGACCTGCGTCGCGACACTGTTCCATTACGCGCTGGATCTGCCCGCGCCGTACGCGTTGACGAGCCTGCCGGTGCTGCTCGGCACGGCGGGCGGCGTCGGGCTCGTCGTCGGCCCGGCGGGGCTGCTCTGGCTGAACCTGCGCCGCGACCCGCGGGTGGCCGACGCCGCGCAGCAAGGCATGGACCGCGGCTTCATCGCACTGCTGCTGCTCACCGGCGCGACCGGCCTGGCGTTGCTCGCTTGGCGCGACAGCGGCGCGATGGCGTTGCTGCTCGCGATTCACCTCGGCGTCGTGATGGCGCTGTTCGCCACCCTGGCGTACGGCAAGTTCGCGCACGGCGCGTACCGCTGCGCCGCGCTCCTCAAGTGGGCGATCGAGAAGCGCCGGCCGAATCGGCTCGCGCTGGGTGGAGACTGACTCGGGCCGAGCGCGGCGTGGCGCGCCTCAAACCCGCTTGCGCGTCCGGCTCGTCGCGCGCTTCTCCACGGTCGCCGCCTTCTGGTAGGCGCGCTGCGCCTTGTTGCGCAGGTCGATCGCTTTCGCCAGCGCGATCGCGACACGCTCTTCGGTGTAGGTCGATTCGGTGCCGATGTAGACGCTGCGGTTCGTCGGCTTGGCGCCGAAGCGCGGGATCGTGACGCCGAAGCTGTATTCGGCGAAGTTGCGGCCGGCGCGCTGGCGCGCGATCGGCCCGCTCACGCCCACGGGGAGGTCGGTGGTCTTGTTCGCCGAGACGTCGCGGCGCAGGCGCGACGGCGCGGGCAGCGCGTCGATGCGCTTCAGCAGCTCGGCTTCGGCGAGCGCGAGCGCGGCACGGGCGCCTTTGCCGTCGGCGCTGAAGTCGGAAAACATCTTGGTGCGCTTGCCATAACGCAATTGCCAACCGTGCGTCGATTCGTGGTCGATGCGCTGGATGTGTTCCGGAACCCGGAACGTCGTGCCGGTAAAGATTTCAACCTTGCGATATTTCATGGAGACTCCGCCGCAATGCGCCCGGTGCGCTTCGATCAACGCGACGATGATAGTGCAGGTCGGGCCGCGTGCCAAACGCAGGAGTCAAGCGGAGTCGCGGGCAGCGGCGCGACGCGAGGCGGCTTGTTCTGGCGCAAGTCCAGGCTCAGGATTGCGGCTCCCAGGCCCCGGCGCAGCGCAGGTCGGACTACGATAGACCCCTGACAGGATCCCAGGAGCCCGTGCCATGCAAGACATTGCATCCGCCCCCCCGACGCTGCGCAACCTGCCCGCGCAGACGATCAGCGAAGTGGTGTTGCTCGAAAAATACGCGAAGGACGACGAGCGATGCATCGCCGACGTGAACCGGCGCGTCGCGTGTGCGCTCGCGATGGCCGAAGTGCCCGAGCAGCGAGTGGCGTGGGAGGAGCGCTTCGCTCAGGCGCTGGGCAGCGGTTTCATCCCCGCCGGGCGCATCCAGTCGGCGGCGGGAACCGACCTCGCGGCGACTCTCATCAACTGCTTCGTTCAGCCGGTCGGCGATTCGATATCGCAGGCCGAAGACGGCCACCCGGGGATCTACACCGCGCTCACCGAAGCGGCCGAGACGATGCGCCGCGGCGGCGGCGTCGGCTACGACTTCTCGCGCATCCGCCCGCGCGGCGCCTGGGTCGGCAGCACACGCAGCCACGCCTCGCGGCCCGGTGAGCTACATGCACGTCTTCGACCAGTCGTGCGAGACCGTCGAATCCGCCGGCGCACGGCGCGGCGCGCAAATGGGCGTGCTGCGCTGCGATCACCCCGACATCGAAGAATTCATCCACGCCAAGGACCGCGGCGCGCTGAAGAACTTCAACGTCTCGGTCGGCGTGACGGACGGATTCATGCAGGCGGTTCGCGACGACGCCGAGTTCGAGCTCGTGCACCGCGCCGAGCCCGGCGTGGCGCAAAAGGCGGCCGGAGCCTATCTGCAAAACAGCGGCCCGGGCGGCGGCCAAGGCCTGTGGGTGTATCGCAAGGTGCGCGCGCGCGACCTGTGGGAGCAGGTGATGCGCAGCACCTACGACCACGCCGAGCCCGGCGTGCTGTTCCTCGACGCGATCAACCGCGACAACAACCTGGCGTATTGCGAGAGCATCGCGGCGAGCAATCCTTGTGTCACCGCCGACACGTGGGTGCTGACGAGTGAGGGTGCACGCCAGGTGCGTGACTTGGTGGGCCATCGGTTCGGTGCGGTGGTTGACGGTCGCACGCATGCGTGCGCGTCCGAGGGGTTCTTCGCCACGGGTGAGAAACCAGTATTGCGCCTGCAAACGCGCGAAGGTCACGCGCTGCGCCTGACCGCGGAGCACAGGGTTCGGCGTGTGCGGCGCAAGACACGCTTCACGCGTGAGGAGCACTGGATTCCTGCCGGAGAACTGATCGCCGGGGATCAGATCGCGCTGCAAAACCACCGCAGCCTGCTCGGCTGGGACGGACCCTACACGCAGGCACAGGGCTACCTCATCGGCTTGCTCATCGGCGATGGAACGCTCAAGTCCGACAAGGCCGTCTTGTCGGTGTGGGCACCGGAACTGAAACTCGTGGGCAACGCGGGCGCATCGGTGACCGTTGGCGCAGGCCACAGCGCCCTCGGGATCATGGAAGCCGCAGCGGCCGCCGCAGCGACTTTGCCGCACCGCGCCGACTGGTCCGGCTGGCAACGGCCGATCGCGGCACGCGGCGAGGCGCGACTCGCGAGCAGCGCCTTGCGCGACCTCGCTCTGGAGCTCGGCATGGCGCCGGGCAACAAGGGCATCACGCCGGCGATGGAACGCGCGTCGTCGGAGTTTTGCGTCGGCTTGTTGCGCGGCCTGTTCGATGCCGACGGTTCGGTGCAGGGCACGCAGGAGAAGGGTGTCAGCGTGCGCCTGACTCAAGTGGATGTGACGCTGCTTCAGGCGGTGCAACGAATCCTGCTGCGCCTGGGAATCGTTGCCACGATCTACCGCGACCGCAAGCCCGCTGGTGTGAAGGCCATGCCCAACGGCAAGGGTGGCAGCGCGGACTACGTCACCCAGGCGGTGCATGAACTGCTCATCAGCGGCGACAACCTCGCCGAGTTCGCAAGCCGGGTGGGATTCAATGACACGGCCAAGGCGAAGCAGCTGGACGCGCTGCTGGGTTCCTACCGGCGCCAGTTGAATCGCGAGGATTTCGTTGCCAGCGTCGAATCGCTCAGCGACGATGGCCGGGAAGCGGTGTTCGATGCCACGGTTGCCGACGTGCACGCCTTCGACGCGAACGGCCTGGTCGTGCACAACTGCGGCGAGCAGCCCTTGCCTTCGTACGGCTGCTGCTGCCTCGGTTCGATCGACCTGACGCGCTTCGTCATCGACCCGTTTGACGCCACCGCGCGCTTCGACGAAGCGGCGTTCGCAGCACTGGCCAAAGTCGCCGTGCGCATGCTCGACAACGTGCTCGACGTGACGGTCTGGCCGCTGCCGCAGCAGCATGACGAGATGCGCAACAAGCGGCGCATCGGCCTGGGTTTCACGGGCCTGGGCGACGCACTCATCATGCTCGGCCTGCGCTACGACACCGCGCCGGCGCGGAGCTGCGCGGCGCGAATCGCCGAGCTGATGCGCGACGCGGCGTATGACGCCTCCAGCGACCTGGCGCGCGAGCGCGGCGCATTCCCGCTCTTCAACGCCGATCTGTACCTGAGCGGCAGCACGTTTGCGTCGCGCCTGCCGCAGCCGCTGCGCGAGCGCATCCGCGCGAACGGGTTGCGCAATTCACACCTGCTGTCGATCGCTCCCACCGGCACGATCAGCCTCGCGTTCGCCGACAACGCGAGCAACGGCATCGAGCCGGCGTTCAGCTGGAGCTATACGCGCAAGAAGCGCACCGCCGACGGTGGGCTGGAAGAGTTTCCGGTCGAAGACCACGCGTGGCGCCTGTACCGGCATCTGCACGGGAAAGACACAGCGCTGACGCCAGCGTTCGTGAGTGCGCTCGAGCTGAGCGCGGCGTCGCACGCCGAGATGGTGGCGGCCGTGGCGCCCTTCGTCGACACGGCGATCTCGAAAACGGTGAACGTGCCCGCCGATTACCCCTATGCCGAATTCCAGAACCTTTATATGCAGGCGTGGCAATCGGGTTTGAAAGGGCTCGCGACGTACCGGCCGAACTCTGTGATGGGCTCGGTGCTGAGCACCCATTCGCCGCAGGTCGATGCGCCGGCGACGCTGCAGCTCGCCGACGCGCCGAGAACGCAGGAGCAAAGCGCCAACACCCGCCTGCGTCTGGACCGCCCCGGCACGCCGGTGCTCGCGTCGCTGCGCTGGCCGGGCCGTCCTGAGCTTCCGGCGGGGAATGCGGCGTGGACCTACATGGTCAACTACCCGTTCGGCGACTTCGCGCTCTTCGTCGGCGAGGTCGCGCGCGATGAAGAGGGTGGCGCGCCGCAAGCGTTCGAAGTCTGGGTGAACGGTGCCGAGCAACCGCGTGGCCTGGGGGCCCTGGCGAAAACGCTGTCGATGGACTTGCGCGCCAACGACGCGGCGTGGCTGCAACTGAAGATCGACGCGCTGGCGACGGTCGCCGAAGAGCGCTCCTTCGACATGCCGTTTCCGCCCAGCGGCGAGCGGCGCCTGTTCCCCGGCGTCGTCGCGGCCACGGCGGCGCTCGTGCGCTGGCGCTGCGAACAGCTCGGCACCTTGCCCGCGCGCAAGGGTGCGCCCACGCCCGTGCTCGATTCGATGTTCAGCGTCGACGAGCCGCGCACCGGCACGTCGGGAACGCTCGCCTGGGCGGTCGACGTGCACAACCCAGCGAGTGGCGAAGCGCTCACGCTGACGCTGAAGGAAGTGAGCCTGGCCGGCGCCGACGGCAGTGTCGTGACGCGGCCCTGCGCGGTCGCTTTTTCCGGCAACTACCCACGCGCCCTCGATGGCCTGGCGCGTTTGCTGTCGCTCGACATGCGCGTCATCGACCCGGCGTGGATCGGCATGAAGTTGCGCAAGCTGCTCAACTACGCCGAGCCGCTGGGCCACTTCATGGCCTTCGTCCCCGGCTTGCCGCACGGCGCGCGGCGCCAGCAGGTCTGGCCGTCGACGGTGGCGTATCTGGCGCGCCTCATCATCCATCGCTACGCGATGCTCGGCGTGCTCAGCGAAGAGGGTTTCCCGCTGCGCGAGATGGGCGTGCTCGAGGCGCCGCAGGGGAAGGCGCAGGCCACGGGCCAAGTTGACGGTCAATCGCGCGTGCTCGCCGGCAAGCCCTGCCCCGAGTGCGGCAACCCGACCATGATCCACCGCGACGGTTGCGATTTCTGCACCGCGTGCGGGTATGTGGGGCAGTGCGGGTGAGTCGCTGCGGGGGCTCGCGATTGAGGTGGCCGTTCGAGGGCGGATCCCGGCTTTCGCCGGGATGACGCAGAAGAGTTGTCATCCCGGCGAAAGCCGGGATCCACCGTGACGCAGAAGGGTTGTCATCCCGGCGAAAGCCGGGATCCACTGCGACGCAGAAGGGTTGTCATCCCGGCGAAAGCCGGGATCCACCGCGACGCAGATGCACGCAAGCGCGGTCAGGAGCTGCCATTCAGCGCCTGAGGTACTCGATCATCGCCCCGATGCCAAAACTCCACGGCTCCGTCTTGTCGGCGTGATTCACCCGGTTCACGAGCGTTCCGAGCCTGGGTGTCGCGACGCTGACGATGTCGCCGAGCGCGTGCGTGAAGCCTTGCCCCGGCGCGCCGCGATCGTCGGTGGGCGCGAACATCGTGCCGAGGAAGAGCATCAGGCCGTCGGGGTAGCGGTGCGTCGGGCCGATCGCCGCGGCCATGAGTTCGAGCGGGTCGCGGCTGATCTTGCTCATCGAGCTGCCGCCGCTCAGCACATAGCCTTCGAGCCCTTGCACGCGCAGCGAGATTTCGCAGCGCCGCACGTCGTCCATGTTGAATTTCGTGTCGAAGAGGCGAATGAAGGGGCCGATCGCGCAACTGCCGTTGTTGTCTTTCGCCTTGCCGAGCAGGAGCGCGCTGCGGCCTTCGAAGTCGCGCAGGTTCACGTCGTTGCCCAGGCTCGCGCCGAGCGTCTGCCCGCGGCTGTTGCCGACGAGAACGATTTCGGGCTCGGGGTTGTTCCAGCTCGAGCCCGGGTGGATGCCGACTTCCATGCCGCAGCCCACCGCCGACAGTGGTTGCGACTTGGTGAAGATCTCGGCGTCGGGCCCGATGCCGACTTCGAGGTACTGTGACCACATCTTCTTTTCGATGAGCACGTCTTTCAGGCGCATCGCCGCGGGCGATCCCGGGCGCAGGCCGGCCAGGTCGCTGCCGATCACCTCCATCACAGCGCGCCGCACTGCGTCGGCTTTCGATGCGTCGCCGCGCGCCTGCTCTTCGATGACGCGTTCGAGCAGGCTCTCGACGAACGTGACGCCGCTCGCCTTCAAAGCCTGCAGGTCGCACGGCGCGAGCAGCCAGGGCTGCGCCGCGTCGCGCGTGCGTGGGTCGGCGTTTGCCAGCGCCTGGGCGAGGCTGGTGAGGCGCGGCAAGTCGCGCGCCGACTCTTCAATCGCCGCGAGCGGCGACTTCATTTCGAGGAGCTGGCTCACGGTGCGCGCCACGCCGCTCAGATCGAAGAGTGCGTCGCCGCGCACGAGCACGGGTTTGGGCCCGCCCGCGGCGGGCCACCAGACGCGGCCGATCAGCGTCGCTTGTTCGGGGTCGGCCGGAAGGACGGCGCCGGGGCTCAGGTGCTGCTGCATGGAATGCCTTTCACTGTCAATTCAAAACTTCAATTTCAAAGCCGCGCTCATCGCCCAGGCGCGGCCGCGTTCGCTCAAAGGATCCTTGCGTGGCCAGAAATGGCCGACGCCGACTTCGCCGAGCAGCCAGTTCCGATACAGCGGTTGTTCCCAGCGCACTTGCAGGCCGTAGTCCGACACGTCGACCCCCGAGCCCTGGAAGCCGCTCAACAAGGCCTCGAGCGAGAGCACGCGCTGCTCGCCGAAAGTCCGGTACGCGCCGATGACGCTGTTCCAATCGAAACGCCCGCTCACCCGCGTGATCGTCGCCGAGTTGAGCCAGCGGCCGAACAGTGTCGGCGAAAACGCGTGCGCGTAGGAGCCGACCGTCGTCGAGCCGAAGTGGTCGGCAATCGTCAAGAACAGGGTTTCGCGGAACTCGACCACGTCTTCGTCGGTGAGATTCCAGGAGCGGTCGAAACTCGCCTGGGCAAAGGGCTTGAACGGGCCGTGCACACCGAGGCGAAATTCGAAGTATTCGAGCAGCGGTATCTTCACCCCGGCAAAGAACGAAGTCTCCGCCGGCCGAGATTCGCGCAGGCGTTGCTGCTGCGAAAAAGCCTGCGGGTTGTCGGTCACCATGTCGCGCTCGTCGTCGTTGCCGAAGAACACCTGCACATGTCTTTCGATGTTGGGCAGGCGAAAGCTCGCGTTGAATCGCAAGTCGAGTTCGCGCTTCTCGCCCTGGCGCTTGTGCAAGCGTGAGGTCGGCGCGGCCGTTGCTCACTTTGCCGAATTGATCGAACGACCTGTCGCCGAATCGGCTGTCGACGGTGCGCGCCAGCCACTCGGCGGTGGAGCGCAGCGTGCGGCGCGTCGACTCGAGCAGTTCGTCGACCGTGGGACCCTGAATCTCGGGCGGCGTCTCCTCGGACGCTTCGGCAGAGGGGGGTGCCGGCACGGCGACCGCGTCCTCCTTCTGCGCGAGCGCCGGCGCGTGCCAGGCGAGGCACAGCGCGAGTGCGCACCATGCGCCGTGCGGCGCACGCGCTGTCCCGCTGCTGCGCATGACCAGGCTGCGCGTCATTGCGCCAGGAAACCGCCGTCGACGGGCAAGGTATGTCCCGTGATCAAGCGCGCCCGGTCGGAGGCGAGGAAGACGATCGCGTCGGCGACGTCGGCGGGTTCGGCCAGGCAGCGCATCGGCGTCATGTCGAGGATGCGTTGCAAGAGCTCGGGATTCTCGAACAGGCCGCGTGTGAACTCGGTGCGAACCCAGGTCGGCGCGACCGAATTGACGCGGATGCCGTGGCCCGCCCACTCGACGGCAAGCGCGCGCGTCAGGTTCACGATGGCGCCCTTCGTCGACTGGTACGACAGGTTTGGGTACAACCCGCCGCCCGACAGCCCCATGATCGACGCAACATTGACGATCGCGCCGCGCCGCGCCGGGATCATGAGCCGCGCCGCGGCGCGGCAGCAGAGGAACACGGCGGTCAGGTTCACGTCCAGCACCGCCTGCCAGTCGGCGCTTGACATCTCGACGGTCGGGCGGCGCAGCGCGATTCCGGCGTTGTTCACGAGCAGGTCGACACGCCCGTAGCGCGCAGCGACTTTCGCGAACGCGGCGTCGACCGCCGCTTCGAGCGTGATGTCGAGATGTTCGACCATGTGCTCGGCGCTTTGGCGACTCAGCGTCTCATGCGCCGCCGCGAGCGCTTCGGCGTCGCGGTCGAACAGGACCGGAATCGCCCCGGTCTGAAGCAGCGCCTGCACCGTCGCCCAGCCGATTCCCTTCGCGCCTCCGGTCACGATGGCAATCCGCGGCGGGGCAGAAGTGGCGGCGCTGGCGCTCGGTGCATCGAGGGGTGTCATGGTGGCGATCTCTGCCAAGGTCGTGGTCCGGGTGCGAGACTACAGCAAGCGCTGCCGATCAAAGGCGTGACATGCGCCGCTCCATGCGCGCGCGCCGGAAGTCGACCCCGAGGCTGATCACCAAGGGCAGCGCCGCGCCGATGCACGCCGCGGCGAGCACGTCGGTCGGCCAGTGCACGCCGAGCACGAGGCGCGACAAGGCGACGAGCAAAATCCACACAAAGGCCAAGCCGACCGCTGCGTCGCGTTGCGCCGGACGCAGCCGCGCCACGCTGAGCGCGAGCGCGGTGGCAAAGGCGGCGACGGCGAGCGTGTGCCCGCTCGGAAAACTCGAGCCCCAGTACCACTGCGTTTGCCACAGGTTCGGCCTGTCCCGGCCGACGCATGCCTTGACGACGTAGATGGTGACGCCGCCGCCGATCGTCGACGCTGCCACCAGGATGGCCTCGAAGCGGTGCCTGCGCCACCACAGCGCGGCGACGGCGAGCAGGCTGAGCGGCACGAGCGCCATCGCCGAGCCCGTCAACGTGATGGCCTCGAAAATCGGCGTCCACAGGTGCGGGACGGCGTCGCGCAGCCAAAGCAGGATGGCGCGGTCGACCGGCCCGGATTCGCCGCCGAACACGCTGTCCGTGATCTTGACGCCTGCGGCGATCACGAGCAACGCCCACAACAGCGCGAAGCGGCGCCGCTCGAACGCGGCGCTCCAGCCCGGGCGCCGATGTTGCACGTAGAGCGCAAACGCCGCGTACAGGCCGGCGATGATGAGCACGAGTTCGGCGAGGTCGAGGATCGCTGGCATGGGCGTCGTGGGGTGCCTGGGAGTCTTTCGGGCTTTGCGGCCTGGCCTCCAGGCCTGGAACGCGCCGCAGCGCGCGCCGGCGGCGATTGTCGCGCCGCGTTGCCCCGAGCCGGCACCCCGCGCCGTTATGCTCGGGGTCAAATCGCCGCCGCGCCCCGACGCGCGCGGCCAGAATTCCAGGAGAGAGCCGTGACTTCAGTTCGACCCGCGCGCCGCGTCTGGCTGCGCGCTGAAGGGGTGCCGGCGTTGCTTGGCGTCGCCGTGATCGCTTTCATCGGCGCGCTCGGCGCGTGCAGCCCGAGCCCCGCGCCGCAAGGCATGCCGCCGGGCGGCGCGATGCCGCCGATGCCGGTGGAAGTGGTCCAGGCCATGTCGAGCAAGGTGCCGATCGCGATCGAGGCCGTGGGCACGCTCGAAGGCCTGAAAGAGGTGGAGGTGCGCGCACGCGTCGCCGGAACCTTGCAGCAGCAACTGTTTCGCGAAGGCGCGCCGGTGGCGGCGGGCGCTCCGCTTTACCGCATCGAGCGCGCCCCGTTCGAGATCGCGCTCGACGCGGCGCGTGCCAACGTCGCGCAGATGGAGGCGCGTGTCGAGCAGTCGCGGCGCGAAAGCGCGCGTCTGGCCAGCCTGATCGCCGACAAGGCGATCAGCCAGCGCGAGGCCGATGAAGCGGGCAGCTCGCTCAAGACCAGCGAGGCGACACTCGCCGCGGCGCGCGCGCAGGAGCGCGAGGCCGCGCTGAACCTGAGCTACACCGACGTCGCGGCGCCGATCGGCGGCGTGGTGCAGCGCTCGATGAAGAGCGTGGGCTCCTACGTTTCGCCGGCCATCGAAGGCGGCGTGCTCGCGACGATCGTGCAGACGAACCCGATCCGGGTGCGCTTCGCCCTCACCGAGGCCGAGGCGGCGCAGGTGCGCCAGGGCGCCGCGGGGCGCGCGCGCGAAGTGCGCTTGCAGCTGCCGAGCGGCGAATTCGCCAAGGAGGTCGGCAGGATCGACTTCGCCTCGAGCGTCGTCGACCCGCGCCTGGGCACGGTGCAATTGCGCGCGGAGTTGAACAACACGAGCGGCACCTGGCTGCCCGGGCAGTTTGTTCGGGTACGGTTAAGCACCGGCGAGCAGGACGCGTTTCTGGTGCCGCAAGGCGCCGTGATGAGCGGCGAACAGGGACGCTTCGTCTGGCTCATCGGGCCCGACGGCAAGGCCGTGCCGCGCCCGGTGCAGGCCGGCGCGTGGCTGGGCAGCGATTGGGTGATCCGCTCGGGATTGGCGCAGGGCGACCAGGTGATCGTGAGCAACCTGATCAAGCTGCGCCCCGGCGCGCCGGTGCAGGCGGCGCCCGCGGCGTCCGCCCCGGGCGGCGGCGCCGCAGCGCCGCCAGCGCCGGCAGGGCGCAGCGCCAGCGGCGTCGCCACTGCGGCGCCGCAGCCCGGTGCGTCCAAGCCCGCGCGCTGAACCGCGCCGGGCCCGAACCATGTCGCGCTTTTTCATCGAACGCCCCGTCTTCGCCAGCGTGCTCGCGCTCGTGCTCGTCATCGCTGGGCTGATGGCGGGGCGCTCCCTGCCGATCGCGCAGTACCCGGAGATTGCGCCGCCCACGGTGATCATCACGGCGGTGTACCCCGGCGCGTCGGCCGAGACGCTCGCGTTCACGGTCGCCGCGCCGATCGAAGAGCAGCTCTCGGGGATCGAGAACCTGCTGTACCACAACTCGACGTCGGCCTCGAACGGCCAGACCACGATCACCGCGACGTTCGAGGCCGGCACCGACATCGACAAGGCGACGTTCAACGTCAACAACCGGGTCCAGCTCGCCACGCCGCGCCTGCCCGACGAAGTGCGGCGCAACGGCGTGCAGGTGGCGAAACGATCGACGAACTTCCTGCTCGTGATCGCGATCAACTCGCCGGACCAGTCGCACGACGCGCTGTACCTGTCGAACTACGCGACGCAAAACGTCGTCGACGAAATCAAGCGCATTCCCGGCACCGCCGGCGTGTTCGTGTTCGGCGCGCGCGACTACTCGATGCGCCTGTGGTTGCAGCCGGACCGCATGGCGAGCCTGGGGCTGACGACGAACGACATCGCACAGGCGGTGAACGCGCAGAACGCGCAATTCGCGGCAGGCAAGATCGGCGCGCCACCGTCGCTGCCGGGACAGCAGCTCGAGTACACCGTCACCGCGCGCGGCCGCCTGGTGCGGCCCGAGGACTTCGGCAACATCGTGCTTCGTTCATCAAGCACCGGCGGCACCTTGAGGCTGCGCGACGTCGCGCGGATCGAACTCGGCGCGCAGAACTACGACACCGACAACTCGGTGAACGGCCAGCCGGCGATCGCGCTCGCGGTGCTGCTCGCGCCGGGGGCGAACGCGCTCGACACCGCGGCCGGCGTGAAGGCGCGCATCGAGGAGCTCAAGCGCGAGCGCTTTCCGCCGGGCGTCGATTACCTGATCCCCTACGACACGACGCTGTTCGTGCAGGCGTCGATCAAGGCGGTGCTGGAAACGATCCTCGAAGCCGCGCTGATCGTGCTCGCCGTCGTGTTCGTGTTCCTGCAAAGCTGGCGCGCGACGCTGATCCCGATGCTCGCCGTGCCGGTGTCGCTGATCGGCACCTTCGCGGGGCTGTACATGTTCGGCTTCTCGATCAATACGCTGACTCTCTTCGCGATGGTGCTCGCGATCGGCATCGTGGTGGATGACGCGATCGTCGTGCTGGAAAACGTGGAGCGCCTGATGCGCGAGGAGGGAATGAGCCCGATGGCGGCGTCGCTGGAAGCGATGCGCGAAGTGCAGGGCGCGGTGATCGGCATCGTGCTCGTGCTGTGCGCGGTGTTCATCCCGGTCGCGTTTCTCGGCGGAATCGCGGGCCAGTTGTACCGCCAGTTCGCGGTGACGGTGACGATCGCGGTGGTGCTCTCGGGCGTGGTCGCGCTCACGCTGACCCCGGCGCTGTGCGCGATTCTGCTCAAGCCCGGGCACAGTGCGCTGGGCGTGCGCCTGTTCAAGCCGTTCAACGCCGTCTTCGGCTGGATCACGCGGCGCTTCATGGACGCGGTGGGTCTCGCGCTGCGCCAGCGCATCGCCTCGCTCATGCTGTTTGCGCTGGTCCTTGGGGGCGTGGGCTGGCTGCTGCAGCGCGTGCCGGGAAGCTTCGTGCCGCCGGAAGACCAGGGCTACATCATCGCGATCGGCCAGTTGCCCGACGGCGCGACGCTCGAGCGCACCGCCAAGACGACGGAACAGTTGCGCCGGATGCTCAAGGACAACCAGGCGATTTCGAACATCTTCATCGTCAACGGCTTCGACCTGTTCAGCGGTGGAGCGAAGAGCAGCGCGGCGACGATCTTCATGCCGATGAAACCCTGGGAGCAGCGCACGCAGACGTCGATGCAGCTCGCCGGCCAGGTGAGCGGCCTGGGTTTCACGGCATTGGGCGACGGCGTCGTGTTCGCGTTCAACCCGCCGCCGATCCTGGGCCTCGGCCAGGCCGGCGGCTACGAGGTCTACGTGCAAGGGCGCAACGATCCCGATCCGAAGCGCCTGGCGCAGGTGACGCAGGACTTCACGAGCGCGATCGCGATGCGCCCGGAGCTGACGCCGGCGCAAACGTTCTTTCGCGCCAGCGTTCCCCAACTGCGGGTTGAAGTCGACCGCGAAAAAGCGCTTGCCCTGGGCGTTCCGGTGAACGAGGTGTTCGCCGCGCTGCAGGCGCAGATGGGGTCGCTGTACGTGAACGACTTCAACCTCTCCGGGCGCACCTACCGCGTGACGCTGCAGGCCGACGCGCCGTTTCGCTCCAAGCCCGACGACCTGGGCCGTGTCTATGTGCGCTCCGCGACGAGCGGCCAGATGGTGTCGCTGCAATCGCTGATCACGGTGACCGACATCGTCGGCCCGGAACAGGTCGAGCGCTACAACAGCTACATCGCCGCCAAGGTCATGGGCGGCGCCAAGCCGGGCTTCAGCTCCGGCGAGGCGATCCGCGCCGTGGAAGAAACCGCGCGCGCCGTGCTGCCGCCGGGCTACCAGATCGAATGGACCGGCCAGGCGTTCCAGGAAAAGCGCGCCGGCAACGCGTCGCTGTTCGCGTTCGGCTTTGCCCTCATCATGGTGTATCTGATCCTCGCCGCGCTGTACGAGCGCTGGGGCGTTCCGCTCGCGGTTGTTCTCGCCGTGCCGTTCGCGCTGCTGGGGGCGCTGGGCTTCGTGTTCCTGCGCCACATGGAGAACGACATCTACTTCCAGATCGGCCTCATCGTTCTCATCGGCCTGGCGGCGAAGAACGCAATCCTGATCGCCGAGTTCGCGATGCAGGGCATGGAGGCCGGCGCCAGCGCGCGTCAGGCGGCGGCGGACGCGGCGCGGCTGCGCTTTCGCCCGATCGTGATGACGTCGCTCGCGTTCGTGCTCGGCGTCGTTCCGCTCGTTCTCGCCAGCGGCGCGGGCGCGGCGGCGCGGCAGAGCATGGGCTCGGGCGTGTTCGGCGGCATGATCGTCGCGACTTTCATCGCGCCGATCTTCGTGCCGCTGTTCTTCACGCTGCTCGCGCGCAAGGCGCGGCCGGTGCATTCGCACGCGCACGCGGTGTCGCCGGCGCATCCGGGGGTTGGCTTGGGGGACAAATCGTGAGCGCCTGGTGCGACGACGCAAATTTCTCCCTCTCCCTCTCCCGCTTGCGGGAGAGGGCCGGGGTGAGGGCGGCGGCATCGGACTCGCAGCTTGACCGCCAACCCTCACCTCAGCCCTTTCCCAAAGGGAGAGGGAGCAGCAAGACAGCCGCGGTGAAGGCGTGGGTGCTGCTCGGCGCCGTTGTGTTGGGCGGCTGCGCGACCGAACCGAAGATCGCCCGGCCCACCGTCGAGCTGCCGGCGCAGTTCGCGCCGGCCAGCGCGGCCACGGCTGCAGCCGCAGCGGCTGCGGCAGCGCCGGCAGCGTCGATCATCGGCGACTGGTGGACCTTGTACGGCGACAGTGCGCTGAATCAAATCGTCGGCGCGGCACTGAAGAACAACACCGACCTGGCACTGGCCGTCGCGCGGATCGACGAAACCGCGGCGCTGCTGGGCTTGACGCGTTCCGCGCATTGGCCAAGCGTGGATCTGGGCGCTTCGGTGACGCGCTCGCGCCTCAGCACCTTGAACGGCCAGCCGGTCGCGCCCAGTGGGGCGGAGTCGACGACGCACCGGGTCGCGCTGTCGACGTCGTTCGAGATCGACTTGTGGCGCAAACTGCGCAACGCAAGCGCCGCCGCGCAGCAGCAAATGCTCGCCGCGGCGTACGCGCGCGACACGGTGCAGCTCGCTCTGACCGCGAGTGCGGCGCAGCTCTACTTCGGCCTGCGCTCGCTCGACACGCAGCTTGCGGTGAACGAGGCACAAGTGAGCTCGCGCGGCGAGAGCCTGCGCCTGGTGGAAAGGCGCGCCGCGGGCGGCGTGGCCTCAGCGCTCGACGCCGCGCTCGCCCGCACCGCACTCGCCGCAGCGCGCGCGCAGCGCCCCGAGCTGCAGCGCCAGCGCTCGCTGCTCGAAAACCAGTTGGCGCAGCTCACTGGGCAGCCCGGTCTTGCCCTCGAGCGCGCCACGACGCCGATGGCGCAGCTCTTGACGCTTCCGGCGACGCCGCCGCCGGGCCTGCCGGCACAACTGCTCGAGCGCCGGCCCGACGTGCGCCAGGCCGAGGCCCAGCTCGGTGCGGCACAGATCCAGATCGACGTGATCCGCACCGCGGTCTGGCCGACCATTTCACTCACCGGTTCGTTCGGCAGCCAGAGTGCGTCATTGACCGACTTGTTGAAGGCGGGTGCGCAAATCTGGTCGATTGGTCCGGCGATGCTCGTCTCGCTGTTCGACGGCGGGCGCAACGTCGCGCGCACCGACCAGGCGCGCGCCCAGGCCGAGCAGGCGGCGATCGGATATCAGAAAGCGGCGCTGACGGCGTTCCGCGAAACCGCCGACGCGCTCGTGAGCGTCGAGCAAGGGGCGCTGCAGGAAGTCGAAGTTCAGGCGCAGCGCCACGAGGCGGTTGACGCGCTTCGCATCGCGAACCGGCGCTACGAAGCCGGTTACTCGGGTTTTCTGGACGTTCTCGAAGCGCAGCGCAGCGTGCAGGACGCCGAACTCGGATTGGTGCGCGTGCGCCAGGCGCGGCTCGAAGCGAGCGTGGCGCTGATCAAGGCCTTGGGGGGTGGCTGGGAGGCGCCGAAGTAATAGGGCAGCAGTCGCGCGCGCCCGAACCGCTGCGCAGGTCTTCTTCGATCCAGTTCAGCAGTCGAGTTATGCCGCCCGCCCGTCTGCAATCAAATGGCAGGCCACCGCCCGCCCCTGCCCCAGGTCGCGCAGCGGCGGGTCATCACTGCGACAGCGCGGCATCACCATCGGGCAGCGGGTGTGGAAGCGGCAACCCGGCGGCGGTTTGAGCGCGCTCGGCACCTCGCCCTGCACGACGATGCGCTGGCGCCGACGTTCCACCACCGGATCTGCCACCGGCACGGCCGACAGCAGCGCTTGCGTATAGGGGTGCAGCGGCTCGCGGTAGAGATCGTCGCGCGACGCGACCTCGACGATGCGGCCCAGGTACATCACCGCCACGCGATGGCTCAGGTGCCGCACCACCGCCAGGTCATGCGCGATGAACAGGTAACCCAGGCCCAGGCGCTCCTGCAGTTCCATCAGCACGTTCACGACCTGGGCCTGGATCGACACGTCAAGCGCCGAGACCGGCTCATCGCAGATGATCAGGCTGGGTTCGAGCGCCAGCGCGCGCGCGATGCCGATGCGCTGGCGCTGGCCGCCGGAGAATTCGTGCGGATAGCGCTCGCCCATGTCGGGCAGCAGGCCCACCGTGTGCAGCAGCGTGGCGACGCGCTCGGCGTATTCACTGCGGTTGCCGGCCAACCCGTGCACCCGCAAGGGCTCGCCGACGATGTCGCGCACCCGCATGCGCGGATTGAGCGAGCCGTACGGGTCCTGGTAGACCATCTGCATGCGGCGCCGGAAGGTCCCGGTGCGCGCCTGCTGTCGCGTGATGTCCTGCCCCTCGAACACGATGCGCCCGCCCGTGACCGGCTGCATGCGCAGCACCGCCAGGCCGGTCGTACTCTTGCCGCAGCCGCTCTCGCCCACCAGGCCGA
>CAVZHI010000025.1:0-145080 GCA_963775015.1 uncultured beta proteobacterium | reverse complement strand
CACAGCGCTCAGATCGCGATCATTCGCCGCCTTGGCCGGGGCAAACGCACTGCATTCATCGGGACGGCGCTGCGACTACCCTATCTGCACCCACTCGATGAACGCATGGTCGAGGAACTGCACGAACACGCCGGTAGCCACCGCAGCGCGCTGGCCTACGCGCTGATACAGCCCGGTGGCTGATTGCGCCTCCGCATCGGCCAGCGGCAGCCAGCGCAGCCGGCCGGCGGCCACGTCCTGGAACACGTTCTCCTGCACCAACAGGCCCAGCAGCCCGGCGTCGGCGGCCAGCGTGCGCACCATGGCCACCGAGGTGGTCTGCACGGCCGGAGTCAGAAGCTGACGTTCGCGGCTGGCGATGCGGTCGACCATGCCGCGCAGCTCCATGTCCGGTGCCGGCAACACCAGAGGGTGGGCCAGGCAGTCGCGCAGCCGCAGCTTGCCCGTGTGCTGCGCCAGCGGGTGCTCGGGTGCGACCACCGCGCCCAGCTGCTGCGGCCAGGCGCGGATTTGCTCCACGCCGGGCGGCGCCATGCGCTGCAGGCAGAAGGCGATGTCGACCTCGCCGCCGGCCACCGCGCGCAGCAGCGCCTCGCCGTTGCCGGTGCGCACGTCGAAGCTGATGCCCGGGTATTCGCTCAGCATCGCCTGCATCACGCGCGGCACCAGCACCTCGGCGCTGGCATGCGGCACGCCCAGGCTGACATGGCCGCGCTTGCAGCGTGCGCAGCGCTTCCACCTGCGCCAGTGCCTGCTCGAAGTCGCGCTGCGCACGCCGCACCGATGCCAGCACGATCTCGCCCGCCGCGGTGAGCTTCATGCCGCGCGGCAGCCGGTCGAACAGCGGCGTGCCCACCTGCTCCTCGAAGTTGAGGACCTGCTGGTGCACCGCGGCCGCAGTCAGGTGCAGCGTCTCGGCCGCCTTGCGCACCGAGCCGCGCCGCGCCACCGCGTCCAGGCAGCGAAAGGATTGGGAGATCGGGCGCATGGCATGACTGTACGGAATTTGCTGACGGGACGGAAGAATCAATCAGCTATGCCTGACGCAGACAAGTCGCCAAGATAGCGCCTGTCCGAACCCAACCCGTCGCGAGGAGTGCCCGATGAAGAAGCTTCTGATGTCCGTCCTGATGGCTGCCGCGCTGCCCGCCGGTGCGCTGGCGCAAGCCTGGCCCGACAAACCCATCACCGTGGTCGTGCCCTTCGGCGCCGGCGGCGGTGTCGATGCAGCGGCGCGCATCGTCATGCCGAAACTGTCCGAACGCCTGGGCCAGCAGGTGGTGATCGAAAACGTGCCCGGCGCCTCGGGCACCATCGGCACGCTGCGCGTGGCCAAGGCCAAGCCCGACGGCAACACGCTGCTGTTCGCGGTGGCCAGCCCGATCAACGTGGCGCCGCTGGTGGCGCCGGCCTCGGTGCGCTACGACGCGTTCAAGGAGCTGGCGCCGATCGCGCCGGTGGCCGTGTCGCCCTTCGTGCTGGTCGGCAAGCGCGACCTGCCGGCGGCCACCACCGCCGAGCTGCTGGCGCTGGCGCGCAAGCAGCCGGGCAAGCTGGCCTACGGCACCGACGGCTTCGGCACCTCGCTGCACGTCACCGCGGCGATGATCACGCACACCGCGGGCGTCGACATCCTGCACGTGCCCTACAAGTCCGGCCCGCAGGTTCTGACCGACGTCGCCGGTGGCCAGGTGGACTTGGCGGTGCTGCCGGTGGCGCTGGTGCAGGGCATGATCAAGGAAGGCAAGGTGCGCGCCTATGGCGTCACCTCCAAGGCGCGCAGCGACGCGCTGCCCGGCGTGCCCAGCCTGTCCGAGACGCCCGCGTTGGCGGCGCTCGACGTCGAGTCGTGGATGGGCCTGCTCGGCCCGGCCGGGTTGGACCCGGCAATCGTCGCGCGGCTGAACAAGGAGGTCGCCGCGGTGCTGGCCGACCCGGGGGTGCTGAAGCAACTGGCCGACGGCGGGATGAAGCCGATGCAGATGGCGCCGGCCGATTTCGGTGCGTACCTGCAGCGCGAGCGCAAGGCACTGGCCGCCACGGTGAGCGCCGCCAAGATCAAGGCGGAATGAGATGCTGATCGTCGCCGCCCTGGGGGTGCTGCTGGCCGGGCTGGCCATCGGCGCCACCAGCATCGGCGGTGTGCTCGTGGTGCCCGTGCTGAGTTCGCTGGCACAGGTGGACCCAGGCCGTGCGGTGGCTGCCGCCAGCCTGGGTTTTGCGTTCACCGGCGCAGCGGCCTGGTGGCTGGCACCGCGGCCTGCCGGCGGCGGCAGCCTGGCGCTGGACAGCTGCGCGCTGGCCGGTGCCGCGCTCGGCGCGCTGACGCTGGCCTGGTTGCCGGCCGGCGGCGTGCGCCTCACGGTCGGGCTGATCGCGCTGGGCTCGGGGCTGTACGCGCTGTTCGGCCGTGCGCGCCACCGCGCCACGCCGCTGCCGGCCGTCGCGCTGGCGCTGCTGGGTCTGGTGGTCGGCTGCCTGTCGGCCTGGTCCGGCACCGGCGGGCCGGTGGTGCTGCTGCCGCTGCTGGCGCTGCTGGGCGTGCCGGCCACCGGTGGGCGTGGATGCCGCGCAGCGCGTGCAGCTGCCGGTGGCGCTGGCCGCCACCGCGGTGAACTTCGCTGCCGGCCGGCTGGACATCGTGCTCGGCCTGGGCCTCGGCGTGCTGGTGCTGGCCGGCTGGGCCGCCGGGCGCTGGCTGGCGCGGCGGCTGCCGGTGTCGCGGCTGCGCCAAGCGGTGGCGCTGGCCTTGATCGCCACCGGCCTGGCCTACCTCTGAACTGGAAGGAATCGACATGCAAGCGGATGCACGACAAGCGGCCCTGGCCACGCCCGAACTGCTGCTGGCACCCGAGTGGACGCTGCTGCCCGAAGGGCCGACATCGGGGCTCGGCGTACTTGTGCTCGATGGCCACTTCGCCGACATCGGCCCGCTGGCCGAGGTGGCGGCGCGCCATCCGCAGCTGACGCCGCTGGCGCTGCCGCAGCGGCTGCTGATGCCCGGCTTCGTCGATGCCCACCACCACCTGACGCAGAGCTTCGGCAAGGCGCTGGCCTTCGGCGAGCCCTCGGAGATCTTCCGCCGCATCTGGGTGCCGCTGGAGGGCAGCCTCGATGCGCACGGCCTGTACCTGAGCGCCAAGCTGGCGGCGCTGGAGGCGCTGCGCGGCGGTTTCACCACGGTCTGCGATGCCGGCGCGCGCAACAGCGCCGCTCTGCAGGCCATCGAGCAGGCCAGCGGCGAAGCCGGCATCCGCTGTGTGCTCGGGCTGATTTGTCACGACGAGACCGCGTTCGCCGGCGCTGACCGCTTCCTGGCGCGCCGCGGTCCGCTGCTGCACCCTGCGCTGGCGGTGGCCATTCCCGAGGCGGCCGACGATGCGCTGCTGCACGCCGCCTCGCACCTTGCGGCCGAGGCCGGTGCCGTGTTCCAGGTGCATGTCAACGAACACCTGGCGTCGCTGGAGCGCTCGCTCATCGCACGCGGGCAACGCCCGCTGCAGCACCTTCACGCCGCCGGCGCGCTGGGGCCGCAGGCGCTGCTGGCGCACTGCACGATGCTCACCCCCGACGAGATGCTGCTGCTGCGCGACAGCGGCAGCGCGGTGGCGATCAACCCGGTGGCCAGCCCGTGGAAGGGCAACGCGGTGGCGCCGAGCGAGCTGCTGGCCACGCTGGGCGTGCGCCTGGGGCTGGGCACCGACGGCACGCGCAGCGATGGCTTTCGCATGATGGACGCGGCCGAGAGCAACCAGCGCCTGGCCTTCGGCCTGGCCAGCGGCGATTCGGTGTGCGGCGGCGGCCGCCTGTGGCTGGACCTCGCCACGCGCGGCGGCGCCGATGCCGCGGGCCTGGGCGCGCTGACCGGTGCGGTGGCGGTGGGCCGCGCGGCGGACTTCCTGCTGATCGATCTGGACGTGCCGGAGATGACGCCCTCGTGGGATCTGCGCTGGGAGCTGGTGCGCCTGGCCTCGCGCGCGCAGATTGAATCGGTGCACGTCCACGGCCAGCTGCGGCTGTGGCACGGCTGGCCGGTGGACTGGGACGCGCGCGCGCTGCTGGCCGAGGTGCGCGGCGCCGCGCGCGAGCGTGTTGCGCGTTCACCAATTCATAAGGTGGTGCAGCTGAACTAGAACGGACCATGCCGCAGCGGCGTTTGCACCGCAATCCAGCGCAGACCCAGGTGCGCAAGGATCTTGCTGGTCACCGCCTGCTGCGCCCACCCGTTCAAGGGTATGTGGCGCCATCGGTCCAGCCATCTTCGACAACGACGCAAGCGCGCCTTACGCCCGGCGCACCCTGAATAGCATTCGTTCGCGCTTGCACGCCGAGCAACTGCCGGCTCTTCGAGCGCGTCCGTTGCTCTACCTCAACGCCGTTTGCGCGTTCCTGTGCAACACGAGCCCGTCGAAGACGAACGCAAATGAACAGAAGGCGTCGTCCAGGCGGGCGCTTCGCGACGAGAACTTCGATGGCGTCCCGACGATCTCAGCACCTACCATGAGGCGTCCCTGGCGCAGGCTGGCGAAATCGCCAGGGCGGCAACAGCCAGCACAAGCGGGTTCGCAGAACGCGTCCAGTAAGCCGCCATTCCGCCGAAACACGGCGCCACCGAACGCGTTCCGCGAAGTCACGGCCGTCAGTCGGCTTTCCGGAAGCGCTGATCGGGCCACAAGGTCGCGCGTGAAGACGTCCGTCGACGTCTGAGCGCTGACCGGCCGGTTCCCGTTCAAGCTGTCGTTGAATGGCAGAGGCTCGACTGACTGCAACCAGTCTGAAGCGGCCTCTCGTTCCTACTGGCGGTCCGTCTCCAATGCGGTATTACGTGCAGTTCGATCTCCCAGGGCCCGCCGGTAACTCCTGGCCGAAATTCGAGGGCGCGCAGGTCTTCGCACCGGTCCCAATCGAGGCCCTTCACAACGTGGCTGGGAAAGGCGGTTCGCCGTCATCGACGGCAGAATGCCTGCATGCCCCTGTCGCTCATTCGATTGCCCCCAGCCGAGTGGCCGGCGCTCGCCGAGTTGATTTACCGCTGCAACCGGCGCCCGGACGGTGGGGTTCATTGCCTGCACGCCGCGCAAGGCCAGGACATCGCCTCGCATGCGGCGGAACTGCATGCCTTGAACCCCGACGAAGCGGCCTTCTGGGCCATCGACGACGGCGCGCGGCGCATCGGCGCAGTGGGCTGCGAGTTCGATCCCGCATTGGCGCGCGCCTGGGTGCGCGGCCCGCTCGCGATCGACGCGCGCTGGCTCGAGGGCGCGCTGGGGCTCGTCGACGAGACCTTGCAGGGCGCGCTCCCCGCGATCCAGCAGTTCGACGCCTTTCCTGCCGCCGACGCCACCTTGCTCAATCGCTGGTACGCCGCCGCGGGCTACGAGGAACTGCAACTGCACCGCGTCCTGCGCGCGCCGGTGGTCCGAGCTGCTCGCCGACTCGCACGCAGTGAGTCCAGCGCGTGCCGGCGATCTACCGGCGCTGCTGGGCCTGCACCAGGAGCTTTTTCCGAGCGCCTACATCGGCGAGGCCGACTTCCGCGGCCGGCGGCGCCAGACGCGGACCGCGTGCTGTTCGTGGCCCGCGAGCGCTGGCGCGGCCCCCATCGGATACCTTTACGCCAAGGACGACCCCGTCGAGCGGGAAGCCTACATCGACTACCTCGGCGTGACACCCTCGCACCGCGGGCAGGGGTTCGGCCGCGCCATGCTCGACGCCGCGTTCAACTGGGCGGCGCGACGTGGCCGCGGCCACGTCGCGCTCACGGTGCGCGAGGATCGGCTCAGCGCACTCAGCCTGTACCGCCACGCCGGCTTCGTCGAGGTGTCGGCGGGACGGCACTGGCGCAAGGTGATGGGTCGGGTTTCTTCATGAGTCTGGTTGTTTTCAGCCCGAGTTGCATGCGCTCGGCGCGCGGGCCGAGGGCGTGCTTGCGCAACAGTGCCCAGGTGATGCGACCGCAGGGGGGCCCGTGGGCTTCTTTCGTGGCGCTGCAGCAGGGTACGGTGAGCCGTAGACATTGCCCGGCCCGACTCTCAGGCGACCGGGTCCTGCGTCAGAATCGCAACAATTCTCGGCAGTCGACTGCTTGAGCAGCGCTCTGTTCTGTCGATTGCGTTCATGCGCTGATCCATGCCCTCACCCAAGCAAACTCCTCTACACCACCGAAGACGGCCGCAACCAGATCCATCTCCGGGCGGACCAGCAGACGGCCTGGATGGTGAACACGTTCAAATGGCGGCCGAAACCATGAGTGAACTGACCAGCATCCACGCCGACATCCAGTCCATCCTGGAGCAGGCCCGCAGCAAGGCGCGCTCGGCGGTGAACGCGGCGATGGTGGAGGCGTACTGGCTGATCGGCCAGCGCATCGTGCAAGAAGAGCAACAGGGGCAACACAAGGCCCAGTACGGGACGAGGCTGCTGGAAAACCTCTCGCGCGCGCTTTCTGCGAGCTTTGGAAAGGGCTTCTCTTATGCCAACTTGCGCAATTTCCGCCAGTTCTACCTGACCTACCCCGACTGGGAGATTTGCTACACAGCGTGTAGCAAATTGAGCTGGAGCCACAACCGGCTCATCATGCGGGAGGACGATCCCAAAGCCAGGGCCTACTACCTGGCCGAGGGCGCCGCGCAGCAATGGACCGTGCGGCAGTTGGAGCGCAACCTCCAGAGCCGCAGTTTCCAACGCCTGCTGTCGTCCCAAGGTAGGGCCGAAACCAGCGGCGCAGCGAGCCTTGAACCGCTGGGGGACTTCATCAAAGACCCCTACGTCCTGGAATTCTTGCAGTTGCCCGAATCGGGCCAGCTCAAAGAGAGTGCGCTGGAGCAGGCCATCATCGACGAACTGCAGAAGTTCCTGCTGGAGCTGGGCAAGGGCTTTTCATTCGTGGCGCGGCAGATGCGCATCAGCACTGAGACCAGCCACTTCTTCATGGACCTGGTGTTCTACAACTACCTGCTCAAGTGCTTTGTCATCATCGACCTGAAGACGGGCAAGCTGACGCACCAGGACATCGGCCAGATGGACATGTATGTGCGCATGTTCGACGACCTCAAGCGTGGCGAGGACGACAACCCGACCATCGGCATCATCCTGTGCGACAGCAAGGATGAAACCGTCGTCAGGTACTCGGTCATCAAGGAAAGCCAGCAGCTCTTTGCATCCAAGTACCAGCGGGTGCTGCCGACCGAGGCCGAGCTGATTGCCGAGATCGAGCGGGAAAAGCGCTTGATCGGCGCACACCTTGATCAACCGGACGTGCCCAACGCGTCTGACCCAGAAGCACCATGACCGAAGAAAAGCAGAAACAACTGGGCAAGACGCTGTGGGCCAATGCCGACCAGCTGCACGGGGCGATGGATGCAGACGACTTCCGGGACTACATGCTGCCGGGGGCGGCATCAACCGGCGACTCCTGCGGCTGAAAGCGAACCTCCCCAACAAGTCCGCCGCGCCATCGAATACAAAGTCGCATCGACCACGCACACCGCATTCGTCGCGCAGCCCATCACAACCCCATGTAAGCCTGCCGAATCCGCGGATCGCTGGCAATGCTGTCAGCGGCCCCCTCGGCTGCCACGCGCCCAGTCTCAATCACGTAAGCGTAATTCGCCGCCCTGAGCGTCTTGGGCACATCCTGCTCGGCGAGCAAGAGTGTGAGGCCGCCTTCGACCAGGCGCGCGATCAGATCGAACATCTGCTGCGCGATCAGCGGCGCGAGGCCGAGTGTGGGTTCGTCGAGCAGCATCAGTTTGGGTTGCGCCATCAGGCCGCGGCCGATCGCGAGCATCTGCTGTTCGCCGCCGGAGAGCGTCACCGCGAGTTGGCGTTCGCGCTCGAGCAGGCGCGGGAACACGTGGTACACATGGTCCAGCCCTTGCCGCCAGCGTGGCCGCGCGCGCGGGTTGATCGCGCCCAGGCGCAGGTTCTCGGCGACGCTCAGGCTCGGGAAGACCATGCGCCCTTCGGGAACGAGCACGAGGCCGGCAAGAACGCGCCGGTGGCATGGCGTGCCTGCGATGTCTTCGCCGAGAAAGCGCAGCCGCCCGCCTTGCACCGGGTTCAGCCCGCAGAGGGTTTTCATCAGCGTCGTCTTGCCCGCGCCATTGGCACCTAACAGCGCCGTCACGCCGAGCGCGCCGATCCGCATCGATACGCCGTGCAGGACGCGGGTCGCGCCGTAGCCGCCGACCAGGCTTTCGATCTCGAGCATTGCTTCGCTCAGGCCCGGGTCGGTGCCCTTGGGGCGCGCGCCCGCGTCTTGCGTTGCCTCGGGCGCGCTCACGCCGGCGCCCCGAAGTAGACCGCGAGCACTTGCGAATCGCGCGCGATGTCGAGCGGCGCGCCTATCGCGATGAGTTGCCCGTGGTGCAGCACGACGATTTTTTCGCACAGATCCATCAGCACGCGCATCACGTGTTCGATCACGAGCAGCGTCAGGCCGCGCGTCGCGTGCAGGTCGCGCAGCGTTTGCAGCATGGCGGTCACTTCGGTCGGCGTGAGGCCGGCCATCACTTCGTCGAGCAGAATCAGTTGCGCGCCGGTGGCGACCGCGCGCGCGATCTCCAGGCGCTTCTGGCCCGACAGCGTGAGCGTTGCCGCGGGGCGGTGTGCCACGTCGGCGAGGCCGACTTCGGCGAGCACGTGGCGCGACGCGGCATCGGCGCTCGCCGCGCGGGTGTGCCCGGCCTTGCCGAACAGCGCCGCGGTGCGCAGGTTTTCCAGCACCGTCAGATTCGGGAAAGGCTTGACGATCTGGAACGTGCGCGCCACGCCCAGGCGGCAGATCTGGTCCGGCCGCAGGCCGACGAGCGAGCGCCCTTGGAAGTGGATGACGCCGCTGCTCGGCCTGGCGTTGCCCGCGATCAGGCTGAACAGCGTCGTCTTGCCCGCGCCGTTGGCGCCCATCAGGCCGACGATCGCGCCCGCATTCACGTCGAACGACACGGCGTCGAGCGCGGTCAGGCCGCCGAAGCGTTTGCTCAGGTCCTGCACTGAAAGCAGCGCGGTCATGGTGCTCGCCCCGCGTCGGCGCCCGGTGCGCGCGGCGGCTTGATGAGGCCCATCAAACCGTTGGGCAGGACGAGCACGAACACGACCAGGATGGCGCCGAGGATCACCATGTAGAGCAGCGGCGCCTGCGCCCACAGCAGCTCCGACAGCAGCGCGAGAAAGAGCACGCCGAGCACAGGGCCCTTCGCGTTGTCGCCGCCGCCGAGCAGCGCCATCGCGATCACCGTGACGGAGATCATCGGGTCGAACACGCCACCGGTGACGAAGTAGGTCGAGCGCAGCGCCATCACGCCGCCCACCATGCCGGGCAGCGCTGCGGACAGCACGAACGCGATCAGCTTGTAGCGCGCGACGGGCACGCCCAGCGTCTCGGCCGCTTCTTCGTCTTCGCGCAGCGACCGCAGCCCATGGCCGAAGCGGCTGTTCGCAACCCATGCGAACAGCAGCAGCGCGGCGACGGCGAGCGCGAGCATCGCGAAGTAGATCGTCACCAGGTCGGGCGCGCCGAACAGGATGCGGCTCGCCACGCCTGAGGCCGACTCGAACGCGATGATGCTGTACTTCACGAGTTCGGCCAGGCCGAAGGTGAGGATGACGAAATACGGCCCGCGCACGCGCAGCACGGGCAAGCCGACGATCGCCGCGAACGCCGCGGCGAGCAGCCCTGCGGCGGGTATCGCGAGCCACAGCGGCACGCTCTGCCACGACACGACGACGAGGTAGGCGCCCAGGCCGTAAAACACGACGTGGCCGAGCGACACATAGCCCGTCATCTTCGAGAGCACGCACCAGCTCAGCGTGAGCGCCATCCACATCCACAGCGTCAGGCCGACGCCGACGAGGTAGTCGTTCGCGAGCCACGGCAGGCCGATCGCGCCGAGCGCGGCGAGCGCGCACAGAACCACGCTTCGCGGGTGGCTCATCTCGCGCGCCGGGCGAAGACGCCGTTCGGGAACAAAAGGAGCGCGCCGACAAAGCAGCCGTAGAGCAACACCGAACGCAGGTTCGCCGACGTGAGCGCGACGCCGTAGGTCTCGATCACGCCCAGCAGCAACGCCGCGGCCAGACCCGCGCTGACGTTGCCCAGGCCGCCGAGGATGATGACGATGAAGCCGGCGATCGTGAACGGGAAGCCTGAGAACGGCGAGAACTGCTCGAGCATCGACATCAGCACGCCCGCCAGCGCCGCGCTGCCGAAGCCGAGCGCGAACGCGAGGCCCTGCACGCGGTCCACATCGACGCCGACGATCAGCGCCGCTTCGCGGCGTTCGATCACGGCGCGCATCGCCAGCCCGTCGCTACTGCGCCGCAGATACAGCGCCGCGGCGACGCAGCAGCCCCCGGCGATCAACAATGCCGCGAGGCGATTTGCCGTCATCGCGACGTTGCCGATGCGCAGCACGTCGCCCAATGCGTTGTACGCGCGGTTGTTCGGCGTGAACACCAGCGCAGCGACGTTCTGCACGACGATCGACAGGCCGAAGAAGAGCAACAGCGAATTGCCTTCCAACCGCGCCGCGCTCGAAGGCGTACCTGCGGCGAGCAAACGTCGGAACACACCGGCGTAGAGCGCGACTCCCAGCGCCGCGCCGAGCGCAGCGACCACCGGCGCCGCCCACAGCGGCGACACGCCCAGCAGCGTGACCGCCCAGAACGCCGCGTAAGCGCCGAGCATCACCAGGTCGCCATGCGCGACGTTGAGCATGCGCATCGTCCCGTACACCAGGTTCAGCCCGAGCGCGACGAGCGCGTACAGCGATCCGGTGACGAGGGCAGCGAACAGCAACTGCCCCGACAGCAGCGTGTCAATCAAAGCCATCGCGCAGACCCCGTCACGCCGGCGCGCGCCGGGCTATCGCCGCGCGGGCCCGGTCGCGGCTCACCAACCCTTCTTCGCCTCGTACTTGCCGGTCGCGATGCTCGCCGGCCAGACGATTTGCAGCTTGCCCTTCTGGTACTGCACGAACGCGGTGGGCGTGATCGAGTTCTGCACGCCGTCGAACTTGACCTTGCCGTTGATCGTGTCGAAAGTATCGCTGCTGATCATGGCGCGGATCTTCTCCTTGTCCAGGCCGTGCTTGGCGACCGCGCTCTCTAGAATCTCGAGCGACATCCACGCGAGCGCCGAGTTCAGGTAGTCCGGGTCTTCGCCGAACTTCTTCACGTACGCGTCGTAGAAGGCCTGCGAACCCTTCCAGTCGGCACGCGGCGACCAGTGCGCGATCGTCACCACACCGTCGGCTGATTGCGCGCCCACCGCTTTCGGAAAGAACGCGTCGCTCGGGCCGATCGCGACGAACTGGAACGGCGAGTTCAGGCCGAGTTCTTTCGCCTGCTTCGCGTAAAGCACCGAGTCGCCCGGGTAGGCGAGCGCGAGCACGGCGTCGACATTCGCCGCTTTCGCTTGCGTCAGCGTCGCCGTCATGTCTTTCACGTCGGGCGGGTACTCGCTCGAGACCTTGATCTCGATGCCGGCTTTCTTCAGCTCGGGTTCGAGGAAGTTCTTGATCTCTTTCGTGAACGGCAAGACGTTCGCGATCACGGCGACCGACTTGACGTTCTGCGCTTTCAGCATCGCCGTGAGTTCGACGCCGATGCGGTCCGGGATCGCCGACGTCGGGAACCAGATGTAGCCCGGCTTCACCGTGCGCAGCGCGACCGACGCCGCGGTGTTGCCGACCATCGGAAACTTGAATTTTTCCAGCACCGGCGCGATCGACAGGTGGAACGGCGTTCCCCACGGCGCGAGCAGCAAGTCGACCTTGTCGTCGGTGATGAGTTTTTCATAGATGCGCACTGCCTGCTCGGGCTTGGACTGGTCGTCGAAGATCACGAACTCGACCTTGCGCTTTGTGCCGCCCACGTTCATGCCGCCACGCGCATTCACCTGTTCGCGCCAGAGCTCGTAGGTGTTCAGTTGCGATGGCGTCGCCGCGGCGAGCATGCCGGTGCGCGCGATCGAGAAGCCCAGGCGCAACGGTTTGTCGGCCTGCGCCGTTGCGCCGGCTGAGGTGAGCGCGAGCACAACGCCGGCGGTGATCGAGCCGAGCACGGCGCGGCGGCTGGTGGTGGGTGAGGTCGTCATGGTCTGTCTCCTTGGTATCGATGTGGGTTGGGCGAATGTCGTCGGACGTCTAGGGCGTTGTGCCCAACTGTCGCATCCATGCGGTGGCGCGCGCGACCCAGGGTTTCCCGGGGTCGCCGCACGCGACGCTGGCGTCGAAGTGGTCACAGTCGTCGAGAACTTGCGTTTGCACGGGAACGCCTGCGTCCTGCAGCGCCTGCGCCATCTGCTGCGCCTGATTGATGAGGTGCGGGAAGTCGCGGCTGCCGTGGGTGAGCAGGAACGGCGGGCAGACGCTGCGATCGATGTGGAGCAGCGGCGACGCTGCGGCCTCGGCGCTGCCGTCAGCCACCGCGCCAAGGAAACGCGGCCGCACTGCCATGCCGCTGTCGGCGCCGAAGCGGTACACGCCCGACACCGGCAGGCAGCCGCGCACAATGTTCAAGCGCAATGCGCGCTCGGCACGCCACGCCGCACTGACGGCGAGCAAGGCGGCGTAGTGGCCGCCGGCCGAATGCCCGCCGACGAAGATGCGCTGCGCGCTGCCGCCATACGCGTCGATGTTTCGCGCGACCCAGGCGAGCGCGTCGGCGCAATCGTCCAGGCCGACGGGGAACAGATGCGCCGGCGCGAGCCGATAGCCGGCGCTGACGAAGGTCACGCCCTGCGCGACCAGCGCCGGCGCCATGAACGCCATCCACTCCTTGTAGCCGTTCGTCCAGCCGCCGCCGTGGAAGAACATCAGAACGTCGCCGCTCGGGCGTTCGGCGCGGTAAACGCTGAGCGACTGGTACGGGTCGGCGCCGTAGGCGATGTCTTCGCCCTGCGCACGCCCTGCCCGAGCGCGAGCACGCGCTGCTGGTACGCCGCGCCGAGCGCCGAGAGCGGCTCTTGCGCGGGATAGTCGTCGATCCTCACGCCGCGGGCTCCGCCGTCGAGCAGCGCGTCGAGCACGCGCTCGCCGCTCATCGGCAATTCGCGCAGGCGCACGCCGATCGCATCGGAAATCGCGTTCGCAATCGCCGCCGCGACGGCGTTGATGCCGATCTCGCCGACGCTCTTCGCGCCGAACGGGCCGGTCGGGTCGGCCGCTTCGACGATGTAGGCGCGCAGCACGTCGGGCAGCTCGGCGAAGGTGGGGATCTTGTAGTCCATCAGGCTCGGATTGGCCAGGCGCGCGCCGTCCCAGACCATTTCCTCGGTGAGCGCGAAGCCCAGGCCCTGCACGAACGCGCCCTCGATCTGGCCGCTCACGAGCGCCGGGTTGATCGCGCGCCCGACGTCGCACGCCGACCAGGCGTTAACCACGCGCACTTTGCCCGTCACCGTGTCGACGTCGACATCGACGACCAGCGCGTTGAAGCTGAAGATGCCGATCTTGCCGAACGGCAACCCGAGCGCGACGGCGCGCTTCGGGTCGATCGTCGGCTGGTCGAAGACCCAGCTGTGGGAGCCGATGAGCGGCCCGCCCGCCGCCCAATGCGCGCGACCCGAAATGTCGGCAAACGTGACGCTGAGCTTGTCGACGCCTTTCACGGCGACGATTCCGCCCGGGCGCAATTCGAGGTCGTTCACCGAACACTCGAGCATTTCGCCGGCGTGCGCTTTGAGTTTCTTCTCGATCTCGGCAGCTGCGGCGACGACGCTGCGCCCGGCCATGTAGGTGACGCGGCTCGCCGTCGTTCCCCAGTTGTAGGGCGAGCCGTCGGTGTCGGGGCTCGCGATCGCGACCTTTTCCACCGGCACCTGGAGCGCCTGCGCGCAGATTTGCGTCAGCACCGTGTTGCTGCCCTGGCCGATGTCGACCGCGCCGGTGTTGAGCAAGACGCTGCCGTCCTCGAGCAGGCGCACGATCGCGCCCGACGCGAGCAGGCCGCCGATGTGCGCGGCCACCGCCATGCCGCGGCCGCGGCGGATTTCCGACGCTGCGGCCGCGCTCGCCGTGGGCGTCGACGTGGGCGCAGGCGCGGCCTGCGAGACCGGCAGCGCCTCCTTGGCCGCCGCACTGCGCGTCGCCTGCCAGTTCGATTCGCGCTCGACGATGTCCAGGCACTGCGCGAGTCCGTTCGAGTGGATCGCCTGCCCGCCGAACCAAGCGTCGCCGTCGCGCTTCATGTTGCGCCGGCGAAGGGAGATCGGATCGAGCGCCAGTCGGCGTGCAACTTCGTCGAGCTGCTGCTCGGACGCAAAAGTCACCTGCGGAACGCCAAAGCCGCGAAACGCGCCGAAGCGCAACTTGTTCGTGTACGCCACCTGGCCATGCGCGTGCGCGTTGGCGATGTTGTACGGGCCGTTGCTCATCAGCAGCGCGTAGCCGAGCACCCCCGGGCTGTCGTCGCCATACGCGCCACCGTCGAGCAGGAGTTCGGTTTCGCGCGCGATGAGCGTGCCGTCGCGCAGTGCGCCGGTCTTCATGCGGACGGTCATCGGATGCCGCGCGCGCACCGTCTCGAAGTCTTCTTCGCGGCTCAGGATCAGCTTCACGCTGCGCCCGCACTTGAGCGCGAGCTTGACGAGCGCCGGCTGCACATGCGCTTCCATCTTGTTGCCGAAACCCGCGCCGATGTGCGGCGTGAGGCAGCGCAGCTTGGTCATCGGCAGGCCGAGCGATTCGCACACGTTGGCCTGGACGCGGAACACCGATTGGTTCGCCGACCAGAGCGTGATCCGTCCGGAGGAATCAACTTCGGCGAGCGCGCCACAGGGTTCGATCGCCAGGTGCGCCTGGGCCTGGGTCTGGAACGTGCCTTCGACGATCACGTCGCATTGCGCCCACGCGGACTCGACGTCGCCTTCGCGCAGCTGGGTGCGCGAGCACAGGTTGCCCGACGTTCCGGCGTCGAACACCTTGACGTAGTTCACCGCGTCTTCGTGAACGAGCGCCGCGCCCGGCGCGAGCGCGGCGGCCGGGTCGAGCAGAGCGGGAAGTTCCTCGTAGTCGACCTCGATGAGACGCACCGCGCGCCGTGCGATTCGCTCGCTGTCCGCCGCGACCGCGGCGACGATCTCGCCGACGTAGCGCACCTTGCCCTTGGCGAACGCGGGCTCGTCCTTGATGAAAGCGCCCATGCGGTGCTTCGCATCCAAGTCATCGCCGGTGACGATGGCGCGCACGCCGGGCAACGCGAGCGCCTTGCTCACGTCGTAGCCGCGTATTCGCGCGTGCGCGTGCGGGCTTTGCAGGATCGCGCCGTGCAGCATTCCCGGGCGATGCAGGTCGGCGATGTATTGGGCGCGGCCGCTGAGTTTGTCGGCGCCTTCGACTTGCGCGATCGACGCGCCGACGGCGTCGCTCGACTGAACGGTGCTTGTCACGGCGCCGCCCCCGCGCCGCGCAGCTCGGCCGCAGCGGCTTGCACCGCCTGCACGATTCGCGCGTAGCCGGTGCAGCGGCACAGGTTGCCGCTCAGTGCGGTGCGGATCGCCACCTCGTCGGGCGCGGCGGTCTGCTCGAGCAATGCGTTGGCGGCGATCAGCATTCCCGGCGTGCAGAAGCCGCACTGGAATCCGCCGGCCTGCGCGAACGCGCGTTGCAAGGCCTGAATCCGCGGCTCAGCGTTCAGGCCTTCGAGCGTGCGGATCTGCGCCCCTTCGCAGTTGTGCGCCAGGCTCAGGCAGGCGCGCATCGGCGAATCGTCGACGCTCACCGTGCACGCGCCGCACACGCCCTGGTTGCAACCGCGTTTGGCGGCGGTGAGGTTGAGGGCGTCGCGCAGCACCGTGAGCAGCGTGTCGTGCAGGCTCGCTTGCACGCTGACGAGGTCACCGTTGATGCGCAATGCGACAGCGGAAGTTTTCATCATGGCGCGGTTCGCTGCGCGGACTCGGCTGCGCGCACGGCGCGCAAGAGCAGTCTCGGGATCAGCCGCCTGCGGTATGACGCCGTGCCGCGCACGTCGTCCAGCGGGTCGGCGATGCGGTCCAGCAGGGCGCCGGCGCGCGCCACGGCGGCGTCGCTACGGTCTTGCGACAGCAGCGAATCCACTTCGCGCAGCGCGAGCGGCGCCGGGCCACAGGCGCCGACCGCGGCCTGCATTCCTCCGTCTGCACCCAGACACGCGGCGACCGACACCGTCGCGTAGTCGCCTGCGACTCGTGCATGTTTGATGTAAACACCGGCGTCGCCGCGGCGCGGCGCGGGCAACAGTACGGCGACGACGAGTTCCCCCGGCGCGAGCGCGGTTTGGTACCAGTCGACGAAAAATTCCTTCGCCGGCAGCACGCGCCGCCCGCTCGCCGACGCCACTTCGACTTCGGCGCGCAGCGCGACGAGCGCCGGTGGGTAGTCGAGCCCCGGGTCGGCGAAGGCGATCGAGCCGCCGATCGTCCCCATGTTGCGCACCGTCGCATTCGCGATTTGCGACGCTGCGCTGCGCAGCACCGCCGCGGCGCCCACGAGCAACGCACACGCCGCGGTGTCGCGATGGCGCGTGAACGCGCCGATTCGCAGCCGCCCGTCGGGCAAGGTGCTGATGCCCTGCATCTCGGCGATGCCTGAGACGCTGATCAGCGCTTCGGGTTCGATCACGCCGGCGTTGAGCATCGCGACGAGCGTCGCGCCACCAGCGAGCAATTTCGCGTTTGGATCCTGCGCGAGCAGGCCCGCCGCTTCGGCAACGCTGCTTGGGCGATACAGGCCTTGCAATGCAGCCATGTCAGCCCTTTGCTCCGGACATTGCGGCCCACACGCCGCGCCACCACATCACCCAGGCCTGCCAACCGGTCTTGCGCGCTGCGCTTGCGGCAGGTGCCTGAAGCGTCGCGCCGCGCGCTGCTGCGGATGCGGCCACAGGCGCACCGGCTGCTGCGGGCGCGCCGAGCTCCTGCAATTTCTGCTGCAAGTTGGCGGCGAACTCGGCGCCGAGCGACTGCGCCTTCTTCTTCATCATTCCCAGGGCGAACCGACCCAGGCGTCCCGTCAAGGACACGTCGGCGCGGTAGCTCACGCGCGTTCCTTCGGGAGTGGCAGTGAGCGTGATCTGGCTCTCGGCCTGCAAGGTGCTCGCGCGGCCGCCTTCTTCGCCGCGCACGATGGCGCCGATGCGGTCCGCTTCGCGCTGCGTGATTTGCACCTGCAGGTCAAAGCGCGCATCGATACCCGCCATCGAGATCAGCACTACAGCGCGGTAGCGGTCGGCGTCGAGCAGCTCGAGCGTTTCGCAACCCGGCAGGCACGACGCCATCAGGCGCGCATCGAACAGGTGCTGCAGCAACGCCTGCGGCGGCGCGTTCACGGCGAATTCACCGTCGATCAACATGGCGCGTGTGGGCGTTGATGGCGCGAGTCAGCGCGGAACGCGCGGCACGATCATCTTCGGGTCGACGAGCTTGCCGTCCTTCACGACCACGTTGCCGTCCAGCGCGATCGTGCAGCCGCGCATCGGCACGTCGTAGTGGCCACGCGTCGTGCGTTTGCCGCCGCCTTGCGTGTTCGGCCCGGTGGAGAACAGGAAGTTGCCCGGGAAACTGCGCGCCGCGGCGCGGCTGCGCTCGGGTGCGTCGCCGTAGAGCGCGAGCGAATCCCAGCGGCACTGCGGGTTCAGGCCCCAGCCGAGGTGCGACACGGCGTAGGGGTCGCGGTCCTCCGGGCTCACCTGGCCCTTCGGCGAGCCACTCGCGCATCAGCGCCGCGTCGACACCGCCTTCGATGCGCGTGATGTGCCCGCCTTCGACGTCCAGGTGAATCGCATCGGTGACGTAACGGCAGTACGGCAGGATGACGATGTCGCCCGGCGCGATCACGACCCGGCCCGCGGCGCTGCCTTCGTTCGGGAAGGTGTGCAACAGACCGACGCCCCAGTGGTCGAAGTGGCCCGGCTCGTCGGCGATTCCCCATTGGCTCATCACCGGGTATTCGCCGCAGCGGTAGCTGAGGTCGGTGCCGGCCTGGCTCGTGACGCGCACCTGCTGCGTCTTCTGGTACAGGCTTTCGGCGTGCAGCACCGCTTCCTTCAGAGCCCGGCGGCGACTGCAGGTTGTACAGGTCGTCGGGCGCGTCGATGATCATCTGCACGCGAACGCCCTTGTTCATGACCTGCTTGAGCCACTTCGAGAACAGCGGCACGTGGAAGATCAGCACCATGTCGGCCACGCTCAGCGCCTCGAGCGTGCCCTTGCACTGGCCGATGGTCGCCACGCCGACGCTCGTCCAGCCCGGAATCGCGTTCACGCACATCTCGTAGATGTCGACGCCCATCGCCTCGGCGGCGGCGAATCCGGCCTGGATGTATTCACGGCGCGTTCCGAGATCGCTCACGATCGCGACGGTTTGCCCCGGGCCCAGGCGGCACAACTCGAACTGCTTGCGAAACAGCAGCGCCAGCTTGGCCGGGTTCACTTCCTGGGTACGGATCGCTGAGTGCATGGTGGGTCCGGTGCGCGAAGCCCGCTCGTTGCGCAATGCTCGGGGCGAGCCGGCAACTCTAGAGACCGTGCCCGCACCTGTCAATAGCGAATACCATTCAGTTTTGAATTCCGGCCCGGCCGGGCACCGACAGCGAGGCGCGAGCACATGTCACAGCGGAAGAAGGAAGGCGTTCGCGAAGCGATCCTGGCCGCCGCGTTCGACCTGTTCAGCACCCAGGGCTACAGCGTCACGAACATTCCGGCGATCGCCGGCGCGGCGGGCATCTCGACGGCCAACGTCTACGTCTACTTCCACTCCAAGATCCACATCCTGTTCACGCTTTACGAGCCGTGGCTGCGCGAGCGCCTGGACAAGCTGGACCGTTCGCTGCGCCGCATCGCCGACCCGCGGCAACGCCTGCAGCGCTTGCTGCTCGCGCTGTGGCGGGATCTGCCGCGCGAGACGAACGGTTTTGCGAACAACGTGATGCAAGCCGTGTCGACGAGCAGCGGCAACGGCGACTACAGCCCGCACCTGCGCGAGATGTTCCAGGGGCGCGTCGCCGGCTGGGTCGCGGGCTGTCTGGGCCTGGACGCGCCGCAAAGCGAGCGCATCGCTGGTGTGATGCTGATGGCTTTCGACGGCTTTGCGATGAACGTGCACCTCGCGCACGGCATGGCGTGCGACACGGCGCTCGCGCGCACCTTCAGCGACATGCTCTTCGCGCCGCGCGACGCCGCAGCCTGATTCCGGCCGACCGCGCCGCAGCAGCGGCGGCGTGCTATGGGCGAACCTGTACCTGCTGTTCTGGCTCTCGCTGATGCCGTTCACGACCGGCTGGATGGGCGAGAACCACTTCGCGGCTTTGCCTGTCGCCGTCGACGCTTTCGACCTGCTGATGTGCGCCGTCGCCTACACGGGCCTGCAAATGCAGACCATCAACGGCCGCCGTCCGGGGTCGCCCGATGGGCGATGGGTTGGATCAGTGATGGCGGCGGCGCTCCTCGCGGCGATCGTGGCGATCATGCCGATCGCCGTGATCGCGCCAGTTCGGGATGCCGTCGCCGTCGCGGTCCCAACGCGGGTTGTAGACCCGGTCGTAGCGATTCGGAATCCCGTCGCCATCGCGGTCACCGTAGCCGTACCCATGGCGGTGCGCCGGGGCATAGATCACCGGCACCGGGGCGTGATGCTGAACGTGGACCTGCGGCACGACAACCGGGGGAACGATGACCGACGGCAAGCGCACGTGGCCGGGAAGAATCACCGGCACCGGGAGCGGGCCGACCGTCACCCACTGCAGGCTTGCCGCTTGCGACAGCCCCGTGCTGAAGAAGCCCGCCAGCGCAACGGCGGCGATGAGTTTCTTGTTGCTGATCATGATTCCGTACTCCTTGGCGGTTGCAGCAAGCGACACGACGTCGCCGCCTCCAGACAACGGCCAGGCGTCCCGCCCGGTTCACCAAAGATTCACGCTTGCGCGTAAAGCTGTGTGAAGCACGCAGCAACATACGCCTTCGGGGCGCCCCTCCTGCGCGGGGCGGCCGCCATGGCGCACCGCCCAGCGAGGGCAAACCTCGATAGACCCGCCCCGGCACACACCGTATCGTGCGGCGCATTCCAGACCCCGCAGGAGATACCGCGTGAATATTCGCTCTCTGTCCTTCGCCATCGCCGTCAGCGCCGCCGTGCTCACGGCCAGCGCCGCACTCGCCCAGCAGCGCGTCTTCTTCGGCATCGCCACCGGCGGCACCGGCGGCACGTACTACCCGCTCGGCGGAATGCTCGCGCAGCTGATCTCGAACAAGGCAACGGTCGAGGGCAAGAAGATCAGCGCCACGGCAGAAGCCGCGGGGGCGTCGGTCGGCAACGCGAAGTTGCTCGGCAACAAGGAGATCGAATCGGCGTTCGTCGCTGCCGACATCCTGGACGCCGCCTACAACGGCACCGGCCAGTTCGACAAGGCGCCGATCAAGAACCTGCGCGCGCTCGGCGCGCTCTACCCCGAGACGGTGCAGTTCATCACGCGCGCCGACTTCAACATCAGCAGCATTCGCGATCTGAAAGGCAAGAGCGTCTCGTCGGGTGCGCCGGGATCGGGCCAGTACCAGTTGCTCACCGACCTGCTCAAGGTACACGGCATGACGCGCGCCGACGTGAAGGAAGACCTGTCGTCGTTCACGCAGGCCGTGGACAAGATCAAGGACGGCAACCTGCACGCCACGCTCATCACCGCCGGCACGCCCACCGCCGCAGTGACCGACTTTGCGCAAAGCCACGCGCTGAAAGTGCTGGCCCTCGCCGGGCCGGAAATCGCCGAGCTGCAAAAGCAGCAGCCCTATTACACGCGCGTGCCGTTGCCGGCAAACACCTACAAGGGCCAGACCGCAGCGGTGGACACGCTCGCCGTGATGGCGGTGTGGGTCGCGCACGACGGCGTGTCTGACACGATGGCGTACGAAGTGACGAAAGCGCTGTACGAGAACACGGCCATCATGGGCCAGGTGCACGCGCAGGGCAAGAACATCAGCCTGAGCACGGCGCTCGGCTTCGGCACCGTTCCGCTGCACCCGGGCGCGGCGAAATACTTCAAGGAAAAAGGCGTCCTGAAGTGAGGGCGGCGCAGTGCGCGGCCGCGCTGGCCTGCGTGCTGCTGGCTCCGGCGGTTGCGGGCTGCGAACTGGTGCTGCGCGAGCACCGCAGCGGGCGGATGCTGCAGCGCGTCGCGCTCGCCGAGCCGGGCGTGTCGATCGCGTTCGAGCATTCGGTGCTTGGCACGACGGTGATCGACCGCTATGAGTTCCGCCCGCACGCGGTGCTGATCGAAGAGCGCTTCGACGGCCAAGGCTACGGCCTGCCCTACGCCGCAGGCCCGGGCGAGCGTCTGACGCGCAACGCGCAGGGCTCACGGCTCGAGCTCGAACGCAGCGTGGATCCCCTGGTCGTGCGGCCGCTGCCGGCGCAGCGCATGCGACTGCTGTTGCCTTCGGGGCCGCTGTGGCTCGGCGAGCTGACCACTCAGGCGATTCAGATCCATGCCGTCGGCTGCTTCCCCGCAGGTATTCCGTCATCCCGGCGAAAGCCGGGATCCACTGCCATGCGAAGCGCAGCGCAGCGCGTGGATCCCGGCTTTCGCCGGGATGACGCCGCGCAGAGGAAGCGCGCCACGTGAGCGCCCTGCCCCAAGACGAAGTCGACCGCCTGATCGAGCAGTTCGACCCCGAAGCGAGTTTCCGCCGCCTCGTCGGTGCTTCGGCCGCCATCGTGACCGTGATCGCGGTCGCGCTGTCGAGCTGGCACTACTACACCGCCGGTTTCGGGCTGCACAACGAGATCGCGCACCGCGCGATCCACTTGAGTGTCGTGTTGGGCCTGGTGTTTCTCGTCTTCCCGCGCCAGAAGCGCCTGCCCGGCGCTTGGGAGTGGATCGTCTCGGCGGCGCTGGCGCTGTTCTACCTCGTGCTCGGCTGGAGCCTCGTGCAATCAGTGGGCGAGCAGGTTCCCGCCGGGGCGAAGGTTGCATTCGGCGGCGTGCTGTTCGCGCTTGCGGCGCTGTCGCTGCCGTTCACGGCGTACGACGGCAGCCACACGCACATCCCGCTTCGCGACTGGGTCTTCGCCGCGCTCGCGTCGGGCTTTTCGCTGTACTTGTTGATCTTCTTCGACGGCATCTTCATCCAGCGCCCGGGCCAGCACACGCCGATCGACCTGATGTTCGGCGTGATCGCGATCGCGATGGTGCTGGAAGCGGCGCGCCGCACGATGGGCATCTTCCTGCCGCTGCTCGCCGTGGCGACCGTGCTCTACGGCATCTTCGGCCCCTACCTGCCCGGCGACCTGGCGCACCGCGGCTACAGCGTCGCGCGCGTCGTCGCTCATTTGTACAAGGGCACGGAAGGCATTTACGGGATTCCGGTGGGCGTCGTCGCGACCTTCGTCTTTCACTTCGTGCTGTTCGGCATCATGGCGCAGCTCACCGGCCTGGGGCAGTTGTTCGTCAATCTCGCCACCGTCGCCGCCGGGCGCTTTTCCGGCGGGCCGGCGAAGGTTTGCGTCGTCTCGTCCGGGCTGTTCGGCATGATCTCGGGCTCGGCGATCGCGAACGCGGTGACAACCGGCGTGATGACGATTCCCCTGATGAAGAAGGTCGGCTTCTCGCCGCGTTTTGCCGGCGCGGTGGAGGCGTCGGCCGCGTGCGGCGGCCAGGTCACGCCGCCGATCATGGGCGCGGCCGCGTTCATCATGGCCGAGACGCTCGGCATTCCGTACAACCAGTTGATCCTGGTCGCGATCGTTCCGGCGGCGCTGCATTACTTCGCGATTCTGTGGATGGTGCACCTGGAGAGCAAGCGCCTGGGACTGCTCGGCATGGACCCGGCGCAGATTCCGACGCTCGCCAAGGTGCTGCGAACGTCGTGGCACCTGTTCATTCCGCTGATCGTGATGGTGACGCTGTTGCTCCTTCAGTACACGCCGTTCCTCGCCGCGTTCTGGGGCATCACGCTCACGGTGGCGTGCTCGTGGATTCCGAAGCTCATCGGGCCGGCAGGCAAGAACATGACTGGTCTTGCGATCACGCCGCGCGCGCTCGTGCGCGGCTTCGACATGGGCGCGAAATCGGCGCTCTCGATCGGCGCGGCGTGCGCGTGCGTCGGCTTCGTTCTCGGCATCACGACGCTCACCGGCATGGGCTTCAAGTTCTCGGCGTTCGTTCTCGACCTGTCGGGAACCGCGGCGCAAGCGATCGTCGCGTTCGATCCGTTCCAGTGGTTCCAGCTCAAGCCGGTGACGGTGTTCTTCGGCCTGATCTTCACGGCGCTGGCGTGCATCATCATGGGCACCGGCGTGCCGACGACGCCGACCTACATCATCCTCGCGGCGATCGTCGCACCGGCGCTCGCGCAGCTCGGCGTGCCGCAACTCGCGACGCATTTTTTCGTTTTCTATTACGGCGTTCTCGCCGACGTCACGCCGCCCGTCGCGCTGGCCGCGTTCGCCGCTGCGGGAATCGCGCGCAGCGAGCCGATGCGCACCGGGATGACGGCGTTTCGCCTCTCGATGGGCAAGGCGCTCGTGCCGTTTGCGTTCGTTTACACGCCGGCGCTGTTGTTCGTCGACTTCACTTGGGGTGCGTTCAGCGTCGCGTTGGTCTCGACGATGGTGGCGATCCTTGGCCTGGGCGCGGCGTACACGGGGCGCGTCGTGCGGCCGATCGGCGCGCCGGCGTTCGTCCTGCTGAACGCCCTGTCGATTTCGCTCGTCTTCGCGCAGCCGCTCGTCTCGGCGATCGGCATCACGGGCGTGCTCGCGATCCTGCTCTGGCACGCGCGCGCCGCGGGCGCCGCGCTGCCCAGGCAGAATTGAGCCCCTCCCGACCTGCAAGGATCCGCTGTGGATTTGAAAGTACCGATTCAGATTTCCGACGAATTGAGCGAAGAGATCGTGATGTCCAAGGCTTTGCTGAACCTGGCCAGCGGCGAAATCGAGCGCGTCGAATACTTGGACTACGACCCGAAGGCTCAGGGCTATCCGTTCGAGTGCGATGACTACGAGTTCACGAGCGGCACGCTGTCCAACGCGGGCAAGGACGTCGAGTTCCGGATCGACGTGAACAAGACGAGCGGCCAGTACTCGGTGAGCGCCGCCGAGCTGCTCGAGATCAAGGTGCGCGCCGCGGCGCTGTTTGCCGGCGTGAGCGGCAAGTCGCTGCTCGACAACGCACAAGGCTCGGCCGCACCGCCGGGCGCGAATGCGATCAAGCCACGCAGCGGCCGCCAGGGGCCGTTGCACTGAGCCCGGCAAGGTCGCCACTTCGCAAGCGGGGCGCCTCAGGGATAGCACTGTTTCGCCGCTGCGGCATCGGCCTACACTGCTGCCCCCTCGAATCAATCTGAGACCCCCTTCCCATGCCTTTCAAAGTCCTGGTGCTTGGCGCCTCCTACGGTTCGCTGCTCGCGACCAAGCTGCTGCTCGCCGGCCACAGCGCGAGAATGATTTGCCTGCCGCCCGAAGTCGACCTCATGACCCGCGAAGGGATGCGAGTTCGCATGCCGATCAAGGGCCGCGATGCACCGGTCGAAGTCGATTCGCGCAAGCTGCCCGGCCCGCTCTCGCTGAGCGGCCCTGACGCCGCCGACCCGGCGCAGTTCGACCTCGTCGCGCTCGCGATGCAAGAACCGCAATACCGTTCCAGCGGCGTGCGCGAATTGATGCAGCGTGTGGCGAAGGCGCGAGTCCCGTGCATGTCGATCATGAACATGCCGCCCTTGCCCTACCTCGCGCGAATCCCCGGCGTGAACGCCGGCGGTTGCCGCGACTGCTACACCGATCCGAGCGTGTGGGACGCGTTCGACCCGGATTTGATGACGCTCTGCAGCCCGGATCCGCAGGCCGGGCGGCCGCCCGACGCCGGTGTGAACGTGCTCCAGGTGCGCCTGCCGACGAACTTCAAGTCGGCACGCTTTGTGTCGGACGCGCACACCGCGATGCTGCGCAGCATCGCCGCCGACATCGAAGCGGCGCGCTACGACACGGGCAGTGAGCGTGTCGACCTGCCCGTCAAATTGAAAGTGCACGAGTCCGTTTTCGTGCCGCTCGCCAAGTGGGCGATGCTGATGGCGGGCAACTACCGCTGCATCACGCCGGAAGGAATGCGCCCGATCCGCGAGGCGGTGCACAGCGACATCGAAGCGACGCACCGCGTCTACGCCTGGGTCGTCGAATTGTGCCAATCGCTGGGTGCAGCGCCCACCGACCTGGTGCCGTTCGAAAAATACGCCGCGGCGGCGCAGTCGCTGCCGGGGCCGTCGTCGGCAGCGCGCGCGCTGTTTGGCGGCGCCGCGAACATCGAACGTGTCGATCGCCTCGTGCAGGCGATCGCGGCGCAGAAGGGGCGGCGTTTGCAAGCCTTGGACGACGTCGTGGCGCTCGTCGACGGCAAGTTGGCGCAGAACCGCGCCGCCGCCAAGACGCAGTGATTCCTGCGGCCTCAGCGCTGCCGCTCGATCACGCGCCGAGTGCTTCAATCACGGCGCGCGCGGTCTCTTCGCCGGAGAAGTTCTGCTGCCCGGTGATGAGGTTGCCGTCGCGCACCGCGAAGATGCGCCACAGGCCGGCCTGCACGTAGTTGGCGCCGATCGCTTTCAGGCGGTCTTCGATGCGCCAGGGCATCACATGTTTGTCGCGCGGCAACATGCCGTAGCTCCAGACGGCGTTGTCGGCAAAGTCCTCTTCGACGTTGGCAAAGCCCGTCACGGTCTTGCCCTTGGCCAGGTACTCGCCGTTGGAGAGTTTGGCGAACGCCAGAATCGCGGTGCCGTGGCACAGCGCGGCGCTGACCTTGCCGGCCTCGTAGAACTCGACGAACTTCTTCTGCAACGCGGGCGCGTGCTGGAACGTGAACATCGGTGCCTGGCCTCCCGCGATGACGATCGCGTCGAACCGGGCCACGTCGATCTCGGCCACCTTCTTCGTGTCCTCCACCAAGGCTTTCAACTCCGGCGTGTGGATGAAGCCCTGGCTAATGAGGTCCGTCTTGCTGTAGCCGCTGGCGTCGCTCGGGTCGCTCATGCCGTCGGCCCCGCACTTGCCGCCGCTCGGGCTGAAGACTTCGACTTCGTAGCCCTTTTCGGCAAACACGTGGTACGGGTGCGTCAACTCGGCCCACCAGAACCCGACCGGCCAGCCGGTGGTGGTGGAGACAGCCGGATTGGCAATGACGATGGCGACGCGCTTTTTTCGCCTTGGCGTTCACGACGTTGGGATGCTTCAGGCTCATGGTTCGCTCCGTGCGGTGGGAGTACGGGTTGTTCGCCTGCCCGCTTTACGTGCAGCGCGAAGGCCACCCCGGCGCGCCGGAGCAACTGCGCGAGCACAGCCTCGTGATGTTCAGCGCTGACCGCCGGGCGTCTCGTCCCGGTGCTTGCAGGTTGGCAACCGGCGCCGGTTCCGGTTCACGCCGTGTATCCGAGCAACCGCTACCTGAGCCCGAAGGTACGCGCCTTCATCGATTTGGCGCTCACGCGATTCCCGTCAGACAACGCTGCGGCACGCAACGTGGCGAGCAAGGCCGTCGCAGCTTCGAGACCGAAGAAGCCCCGCCGCGAACGCGTTCGGTGACGCGCCCGACTTGCGGAACAGATCACGAAGCGCCGATTGAGGTGTATCCAGATGTTCATGTTGCGTCAGCGCGACTTGAGCGACGCGATGTACGGGATTCCCCGAACTCGAGACTAGACTGCGCCGCTGTGCGTTTTGTCACTCTCTCCAAAGGAAGTCCATGAAGAAGCTCCTCCCCATCGCCGCACTGCTCGCAGTCGCCGGCGCAGCCCAAGCCCAGGTCAGCGTCTACGGCCTGATCGACATGAGCTACGGCAAGAACGAAAACGTCAATCCGACGCAGAAGGCCGATTTCCACTCCGGCGGCGACGACAGCAGCAGCCAGGGCAATTCGACGACGCGCGTCGGCGTCAAAGGCAGCCAAGACATCGGCTCGGGCGTGAAGGGCAACTTCAAGTTCGAAACCGGCGGCATCACGAGCAACGGCGAAGTGAACCCGGGTGGGTTCTTCTTCAACCGCCAGGCCTGGCTCGGCGCGTCGGGAAGCTTCGGCGAAGTTCGCCTCGGCCGGCAAGATTCAGTGCCGTTCCAGGTCATGGTCGACTTCGACTTCAACGGTGCCGCCAACGCCGCCTCCGCGCTCGGCAACTCGCTGATCGCACCCTGGATGGCGCCGCGCGGCCGCCAGTCGCGTTCGCTGCAGTACATGTCGCCGAACTACGGCGGCGTGACGGTGCACGCCGGGTTCCAGCCCGAAGATCACGCCGACCTCACGACGAAGGCGAACGTGTCGGTTGGCGTCAAGTACGTCGCTGGCCCGCTCGTCGTCGCGGGCGCTGCCGAAACCAAGCGTACCGATTTGGGCAAGAATTTCATGTCGGTTGCTGTCAGCTATGACTTGAAGGTCGTGAAGCTGATGGGCAGCTACGCCGACAGCGGCGCGGTGAACACGACCACTCCCGCCAACGGCGGTTCGGGCAAAGGCCTCGGCTTGGGCGTCGTTGCGCCTGTCGCGGGCTTCAACATCGGCGCTCACATCGGCAAGAACAGCGACAACAACAACAAGCTGACCGCCGTCGAGCTGTTCGCGAACCGCGAGATCTTCAAGAACACCTACGCCTACCTGGACGTGGGCCGCCTCGAGAACAAGACGCCGACGCCGAGTGTGAAGAACAACGCCTACGCGCTGGGCGTGATCTACGTGTTCTGATTCCGGCCCCGATTCGGTTTCACACCGATCAGAGCCCGCATGGCCCCGGCCGTGCGGGCTTTTCTTCTGGTTGCGCCCCTCAAGGCCGCGGCACGACCGCAGTGACTTCGATCTCGACCTTGGCGCGGTCTTCGATGAGCGCGCTCACCTGCACCGCGCTCATCGCCGCGTTGTAGCTGCCGATCACTTCGCGAAACACGGCACCGACTTCGCGGCCACGCGCAAGGTATTCGCGCTTGTCGAGCAGGTACCACGTCATGCGAACGATGTGTTCGGGCCGCGCCTGCGCTTCGCCCAACACGGCGACGACGTTCTGCAGTGCCTGGCGCACCTGGCCGACAAAGTCGTCGGTCTCGAACTCGCAACGCGCATTCCAGCCCACCTGGCCCGCGACAAAAACTTGCACGCCTTGCGCAGCGACTCCGTTCGAATAGCCGCGTGGGGATGCCCAGCCGGGCGGCTGCAATGTCTTCATGGCGTGGCCTTGGGTGTGGAAGGGGCGGCGGGATCGCGCAGGAGAAAGCGCTGCAGCTTGCCGGTTTCGGTGCGCGGCAGCGCGTCGCGGAATTCGACTGCACGCGGGTACTTGTACGGCGCGATGCTCTGCTTCACGAAGTCCTGCAGTTCGCGCGCGAGCGTTGCGCAAGGCGCGTGGCCGGCGCGCAAGACGACAAACGCCTTCACGATCTGGCCGCGCTCTTCGTCGGCGACGCCGATCACGCCGCATTCGGCAACTGCTCTGTGCAGCAGCAAAGCCGATTCCACTTCGGGCCCGGCGATGTTGTAACCGCCGCTGATGATCATGTCGTCGGTGCGCGCCTGGTAGACGAAGTAGCCGTCGGCGTCGACCAGGTACGCGTCGCCGGTGAGGTTCCAGCCGTTCTGCACGTAATCACGCTGGCGCTCGTCGCCAGGCAACGTCAGATAGCGGCAGCCCGTCGGGCCTTTCACCGCGAGGCGCCCGACCTGCCCCGGCGGCAAGGGCTGGAGCGCGTCGTCGAGCACGCACGCGACGTAACCCGGCACCGGCGTTCCGGTCGCGCCGGGCTTGGCGTGCGCTTCGTCGTGCGAAATGAAGATGTGCAGCAACTCGGTCGAGCCGATGCCGTCGATGATTTCGATTCCCGTGGCGTCTTTCCAGAGCTTGCGCGTCGCCGCGGGCAGCGCCTCGCCTGCGCTCACGCACTTGCGCAGCGATGCGATGTCGTGACTCTTGAGTTGTGTCGCCATCGCGCGGTACGACGTCGGCGCGGTGACGCAAATCGTCGCGCGGTACTGGGCAATCGCCGCCGGCAGCGCGTCGGGCGTCGCCTTTTCGAGCAACACGGTCGACGCACCGACGGCCATCGGGAACAGCAGCATGCCGCCCAGGCCGAACGTGAACGCGAGCGGCGGGCTGCCGATGAAGACGTCGTCGGCGCGCGGCCGCAGCACATGCGCCGGCCAGCACGCGCACGCCGCCATCACGTCGCGATGGAAGTGCATCGTTCCCTTGGGCTGGCCCGTCGTTCCCGAAGTGAACGCGATGATGCAGGTGTCGTCCCTGCCCGTCGCGACGTTTCGAAAGCTCGCCGATTTGCGCGCCGCGCGTGCGTCGAGTTCGCCGACGTCGGCGCTGTTGAAGTGCAAGACGTGGCGCAAGGTCTGGGCAGTTCGCGCGCGCCTGCGCGAGTTCGTCGGCGAGGCGCGAATCGCACAGCGCGTGGCTGACTTCGGCCTTCTGCACGATCTGCGTCAACTCCTTGGCGCGCAGCAGCGGCATGCTGCCCACCGCGATGCCACCCGCCTTGACCACGCCGAACCAGCACGCCGCAAGGCGCGGCGAATTCGCACCGCGCAGCAGGACGCGATTTCCGGGGACGAGGCCGAAGTCTTGCACCAGAACGTTCGCGATGCGGTTCGCTTCGCGCTGCAGATCGGCGTAGCTCCAGCGCACACCCTGGCCTTGAATGCACAGGCGTTCGCCTTGACCCGCGTCGACCCAGCGATCGAGCAATTCGCTCGCGCAGTTGAGCTGCTCGGGAAATTGCAGCTCGGGCCGATCGAACAGGAACTCGGGTTGCAGTTCGGGCGGCGGCAGGTGATCTCGCGCGAACGTGTCGATGTGGGATGTATGAGACATGCTCGTCCTCCGGGTCTGAATCTGGAGTCGCTAGCGGTCGCGCAGTGGATCCCGGCGTTCGCCGGGATGACAAGCCGCAGTCATCCCGGCGAACGCCGGGATCCACCGCATGCACGGCAATTCACGCATGCGCCTTCAACAGCTCACGCGCAATGATGAGCTGTTGCACTTCGGTCGCGCCTTCGTAGATCCGCAGCGCGCGGATTTCGCGGTAGAGCGATTCGACGATGTTGCCGCTCACGACACCCGCGCCGCCCCAAAGCTGCACCGCAGAGTCGATGACCTGCTGCGCACCTTCGGTCGCTGCCATCTTCGCCATCGCGGCTTCAAGGGTGATCGTGCGCCCGCGGTCGCGCAGCCAGGCGGCGCGGTAGGTGAGCAGCGCCGCGCTGTCGACCGTCGTCGCCATCTGCGCAAGTTTGGCCTGCGTGATCTGCATGTCGGACAGGTGCTTGCCGAACATCGGGCGGCTCGCGGCGCGCTGCACGCCTTCATGCAGCGCACGCCGCGCGAAGCCGAGCGCGGCGGCAGCCACCGAAGTGCGGAACACGTCGAGCGTCTGCATCGCGATGCGAAACCCTTGCCCGGGCGCGCCGAGCATCTGGCTGCGTGGCACACGGCATTGCTTGAAGCGCAGTGTCGCGAGCGGGTGCGGCGCGATCACCTGGATGCGCTCCGCGATGTCCAGCCCCGGTGTCGTGGCGTCGACGATGAACGCCGAGATGCCGTCGCTCGCGCGCGTCGGACGCGCCTGGCCGGACACCGCCGCGGCGTTGGGCGAACTGGTGCGCGCGAAGACGACGTAGAAGTCGGCAATGCCGCCGTTGCTGATCCAGGTTTTTTCGCCGTTCAGCACATAGGCTTCGCCGTCGTCCTGTGCGCTGCACGCCATCGCCGCCACGTCCGAGCCGGCGTCGGGTTCGGACAGCGCAAACGCGGCGATTGCCGTGCCGCGTGCAATCCGCGGCAGGTAGCGCTCGCGCTGCGCCGCCGTGCCGTGCAGCGAAATCGCTCCCGAACCCAGGCCCTGCATCGCAAACGCAAAATCGGCGAGACCATGGTGAAACGCAAGCGCCTCGCGCAGCATGCAGATCGCGCGCGTGTCGATCACTTCGGCGGCGCCGCCATGCGCCGCGCCTGCCACGGCGTGGCGCAGCCAGCCGGCGTCACCGAGCTGGCGCACGAGCTGGCGGCACGCGGAGTCGACGTCGCGCGCGCCGGCGTGCGGCACTTCGAACAGCGCCGCGGCGCCGTCGGCGAGCCAGGCGCCGAGCTCGCGATGCCGCTCGTCGAAGAACGGCCACTCGAGGTGCGCCGTGTTCATCGTGGGGGTCATTCTCAATCGCCTTCGAAGGTCGGTTTCGCCTTCGCCGCGAAGGCGTGGTAAGCGCGGTGGAAGTCCTGCGTCATCATGCAGATCGCCTGCGCCTGCGCTTCCGACTCGATCGCTTCGTCGACACCCATCGCCCATTCCTGGTGCAGCATGCGTTTTGTCATCGCGTGGCCGAAGCTTGGCCCGGTGGCGAGCTCGGTCGCCCAGGCGAGCGTGCTGCTGAACAGCGCGTCGGGCTCGGCGATGCGGTTCAGGAATCCCCAAGCGAGCGCTTCGTCGCCGCCCAAGTTGCGGCCGCTGTAGAGCAGCTCCGAAGCCCGCCCCTGGCCGATGATTCGCGGCAGGATGCTGCACGAACCCATGTCGCAGCCGGCCAGGCCGACGCGCGAGAACAGGAACGCCGTCTTGCTGCGCGAGGTGCCGATCCGCAGGTCCGACGCCATCGCCAGGATCGCCCCGGCGCCTGCGCACACGCCGTCGATCGCGGCGAGGATGGGCTGCGGGCAGGCGCGCATTCCTTTCACGACGTCACCCGTCATGCGCGTGAACGTCAGCAGATCGGGCATGCTCATCTTGGTGAGCGGGCCGATGATCTCGTGCACGTCGCCGCCCGAGCAGAAATTGCCGCCGGCGCCCTGCACGACGACGGCGCGAACGTCGTCGGCGTGCTGCAGCAGGCGAAACAGGTCGCGCAGTTCGGCGTACGAATCGAACGTGAGCGGGTTCTTCCGCTCCGGGCGGTTCAGCGTGATCACGCCGACCTGGCCGTGCACTGCCCAGCCGAAGTGGCGCGGCGTCAAGGTGGCCGATTCGCGGCGGTTTCCTTGCGCGAGGTGGTTGTCGATGGGTCGGCTCATGCGGTTTTCTCCTTCGGTTTGCGGCGGATCGGGGGCGGCACGTCGCGCGCTGCGAGGTGCGTCTTGAGAGTGGCGAGCAGGTTGTGGACGCGGCTCTTGTCGGCGTCAGGCCAGGCCGAGAAGAGTTCGACGATCCATTGTTCGTGGGTTGCCGCCATGCGCCGGAACTGGCGCCGCCCGGCGGGAGTGAGGCGCACCGCGGTGGCGCGGCGGTCGCCGGGGTGCGGCGTGCGTTGCACCAGGCCTTCGCCTTCCAATTGATCCGTGATTCCGGTGACGTTGCCTCCCGTCACCATGAGGCGTTGCGACAGGTCGCCCATCGTCAGGCCCGCCGGATGGCGCTCGAGCTGGGCCAGCAGGTCGAAGCGCGGCAGCGTCGTCGCAAATTCTCGGCGCAAGCGGCTGCGGATCACGTCTTCGATGCGTGTCGTGCACGACAACAGGCGCAGCCAGAGTTTCAGCGCCTGATGGTGGTCGTCGCTGATCCGCGACTCGAGGTCGCGGCGCAGCACCTGCGTGACGGCGCTCACGGCGTGGGCCCGACGCGTGGACCCCGGCGTGCGCCGGGGTGACGAAGCCCACCGGTCATCCCGGCGAACGCCGGGATCCACCGCGCGGACTCGCTTGGCATGGCCATTGACCCTCGGCGTGCGCCGGGGTGACGAAGCCCACTTGTCATCCCGGCGCACGCCGGGGCATCCACCGCGCGCACTCGCTTGGCATAGGCATTGGCCCCCGGCGTGCGCCGGGGTGACGAAGCCCGCCTGTCATCCCGGCGAACGCCGGGATCCACCGCGCGGACTCGCGTGGCATGTCCGTTGAACCCCGGCGGGCGCGGGGGTGATCGGTGTGCGCAACGTCGGGCATCACACCCCCAGCGCCAGGTTCGCCTGCTCCTGCGGACTCAATCCGACGTTTTGCTCGAGCAACGCGCGTTCGCGCTCCAGGTTGCGCTCGAGCTGGTTCTTGCCCGACAGGTACTGCACCGGCCAGTCGGCGCCGATGCCCAGCGTGTAGCCGATCTTCGCCGCTTCGAGCAGCGTCCACGCCGGGTTCGCGAGGTGCGGGCGCGCGATTGCGCAGAGGTCGGCGCGGCCCGCGGCGATGATGCTGTTCACATGATCGGCCTCGGAAATCGCGCCGACCGCCATCGTCGCGATGCCGACTTCGTTGCGGATGCTCTCGGCAAACGGCGTCTGGTACATGCGGCCGTAAACCGGTTGCTGGTCCTTGCTCACCTGGCCCGACGAGACGTCGATCAGGTCCGCGCCCGCCGCCTTGAACGCTTGCGCGATTTGTATCGCATCACTCGGTGTGTTGCCGCCCGGGACCCAGTCGTGCGCCGAAATGCGCACCGACATCGGCAACTGCGCGGGCCAGGCGGCGCGCATCGCCCGGAACACTTCGAGCGGGTAGCGCAGGCGGTTTTCCAGGCTGCCGCCATAGTCGTCGGCGCGCTGGTTCGTCAGCGGCGACAGGAACGCCGACAGCAGGTAACCATGGGCGCAGTGCAGCTCGAGCCAGTCGAAACCTGCGGCGACGGCGCGCCGCGTCGCGGCGACGAACTCATCGCGCACCGCGTCCATCTCGGCGCGAGTCATGGCGCGCGACCAGTCGCTCACGCCTGGCACATACTGCTGCGGCGACGCCGACACGAGAGGCCAGTTGCCCGCGCTGAGCGGCTCATCTTCGCCCTCCCACGGCACGCGCGTCGAGCCCTTCGCGCCCGAATGGCCGAGCTGCAGCGCGACCTTGGCGCTGCTGTTCGTGTGCACGAAGTCGACAATGCGCCGCCAGGCGTGTTGCTGCGCGTCGTTCCAGAGCCCGCAGCAGCCGGGCGTGATGCGCGCACTCGGCGAGGGACACGTCATCTCGGTGAAGATCAGCGCCGCGCCGCCCATCGCGCGCGCGCCCATGTGCACGAGGTAGTAGTCGCCCGGAACACCCTTCACCGCGCTGTATTGCGCCATCGGCGAGACGACGACGCGGTTCTTCAGCGTCACGCCGCGCAGGCGAAACGGCGTGAACATCGGCGGCACGCCTTGCACCTCCAGCCCGCTGCGCTGCGCGAGCCAGTCTTCGAAGCTGCCGACGTAAGCGGCGTCGCGCAGGCGCAGGTTCTCGTGCGAAATGCGCTGCGAACGCGTCAGCAGCGAGTAGGCAAACTGCTCGGGCGCGAGCTTCGCGTGGCGCTCGACGTTCTCGAACCACTCGGTCGAGTTGCGCGCCGCGTTCTGGATCTTCAGCACCTCGACGCTGCGCCGCGCTTCGTAGTCGGCGAGCGCCTCGTTCACGTCGTCCGGGTGCGCGGCCAGGCTCGCCGCGAGGTCGATCGCGTCCTCGAAGCGCGAGCTTGGTTCCCGAGCCGATGCTGAAATGCGCCGTGTGCGCGGCGTCGCCCATCAGAACGACGGGCGTGCCGCTGGGCAGGCGGTGCACCCAATGTTTGCACACGACACGCGGGAAGCGGATCCACGCCGCCGAGCCGCGCAGGTGCGCCGCGTTGCTCATCAGTTTGTGACCGTCGAGGTATTTGGCGAACAGTTTCTCGCAAAAGGCGATGCCGTCTTCCTTGCTCATCTCTTCCAGGCCGGCGGCGCGCCAAACGCTTTCAGGCGCTTCGACGATGAAGGTCGACGTCTGCGCGTCGAAGCGGTACGCGTGCGCCTGAAACCAGCCCCACGGCGTGGGTTCGATCGCAAACGTGAAGGCGTCGAAGGGTTTGGTGGTGCCGAGCCAGACGAAACGGCACTGGCGCAAGTCGATGTCGGGCTCGTAGGTCGCCGCATACTGGGTGCGGATGCGGCTGTTCAGGCCGTCGGCGGCGATGATGAGGTCCGCGTCGACGTTTTTGATGCTCGCGTCATCGGTCGGAAACTCGGTGGAAAAGCGCAAGTCCACGCCCAGTTCGCTGCAGCGGTCCTGCAGGATGTTGAGCAAACGCCTGCGGCCGATGCCGCAAAACCCGTGACCCGACGAGCGCACGCTGCGGCCCTGGAAGTGGACCTCGATGTCGTCCCAGTGGTTGAACGACTGATGGACCTGCGCCGCGGTCTTGGCGTCGGCGCGGCGCAGCGCGCCGAGCATCTGGTCCGACAGCACGACGCCCCAGCCGAAGGTGTCCGACGCCGCGTTGCGCTCGATCAGCGTGACCTGATGCGCCGGGTTCTGCTGCTTCATCAGCAGCGAAAAGTACAGACCCGCCGGGCCGCCACCCACACACGTGATTCGCATGGCGCGAACTTTATGTCTGGATATTTGAGGTGTCAAGCAATAATGCTGTTCCGGAGGACTCCTCGATGGGCACACACACCGACCCCGACGCACCGAAGCTCGACTTCGCGAACGACATGAGCTACGGCGACTACCTGCACCTGGACGCCGTGCTCGGCGCGCAGCACCCGCGCTCGCCGGACCACAACGAAATGCTGTTCATCGTGCAGCACCAGACAAGCGAGCTCTGGATGAAGCTGCTCCTGCACGAGCTGGCCGCGGCATTGCAGTGCATCCGCGACGACAAGCTCGGCAGCGCCTTCAAGATGCTCGCGCGCGTGAGCAAGATCATGGAGCAGCTCGTGCACGCCTGGGACGTGCTCGCGACGATGACGCCGCCCGAGTACTCCGCCATCCGCCCCTATCTCGCGAGCAGCAGCGGCTTCCAGAGCTGGCAGTACCGGCAAATCGAGTTCATGCTCGGCAACAAGAACGCAGCCATGCTGAAACCGCATTCGCACCGGCCGGATCTGCTCGCGCAAGTCGACGCGGCGTTTCGCGCGCCGTCGCTTTACGACGAGTCATTGCGCCTGCTCGCGCGGCGCGGCTTGCCCATCCCGCCGAGCCATACCGAGCGCGACTGGACGTTGGCCTACCCTGTCAGCGACGCCGTCGAGCAAGCCTGGCTCACCGTTTACCGGGACCCGGAGCGCCACTGGGACCTGTACCAACTCGGCGAAGAACTCACCGACCTCGAAGACGCGTTCCGCCTCTGGCGCTTCCGCCATGTGACGACGGTGGAACGCATCATCGGCTTCAAGCGCGGCACCGGCGGCACGAGCGGCGTGGGCTACTTGCGCAAGATGCTCGACGTCGTGCTGTTCCCGGAGATCTGGAAGTTGCGCACCGATTTGTAGCGGCGCGCGCGGTAGCTGCCGCCTGTATGCGTCAACCCGACGTGAACCTGGCGCCAATCGCGCTTTTCCGCAGGCCAAGATGTAACTTCCTGGATGAAAAATGAGCGATGCTGCGTACACCCGTCTGTTGTCAATCCCACGTTCAAGGGGGTCCACCAGATGGCCGTATACCAGTTCTCTCAGGTCAAGGGGACGACGCTGTCGTCGTTCCGTGCCCGCAATGACATCCTTAATTTCGACATCGGCAGCGCCGCCGACCTCGATATCACGGTGTCCGGCAACACCCTGACCTTGAGGCTGGGCCTGGACTTCGTGACGCTGGAGAGGGACTCGCTGGGCGAATTCCACACCGGCAACCTGCGCTTTGTCGACGGCTCGTTGCTGTTGATCGGCGACAACACGCGCAATACGGGCCCCGACGCGAATGCCAACGTCATCAACGGCGGCGCCGGCAACGACCGGCTCATCGGTCTGGGCGGCAATGATACGCTCGACGGCCGCCAGGGCAGCGACACCTATGTCGTGATGGGCGCCAACGACGGCACCGACCTGTATCGCGACTCCGGAACCACCGGCACCGACCGCATCGTCGCCGGCGCGAACGGTGCGGTCATCCGCCTGGGCGCGAACTTCTCGAATTCGCTGACCGGGATCGAAGCGATTTCGGCGAACGGCTACAGCGCGGTCAATGTCGTCGGCAGCGCCGCCGCGGACACATTGAATTTTGCCGGCGTCGCCTTGACCGGTATTGCGCTGATCGACGCGCAGGCCGGCGCCGACAACGTCGTCGGCAGCGACGCGGACGATACGATCAGCGGCGGCGCGGGTGCGGACGCAATCGACGGCGGCGCGGGGCGGGACACTGCACTGTTCGCCGGCACTCGGGACTCCTATGCGATCAGCACCGTCGACGGGGTTGTGCAGGTGCAGGACCTCGACACCGTGGCGAACGGCAACGACGGCACGGACACGCTGCACAACGTCGAACTGCTGCAGTTTCTCGATGCCACGGTCGACCTGACCGCACCGCCCCCGCCCCCACCACCGCCGCCACCTGCGAACACCGCGCCGAACGTCGTCGCGGACAGCGCATCGGCCACCGCGAACGACGCATCGGTCTGGGTTGACGTGCTCGCCAACGACACCGACGTGGATTCCGGCGATACGCGCAGGGTGGTGGCCGTAAACGACACCGGTCTGAAAGGCACGGCCTTGGTCGCTGCCGATGGCAGCGGTGTGACTTACACGGCGGGCGCAGCGTTTCAGAGCTTAGGTGCAGGCGCGACCACGACCGAGACCTTCGACTACACCGTCGAGGACGCGGCAGGCGAGCAGTCCACAGCTGCGGTGACGGTCACCGTCACCGGAGTCAACGACGGGCCGGTGGCCGTGGACGACACGTTCTACGCCACGGAAGACCAATTCCACTTGATCGACGTACTGGGCAACGATACAGACCCCGACAGCGGCGATGCGGTGCGGCTCGTGGCGATCAACCGCGACAGTACGACGCTCGGGGACACCGCCTTTGCGTCGTCCGGCGGGCGCCAGTTTGTGTACTACGCGACGCCGGCACAGTCCCCAGAGTTGCAATCGCTGAAGGCGGGCGCCACGGCGTTCGACCACTTCAGCTACACCATTGCCGACGCCTCCGGCGCCCAGTCCAGCGCCGACGTAACGGTTGAGATCACCGGCGTGAACGATGCGCCGGTGGCGCATTCCGACGGCGCCAGCGTGGGCGAGAACGACGGCCCGCTGACGATTAACGTTCTGGCCAACGACACCGACATCGACATCGGCGACACCCGCCATGTTGTGTCGACAGATGGCAACGGGCGCCCGTCGGAGATCGTGATCACGTCTCATCCTTCCCAGGAAGTCACGACATTCGTCGTCATCCCAGCGATTGCCGCGATCAAAGGCACCGTTGAGGTCGGGCAGGACGGCCAAGGAGTCGTCTATACACCGACCCCGGCGTTGCAGGCATTGCGGGAGGGGGAAGTCCTCAACGAAACGGTTTTCTACACCATCGAAGACGAATCCGGCGCCCAGTCGACTGCAACAGCCATCGTCACGGTCACCGGCGTCAACGATGGTCCGCAGGCCGTCGGCGACAGCCTGTCGGTGGCCAAGAATTCCTTGCCGGTGACGATCAACGTGCTCGCCAACGACACCGACGCCGATGCGGGCGACAGCAAAGCCGTGGACTCCGTCAACACCAAGGGAACGCTGGGCAGCGTCACCTTCGTGAAGGGCGGCAGCAACGTCGTCTATACGGTGGGCAATGCGTTTGACAGTCTCCCCGAAGGCGACACCGCGACCGACAGCTTCAGCTACACCATGATCGACGGCTTTGGTGCGACGTCCATAGCGCAGGTGAAAGTCACCATCACCGGCACCAACAGCGGACCGGTGGCGTTTGCGGATGTTGGGGAAGCCACCGAAAACGGCGCAGCGGTGTTTATCAACGTACTCGCCAACGACACCGATATCAACGTGGTCGACGGCAAAACGGTGGTCGAGGTGAGTAACACCGGCACGAATGGCGTGGCCTCGATTGCGGCGGACGGCAGCGGCGTCGTCTATACCATCGGCAGCGCGTATCAGAGCCTGCTAGCCGGCGAGAAGGCCACCGATATCTTCCGCTACACCGTGGCGGACAACGCCGGCGCTCGCTCAAGCGCCGACGTAAAGGTCACCGTGACCGGCGTCAACGATCCGCTGATCGCGATCGCGGATGCCCCGACTCCTGGGGAGGATGGCGGAGCGGTCACGCTCAACGTGCTCGCCAACGACAAAGATGCCGATTTTGGCGACACCCACTCCATCCTGTCGCTCACCACCACCGGATTGCGCGGCAGCGCCGAGATCGTTGGATCGAACATCGTATACACGCCGAACCATCAGTACCTGCGTGACGGGCAGAGCGCCATCGAAACTTTCAGCTACCGGGCGGAGGACGGCTCGGGTTCACAGTCGAGTGCAACCGTGAGCGTGACCGTCATCGGCGCGAACGACGCTCCGATTGCCGTCGCCAACACGTTAACCATCACCGAAGACGCCGCCGCCATCACGATCCAGGTGCTCGCCAATGACACCGATGCGGATACTGGCGATACGAAACGGGTGGTTTCGGTGACACCCTTCACACCCGAAGGTGGTACCGCGCCGCTGGGAACAATGGTCTCGATCGGCACCGGAGTGGTCTACACGCCGAGCAGCACATTTCAGTCATTGCTGACCGGCCAATACGTGGTGGAGACCTTCACCTATACGATGACCGATGCGATCGGCGATGAAGAAGCGACTTCGACGGTCACCATCACGGTCAATGGTGTCACCGATGGCCCCAAGGCCATCGCGGACAAAGCGGTGGCCGCCGAGGACGGCGGCGCCATCACCCTCAACGTGCTGGGGAATGACACCAACGACATGAACCCCGGCGGCCCCCTGACGATTGCCTCGATTGACGGCGCCGGAAGGTTTTCCGCTTACTACGTGATCGGCAGTGCGACAGGCAACGACCAGTACGGCTTCGCTCCCGGAACTCCGCGTTTGCTCGGTAAGGCGTCGATCACGACGGATGGACAAGGCATCCTGTACACGCCGCTGCAAAGCCTCAATCAGGGCGAGCCGGGAACCGACACGTTCCAATACACACTCGCCGGCGGGTCGACCGGGATGGTGACCGTCAGCGTGACCGGCGTGAACGACGCGCCCGAAGCGTTTGACGACAGCGCGACCGTCGCGGCCGACGGCGCACCGCTGACCATCGACGTGCTCGCCAACGACACGGATCCCGACACGCGAATTGACCCGCCGCTGCCACCGCCGACGTCGCCATTCTTCGATCTGCTTGACGTTGCCTTCGACCCGACGCCCGTGGACATTCCCGACACCAAGAAGGTGGTGTCGGTGGATCGCATCGAGATCCAGGATCCGGTGACTGGCAGACTGATGCAGGGTTCGGTAGAGCTCGTCGAAGGTCAGGTGATCTACACCGTGGGCGGCAATCTGCTCAACCTGCCTTTCGGTGTGGAGGTCAACGAGACCTTCAAGTACACGATGGAAGACAGCGCTCACGCCACGTCAACGGCCTATGGGAGAGTCACCGTCACCGGCATCAATCACGCACCGGTCGCCACCGCCGATATCGCCGAAGCGACCGAGAACGGCGCGCCCGTCACGATCCGCGTGCTCCTGAACGACAGCGACGCGGACTCGGGCGTGGGCGACAGCCTCGCAGTCTCGATCGACAGCGCCGGACTCCAAGGCACGGCGTGGGTCGACGGCGCGAACATCGTCTACAACGTCGGCAATGCGTTCCAGAGCCTGGGTGCCGGTGTCACCGCGACGGAGCAATTAAGCTACACCATCGCCGACAGCCAAGGCGCGGAGTCGACCTCGTATGTCGAAGTCACCGTTACCGGCATCAACGACGCTCCGGTCGCGGCCGCGAACACATGGTCGATTTCCGAAGATGCGGGCCAGGTAACGCTTGACGTGCTGGCGAATGACAGCGACGCCGATTCCGGCGATACGCTGACCGTTGTACCGTTCAATCCGCCGGCGGGGCTCCAGGGCAGCGTCGGGATCGCGGCTGGCGGATCGGCACTGACCTACACCGTGGGCAGCGGATTCCAATCATTGCTCAGCGGCCAGACGGCGACCGAGTCCTTCACCTACACCGTGAAGGACAGCGCCGGCGCGCAGTCGACAGCGTCGGTGACGCTCACGATCATCGGCGCGAACGAGCCCGTCGTCATCGTGAATCCGCCGGCGCCAGGCCCAGGGGCGATCGTCGGTGGCACGGGTGACGACGTCATGGCCGGTACGGCTGGCGCCGACACCCTGTTCGGCCAGGCCGGCGACGACGAAATCAGCGCCGGCGGCGGCGCGGACACCGTCTTTGGCGGCACCCAGGATGACACCCTCTCCGGTGGCGCCGGCAACGACATTCTGAGCGGCGGCGCCGGCCGCGACGACTTGACGGGCGACGCCGGAGCGGACACTTTCCGCTTCTACGTCACCTCCGAATCGAACACCATCGACTTCGACCGGATCCGCGATTTTTCATTGGCCGAAGGCGACAAGATCGACCTCAGCCTGATCGACGCGAACACCGTGCTCGGCGGCAACAACGCCTTCACGCTGAGCTCGAGCTTCACCGGTGCCGCCGGCCAACTCGTCTTCGACCCCGTGACGGGCATGCTGGTGGGCGACGTGAACGGCGACGCGCTCGCGGATCTCATGATCGAAGTTCGAGGTGACGCTCCGGGCGTGGCCGGTATCCTGTTGTAGGCGACGGCTACCCCGCCGCCGTGAGCTCGAGCCTGTTCAACACCGATCCGCGGCGGGCCGGCGCGGGCACTGAATCGCCCACGCGGTCCGGGCTGCCACCCTGTTTGACTCCAGCGACGCTTGGAGTTGGGAAGTGATCGATGCCAACGCCATCTGGGGAATAGGGTGAGTTCCAGCCTCTTCAAGTCCGAATCCCCCCGCTCCGCTTGGGGCGCTGACACGCTCACCCTCGCCGACCCACCCCGGGCCCGCCTGCGCCCGCTCGCCGCCCGCCCTCTCGCCGCTGTCGCTGCGTTCTCGTTCGTGATGAATCTCCTGATGCTGGCGCCGGCGCTGTTCATGCTGCAGGTCTTCGACCGTGTGCTCTCGAGCGGCAGCCGCGAGACGCTGCTGTTGCTGCTGCTCGGCGTCGGCGCGGCACTCTCGCTGGCCCTCGGCCTGGACTATCTGCGCAGCCGGCTGCAAGGCGTGGTGGGCAACCTGATCGGCGATGCGCTGCTGCCGGTGGTGGCGCGCGATGTACTCTCCCGAGCCGCCCGCTCACCGGACCGCCCCGCCACCGAAGCGCTGCGCGACGTGACCACTGTGCGTGGTCTGTTTTCCGCCCAGGGCCTGCTCGCGGTATTCGACGCCCCCTGGGCGATCGTCTACATCGCCGTCATCTGGTTCGCCCACCCGGCGCTGGGCATTGCGGCCGCGTGTGCAGCCGTTCTCATGCTCGGGCTGGCCTTGCTGAATCACTGGTTGACGCGCCGCAGCATCGAGTCCCTGCAACGCGGCGCCTCGCGTACCCAGCGCTACCTCGAAGCGTCGATGGCGAATGCCGAAGTCGCCGAAGCCATGGGCATGGCCGATGCGTTGCTGGCGCGCTGGCAGAAGATGAACTCGCGCGTGCTCGAGCTGCAGCGCCCCACCGCCCGGCGCAGCGTGGCGCTGGCGGCGTTCACGCGCACGACGCGGCAGATGGTGCAGGTGATGATCCTCGCAGTCGGCGCCTATCTCGTGATCGCCCAGTTGGCCTCACCCGGCGTGATGGTCGCCACCACCATCCTGCTCGGCCGCGCGCTCGCGCCGGTGGAGCAGATCGTGGCGAGCTGGAAGATGCTCGCCGAAGGGCGCCTGGCCTTGCGCCGCTTGCGCCGGCAGTTGGCGGAACTCGGCTCGGTACCCGAACGCATGGCCTTGCCGCGCCCGAGCGGTGCGCTCGAAGCCAGCAACCTCATCCTGCGCGCCGGCCGCAGCGACCGGTTGATCCTGGCCGGTGTGTCGCTCAATCTCGCTCCCGGCGAGGCACTGGCCATCATCGGGCCGAGCGGCGCCGGCAAATCGAGCCTGATCCGCGTGCTCTGCGGCCTGTGGCGGCCCAGCGGCGGCAGCGTGCGGCTCGACGGTTCTGACCTGAGCCAGGTGCCGCGTGAAGCGGTGGGCCCGCACATCGGCTACGTGCCGCAAGACGTTGAACTGTTCGCCGCCACCGTCGGCGAAAACATCGCCCGCATGGGCCAGGTCCACCCTGCTGCGGTCGTCGCCGCCGGCCGCGCCGCCGGCGTGCACGAGATGATCCTCGCGCTGCCCGACGGCTACGACACCCGCATCGAACCGACCGGCGGTTTGCTTTCCCCCGGCCAACGCCAGCGCATCGCGCTGGCCCGCGCCTTGTATGGCGAACCCAAGCTGCTGCTGCTCGACGAGCCCAACTCGAATCTCGACGGCGCCGGCGAACAGGCGCTCAGCGATGCGCTTGAAGCGCTGAAAGGCAAGGCGACAGTGGTGATGGTGACGCACCGCACAACGCTCGTGAAACACGCCGACAAGATGCTCGTGCTCGAAGGCGGCCGTGCCAAACACTACGGCACCAAGTCGCAAGTCATGCAGGCGATGAATGCGGGTGGCGCGCAGGTGGTGCCGATGACGCGGAATGTGGGATAGGGCGAACAGCGATGACCGCACTGGCCCTGGACGACCCGCTCTCGACCCACGTGCGCGAAGCGCGCTCGCTGGTGCGCTACGGCATGCTGGTGTTGTTGCTCGGCCTGACGCCGCTGGTCGCCTGGATGGCACTGGCGCCGCTCGCTTCGGCGGTGGTGGCGCCAGGGGTTGTGAAAGTCGACCTGAACCGTCGGCCGGTGCAGCATGCCGAGGGCGGCATCGTGCGCGAGGTTCGGGTGCGCGTCGGCCAGCGCGTCGCCGAGGGCGACACGATGTTCGTGCTCGGCGACGTGGCGGTGAACGCCGACATGCAGCGCTGGGATTCGCGCGTGCGCTCCGAGCGCGCGAGCATGGCGCGGTTGGAGGCCGAGCAGACCGGCACCGCGGCGGTCGCCTTTCCTGCCGACATCCTTGAAGCCGCGCGCACCGATGCCGGCCTCGCGGAATTGCTCGTCAACGAACGCGCGCTTTTTGCCGCGCGGCGAGGCGCATTGACGTCGCAGGTGGCCCTGCTTCGCGACCAACAGGCCAAGGTGAGGCAGGAGACGGTGGCGCTGCGCGCGCAGATCGAACGCGCCGGTGCATCGCTCGAGCTGCAGGGCCGGGAGCTCACGGCCAACCAGGGTTTGCTCAAGGAGGGTTTCATCTCCAGTGCCCGCGTCACGCAGATCGAAGCGCAGATGGCCGACTATGGTGTCAAGCTCGAAGAGCGCCGGGGCGAGCTGGCGCGCAGCGAGCAGAAGCTGGTCGACACCAGCCTGCGCATCAAGGCGATGGAAAACGACTACCGCCAGCAGGCGAGCGACCAGCTGAAGGTGACGCAGGCGCGTCTGGCCGAAATCCAGCAGGAACAACGCAAGACGGGTGACGCGGCGAAGCGCCAGGTGATCACCGCGCCGGCATCGGGCGAGGTGATGGACCTGAAAGTCACCGCGCCGGGCGCGGTGATTCCGCCGCGCGAGACGATCGCTGAGATCGTGCCGGACAACCAACAGCTCATCATCGAAGCGCTGGTCCGCCCGGAAGACATCAACCGCGTACAGCGCGGGCAAACGGCGCAGATGCGCTTCACCGCATTCGCTTACCGCAGCACCCAGCTGGTGGACGGCAAGGTCAAGTACATCTCGGGCGATCGCATGGTCGACCGGCAGTCGAACAGCGCGTTCTACCTCGCGCACATTGGGGCCGACACCGCGGGGCTGGCCGCGGCGGGCGACCTGACGCTGCTCGCCGGCATGCCGGTGGAGGTGTACATCGAAGGCGACAAACGCACCGTTCTGCAGTACCTGATGGAGCCGCTCACACAGGTGATGCGGCGCGCGGGGCGGGAGCGGTAGCGCGGCTTCGCGCCGGTGGCGGCCGACTGCACAATAGGCTGGACCAGCCCAACCCCGCAGCGGCCCAAGCGCCGACCTGAATCCCCCCATGGACCAACCCTTCGTCGTGCACCTCGCCAAGACCGGGCAGCGCCTCGAAGTCGATGCGCAGACAAGCCTCCTCGAAGCGCTGCTGACTGCCGGGATCGACGTGCCGAGTTCGTGCCAGCAGGGCGTGTGCGGCACCTGCGAAACGCGCGTCATCGCGGGTGTGCCGGAGCACCGTGACATGATCCTGAGCGACGCCGAGCGCGCGGCGAACAACATCATGATGATTTGCTGCTCGCGCGCGCTGAGCACCGAGCTCACGCTGGACCTGTGAACACCTCCTCCCTCGCCCGCAACCCGAGCCGCAGAGCGCCGCGCCTTGTTCTCGCGCTCGGACTGTTGCTCGTCGCCTCGCTCGCGAGCGCGCAAGACCGCCTGCGCATCGGTTCGAAGCGCTTCACCGAGTCGTACATCCTGGCGCAGGTGCTGGCGCAGACAGCGCAGCCGCATGCCGCGACGGAGGTGAAGCAGGGCCTGGGCAATACGGCAATCGTTTATGAGGCCTTGCGCTCCGGCAGCATCGACCTCTACCCCGAGTACACGGGAACGATCGCGCTCGAAATCCTGAAGGGTGCAGGGCGGCTCGACGCTCGAGGCGATGCGCGCGCAGCTCGCGCCGCTCGGCCTGGGCGTCGACATTCGCCTCGGCTTCAACGACGGCTACGCGCTCGCGATGCGTGCCGATGTGGCGGCGAAACTGGGCATCGCCAAGCTCTCCGACCTGGCGCGCCACCCCGCCCTGCGCCTGGGCCTGAGCAATGAATTCATCGGCCGCGCCGACGGCTGGAAAGGCCTGGCGCAGCGTTACGGATTGCCGCAGCAACCCACGGGGCTGGACCATGGCCTCGCGTACGACGCAGTCGCCGCAGCCCAAGTCGACGTGATCGACATCTACACGACGGACGCGAAGATCGATCACCTGGGCTTGCGCGTTCTCGATGACGATTCGGGCTACTTCCCGCGCTACGACGCTGTCGTCCTGTATCGCCTGGACGTGCCGCAGCGCTTCCCCAAGGCCTGGGCCGCGCTGCAGACCTTGAGCGGCAGCGTCAATGAGAAAACGATGATCGCGATGAACGCGCGCGCCGAGCTGAACAGCGTCGCCTTCGACGTCATCGCGCGCGACCACCTCGCCGGCCGCGCCGGCTCAGCAGGTGCCGGCACGGGCTTCTGGGGCAAACTGTTCGGTGCCGATTTCTGGCGCCTCACGGGCCAGCATCTGGGCCTGGTGGTCGCGTCCGTCATGCTTGCCATGCTGCTGGGCGTTCCGCTCGCGGTGTGGGTGACGCCGCATACACGCTGGCGCGCCGGCGTGCTCGGCGCGACGGGTCTGCTGCAAACCGTGCCGTCGCTCGCGATGCTCGCCGTGCTCATCTCGTGGGTCGGGCGCATCGGTACCGTGCCGGCATTGATGGCGCTCACGCTCTATGCGTTGCTGCCGATCATGCGCAACACGTGCACCGGCCTGGCCGAGGTTCCGCAAGGTTTGAAGGACGCCGGCAAGTCGCTCGCGCTGACGCCGCTGCAGCGCCTGTGGTTGATCGAGTTGCCGCTCGCGCTGCCGACGCTGGTGGCCGGTATCCGCACCGCGACGACGATCGCCGTGGGAACGGCAACGATCGCCGCGTTCATCGGCGCTGGAGGTTACGGCGAGCGCATCGTCACTGGCCTGGCGCTGAACGACAAGGAGTTGCTGCTCGCCGGCGCGCTGCCCTCGGCGGCGCTGGCGCTGCTCTTTGAAGGCCTGTTCGAACTCATCGCGCTGCGCTTGCGCCGCAGCAGCACGCGATGACGCACCTGCGTGCGGGCGAGCGGCAACCGCTGCACCACGCCGCCGCGCTGCTCGGCGTGACGCTGGTGACCGCGGGATGCGCGTTGCTGCGTTCACCCGTCAGCGAAAGCACTGCGCCACCGCCCAGCGCGGCGCCTGAAGCGGCGCGCGCTGACGTCGTTGCGCTTCGCGACTGGGCGCGTGGCCTGGCGCGCGAGCATTGTGGCGCGTGCCACATCGGATCGCGCCCGACCGCCAAACCGGCGGCGCTCGCGATCTACAACCTCGACGATTCCAATTGGTCAGCGACGCTCTCGCCCGAGCGGCTGCGCGCCGGTTTCACGCGGCGCCTGAACGGCCGCCTGGACGACGCCGGCCAGCAGCGCTTGCGCGAGTTCGTCGAAGCCGAGATCGTCTCGCGCGGCAAATGACGCCGAGTCCGCACCCGCGCGGGTGTCGAACTACCGATAGTGCCCGTGCCGCTCCAGCATCTCGATCTTGTAGCCGTCCGGGTCCTGGATGAAGAAAAAGCGCGCGAGCAGCTCGTCGCCGCGCTTGAATTCCTTCACCGCCGCGGGCTGGTAGCCCTTCGCAGTGAGCGCCGCTTGGAGCGCCGCGGCGTCGTCGATCACGACCGCGATGTGGCCGTAACCGTCGCCATGCGTGTAGGGTTCGGCGCGGCCCTTGTTCCACGTCAGCTCGACTTCGAAGTCGTTGTCCGGGCTGCGCAAGTAGACGAGCGAAAAATCCGGGAAGTCCAGGCGGTGCGAGGTTTGCAGGCCGAGAACGTCGGCGTAGAACTTGATCGAGCGCTCGAGTTCGAGCACGCGGATCATGGTGTGGATGATTTTTGCCATGCAGCTCCTGAAGTCGCGCGCGCCGCCCGAATTCAGCCGCGCGCGGCGATCGGCGCCATGTGCGGCACCAGCTTGGGCGCCGCAGCCTTAGGCGTCGTCACGTTTGGGCGCTCGCGCTCGGGCAGATCCGCCAGGCGCTCGGCCTGCGTCAGCTTGCGCCGCAGGTAGCGCATCGAACAGACGCGCAGGAACGACGCGAAATTCGGCACCTCGCCGCGGTGCGCGAGGATCTCGTCGTGGAACGTCGAGATCAACGCGTTCGTCGTGCAGCCCTCTTCTTCGGCCATCTCGGCGAGGATGTCCCAGACCATGTTCTCCAGGCGAATGCTGGTGAGCATGCCGTGCATGCGCACGGTGCGCGAGCGTTGCTCGTATGCGATCGGGTCTGCCTTGACGAAGTATTCGCACATGTTTGTCTCCTCTGCTTCGTCATCCCGGCGCCGCCGGATCCACTGTTCGTCTCGTCATCCCGGCGCACGCCGGGATCCACCGTTTGTTGACGCAGTGGGCCCCGACTTTCGTCGGGATGACGTCGTTTGCAAATCCTTGCCTCAGATCGCTCGCGCCGTCATCTGCCTGGCAATGTAATCGGCCTGGCGGATCGCCAGCGACACGATCGTCAGCGTCGGGTTCTCGGCGGCGCCGGTCGTGAACTGGCTGCCGTCGCTGATGAACAGGTTGCCCACGTCGTGCGTCTGGCCGAAGCTGTTGCACACGCTCGAACTCGCCGATGCGCCCATGCGGCAGGTGCCCAGGTTGTGCGTGCTCGGGTACGGCGGCGTGCGGTAGGTGCGCACCGCGCCGGCCGCCTTGTACACCGCCTCGCCTTGCGTGAACGCGTGGTTGCGCATCGCGATGTCGTTGTCGTGGTCGTCGAAGTGCACGTTCGGCACCGGCGCTGCCCCACTTGTCTTTCACGCCCGCATTGAGCGTGATCGCGGTTCGTCTCGCGTGGCATGTCTTCGCCCACCAGCCACATCCCGGCGGTGTGGGTGTAGTTGTCCATCCACCACGAGAATTCGTCGCCCCAGGTGCCGGGGTCGAGGAACGCGGCCATGAACGGCAGGCCGAGCGCGAGCGTCTCCATTTCGTAGCCGCCGGCAAAGCCGCGCCGCGTGTCGTGCTTGGCTTCGTCCTGGATGATGCCGGCCATCGTCGTGCCGCGGTACATGTGCACCGGCTGCTTGAACGCGGCGTAGACCGAACCCGTCATGTGGCGCATGTAGTTGCGCCCGACCTGGCCCGATGAATTGGCCAGACCGTCCTTGAACTGATTCGACGCCGAGAGCAGCAGCAGGCGCGGCGTTTCGATCGAGTTGCCGGCGACGGCGACGGCGCGCGCTTTCTGGCGCTGTTCCTTGCCGGCTTTGTCGACGTAGACGACACCCGTCACCTTGCCGGCGTCGTTGTGCTCGATTCGCGTCACGTGGCTCTCCGGGCGCAGATCGAGGTTGCCCGTCGCGTCGGCCTTGGGCAGCTCGACGTAGAGCGTGCTCCACTTCGCGCCGCTCTTGCAGCCCTGGAAGCAGAAGCCGAGTTGCATGCAGCGCCCGCGGCCGTCGCGCGGCTGGCTGTTGATCGCCATGTTGCCGGTGTGGCACTCCTTGTAGCCGAGCTTTTGCGCGCCGGCGTACATCACCTTGAAGTTGTTGTTGCCGGGCAACCCCGGGATGCCGTTCGTGCGCGTCACGCCCATCTTGTCTTCGGCGCGTGCGTACCAGGGCTCCATGTCTTTGAGCGTGATCGGCCAGTCCATCAGGCTCGTTCCCTTGATGTCGCCGTAGTGCGTGCGGGCGCGGAACTCGTGGTCCTGGAAGCGCAGCGACGCGCCGGCCCAGTGCGTCGTCGAGCCGCCCACCGTCTTGCAAATCCACGCCGGCAACCCGGCAAAGTCTTTCGCGACGCGCCAGGTTCCCGACGTCGTGCGCCCGTCGAGCCAGGCGAGCTGGCCGAACGACTTCCACTCGTCATTGATGAAGCTGGCCTGCGACTGCATCGCGCCCGCCTCCAACACGACAACTTTGATGCCCTTCTGGCAGAGTTCGTTCGCGAGCGTTCCGCCGCCTGCACCCGAGCCGATGATGACGACGACAGAGTCGTCGCTTTGTTCGAATTTCGCCATGGTGTGTCTCCGTGATGTGGTGGTCTCAGCCTCAGCCCATATAGGGTTTCGGGCTCGCGCTCGCCGACGGCGAAGGCAGCCACTTCAGGTCCTGAAAGCCGCGCGTGATGTAGCCGCCTTTTTCCCACGCCGAGCCGGGGTAGCCGAAGCTCGCGAAGGCCATGTCGTTGTTGTAGAGCGAGGTGATCGCCTGGCCACGCACCGCGTTGAAGAACGGGTTGCCCTCGATCTGCTTCACGGTCAGCTTCTTCGTCGCTGCGTCGGCCTTCGCGAAGTTGCCGTTGCCGCCCTGGTTCAGCGTGGCGATGCCGTCACGAATCATGCGTGCCGAATCGGCGCCGCTGCTCGCCACGCCGTCGATGTCTTTCGCGAGCAGCGCATACACGGCGTCGGGCAGCTTGGCGTGCGGGAACATGACGCGCCCCATCGCCATGATCGCCTCGCCCTCGGCCTGGCTGAGCGTCTTCAGCTCGACCGCCCACACCGGCGACGGCGCGAGCGCGGCGATCGCGCTGCCCGCGGCGACCGTTCCCATCAGGATCCCCGAGCCCTTGAGGAACTCGCGCCGCGCGAGCGGCAGGTCGAGCTTGGGCACCTCACCGCTGCTTTCGCCGCAGCCTTCGGCCTCGGCGTTGACGTCGGTCGCAATCGGAATCACGCGCATGTTTGTCTCCTCGGTTGAAACGGATTCGCGGCAGTTCCTCATGACTGTCCCGTCGAATGTTCGAATCAGTATTGCACTTGGAAATCGCTTGCGGTGATACGCGGCTACCTACGTGTCGCGTGCACGACGCGAACCCGGGTTTTCCACTATTTCGCAGCAGCTCGGCACTTCGGCGCAGTGCCTCTCGTCAGTGCAGCTCGGCCTACCCGCCCAGCTGGAAATCGCAGCGCACGGCAAGCCCACCGAGCGCCGCCGAGGGTTCGACGTGGAGCTGCACGCCGTGCACTTGCGCGATGCGCCGAACGATCGACCAACCCAGGCCGCTGCCGTCCGGGCCGCTGCCGGCGACGCGAAAAAAGCGCTCGCCCAGGCGTTGCCGCTGCGGCTCGGTGAGTCCGAGCCCGCTGTCTTGCACGCTGAAGACCGCGTGCTGCCCTTGCGCCTGCACGCTCACCGCCACCTTGGCACCCGTCGGGCTGTAGCGAACCGCGTTGTCGATGAGGTTGCGCGTCAGCACCGCGAGCAGCGTCGGATTGCCGCGCACCCGGCAGGGTTGCGGTGCGTCGAGCTCGAGCGTCTGCAGGTTGCGGATCGCCTGCGGCGCGAGTTCGGCGGCAACGCCGCGCACGAGTTCGCTCAAGTCGAGCACTTCAAATTCGTGCGACGCTTGCGCGTCCAGGCGCGACACCATGAGCAGCTGATCGACGAGGTGCGCGGCCCGGTCGCAGCCCTGCAGGGTGCGCTCCAGCGCAGTACGCCGCGTGGCATCGCTTGCCACACCCAGCGCCACCTGGGCCTGGGCGCGGATCGCTGCGATCGGCGTGCGCAATTCGTGCGCGGCGTCGGCAGTGAAGCGGCGCTCCAGATCGAGCATCGTGGCGATGCGCTGGAACAGCTGGTTCAGCGCGTCGAGCATCGGCACCATCTCCGACGGAACGTCGACCATCTCGATCGTTGCCGTGGCGCTGGGCGCGCGCGCCGCCAGCGTTGCGCGCAAGCGCTGCAACGGCCGCACGCCCTGGCGCACCGCCCACCACGCGGCCAGCGCGAGCAGCGGCAGCGCCAGGGCCTGCGGCCACAACATGCTGCGCAACACGGCCCACAGAATCGACGCGCGCGACTCGAGCTGTTCGCCCACGAGCACTTGCACGTCGCGCTGCATACCTTGGGCGGCGAACATGCGCCACGCCGTGCCGTCGATCTGCACCGTCATGAAGCCCGTCCGCAGCGCCGCGCCCGGCTCGACCATCGCCTGGCGTGGCGCATTCGCCGAGCGCATCGCCAGGCGCCCTTCATGGAATACCTGGAACGCGACCCTGGGCGCATAGCGGTGCAGGCTCGGCGCGTCCAGGCCAGGTTCGGATTCGTGATGATGTTCGTCTTCGTCGCCCTCGATTGCGCGCACCTGCTGCACGACGAGCAGCGCAGCCGCCTGGGCGAGGTGGGCGTCGAGCAGTTCGTCGAGTTCGTGGCGCACGTCCAGCCAGGTCAGCGCCGCTGTCGCGACCCACACCGCGACCAGCGTGCCCAGCAGCAGCAGCAACAGGCGCGCCTGGATCGAGCGCGGCAGCAGGTTCAAGACGCCGCGCCTTCGCGCATCAGCACGTAGCCCACGCCGCGCACGGTGCGGATCAGCTCAGCCCCGAGCTTGCGCCGCAGGTGGTGGATGTGGACTTCGATGGCGTTGCTCTCGACTTCCTGGCCCCAGCTGTACAAGTGCTGTTCGAGCTGCTCGCGCGACAGCACGCGGCCGGCATTGAGCATGAGCGCGTGCAACAGGTCGAACTCGCGCGCCGCCAAAGCGACGACCGTGCCGTCGCGCCGCGCCTCGCGCGCCGCCGGGTCGAGGCTCACGCCGCGCAGCTCGAGGCACGCCTGCGGCTGGCCGTGGCCGCGCCGCACCAGAGCGCGCAAGCGCGCCGCGAGCTCGTCCAGGTCAACCGGCTTGATCACGTAGTCGTCGGCGCCCAGGTCCAACGCGCGAATCCGCTCCGGAACCGCGTCGCGCGCCGTCAGCACGAGCACCGGCACGAGGCTTCGCGCGCGGCGAACTTGCGCCAGGACCTCGGTCCCGTCCAGCAGCGGCAGGCCCAGGTCGAGCACCGCGGCGGCGTAGACCTGCGTGCGCAACTCGCGCTGCGCCGCCTCGCCGTCGCGCACCCAATCGACCCGAAAACCGAGCTCGCGCAAGCCAGTCTGCAAGGCATCACCGAGCAGCGGGTCGTCTTCGGCGAGCAGGATGCGCATGGCGGGGTTGGCGGGTGGCGTGCAAAGCGCGCTGGGTGCACGAAGCCGCGCACGTGCGCCCCGGCGTCGTCAATTGTGATCGCGCTTGCGCTTGCCGCTTTGCCCGGCGTCATGTCCCCGCGAAGGCGACTGCGAGACCCCCTGCGCGGAGGGCGCGCTCTCCGGTACCGGCCGGCCTTGCCACTGCAGCCCCCAGAAGGCGAGCACCGCGGCGAGCACCAGCAGCGCCACGCTGCGCCACGCGGCGTGGATCGCCTCTTCGGGCCGGCCCAGCTTGCGCCCGCCGATCATGCCGCTGACGAGGTTCTCGCGGTGCAGCAAGCTTCCGACCACGACGCCGGCCACATGAAACAGCACGACGAACAACATCAGGTGCGCCAGCGGTTCGTGAAGGCGCGCGAGCACTTTACCGACGCGGCCGCCGAGGTCGTTGTCGCTGCCCCACCCCGTGAGCGCGACCAGCGCCGTCAGGCCGAGCAAGGCGACGATCGCCAGAGCGCCCGCCGGGTTGTGCCCCGTGTAGTGCTCGGGCGCGCCGCGCCGCATCGATCCGACGTAACTGCGCACCGCCTGCGGCCCGCGGACGAAATCGGCAAAGCGCGCGTGACGCGTGCCGAAGAATCCCCAGAGCAGGCGAAACGCCACCAACCCGGCCATCGTATAGCCCAGCGTGTTGTGCACGAGGCGCAGACGTTCGCTCTCGGCGGTGACGTAGGCGCCGAAAAAACAGAACACCATGAGCCAATGGAATACGCGCACCGGCGCATCCCACACCGAAATCTTGCGCAACTCGGTTTCGTTCATGGCGCGGCTACTGCGGAATGCGCACGTCGTGATCGCTGAAGAGGCCCTGCGCGCTGCCGGCGTGGCAGGCGACGCAGTTCGACGCGCTGCCCACCGCCTTGCGCTTCCACACGGCAGCGGACACGTCATGGTGCTCGCGCACAAACCAACTGGAGCGTGTGATGCGGCCCTCGGGCGGCAGCGTCATTTCGCGTTTCACTCGTCGGAAGCTCGCGGCGTTCGCCTCGAGCCACAGCGACAGTTCGGCGCGCACTGCCGGTTCGAGCGACGCGTCGCTGCCGAAGTGGCGCGGCAGGTTGTCCATCAGGAGCTGCCACGACGCCACCGGCAGCAAGCCCGGCGGGTACGCGGTGTGGCAGCTACCGCACTCTTCGGTGTAGCGCGGCAGCGGTGCCACGCGCGAGGCCGAGGCGTCGTCGGCGCGCGCCGATCCGGCAAATGCGCCAGCCAACGCGAACCCGCCGGCCGACATGAGCCAGGTCAGGCGCACGCAGCGTGGCAGGTTCTTGGTCAAAGGGTTCATCGAGGTTCTCCGTGATTCCAAACAAGGTCGACGCGGCCGCGTCATTGCGGCCCGAGCGTGATCAACCAGGCAAGCACGTCGGCCTTTTCCGAAGCCGTGCATTCGCGGCCGATCACGTCGTTGCAATTGCGCCGGAACCACTTCTCCACCTTCGCCGGATCGGTGAAACGCTGCGCGTTGTGCTGCGGCGCCAAGGCGTCGATGCGCTTGCCGGTGCTGGCGTGTTTGCCCGGTTGCACCGGGATGGACCCGTGGCACGTCGCGCAGCTCCATTCGCGGCCGTGCTGCGTCGTGAACAACTGTTGGCCTCGCGGTGCGTGCGCTGCGCCACCGGCCTGTGCGGCGTAGCCCGCGAGCAGTTCGCGAGGGGTTGCGGCAAACACGGGCATCGCAGTCCCGGCCACGACAAGCACCGCACACAGTAGCGCGAGCGCGCCTTTGCAAATCGACATGGGGTTCATGGCTCCTCCTGAACGCGATGATCGTGCGCCTGCCTTATCGAATTCTTAGCGCTGCGCGGCAAGGCGCCCCATGGCAACGCGGACTTGCAATGAAATGAAAGAACCGAACCGTCGTGGCGGCTTCGGCCCCTAAACTGAGACCCCACTGCGCCGCTTCCTGCCCGTGAACGCGCGACATCCATCAAGGCGCCCCATGACTTTCCCTCGCGACTCGCGCAGCCCCTTGCGTGCCCTGTGGCTCATCGCCGCTTCGACTTCGCTGGCCGCTTGCGGCAGTCTCGGCGTGCAACCCTGGGAGCGCGATCTGCTCGCCAAGCCGCCGATGCAACTCACCACCTCGCCCGTCGAAGCGGCGATCGACGATCACATCTATTTCAGCAAGGAAGCGGCGACCGGCGGGCGCGGGTTTGGTGGCGGGGGTTGCGGATGCAATTGACCTCTGGCCCCGCGCCGGGCGTGCGCCAGCATCGGCTCCCGTACCCCTCCCACCTCCACACCCGCGTTGCACCTCGCCCTGGCCGCTGCGAGCGCGGCCCTGCTTGCACCGGTTCATGCGCAAACCCAGCCAGCCGGCGCGGCCTCGACAAGCGCCCCCAGCGCAACCTGGCAAATCGACAGCGCCGTGCTCGTCTACAAAGAAGGCGCGGGACGCGTCAGCGCCGTCGAGCCCGTGATCAGCGCGCGCCGCAGCGACGCCAACGACCGCACGCTGAGCGTCAAGCTCACGCTCGACGCGCTCACCGGCGCCTCGCCCAACGGCGCCGCGCCGCAGCCGACGCCGCAGACCTTCACGTCGCCATCGGGCGAGAGCACTTACGTCACGCCCGCCGGGCAATTGCCCCTGGACCCGAGCTTCAAGGACACGCGCGGCGCCTTGGCGCTGGCTAGGAGCAGCCCTGGGCGCCAACCAGCGGGTCTCGCTCGGCGGCAACGTTTCGGCCGAGTACGACTTCAAATCGGTCTCGCTGAACGGCGCGTTCGCGCGCGACTTCAACGACAAGAACACCACGCTGAGTCTGGGTGTCGCCCTCGAGGCCGACCGATCAACGCCGTCGGTGTTCCCGGCCGGACTGACCCCGCGTTCATCAGCACCGCAGCGCACAGCCAGAGCGAGTCGCGCAACGTGTTCGACCTGCTCGTCGGCGTGACGCAAACCATGAGCCGGCGCTGGCTGACGCAAGTCAATCTGGGCCTCTCGCGCGCAGCGGCAATCACACCGATCCGTACAAGATCGTCTCGGTCGTCGATGGCGCCACCGGCCTGATCACCGGCGACCGTACGTGACGGAAAAGCGCCCCGACAGCCGGACTCGACAGAGCGTGTACTGGCAGAACAAAGTGCACCTGGAGCGCGACGTCGTCGACGTCTCGTACCGCCACTACCGCGACGACTGGGGCGTGCGCGCCCACACCCTGGACTTGCGCTACCGGCTTGAACTCGGCGGCGGCGTGCACCTCGAGCCGCATGCGCGCCACTACCGGCAAAGTGCAGCAGACTTCTGGCGCGGCTGGCTCGTCGAAGGCGCCGACTGGAACAGCACGACGCACGCGCGCCGCGCTGTCCAACGTCTCTGCCGACCATCGCCTGGCGCAGTTCAGCGCGAATACGCTCGGCGTGAAACTCGGCGCACCCATCGGGCCGGGGGGCGAGCTGAGCGTGCGGCTCGAAGCCTATCGCCAGACGCAGAAGGCGCCGGCCAATGCGCCCGGCGCCCTGCAGACGCTGGACACCGCGCCGGCGCTGACGGCGACGATGCTGCTCGTCGGCTACGCGCTGCCGTTCTGAGGTGAGCAGCAGTGCCGCGCTGACGCGCACCGCGAGCGGCTGGCGCGGCAGCTTTTCCGCGATGGCCAGCGCTTGCGAAATCCTTGTCGACGCGGGCCCCGAAACCCAGGCGCGAAGGCTGCTGCACATGGCGCGCGACGAAGCGTTGCGCATCGAGCACAAATTCAGCCGCTACCGAAGCGACAACGTGATCGGCCGGCTCAACGCGGCAGCGGGGCGGCCGTCGAAGTCGACGAGCGAAACCGCGCAGCTGCTCGACTTCGCGGCGATGTGCCATGCGCTGAGTGACGGCCGGTTCGACGTGACGAGCGGCGTGTTGCGCCGCCGCCTGGCGCTTCGACGGCCGCTCCCAGCTGCCCGACGCCGAGCGCTCGTGCAGGCCCTGTGTCAACACGTCGGCTGGCAGCGCGTCGATTGGCAGCGGCCGTGGATGACGCTGCCCCCGGGCATGGAGATCGACCTGGGCGGCATCGGCAAGGAATACGCCGTGGACCGGTGCTCGCGATGCTGGTGGCGCACAAGCGACTCGCCCGTTCTGGTGAACTTCGGCGGCGATCTGGTCGTCTCGGGCCGCGCAGCAGCGCCGCGCCGTGGCAGGTGGGCATCGAACGACCTGACGAAGCGCACGCGCAGGCGCCGCTGCGCCAACTGCGGCGTCATCGAACTCACCTCGGGGGCCTTGGCGACGAGCGGCGACACGCGGCGCTTTCTCTTGCAGGACGGCAAGCGCTACGGCCACATCCTGGACCCACGCACCGGCTGGCCGTGCGCACGCCCGCGCAGCGTCACGGTCGCTGCGCCCACGTGCAGCGAAGCCGGCGTCGTCGCGACAATGGCGATGCTTCAAGGAGCCAACGCCGAGGCGTGGCTCGCCGCGCAAGCCTTGCCGCATTGGGTCATCCGCGATGACGCGCGCGACGCTCGGCGCGACGCAAGCTTCAACCCGACAGGTATCGCCATGAATGCCGCCCCACCTCTTGCGCCGCCGCCTCTTGTGCGCCGCAGCGTTGAGCGCGGTCTGGCCCGGCAGGGCCGCCGAAGTCGGCCAGAGCGCGCCGCCGTTCAGCTTGCCCGGCCGCGACGGCACGGTCGCGCTCGCGGGGTTGCGAGGCCAGCTTGTGTTCCTCGACTTTTGGGCGTCGTGGTGCGTACCCTGCCGCCAATCGTTCCCGTGGATGAATCAGATGCAGGCGCGCTACGCGGCGCGTGGCCTGCACGTGCTCGCGATCAACGTCGACAAACAACGCGCCGACGCCGACGCGTTCCTCGCCAAGATCCCGGCACAGTTCGCGATCGCCTTTGACGCAGCAGGCGACACGCCGCGTGCCTACGGCGTCAAAGGCATGCCGACCTCGCTGCTGATCGGCGCCGACGGCAGCGTACTGCTCCAGCACGCCGGCTTTCGCGACGACGACAAAGGTCCGCTCGAAGCAAACATCGTCGCCGCGCTGGTACGGGCCGGGCGCTTGAGGACGGGCGCGCCTCGTCTGGCTTGGGCGAGCGGCGCGAACCGGCCAGTGCAACAAGCGCGCAGGGGGCGCGCTGTCGGGGCGGGTCAGGGCTGAGCTTCGTCGCCGATCTCGGACAGCATGTCGGCCAGCGTCGGCTCGTCTTTGACCGGCGGTGCCGGCTGGCGTGCCTTGGCCAGCGCGGCTTTGCCGAGCAACGCCGCGTAGCAGTGGGCGTTGAACAGCACGCTCTTCACGTAGTCGCGCGTCTCGTTGAAGGGAATGACTTCGGTCCACGCCGCGGCGTCGTCGTTCCCCCCTTTGCTCCAGCGGCGCGGCCGCGACGGACCGGCGTTGTACGCCGCCGCCGCGTGCGCGTGCGAACCGTCGAAGCCGTTCAGCACGAGCTTGAAGTAGCGCGCGCCGATGCGCACGTTGGTCGCCGGGTCGTCGATGCGTTCGCGCTGGTAGGCGATGCGGTAGCGCGTCGCGATCCAGCGCGCGGTGCGCGGCATCAATTGCATCAGGCCGCTCGCACCCGCCACGGAGCGCGCACCGGCGCTGAAACGCGACTCCTGTCGAATCACGGCGTAGACGTTCGCCACATCGAGGTCGGCCTCCGCTGCGGCGGCGTCGATCGCCTCGCGGTAGGGCAGGGGAAAGCGCTGCGCCATGTCGATCTCGTCGCGCGTGCGCTCGCTCGTGCTCATGCACAGGTTCCAGGCCTGCGCGTCGCACGCCAATTGCGCCGCGGCGCGGAGCAGGCGGTCGTTCGCCCCGGCCAGCGCGTGGTCCCACTCGGCGCGGCCTTCGTCGCGCAGGCGCAACTCGAGCAGCGCCAGCGCGCGGCTCAATCCGGGATGGTTCTGCGCCTGGGCGCGTTCTTCGTCGGTGAGCGGCGCCGGCACCTTGGGCAGCTGCGGCGCCAAGCCGAGTTCCTGCGCCGCCAGTGCGCCGTAGTAGTGCAAGCGCGTCGCGATGCTCGCGAGCAAGAGTTGCGCGGCGCGGCGCTGCACCTCGCCTGCTGCGCCGGGCGCGGCAAGGTTTTGCAGCGCACGCGCTTTCCAGTACGTCCACGTCGGGTCGGCGCGCTGGGCGCTGCCCATCGAGTCCACCGCGTCGGCAATCATTTGCCAGCGCCGCGGGCTGGCCGGCGCGCGCAGTGCGGTGCGCACTTGCCAGGCGAGCGTCTCGGATGAGGCGGCAACGCGCTCAGGCGCGGCCACGCTCGCCGCACGCTCGTACCACTCGAACGCCTGGGGGCGCAAGCCGATCGCCGCCTGTTTCGCAATCGCCGCCCAGGCCGCGGCGGCAGACTGCGGCGGCAGCGGCGTGCCCCGCGCATCGCTGAGCGCAGCGGCCGCGCTTGGCGCATTGCGCGCGGCCAGGCGCATGATGGCCAGCGCGGTCAACTCGGCTTCGTCGGGCGTCGGTTGGGCGATGCGCCGCGCGAGAAAACGCGACGGCTGCAGGAACGCTTCGTGCACTTGCGCCATCTTCAACGTGCCGAGCAGCGCGAGCGCGTGCTGCACGACGAAGCGCCGGCCTTGCTCTGCGCCCAGGCGCGCGCGCGCCCAGACGTCATCGCGCGTGAAGTGGCCGGCACTGAACAGCGCCTGCGCGAGCATGGCGCAGCCCGCGTCGGATTCGCGCTGCGCGAACCACAGCTCGTGGGCAGGGCCGGCGACGTCTTCGCCGGCCACGTGGCGCTGCATCAACGCGTGGCACTCGACTTCGCGGTCATCCGGCGAGCTGGACGGGACAATCGAACGCACCCGGGGCAACTCGAGCGCGAGCGCATCCGCGTCGCCAACTTTGCCGCGTTCGACAATCCAGTCCTTGCGCAGCAGTTGGGCGACCGCCGTGTCGGGCCAACGCGCGTAGAACGCCTCCAGGTCGGCTTGTTTCGCCTGGCGCAGGCGCAGGCTCAGCTCCCAGTAGTCGACCCACATCGCCAGCGGGTGCGCTTGCTCGGCCGTGCTCTTGCGCAGCGCCGCCAAAGTCGCGCGGTCGCGATGCTGGAAGGCCGCGCGCGCCTTGACGATGGGGTCGCTCGGCGGCGGCGTACCGGCTTGCGCGAGACCCGGCAACAACCACACGACACAGAGCAACGGAATTGTCAATCTGGCGCGCGGTCTCGCCGCACCGGCACAGGGAACGCGAACGCTGAACATGTGGACACCCAGGCGGAAACCGCCACCCCAGGAGAATCGGTCAGCCGCGCTGCAATTTGCGGGTGCGAAGCGTGAGCAAGGTCACGTTGAGCACACCGGCCCGGACAAAGGGCGTGTTTCGAGCGCCTTGCGCGCAGTCAAAGCGCGACGCCGCGGCCGCCGGCAAAATGGGCTATCGTGGCAAACATGGTGATACGGCGCATCGTTCGACGCTGGCTTTCGGGCCTGCTGGTGCTGGCCATCCTGTTCACGCAGGTCGCCACTGCCGCCTACGCCTGCCCGGCGATGGCCGGGCCCGATGAAGCGGCAGCGAACGTGGCGATGCCGTGCGCCGGCATGATGGGCGCTGGCATGGCGCTCGACGCGGATCAACCGGGCCTGTGCCAACAGCACTGCCAGTTCGGCAATACCCAGCAGGCCGGTGACCCGGTGCATGCATTCGCTTTGCCCGAAGTCACCCGGGCGCTTCTGTTCACCGTCAACCCCGGGCTCGACGCTCACGTCGCGCCGCCCCCCTGGGCGGCCCGCCAAGCCAGGCGCGACGGCGCTGCGCCGCTGAGCGTCTTGCACTGCTGCTATCGCTTTTGAATTCCTGAAATCGCCGGTGTAGTGGACGCGGGCGAATCGCCCGCGTGCGGGGTCGGTTTCCAGGAGTTCGCATGAAATGGTTCAAGTCTGCGAGGCGCACGCGCCTCGCTCGCAGCGCGTCAGTGCGCCGCTGCTGCGTCGCGGCATGGTTGGCTTGCACGCCGCTGTGGGTGCAGGCGCAAACGCCGCCAGCGTCAGCCCAGGCGCCCTTGTCGTTGGCCGAGGCGGTGCGCATCGCCATCGCGCAGTCGCGCCGCGTCGCCGCCACCGAGCTGCAGGCGCAGGCGGCGCGCGACATGGCGGTCGCCGCCGCGCAGCGCCCCGACCCGGTGCTGAAGTTCGGCCTGAACAACCTGCCCATCGACGGCGCCGACCGATTCAGCCTGACCAGCGATTTCATGACGATGCGCTCGGTGGGCGTGATGCAGGAATTCGTGCACGCCGAGAAGCGCCAGGCACGCGGCGCGCGCGCGCAGCTCGAGGTTGACGCCGCACGGATCGCGCGCGCGCAGACGATCAGCGAACTGCAGCGCGACACGGCGTTCGCCTGGCTGGAGCGCTCCTACCAGCACACGCTGCGCGACTTGCTGCAAGCCCAGGTGCACGAGGCCGAACTGCAGGTTCAGGCGGTGAAGGCACTGCTCAGCAGCGGCAAGGCGTCGCAGGCCGATCTGTTTGCCGCGCGCGGCCAGGTCGAGCAGATGCGCGACGGCGTCGCGCAGGCCGATCGCGCGATTGGCGTGGCCGAGGCCCAACTCGCACGCTGGATCGGCGAGGCGGCACAGCGCGGCAGCGACGCCCGACCGCCTTTGACAGCGCCGGACTGGACCTTGCACCACGACCTGGGCACGCAGCTGGCGCGGCACCCGCTGATCGCCGCCGCCGTGCAGCAGGAAGCGCTCACCCAGGCCGACGCCGAGCTCGCGCGCGCCGAACAGCGAACCGACTGGAGCGTGGAAGTGATGTTCAGCCAGCGCGGGCCCAGCTACTCGAACATGGTGTCGATCAACGTGGCGCTGCCCTTGCCCTGGAACCGGGTGCAGCGCCAGGGCCGTGAATACGCGGCGCGGCAGGCGCTTGCCGCGCGCAGCAGCGCCGAGCGCGAAGACCTGCAACGCGCCCACGAGGCCGAAGTGCGCGCCATGCTGCACGAGTGGCGCAACCACGAGCAGCGCCTGCAACGCTTCCAGGCCCAGCTGTTGCCGCTGGCGCAGCAGCGCAGTGTCGCGGCGCTCACCGCGTATCGCGCCGGCAGCGGGCTGCTCGCCGCCGTGCTCGAAGCGCGCCGCGCCGAGCTCGAGGTGCGCGTGCAGATGCTCCGCATCGAAATGGACCTGGCGCGCCTGTGGGCGCAATTGACTTACCTCGACGGCCCAGCGCCGGCGAGCGCATCGAGGAACACGCCATGAAGAACAAAGCCACCCTGCTCGCCGCGGCGGCGTTGATCGCAATGCTTGCAGTCGGCTACGGCGCCTACCGCTTCGGCATGGTCCGTGGCATGGACATGGCGCCCGCCGCGCAGCCTGCGCAGGCCAGCGCGCCGGGCGGCACGATGAGCATCGCGCAGGGCGAAGCGGCGACGCGGCGCCACATCGCCTCTGGCCTCAAGGCGGGTGACGTCGACCCCGAGACGGGAATGAAGATTCTCTATTACCACGACCCGATGACGCCGGGAACGAAGTTCGACAAACCCGCCAAGTCGCCGTTCATGGACATGATGCTCGTTCCCGTGTTCGCCGACGCCGGCGCCGACGCGAACGAGACGAGCCAGGTCAGCGTCAGCCCGCGCACCCAGCAAAACCTGGGCGTGCGCACGGCGCCGGTGAGCGCGGGAACGCTGACGCCGCAGGTCACGGCGCTGGGCAACATCGGCTTCAACGAGAGTGACCAAGTGGTCGTTCAGGCGCGCGCGACGGGCTTCGTCGAGAAGCTGCACGTTCGCGCGCTGCTGGACCGCGTCACGCCGGGCCAGGTGCTCGCCGAGCTCTACGTGCCGGAGTGGATCGCTGCGCAGGAAGAGTTTCTCGGCGTCTCGAGAATGCAAGGCGCCGACCTCGCACCGCTCGTCGACGCGGCACGCCAGCGCATGCGCCAGGTCGGGATGAGCGACTCGCAAATTGCATTCGTGCAGAGCAGCGGGCGCACGCAGCCGCGATTCGAAGTCACCGCGACGATCGGTGGCGTGCTCAGCGAATTGCTGGTGCGCGAGGGCATGACGGTGATGGCCGGTGCGACGCTGTTTCGCATCAACGGCCTCTCGAGCGTCTGGGCGAACGCCGAAGTCCCGGAAAGCCAGGCGGCGCTGCTGCGCCCCGGCGCGCGGGTTCAGGCGCGCAGCCCGGCGCTGCCCGGCGCCGTGTTCGAAGGCCGGCTGCAAGCGCTGCTGCCCGAAGTGAACCCGGTGACGCGAACCGTGAAGGCGCGGCTCGAACTCGTGAACCGCCGCGGCGCGCTCGTTCCGGGGATGTTCGTGCAGATGCAGTTCATGGATCCGCGCGCGGGCAAAGTGCTGCTTGTTCCCACCGAGGCCGTCATCCAGACGGGCAAGCGCACGCTCGTCATGCTGGCCCTCGACGACGGTCGCTTTCGCCCTGTCGAAGTCGAGATCGGCGCCGAGAGCGGCGGCAGCACCGAGGTCAAGCGCGGCGTGGAACTCGGCCAGCGCGTGGTTGTGTCGTCGCAATTCCTGATCGACTCCGAGGCGAGCCTGAAAGGCGTCGAAGCGCGGCTCAACGTCGCGCCGGCGCACGCCGCCCATGAAGGTGGAGGCCAGGCCGTGATCGCGCGCCTGATCCGCTGGTCGATCGCAAACCGCTTCCTCGTGCTGCTCGCCAGCCTGATGGTCAGCGCCTGGGGTGTCGTTTCGCTGCTCGCGACGCCGCTGGACGCGCTGCCCGACCTGTCCGACGTGCAAGTCATCGTTCGCACGAGCTACCCGGGCCAGGCGCCGCGCATCGTCGAGAACCAGGTGACCTACCCGCTGACGACGACGCTGCTCTCGGTGCCCGGCGCAAAAACGGTGCGCGGTTACTCCTTCTTCGGCGACTCGTTTGTCTATGTGCTGTTCGAAGACGGCACCGATCAGTACTGGGCGCGCTCGCGCGTCCTCGAAGTGCTGAACCAGGTGCAGTCGCGCCTGCCGCCGAACGCCAAGACGTCGCTCGGGCCGGATGCCACTGGCGTCGGCTGGATCTACCAATACGCGTTGATCGACCGCAGCGGCAAGATGGACGCGGGCCAGCTGCGTGCCTTGCAAGACTGGTTCCTCAAGTTCGAGTTGAAGGCGGTGCCCAACGTCGCCGAAGTCGCGTCGGTCGGCGGCATGGTGCGCCAGTACCAGATCGTTCTGGACCCGCACAAACTCGCCGCTTACGGCATCGCGCACACCAAAGTGATCGACGCCGTGCAGCGCGCGAACCAGGAGGCGGGAGGATCCGTGCTGGAACTCGGCGAGGCCGAAGTGATGGTGCGCGCGTCGGGCTATCTGCAATCGCTCGACGACTTCCGCAAGATCCCGCTGCTGACCTCGGCCGCCGGTGTGTCGGTGCGGCTGGGCGACGTGGCGCGAATCCAGGTCGGGCCCGAGATGCGTCGCGGCATCGGCGAACTCGACGGCGAAGGCGAGGCGACCGGCGGAATCATCGTGATGCGCTCCGGAAAGAACGCGCTGGAGACGATTGCCCAGGTCAAGGCCAAGTTGATCGAGCTGCGCGCGAGTCTGCCCAAGGGCGTTGAAATCGTACCCGTATACGACCGCTCCGGCCTCATCGAACGCGCGGTCGCCAACCTGCGCAGCAAGCTCATCGAAGAGTTCGCCGTCGTCGCCGTCGTGTGTTTCATCTTCCTGTTTCACCTGCGCTCGGCGTTCGTCGCCATCGTCTCGCTGCCGCTGGGCATCGTCGCCGCGTTCATCGTGATGCGCTACCAAGGCGTGAACGCGAACATCATGTCGCTCGGCGGGATTGCGATCGCGATCGGCGCGATGGTCGACGCCGCCGTCGTGATGATCGAAAACGCACACAAGCATCTGGAGCGCTGGGCGCAGCAGCATGCCGGCGAACGCTTAGAGGGCGAAGCGCGCTGGAAAGTGATTGGCGACGCGGCGTCGGAAGTCGGCCCGGCGCTCTTCTTCTCGCTGCTCATCATCACGCTGTCGTTCATTCCCGTGTTCACGCTGCAAGCGCAGGAGGGGCGGCTGTTTTCGCCGCTCGCATTCACGAAGACCTACGCGATGGCTGCCGCCGCGGGTCTTGCGGTGACGCTGATTCCGGTGCTGATGGGCTACCTGATTCGCGGTCGCATTCCTGCGGAACAGGCGAACCCTTTGAACCGCTGGCTGATCGCGCTGTACCGACCGGCGTTGGACGCTGTCCTCCGCTGGCCGAAGTCGACTCTCGTGATCGCCGCGATCGCCTTGGGCGCGAGCCTGTGGCCGCTGCAACACATCGGCGGCGAGTTCATGCCACGCCTGGACGAAGGCGACTTGCTCTACATGCCCTCGGCGCTGCCGGGCCTGAGCGCCGGCAAGGCGGCGGAATTGCTGCAGCAAACCGATCGCCTGATCAAGACGATTCCCGAAGTCGCCAGCGTCTACGGCAAGGCCGGGCGCGCCGAGACCGCGACGGATCCTGCGCCATTGGAGATGTTCGAAACGACGATCCAGTTCAAGCCGCGCGAACAATGGCGCGCCGGAATGACGCAGGACAAGCTCGTCGAGGAACTCGACGCCGCAGTGCGTGTTCCCGGCCTGGCGAACATCTGGGTACCGCCGATCCGCAACCGCATCGACATGCTCGCCACCGGCATCAAGAGCGCGGTCGGCGTGAAAGTCGCCGGCGCCGATCTGGCCATCATCGACCGCGTCGCAGTCGACATCGAGCGCGTTCTGAAAGGCGTTCCCGGTGTGGGCAGCGCGCTCGCCGAGCGCCTGACCGGCGGGCGCTATGTCGACATCGACGTGAACCGCGACGCCGCGGCGCGCTTCGGCCTGAACATCGCCGACGTGCACTCGGTGATCACGTCGGCGATCGGCGGCGAAAACATCGGCGAGACGATCGAGGGCGCGCAGCGCTTCCCGATCAACGTGCGCTACCCGCGCGAACTGCGCGATACGCTGGACAAGCTGAAACGCCTGCCCTTCGTCACCGAGCGCGGCGCGCGCCTCGTGTTCGCGGACGTCGCCGACATCCGCATCACCGACGGCCCGCCGATGCTGCGCAGCGAGAACGCACGCCTCTCGGGCTGGGTCTATGTCGACGTTCGCGGGCGAGATTTGAAGTCTGCCGTGCAGGAGATGCAGCGCCTCGTCGCGCAAAAAGTCGAGCTGCCGCCGGGTTATTCGATTTCCTGGTCGGGCCAGTTCGAATTTCTGGAGCGCGCGACGGCCAAGCTGAAGCTCGTCGTTCCGTTCACGCTGCTCATCATCTTCGTGCTGCTCTACCTCACGTTCAAACGCTTCGACGAAGCGCTGCTCATCATGGGTACGCTGCCGTTCGCGCTGGTCGGCGGGATTTGGCTGCTCTGGGGCCTGAGCTACAACTTGTCGGTCGCGGGTGCGGTCGGGTTCATCGCACTCGCCGGTGTCGCTGCCGAGTTCGGCGTGATCATGTTGTTGTACTTGAAGCACGCCTGGGACGAGCGCATCACGCAGGGCAAGACGAGCCATGCCGACCTGCTCGAGGCGATCCGCGAAGGCGCCGTGCAGCGCGTGCGCCCCAAAGCGATGACGGTCGCAGTGATCCTCGCCGGCCTGTTCCCCATCATGTGGGGCGAAGGCACGGGATCGGAAGTGATGCAGCGCATCGCAGCGCCGATGGTGGGCGGAATGATCAGTGCGCCGCTGTTATCGATGTTTGTGGTGCCGGCGGTGTATTTGCTGCTGCGGCGGGGGCGCGCGTGACCCGGCGCGTCGAGCGGTCCGCTTCGGGCCGCAGTTGGCAGCTCGGCAGCTGTTGCGGACACTTTTTGTGTGCATCAAGCGGCAGCTTGACCGTGGCGGCGGTTGCGCAGGGTCGCTTCTGTGTGACCATGGATCCTTTTCCTCTTTTTGTCCTATAGAGCTCCAATGAACGCAATCCTGAAGACAGCCTTAAGACCACTGCTCGGCCCTGTCCGCCGCCTCTGGCGTCGCTTGCCCGACAGCGTTCTGGACACGCGGGCCATGCGCAGCGTCGGCAGCTTCATCTACGACAACTTCGTGCGCGACACGAACCGCAATCAGTCTCACATGACGCGCTTCATGCGCAACGTTCCGCAGCTTGAAGCTCTGCGGGATCTGATGTCGCGAAGCCCGCCGGGCGCAACGCTTCGGATCGCGTCGATCGGCTGCAGCACCGGGGTCGAGTTGCACTCCACGCTGTGGATGATCCGCAGCGCGCGGCCCGATCTGCGGATCGTCGCGAAGGGCGTCGACATCTCGCCCGCGGTGGTCGAATTCGCCCGGCGTGGCGTGTTCCGCGCGCAGCCGGCAACGGGCGAAGAGGCGCTCCAGGAAATGGGGCAACGTGAGGTGACGGGCGCCAGCACCGAGGCGTTGCACGCGATGCTGGAGCCCGCACCGGCTGGCAACCTTCGCGTCCGGGATTGGCTTCGCGAAGGCGTCGACTGGCTCGTCGGCGACGCCACCGATCCCCAGCTGATCGTTCAGCTGGGGCCACAGGATCTGGTGTTGGCCTGCAACTTCCTCGGCCCGATGGAGGACCCTCTGGCCGAGGCGTGCCTGCGCGGCATCGTTCAACTGATCGCGCCGAACGGGACTCTGGTTCTTGACGGCATCGACCTTGACTTGAAGACCCGGGTCGTGCCCTCGCTGGGGCTCACGCCGATCACCGACCGGATCGAGGCAGCGTACGTCGCCGATCCAACGAAGAGCGACTGGCCATGGAAGCGGTGGAGTCGCGAGCCTTTCGACAGGCGCCGGCCCGATTGGGCTTTCAGGTACTCGACGATCTTCGTCAAGTCTGCGCCTTGATGCATGGGCATCGCCGCAGCGCCGCGCGTCAATCGCGCCGGATCGCTGCGCCGCGAAGCCGCAGCGCGTTGCCGATCACCGACACCGAGCTCAAGCTCATCGCCAGCGCCGCGATCATCGGCGAGAGCAACCAGCCGGTGAACGGGTACAGCACGCCGGCGGCGAGAGGCACGCCGAGGGCGTTGTAGACGAAGGCGAAGGCCAGGTTCTGTTTCATGTTGGCGACGGTCGCGACCGAAAGTGCACGCGCCGTCGCGATGCCGCGCAAGTCGCCCTGCACCAGCGTGAGTTGGGCGCTGTGCATCGCGACGTCGGTGCCGGTGCCCATCGCGATGCCCACATCGGCGCGCGCCAGCGCCGGCGCGTCGTTGATGCCGTCACCGGCCATCGCGACAATCCGGCCCTGCGCCTGCAGGCTTTCGACGAGTTTCAGCTTGTCGGCGGGCTTCACTTCGGCGTGGACCTCGCTGATGCCCAGGCGCTCGGCGACGGCGCGCGCCGTCGGTCTGGGCGTCGCCGCTGGCCATCACGATGCGCAAGCCCGCTTTGCGCAGCGCCGCCAAGGCGCCCGGCGTCGTTTCCTTGAGCGGGTCGGACACAGCGAGCAAGCCGGCGAGCTGCCCCTGCACGGCGAGGTGCATCACGCTCGCACCTTGCGCGCGCAGCGACTCCGCGGGTTCCGCGAGCGCCGAAACGTCGACCCCGAGCTGCTGCATCAGCGCCGAATTGCCGAGCGCGAGCGATTGCCCGGCGACGCTGCCGCGCACGCCGCTGCCCGCCTCGGCGTCGAAATGCTCGGGCGTTGTCAGCTGCAGGCGACGCTCACGCGCGGCGCCGACGATCGCTGACGCGAGCGGGTGTTCGCTGCCCTGGTCCAGGCTCGCGGCGAGGCGCAGCACGTCGTCCTCGGCGAAGCCGGCGCCGGCGACCGCACGTTCGAAGCTGGGGCGACCCTGCGTCAGCGTGCCGGTCTTGTCGACGATCAGCGTGTCGACCCGGCACAGGTTCTCGATCGCCGCCGCGTCTCGGAACAACACGCCGTGGCTCGCACCACGGCCGGTCGCGACCATGATCGACATCGGCGTGGCCAGGCCGAGCGCACAAGGGCAGGCGATGATGAGCACCGCGACCGCGTTGATCAGGCCGTAGACCCAGCCCGATTGATTCTCGGATGCGGGGCCGAACAATCCCCAGCCGAAAAAAGTGAGCAACGCGACGCTGACGACGCCCATGACGAAGTAACCCGCGACGGTGTCGGCCATGCGCTGCATCGGCGCGCGCGAGCGCTGCGCGAGCGCGACCATCTGCACGATCGACGCGAGCACGGTCGCCGCGCCGACTTGCTGCGCCCGCATCACGAGCGCACCACGCGTGTTCAGCGTCGCGCCGATGAGTTTGTCGCCCGCACGCTTGGTCACGGGCAACGGCTCTCCGGTGAGCATCGATTCGTCGAGCGCACTGCTGCCCTCGGTCACGACGCCGTCGACCGGAACCTTCTCGCCGGGGCGAACGCGCAACCGGTCGCCGACGTGAACATGGGTCAGAGGAACGTCAGATTCGCTGCCGTCAGCAGCGATGCGGCGCGCCGTCTTCGGCGCCAGCCCGAGCAGCGACCGAACCGCTGCCGACGTCTGGGCACGCGCCTTGAGTTCGAAGATCTGGCCGAGCAACGTCAGCGAAATGATCACCGCAGCGGCCTCGAAGTACACCGCGACGCGGCCCATCGCGATGAAGGAAGCCGGGAACAGCTGCGGCAGGGCGGTGGCGACGACGCTGTAAACGAACGCCGCGCCGGTGCCCAGGCCGATCAGCGTCCACATGTTCGGGCTGCGGTTCAGTACCGACATCGCGCCGCGCATGAAAAACGGCGCGCCGGCCCAGAGCACGAGCGGCAGCGTCAGCACAAGCTCGATCCAGCTTTGCAGCGCCATGTCGAACCACCCCCAGCGGTGGCCGAACATCGCGAGCGCGGTCACGCCAAGGGTCAGCGGCAGCGTCCACCAGAAGCGCCTCTCGAAGCTCACGAGCTCCGGGTTCTCCGCCTCCTCGAGTTCAGGCAACAGCGGCTCGAGCGACATGCCGCACTTCGGGCAATCGCCCGGGCGGTCCTGCCGGATCTCCGGGTGCATGGGGCAGGTGTAGACCGCTCCCGCCGGCGGCGCGGCAGCGGGCGCGCCGGCAGCGTCGACCTGAATCTTGGGTTGCAAGAACTTCGCCGGCTCGGCGCCGAACTTCGCCTTGCACTTCGCGCCGCAGAAGTAGTAGGTGCGCCCGGCGTGTTCGAGTCGGTTCGGCGACGCTTCGCTCACCGTCATGCCGCACACCGGATCCTTCAGCGCTTGCGCTTGCGGCGGCGCCGCAGGGTCGTGGCCGGAGTGTTCGGCGTGGCGGTGCATCGTGCTGTTCCTACTTCGAGACTTCGATTTCGGTGACGGTGAACTTGCCGCCGTCGTTGACCGCCTTGAACTTGACCTTGTCGCCGGGCTTGAGCCTGCCGAGCATGGCCTTGTCCTTCACGGCAAAGACCATCGTCATTCCCGGCATGTCGAGGCTCTTGATCTCGGCGTGTTTGAGCGTGAGCTTGCCGTTCTCGATGTCGATCTTGCGCACTTCGGCGTCGGTCATGTCGGCGCTGCCGAAGGCTTGCAGTGGCATGGCGAGAACCAGGGCGATCGCGGCGATCAAGGTGTTGAGGCGAGTTTTCATGTTCATCTCTCTTTCGTGGGCGAGCGTCGGAGAAAGCGCGGCGTTGCTGTCGTTCAGGGCTTTTGACCGGATGGGGCAGCGGAGACGACCTTGATCTTGCCCACCATGCCCGCCTGGTAGTGGCCGGCGATCAGGCAGGCGAAGTCGAAGTCGCCGGCGCGGTTGAAGGTCCAGACGATCTCTCCGGTCTTGCCCGGCGCGACATGCGCCATGTAGGGTTCGTCGTGTTCCATGTTCGGGAACTTGATCATCAGCGCGGCGTGCGCGTCGTTTTCCGCCTTCGTGCCGATCACGAACTCGTGCATCTGTTTGCCGTCGTTGCGCACCGTGAATCGCAGCGTCTCGCCCAGTTTCACAGTGATCGATTCCGGCGAAAAGCGCATCGTGTCGAGCATCTTCACCTCGATGGTTCGCTTCGCCGCTTTCGCATTGCCGGCGATTCCCCAGTCCTTCTGTTCCTTCTTCACCGCTGCAGGCTTCTTCGCCGGGTGCGCATCGCCATGGGCGAACGCGGCACCCGACAGGGCCAGCGCCGCGCCAAGGATCAGCGTCTTGATGGATTGCATGTCGTTCCTTTCAGCGTTGTTGGGGCGAGGGTCAGAGCTGCCAGTTCAATGCCCGGAATGCGCGCCGCCAGGCTTGCGCACCGTGACTTGCGCGTCGAGCTTGGGCCGCGCCAGAGGTGGCATCGAACCCGTGCCTTCAGACTTGAAGCGCGCCGGATCCGGCAGAGCGCCGGTCCATTCGTAAGCCACTTCGCCGGGCGGGTGTTTGTACCAACCGGGGTCGCTGTAGTCGCCGGCCTTTTGCTCCTTGCGCACCTTGAGCACGCTGAACATGCCGCCCATGCCCACCGCGCCGAACGGGCCGGTGCCGGTCATCATCGCTGCCGTGTTGTCGGGCAGCGGCATCTCCATCTCCGTCATGTCTTTCATGCCGCGTTCGCCCATCACCATGTAGTCGGGGATCAGCTTCGTGATCTGGCGCGCGACGTCGCGATGGTCGACGCCGATCATCGTCGGCACGTCGTGCCCCATCGCGTTCATCGTGTGGTGGCTCTTGTGGCAGTGAAACGCCCAGTCACCCTCTTCGTCGGCGAGGAATTCGACCTGCCGCATCTGGCCCACCGCGATGTCGGTCGTCACCTCGTACTGGCGGCTGCTCTTCGGCGTCGGGCCGCCGTCGGTGCCGGTGACGAGGAACTCGTGGCCGTGCAGGTGGATCGGGTGGTTCGTCATCGTCAGGTTGCCGATGCGGATCCGCACCTTGTCGTTGTGGCGCACGTTGAGCGAATCGATGCCGGGGAAGATGCGGCTGTTCCAGCTCCACAGGTTGAAGTCGAGCATGGTCATGATCTTGGGCGTGGCGCTGCCGGGGTCGATGTCGTAGGCGTTGAGCAGGAAGACGAAGTCGCGGTCGACGTCGTCGATGAGCGGATGCGCGATTCTTTGGATGCGTGATCCAGAAACCCATCATGCCCATCGCCATCTGCACCATCTCGTCGGCGTGCGGGTGGTACATGAAGGTGCCCGGACGGCGCGCGACGAACTCGTAGACGAAAGTTTTGCCGGGCGGGATGCCGGGCTGCGTGAGGCCGGTCACGCCGTCCATGCCGTTCGGCAGGCGCTGGCCGTGCCAGTGCACGCTCGTCAATTCGCCGAGCTTGTTGGTGACGAAGATGCGCACCCGGTCGCCCTCGACCACTTCGATCGTCGGCCCCGGGCTCTGGCCGTTGTAGCCCCACAGGTGCGCCTTGAAGCCGGGCGTCATTTCGCGCACCACCGGTTCGGCGACGAGGTGGAACTCCTTGACGCCGTTGTTCATGCGCCAGGGCAGCGTCCAGCCGTTCAGCGTGACCACCGGGTTGTAGGGTCGGCCGGTGCTGGGCAGCAGCGGCGGCATCGTGTCGGGCTTGCTCTGGATCACGGGCTCGGGCAAGGCGGCCAGCGCCACCTTGCTCACTGCGGCGGCGCTCACCGCCGCCGTGACAGCGCCAGCGCGGCCCAAAAAGTTGCGTCGGGAAACCATGGCTTGTTCCTTGCGATTCAGTGCGCCGCGGCGCCGGGTTCGGCGGTCATCGCGGGGCCCGCCGGCATGCCCAGGCTGGGTTTGCCGATGAGCGCCATGTCGAGGTCGGAGCGCGCGATCCAGAAGTCGCGCAGCGATTCGATGGCGCTGTTCACGCTCGCGATCTGCGCGCGCGCGTCGGCGAGCAGTTCGAACACGCCGATCAGCATGCCGTTGTAGCGCAGCAGGTTTTCTTCGGCGATGCGTTGGCGCAGCGGAACGATCTCGTCGAAGTGATGGCGCGCGATGTCAAACGCCGAGCGATAACCGGTGTACGCCTCGCGCACTTCGGAGCGCGCGTTGATCGCGGTCTCGGCGGCGCGGTGCACGGCCTGCATGTAAACGGCCTGGGCGCGCGCGATCCGCGCGTCGCCCCAGTCGAAGAGCGGCAATTCGATGCTGATTTCCCAGCCGCGCCGCGGCGGCGCCTGATTCGACGTGTCGTGAATCACCCCGAGCTCGAGCACGTTGACGAAGCGCGTGGTCCGCGTCAGGCCCAGGTTCTTCGCCGTTTGTTCGGCGGCGAGCTTGGCGCCTTTGCACGTCCAGGCGCTGCGCGAGCGCGAAGGCTTCGATGTCGGGCTGGTCCAGCGCCTCTTTGGGCAAGTCGGGAAGTCGCTCGGGCAGACGCGAACTGCGCTTGCGCACCCCACACGCCGAGGAGCCGGGTCAGGCGCTCGCGCGTTGCCGCTTGCGCCTGTTCGGCACGCGCCAGGTTCAGCGCCGCATCGGCGTAAAAGCTCTGTTCGCGCGCGCGCTGCAGCTTGTTGAAGTTGCCGACCTGCTCCATGCGCCGCGCGAGCTCGGCACTCGCCTGCGCCGCCTGCATCACCTGGCGCATGTAGCGCACCGATTCCTCGGCCGCGAGCGCGTTGAAATAGGCCTTGCGCGTGTCGGCGGCGAGCGCGAGCACGCGCATCGCGACCATTCCTTTCGTCTGCTCGAAGCGCCGCGCTTCCAGCCTGCCGACGAGAGGCAGCGTCAGCAGGCGCGCGAGATTGAAGTGAAAGCTCCGCTCGAGCTCGATTTCGTCGCCGCGCCGCAGGCGCGCGAAGCTGAATCCCGGGTTCGGCAGGCGGCCGGCCTGCACGACTTCGGCCTCGGTGATGCCGAGTTCGTTGAACGTCGCCTGCAAGCCGCGGTTGTTGAGCAACGCGAGTTGCACCGCGTCGTCCACGCTCAGCGGCTTGGCGAGCAGCTCGGCGACGCGCTGGTCGATCGCGTCCTGGTCGGCGTCGGAGCGGATCCAGCGCACCTCCTTGCCGAGCTGCGCCTTGGCGGCTTGTTCGACGGGTGCAAAGCCGCCATCCGCGCTGAACGAGGCGCAACCGCCGAGAACCGCAGCGCCGGCGATCAACACGACGAGCCGGCCACGCAGCAACCGGCCGATGTCGCGCTCTGGACGGTGGCCGACGCGGCGCTGCGCCGAGTTCGTCACGCTGCGCGCGCTCATGGCGTCTTCACGCCGCTGCCGCGGCCCGCGGGCGCCGGCGCGGGTGGGGCCGCTTCGGCAGGCCCGGGCTTCGCGGCCGGACTTGCTGCAGGCGCAGCGTCGGGTTGCTGCGCCTCACGCAAGTAAACGCGCCAACCACCGTCGCGCGCGACCGTGTCGTTCGCTTCGCGCCAAGGGATGGGTTTGGCGTCGCCCAGGCGCCGATAGGCGCGGAACGACGATTCGTAGCTGAGCGCCGGCACAGCGGACTTGGCGTCGAGCGGGTCTGGCCGGGCGGCGCCTGCGCTCGGCTGGGCCTGCGCCGGCAAGGCCAGGCAGCACACAACCGCGAACAATGCAGCGCGGGGCGCGCCGCGCGCGCACCGGCACCGAAGCGGCAGCGAAGTGAAATCGACCATGGTGGCCTCGCATCGAAGTCTGGGCGCCCTGCGCTGCGTCGGCAGCCAGGGAGGATCAGAAGCCGGCGAGCGTGCCGCGTGCAAGGCACGCGGGCAGGCCGCAAGCTAGGCGAGCGGCCTTCGGGGAGGGCGGTCCGGGCCGTCGGCGGCAAATGCGTCGACGCTCGGGACGACGGTGCAAAACACCGTCGGGCTGATCTCGGCTGCAGGAAGCGCCGGCACCGCGCTCGGAATCGCGCCGAACGAGCAGCACGACGCGCATGCGCTGCACTTTTGCGCGTCGGCGTGAGTGAACGTCCCGGGCGCCGCGGCGTCCACCGATGGTGTGGTTTCGTCAGCGGCGGGCGCCGCCGGCGCGTGGTGCGCGTGCGAGTCGGCTGCGCTGGCGCCGTGGTGGGCGTGCTCGTGCGTTGCTGCGTGCTGCGCTGGGCCGGCGGCTCCCGCAGCGTGGTGATTCGGGCCGCAGAACGCCATCGTCGCGGCTGCAACGCCTTGCACAGGCACCGCAAGCACCAACAGGCAGATGACCAGTCTTCGAATCGCCAGACCCATGGGCGCGACTGTAGCGCAGCCCGGCGCGCCTGGCTTCGCGCAACTCGACCGGGCTGACGCGCGCGCAGTGGAGAATCGAGGATTCCACCCTGCCGGACCGCTGCATGAGCCTGCTCTTCTCTCCCTGGACCCTTGGGCGTCTGCGCCTGCCGAATCGAATCGTGATCGCGCCGATGTGCCAATACTCGGCACAGGACGGGTCAGCGACCGATTGGCACCTGATCCACCTCGGCCATCTGGCGCTGTCCGGCGCCGGGCTGCTGATTCTCGAAGCCACCGCAGTCGCTGCGCAGGGGCGAATCACACCCGGCTGCCTGGGGCTTTACAGCGACGCCAACGAGGCGGCGCTCGCACATGTGCTCGAGGTGGTGCGCAAACAGTCGTCGATGTTGCTCGCGATCCAGCTCGCGCACGCCGGGCGCAAGGGCTCGAGCCATGCGCCGTGGGACGGCGGATTGCAGATTCGGCACGGCGACCCGCGCGCGTGGGAGACCGTCTCGGCGTCGGCGCTGCCGCATGGGCAGGGCGAGGATTCGCCGGCTGCGCTGGACCTGGACGGGTTGAAGCGAGTCCGGAATGACTTCGTCGCCGCGGCGCGACGCGCGGCGCGGCTCGGCCTGTCCGGCATCGAGCTGCACGGCGCCCATGGTTACCTGCTGCACCAGTTCCTCTCGCCGATTTCGAACCAGCGCAGCGACGCTTACGGCGGCAGCCTGCAGAACCGGATGCGCTTTCCGCTCGAGGTCTTCGACGCGGTGCGTGAAGCGTTTCCCGGCGACAGGCCGGTGTGGATGCGCCTGTCGGCGACCGATTGGGTGGCGGACGGCTGGGACATCGAGAGCACGCTCGAAATGTCGAACGCGTTGAAAGCGCGCGGCTGCGCAGCGATCCACGTCTCTACCGGAGGCGTCGCCGCGGCGCAGTCGATCAAGCCCGCACCAGGCTTTCAGGTGCCGTTTGCGGCGCAGGTCAAGGCACAGGTCGGTCTGCCGACGATTTGCGTGGGCCTGATCACCGAGCCTGAGCAAGCCGAACACATCATCGCCAGCGGCCAGGCGGATGCGGTCGCGCTGGCCCGCGCCATTCTCGCCAACCCACGCTGGCCGTGGCGCGCCGCCGAAGCGCTGGGCGCCAAGGTGCAGGCGCCACCGCAGTACTGGCGTGCCGCGCGCGACCCGAAGGCGCTTTTCGAAGGGCTGCGCCACGGCATGCGGTGAGCCCGCGGCCTGCACCGTGGGCCCGGGTCGCGCTCAGCGCCGCTGCCGCGGCCCGGGCGGGAAAAGCCACCAGGTCGCGATCACGGCAAGGCCGAACAGCGAATACGCGGTGGCGAAGACCCACGCCGGCGCGTCGTAATACAGCAGGCGCTGCAACCAATGTTCGATGAAGCTTCCGCCGTACGCGCCGCTGCCGGCCTTGGCACGCAGCCACATCTCGAGCGTTGTGAGCGGGCAAACGATGCCGAGCCACGACTCGGCGACGACGACGCCGATCGCTCCAAGATGCGTCAGGCGCAACCAGCACGAATTGACCCAATTCCAGCGACGCCAGTTGCCGAAGAGGATCAGCGCCAGCCCGCCGACGACAAACAGCACCACGCCCACATGCAGCGCGAGCACGGCGTCGGCGAAGGCCCGATACGGCCATGCTGCGTGCATCGCGGGATCGAGGAAACCGGTTCAGCGCCAGCGCATCGCGACCCGATTCACGCGCTGGCGCGCCGAGAACGGCGTCTCAGGCGCGTGACCCGCGCGCCGCGCGCTGGCTCTGCTTCAGCCTGAGCCTGTCGGCGGAAGCGCGTTTCGCTCTCGTCGCGTCGCTCTTGTACGCCTGCTCGCCCTTCTTGCGAATCTGGATCGCCTTTTCCAGAGCGCGTTCGTAGCGCTGGATCGTGTACGTCCTTTCGCTGCCGATGTAGACGCTGCGGCAGCGCGTGGGCGCGCCGACCTGCGGCAGCGACACCGAAAAACTCGCCTGGCGCACCTTGGAGCCGCGGCGCTGGCGCACGATCGGCCCGGAAATCCCCACCGGCAAATCGCTCGTCTTGGTCTTGTTCGGAAGCTTCTGCAACAGCGACGGCGCGGGCAATTTCGCGATGCGAACGAGCAGCTCTTCGGTCGCCCGCGCGAGCGAATCTTTCGCCCCGGCAACGCCGTCGGAGAACATCTTCGTTCCGCCGTAGCGCAATTGCCAGCCGTGGGTGGCGCGGTGGTCGATGCGCTGGATGCACTGCGGCACGTCGAAGGTCTTGCCGGTGTAGATGACAGCTTTGCGAGTTTTCATGCGGCTTCTCCTGAAACAAGCGCGTCGCTCTCTGACGCGCGACTCTTGATGAGGATGCGCGTCAGCGATTCATGCGTGCGCCCAGCAGCACGACGCAGACCGCCGCGGCACACACGGCAGCGACCACGGTGACGTAGTTCCCGTGGGTGACAAAACCGAACCTGCGCAAGGTGTTGCTGACGTAAGTTTGCGTGCAATGCGGGCAGCGCACCGTGAATCTGCGCGCGCGGCGCTGGCTCGGCCACTCCCAGCCGAGCAGGAACTGCTGCAAGCCGCCGAGCGTGGCGCCGATCCCGCCGCGCACGAAGTGCAACTGCGGATCGAGCGACTTGGCGCAATGCGGGCAAGTGTCCAAGCGTCGGGCTACCTTTGGAGGTGAGCGTCAGTCGGCGCGGTCATGCGGCGCTGTGATTTCGACTTGTTGGTGTCGGCAACTGCCCGGGAAGGGCAGGCCGCAAAGCAAACGCGCCGTGACGGCGCGTCCGCTCTAACTGAAGATCAAACCGGGCGAATGTTGGAAGCTTGCAGGCCCTTCTGGCCTTGCGTCACTTCGAACTCCACCTTCTGGTTCTCGGCCAGCGTCTTGAAGCCGCTGCCCTTGATTTCGCTGAAGTGGGCAAACAAATCCTTGCTGCCGTCGTCCGGAGCAATGAAACCAAAACCCTTGCCTTCGTTGAACCACTTCACGGTACCTGTCGCCATTGAATAACTCCTTGAGATGACGATGAAACGCGAGCACATGCCCACGCAGTGCAAAGACACGCACGAGATCACCGAACAGAGATTCAACCTGTCTTGCCGGGCATGCCGGCAAGCACTGGGGAGGACTACAAAACGACGGTCTTATGGATGGCTAGCGGGGCGCATCATACTCCCTCGGAAGGGCTTCTCAGCGATGTGCTGTGAAACGAAAGGCTTTTGACGCCAATTCCATGAAAGCATCGATGCACGCCGAATCGAGCCAGCGCACGACAAGCACCGCGTCGTGCTCGGGCTCGACCCACACATAGTGGCCACCGGCGCCGAACATGAAGCAGCTGCGCGGCGACGCGTGCGGAAAACTCTTGCCCTGCGGATTGAGCCAGGTCAACCCGCCGTAGAACGGCGCGATCGCGCAGGGGCGCTGCATCCGATCGATCCACTCGCGCGGGATCAGCTGCTGCGCACCGTGGCGCCCGCCGGCGAGCAGCAGTTGCCCAATGCGCGCCTGGTCGCGCGCCGAGATCGAGACGCCCGCGCCCCAATGCGTGCCGCCGGGGACGCTTTGCACGCGTCGCCCCGCGAGGCTGACCCAGGCGTCGTCGTAGCCCGTCCAGCGCCAGCCATCGCTCGCGCCGAGCGGCGCCATGATCGCTTCGGCAAACACCTCGGGCAGCGGTTGGCCGAACAAGTGCAGCAGCGCGAGCGCAAGCTGGTTGATGCGGACGTCGTTGTATTCCCAGAAGCTGCCTGGCGCCTGCAGAGGCCGTGCGTCGCCCTTCACGCCGAGGGCAGGGCGCGGGTCGTGCGAGACCTTGCGGTAGCGGTCCACCGTGTCGGGCAGGCCGAAACTGTTCCCCTCCCACTCGCTCGTCTGCTCGAGCAGGTGCGTCCAGGTGATCGTCCGGTTATGTTCCGAATCGAAGCCGATTCCCGGCAAACGCTTCACGACCGGCTCGTCCGGATCGGGCAACAGGCCGCGGCCCTGGGCAACCCCCGCGAGCAGCGCGAGATAGGTCTTGGCGACGCTGAACGTCAAGTCGGCGCGGTCCGGTTCGCCCCAGGCGAGTATTTCGGCGCCGTGCCGCCACACCACGCCCGACACGCCACCGCGCGAATGCACCGGGCCGCGCAGCCGGTTCCACGGCGGTTTGTCGTCATGGTGAATGCCCCAGCGTGCGGGCTCGGCGTGCGGGTCGCGCGTCCATCCGACTTCGTGGGCGTTGGCGAAGGCGACGCATTCTTGCCAGGCGGGCGGAACGGAACTCATGGGGCCATCCTTCGGGAAGCGGCGGCGCGCCGCGCACGCCGTTGCAGCGCCTGCATCAACAGGAACAGCGCGGTGGAGAAGAGGATCATGATTGTCGCCACCGCGGTCAGCGCGGGCGTGATGCTGTCGCGCAGGCTCGAGAACATTTCGCGCGGCAGCGTGCGCTGCCCAGGGCCGGCGATGAACAGGGCAATCACGACGTCGTCAAACGACGCCGCGAAGGCAAACAAAGCGCCCGATCCGACGGCCGGCGTGATTCCCGGCAGCGTGACTCTGAAGAAGGTCTGGCGCGGCGTCGCGCCGCACGCGGCCGCGGCGCGCGCGAGGTTCGGGTCCTGAAGTTCGAGCGCCGTGAGCACTGGAATCACGACAAAGGGCGCGGCGATCACGGTGTGCGCGAGGATCAAACCGGTGTAGGTGCTCGTCAGGGCCAGCGGCGCGAGGAAAAAGTAGGAACCCACCGCGACCAGGATCACCGGCACGATCATCGGCGACAGCATCAAGACCTTCAGCGCCGCGGCTGCGCGCCCGCGCCGGCGCGCGAGGCCGAGCGCTGCGAGCGTTCCGAGCAGCACGGCGCACGCCGTCGCGACGCTGCCGACGAACAGCGAGTTGGCCAGCGCCACCAGCCACTTGCCGCCGCCAAACACCTCGGCGTACCAGCGCAGCGACAGGCCCGGCAGCGGATAGGTCAGGAACGAGCCGCTGGAAAACGACAGCGGCACGATCGCCGCGATCGGCACGAGCAAAAATCCGAGCACTGCGGCGCAGTAGATTCGTTGCACCAAGATCCACGCCATTCGGTCAGCTCGACTTCTTCGGTCGGTCCAAATGCCAAACCACTCGGTCGCTCGGCAGACGCCTCGGTGTGCATGTCGCGATGCCCATCGCATCTAGTCGTGTTCGGGATCGAGTCGCTCGATTTCGCCGTCGGCCCAACGAAACTCCGCCAAATTTCGCCGCAGGTAGTTCCGATAAACCTCGTCCAGAAACTCGCCATACGAGAGTAAACGCAGCGGTACTTCGGGGCTCGCGGGTCGAAACAGATCCCCCTCGGTCGGAGGCATGGCGTTTTTCGGAGGGCTGGTGCGGACGTCGAAGAAGCGCAGATCGCTGCCATCAGGTTCGTAAAGCGCGATGTAGAGGCGTTCGAAGCGATCCTCCTCATCTTTTGGGCCGCTTCGCCCGGTGTACGGTCTGAGGTGTCTGACCCAGCTGCCGAAGGACGACGGTGTCCGATCGGTCTTGGCGTCAGCGCAACTGTCGAAGGGCAAGCAGAGAACTCCGATCATCACCGCATAGGGTTGGCGCTTGTGGTAGCCGGTGGCCTCGATTCGAAGTTCCTCCTCGTTGCGCTTCAGGTTGTGGGTATAACGCCCGCCTCCAGTTGCTTCCCGGATGTGGACAGACTTCAGTGAAATCCCCAGCGCAAGGCCCAACTGCGGCGTCGAGAAATTCACGTCCAGTTGTTTGCTTCCTCTTGCCGTTGCGGCTCCGCGCTTGGCTGAGGCCTCGATGCCCGGCAACTTGGCATCCAAGTCGCGCGCAAGCGCCTTGGCCATCGCGTTGGCAAAGAGGACTGCGTACGCACCCTTTTCGAACGCCTTGGCTGCGGACTTCGGCCGCTGACCCGCTTCTGCCAAGATCTCGCGCAATACGGCCGCGCCGTCCGGCATGGCTGCCTTCGCACTTCGCTGGTTCGGCGCGCTTGCCACTTCTGCTCCTCGAGCCCTTCGGGCGATTATTGCGGCATGCCTGACCCGCCGGCCTGCATCAACATGCTACCGCTCAAGCAATCGCGAGGCCAGGGCGGTCAGCTTTCGCTCGCTCGCGCAATCGCACTCCCAGACCACCGCGACGTTCCAGCCGAGTGCGCGAAGCACGCGACATTGGCGTTGGTCGCGCGCGCGGTTGTCCGCAATCTTGGCGGCCCAGTACGGTGCGTTCGTCCGCGCTCGAATCGAGCCGTGCTTGCAATGATGCCCATGCCAGAAGCAACCATGCACGAATAACACCGTCGCGCGGCGAGGCAACACGATATCTGGCTTGCCCGGAAGCCCGCTCGGATGCAACCTGAAGCGCAAACCTTGGGCGTGCAGAAAGCGCCTGACGCAAAGTTCCGGCGCGGTGTTTTCTCGACCAACCTGCCTCATGAGCGATGAACGCTCTGGTGTTGTGCAGAGGTGGCGAGAGGATGGCGAAACAGTCATCGCGAAGACTGGCAGCGGCCCACCGATGGCGAATGCCACCGCTCAGAATCAGACGGGCAAAAGGTCGAGCTGCGTCGGCAGCCCCGCGCTCGGGCCGGCGACGCTTCCGCCCATCGCAATCAGATGCCGCTCCACGGCACCGATGAATCCGGGTACGAAACGCAGCTTCGCGCGGCGAGTGCGGCTGAGAAAACCGAGCGTGGCCTTGACGGACAGCAGTTGCTGACCTTCGGTGTCGCGCATGAATTCGGTGAGCGGCGGTGCCCTGATGCCTAACGGGTCAGAACTGATTCGCACGGTGTGCCGGGTTCGCCCATCGAAGCGTGCCGCACGCGGCGCTTTGCCAGGCGATGCAAACACCGCGTCGCGGGCCACGTCGTAGGGTGCCGGGTGCAACAGACGTTTGCCGATCCATTGCGCTACGGGCACGCTCACTGCACTGCCGATCAGACTCCAGCGTGCACCTGCGCGGGCAACAGCTTCTGCCGGTTTCGTCCAGCCTGGGTCGAAACCCTGCAGGCGTTCAGCGTCCTCGATACCGAGCTTGAGGATCCGCCCGTCAGGCATCAATACCGCCGGTGGTGAAGGAATTCCGATCGTGCTTCCATTCTTCAGGGTCGGCACGGCGTCGACCGCCCAGCCCAGTCCGCTGAGTCCCTCGGTCCAGTAGAAACCATGCGGCCGTTCGCCGAGTGCGGAGCAGTAGCGCTGTATCGGCGCATCGTCGGCCAAGAGAACCGTTGAAGGATCAAGCTCGCGCGACGCCACTAAGAAGACACGTTCGCGTCGCTGCGCCAAACCGAATGAATAGCTGTCAACCACCCGGTATGCCCAGCGATAGCCGCGCCGCTCGAACTCGTCGATGATCGCTCGCATCGCATCGCCACCGTTCAACTGGAGCATGAACGGAACGTTTTCCAGCACAACGGTGGAAACCCGGCGCCGTGACAAGAGGCGGAAAACCTCGCCGATGAGTCCGGACCGTTCACCGCCCAGCCCCGCCGTCCGCCCGGCCTGACTCAGATCTTGGCACGGGAAACCGGCGCAAATCACGTCGACGGATGCAGGCAGCGACCTCAAACGGGTGATGTCATCGTGGTAGTCAGCTCCAGGAAAGTGCGCCTTGAGTACAGCACGCGCGGTCGGAAGGATGTCGCAGAGCAGTTCAGTTTGATGCCCCGACCGATGCAGGCCCAGTTCAAAGCCCCCTATCCCAGCAAATAGCCCAGCAACTCGTGACATATGGATATCCGTACAGTGTGCCAATGATACCCAATCGGATCGTTCGCGCAAGGCCTTTTGCTCGTGAGGCGCCCGAATTCCTGGCGGTCGCTATCCCGCCGACATCACACGCCCGCCCGACAACCGATGCGCGAGCGCATAGAGAACGAGCGTGCTGGCGAGCATCAACAAACCGAGCGCTGCCGCGAGACCCCAGTTGCCGGTGTCGGTGGTATAGGTCGCGACGAAGTAGGACAGCATCTGGTCCGACCCCCCGCCCACCAGCGCAGGCGTGATGTAGTAACCCAGCGCGAGGATGAACACCATCAGCGAGCCCGCGGCGACGCCCGGTGCAGCGAGCGGCAGGTAGACACGCACGAACGCTTGCAGCGGCGGCGCGCCCAGGCTGGTGGCCGCGCGCATGTACTGCGGCGGGATGGCCCTGAGCACGCTGTACAGCGGCAGGATCATGAACGGCAGCAGCACATGCGTCATCGCGATGAGCACGCCGGTGCGGTTGTAGATCAACGTCAAGGGCTCCGCGATGAGGCCCAGGCGCAGCAGCACGCTGTTCACCATGCCTTCGCGCTGCAAGACCACGACCCACGCGGCGGTGCGCACGAGCAGCGAGGTCCAGAACGGCAGCAGCACGAGCACCATCAGCCAGTCTGCCGTGCGCTCGCGCACTTGCGTGAGCAGCCACGCGACCGGAAAACCGAGCAGCAGGCACAGCCCCGTGACGCTGGCACTGATGAACAGGGTGCGCAGCAGCACGTCGACATAAATGCGCTGCGACTGCGCGGCGCGCTGCACGGCGCCTTGCACATCGCGAACCAGGTCGACCGACGCGAGCAGGTAGTAGCTGGAGACAGGCCCGCGAGCGCGCTGCACGGCGGCAAAAAACGCCGGCGTTGTGAGCGTGGTGTCGACGGCCTGGAAGAACTCCGCGTCGAAGGTCGTTCCCGCAGGCGCACTGGCCACGTCGCGCGCGGCGCGCATCAGCGTGCTGCGCACGCCGTTGACCTCATAGTTCAAGCGCCGCGCCGCGTCGGCCAGGGTGCTCTCGGCGCGCGCCTGCACGATGTCTTGCGCCAACGCGGGAAAGAGCGGAGCCGGCAGCGCCTGCCCCGGCTGCCACGCCGAGAGCACCTCGAGCGTGCGCGGCAGTGCGTGCGCGACCTCGGTCTCGCGCACCGCGAGCGACATCAGCCACAGCAGCGGCGCGACAAAGAACACGAGCAAAAAGCCCGTGAGCGGTGCGAGCAACGTGAAACGGGAACGCACAGCGCAACGCGTCAGCCGCCGCCGTGCCGCTTCATGCTGCGCAATTCACACCGCGTGCGAGGGTCGACTCCGTACCGCAGCCTACTTCGTACCGGCCCACTGGGTCCAGCGCTCGGCGAGTTTGTCGCCGTTGTCGATCCAGAACTTTGCGTCTTCGGGGAAAGCCTGCTTGAGGATCTCCGGGTTCGTCGGCAGATCGGCCATCAGCGACTTGTCGATCAGCGTGGCAGCCGCCGCACTCGTCACACCGTAGCGGATGTACTTCGGCAGCTTCGCCTGGTTGTCGGGCCGGCCCATGAACTCGACGAGCTTCTCGGCGTCCGCCTTGTTCGGCGTGCCCTTCATGATGACCCAGCTGTCCATCGTGTACGGCGTGTCTTTCCAGACCATCTTGAAGTTCTTCTTGTCTTTTTCGTTCGCCGCGGTGATTCGGCCGTTGTACGCCGTCGTCATGATCACGTCGCCGGCGGCGAGCATTTGCGGTGGCTGCGCGCCGCTCTTCCAGAACACCAGGTCGGCCTTGATCGTGTCGAGCTTCTTGAACGCGCGGTCCACGCCGGCCGGGGTGCGCAGCATCTTGTAGACGTCTTTTGCCGGAACGCCGTCGGCGATCAGCGCGACTTCGAGGTTCCACTTCGCGCCGTTGCGGATGCTGCGCTTGCCCGGGTATTTCTTCGCATCGAAGAAATCGTTCCAGCCGGCGGGCGCCGTCTTCGTCTTGTCGCCGTCGTAGGCGAGCACCAGGTTGTAGATGATCGCGCCGACGCCGCAAGCGTGCAGCGCGCCCGGCAGGTAGCGCGACGCGCCGCCGATCTTCGCCGGATCGAGCTTCTCATACAGGCCTTCGTCACAGCCGACTTCGAGCTCGTCCGCCTCGACCTGGACCACGTCCCAGTTGTTGTTGCCGCCCTTGATCTTGGTGCGCAGCACGCCCACGCCGCCGTCCCAGGCTTCGTCGGTGAGTTTGATTCCCGACGCGTTGAAGGGCTTGAAATAGACCTCTTTCTGGCCGTCTTGATACGCGCCACCCCACGACACGACGCTCAGGTCGCGCGCATGCACGCTCAATGCGACGCAAGACAGCGCCGCAGCGGCGGCAAGGGTGGTGAACAGGCTTGTCTTCATCTTCGTCTCCTTGGTTGACAGTGAATTCATCGTCACGCGGCAAACAGCCAGGCATCCTCGCTGCGAAATTCCAGCCCCAGCGTCTGCCCGGGAACCAGGCCCTGCGGCAGCGCACCCGGCGCGAGCTTGGCGAACCAGGTCGCCTGCGCGCTGTGCAACTTGGCGACAACACGCCAATGGTCGCCCAGCGGGATCGCGTCGAGCAGCGTCGCCTGCAGGTGGTTCTCCGCGTGCGCCGCTGCGGCTGCGCCGGTCGCGACGCGCAGGTGTTCGGGGCGCAAGCATAACGTTGCCGGCGCGCCGCGCACCGGGGTGCCGGCGGCGCGCGCGCTGAGGCACTGGCCATCGGGAAGGCGCAGCGACGCCAACGACTCGGCCTGCCCGTTCAGCATGTTGTTGTCGCCGATGAAGCCGGCGACAAACGGGTTTGCCGGCACGTCGTACAGCTGCTGCGGCGTCGCGACCTGTTCGACGCGGCCCTGGTTGAACACCGCGACTCGGTCCGACAGCGTCATCGCTTCGGCCTGGTCGTGCGTGACGAACACCATCGTCACGCCGAGTTGGCGATGGAGACGCCGGATCTCCAATTGCATTTCTTCGCGCAGCTTCTTGTCCAGCGCCGACAGCGGCTCATCGAGCAGCACGACGCGCGGCTCGAACACGAGGGCGCGCGCCAGCGCGACGCGCTGCTGCTGGCCACCCGAAAGTTGCTGCGGCCGGCGCTGCGCGAGGTGGCGCAAATGCACTTTGTCGAGCGCGGCGGCAACTTTCTCGCGTGCCTGCGCCGCAGGCACGTTGCGCACCGAGAGCGGAAACGCCACGTTCTGCTGCACCGACATGTGCGGAAACAACGAGTAGCTCTGGAACACGACGCCCATGTCGCGCTGGTGCGGCGGCAACGCGTCGATGGGTCGGCCGTCGAGCAGAATGCTGCCGCTGCTCGGCGTCTCGAAGCCGGCGAGCAACATCAGCGTCGTCGTCTTGCCCGATCCGGATGGCCCGAGCAGTGTGATGAATTCGCCCGCTTCGATGTGCAGGTTCAGGTCGTCGACCGCCGGGGCGGCGCTGCCGGGGTAGACCTTGCGCAGGCCGGCGAACTCGATCAGTGCCATCGGTTCACTTCATGCCGCCACGCACCCACGCCAACGTCTCGTCGAGTGCGCGTTCGGTGCAATCGAGCATCGCGTCGATCTCGGCTTCGCTGATGATGAGCGGCGGCGAGAACGCGATGATGTCGCCGCCGAGCGCGCGCGTGATCAGTCCCGCGGCCTGTGCACGCTTCACGAAATACGCGCCAACGCCCTGCTGCGGCGCAAACGGTTTGCGCGAGGCCGGCTCCTGCGCCAGTTCGAGCGCGCCGATCAAACCCATGCCGCGCACTTCGCCGACCAGCGCGTGCCCGGCAAAACGCCGCAGCCCACGCTGCAGGCGCGGCGCGACTTCGCGAACATGGCCGATCACGTTGTCGGCGTCGTAGATGCGAAGCGTCTCCAGCGCGACCGCGCACGCGAGCGGATGGCCGCTGTAGGTGTAGCCGTGGCCGAACGTTCCCACGCTCGCGCTCGCGTCGGCGACCACCTGGTAGATCGCGTCGGTGACGTAGAGCGCCGACATCGGCACGTACGCCGACGTCAGCATCTTCGCCACCGTGATCATGTCGGGCTGCAGGTTGAAGACTTGCGTGCCGAAGGGCTGGCCGAGTCGCCCGAAGCCGGTGATCACCTCGTCGGCGATGAACAGGATCTGATTTTTCTTCAGGATCGCCTGGATCCGCTCGAAGTAACCCGGCGGCGGAATGATGACGCCGCCGGCGCCCTGCACCGGCTCGGCGATGAAGGCGGCGATCGTGTCCGCGCCCTCGGCGGCGATCAGGTCTTCGAGTTCCTGGCCCAGGCGCTCGACGAACTGCGCTTCGCTCTCGCCTTTTCCAGCGCCCAGGTAGTAATGCGGCGCGCTCACGCGCAACACGCCGGGCAGCGGCAGGTCGAAGTGCTGGTGCATGCTCGGCAGGCCCGAGAGCGACGCGGCAGCCGCCGTCACGCCGTGGTAGCCGCGGTCGCGGGCGATGATCTTCTTCTTGTTCGGCCGGCCGCGCGCGTTGTTGTAGTAGCGCACCAGCTTGAACGCGGTGTCGTTCGCCTCGGAACCCGAATTCGCGAACAGCACGCGCGCCATCGGCACCGGCGCGATCGCAATCAGCTTTTCTACGAGCTCGGTCACCGGCCCGGGCACCTTGCCCGAAAACGAGTGGTAATAAGGCAGCTGCTGCATCTGGCGCTGCGCCGCGGCGACGAGGCGCGCTTCGGAGAACCCGAGCGACGCACACCACAGGCCGGCCATGCCCTCGATGTATTTGTTGCCCTGCTCGTCGAACACGTACACGCCGTCGCCGCGAACGATGACGAGCGGGCCGTCTCTTTCAAGCTGGCGCAGCTGCGTGTACGGGTGCAGGTGGAAGGTGCGGTCGCGCTCGCCCGCGGGGGTGACGGTGCTCGTGGTTTGATTCATGGCGGGGCCTCGGTGAATTGTCGTTTCGGCGAAGGTGCTGCCGGACTGCGGGCATACCCGAACCGGGCTCGAAGTAACGCCCAAATGCATCCAGAATCCGGACGCCGGCGTAAGCACGAAGCGTATACCGCGAACGCCCCAGTCCGCCCGAGCGTTCGAATCTGCCACCGACCCATCAGGAGCCGTTCCCATGAAAACCTCGAAGATCCTCGTTCTCGCGTTGCTGGCGCCTGTCGCGGCGATCGCGCAAACCGCCGACGTCGCCGCCGGCAAGGCCAAGGTCGAAGCCGTCTGCGCTGCCTGCCATGGCGCGAACGGCGTGAGCGTGGCCGACACCATCCCGAACCTCGCCGGGCAAAAGGCGGCGTACCTCGGCAACCAGTTGCGCGCGCTGAAGGACGGTTCGCGCAAGAACCCCTCAATGAACGCGATCGCAGCGCAGCTGAGCGCGGCCGATATCGCCAACGTCGCGGCTTACTTCGCGGCGCAGCCGGGCGCGAGCAGCACCGCCAAATCAGCGTTCCTGCCGAACCTGGCGAAGACCGGCGTCACCTTCCCCGAGAACTACAAGAGCAGCTTCGTCAAGTACCACAGCATCAACTTCCCGGCGGCGAAGACGGTGCGCTACTACTTCGCGAATCCGGCGGCGCTGAGCGCAGCGAAAGAAGGCAAAGACCTGCCCAACGGTTCCTACCTGTTCGTCGAAGTGCACTCGGCCAAGCTTGACAGTGCAGGCAACCCGGTGATGGGCAGCGACGGCTTCTATGTTGCCGACCAACTGCAGTTCTACACCGCGATGGCGCGCGACGCCGGCTGGGGCAAGGACTTCCCCGACCTGCTGCGCAACGACGAGTGGAACTACGCCGTCTTCAGCCTCGACAAGACGCACCGCGCGGCGAACCAGGCGGACTGCCTGGCTTGCCACAAGCCGCTCGACAAAGTGAGCTACACCTTCACCTTGAAGGAATTGACCGCGCTGGCGAAGAAGTAGCCGAGCAACTCGCCCCGCGCAGTGCGCGGGCTATTCGATCATTTCATCCGCGCGCAGCAGCAAGGTCTGCGGGATCGTGACGCCCAGCGCGGTGGCGGTCTTCTTGTTGATCACGAGGTAATACCGGTTCGGTTGTTCCACCGGGAGATCGGCGGGCTTTGCCCCTTTGAGGATCCTGCCGACGTAACTCGCGGTCAGCTTCAAGCTCTCGCCCTGATCGCTGCCGTACGACATCAATCCGCCCGATCGGGGCACGACGTCGAACTCGTAAATGGCGGGAATTCGGTGCAGCGCGGCGTAGTCGATCACGCGTTTGCGGTTCAAGGTGGTCAACGCATCCGACACCATCATCAGTGCGTCGGGTCGGCTGCGGTTCATCGCGGATATCGCCACATCGAAGTCATCGGGTTCGCGCACCGGCAGCGGTTCGATGTTGACGCGCAGTAGTTGCGCGGCCTTCTCGATTTCGCGGTAGCGAAGCGTCATCGCGTTGTCGCCGGCGTTCCACAGCACCGCGACGCGCTTTGCCGCCGGCACCAACTCCTTCAAGAACTCGAGGCGCTTCGCGCTCAAAATGGCCGCCGGGTCGTTGATGCCCGTCACGTTGCCGCCCGGCCGGGCCAGACTGGCGACCAACCCGGTTTCCACCGTATCGCCCGCGTAGTTGACGACGATCGGAATCGTCGACGTGGCCTGCTTGGCCGCCACCGCCGAAGGCCCGCCGAAGGTGACGATCACGTCAACCTTTTGCGCGACGAGTTCGGCCGCGAGACCTGGCAATCGCTCGTTTCGAGCTTCGCCCCAGCGGCCCTCGTACGCGATGTCCTTGCCCTCGACGTAGCCGAGCGCCGCAAGCGCGTTGCGCAGCGGCGCGGGAACCGCCCCGTCTTGCGGCCGAGGCCCACCGTGGAGAAGGCCGACTCGCCAGACCTTGCCGGCCTGCTGCGCGGCGGAATCGAAGGACATGCAATGCAACAAGCCGGCGGACGCGAGGTTCGCGAAGGTGCGGCGGTCCATGGCGGTCTCCTGGCTGGTTCGTCGGGCGTCAGCGCTGCAGCGCCGCCCTCTTCCCGATCTCGATCTTAGCGATCGCATTGCGGTGCACTTCATCCGGCCCGTCGACGATTCGCACCGTGCGCTGGTGCGCGTACGCTTCGGCGAGCCAGAAGTCGCCGCTCACGCCGGCCGCGCCATGCGCCTGGATCGCCCAGTCGACGACCTTGCAGCTGACACGTTCGGCGCAACGACCTTGATCATCGCGATCTCGGCGCGCGCCGCCTTGTTGCCGGCCACGTCCATCATGTGCGCAGCGTTCAGCGTGAGCAGGCGCGCCTGGTCGATCATGCAGCGGCTCTCGGCGATTCGCTCGTGCCAGATCGATTGTTCGGAGAGCAGCTTGCCGAACGCGCTGCGCGCCATCAGGCGGTCGATCATCATCTCGAGCGCGCGCTCGGCGGCGCCGATGGAGCGCATGCAATGGTGAATGCGGCCGGGGCCGAGGCGCCCCTGTGCGATCTCGAAGCCGCGCCCTTCGCCGAGCAGGATGTTGCTCGCCGGAACGCGAACGTTCTCGAGCACCACTTCCATGTGGCCGTGCGGCGCGTCGTCGTAGCCGAACACGCTCAAGGGGCGCAGCACCGTGACTCCGGGAGCGTCGCGCGGGATCAGCACCATGCTTTGCTGGCTGTGGCGCGGCGCTTGCGGATCGGTCTTGCCCATCACGATGAAGATCTTGCAGCGTGGGCTGCCGGCGCCCGAGCTGAACCATTTGGTGCCGTTGCACGACGTAGTGGTCGCCGTCGCGCCGGATGCTGCACTGAATGTTGGTTGCGTCCGACGACGCGACAGCGGGCTCCGTCATGAGGAACGCTGAGCGAATCTCGCCCGCCAGCAGCGGCTCCAACCACTGCGCTTTCTGCGCATCGGTTCCGTAGCGCTCGAAAGTCTCCATGTTGCCGGTGTCGGGTGCCGAGCAGTTGAAGACCTCGCTCGACCAGGTGACGCGCCCCATGACTTCGCAAAGCGGCGCGTAGTCGAGGTTCGAGATCCCGCCGTTGCCTTTGTACGCGTGCGGCAGGAACATGTTCCACAGGCCCGCGGCGCGCGCCTTGACCTTCAGCTCGTCGATCAGCGGCACCACCTGCCACGGGTCGCCGGCACGCCGAAACGCCTCCATCTCGGCGTGATAGCGCGCTTCGTTCGGATGGATGTGCGCGGCGAAAAACGCGTTCAGGCGCGCGAGCAGGTCGGTCGTCTTGGGTGAGTATTCGGTGAGCATCGGGGTTCCTGGTGGCTGAAGAAGAGCAGAGGCAAACGGGTCATTCGCGCGCGCGGATCGAGAGGCTTTGCGTCGCCACGCCGATGAGTCCATCGGTATCGAACAGGTTGGACGTCGCCAGGCCGCAGCCGTCCGGCCCGACATACGTGCGCGCGTTGAGGCCGACCCACTCGCCGCGCGGTCTGCGCAACAAGTTGAACGTCAGGTCGGAATTGACAAACAAGTAGTTCCTGAAGTCGAGCATCGCGCTGATGCCGTTGCCCGAATCCGCGGCGACCGCAACGCGCTGGTAGGCGCTTGCCACCTCGCCCTCGACCAGCGCATGGCGCAGGCGGAACCAGACGACACAAGGGCCGCGAAACATGACGCCGCTCGCGACACGCGTCTCGACGAGATCCGAGTAGCCGACCTGCGCGTCGGCGAACGGGAACGTGCCTTCCGGACACAACTCCGGCGCGCGCGGCAAAGCCGGTGGCGCGAGGCCCGCTGGTTCGGCGGGCCAGGTGGACGGCAAGGCGACTTCGGTTTCGCGTTGCACGAGCGCCGTGAAGCGCGCGACACACTTGCCGCCGGCGAGCAGTTGCGCCGAATAGTGGCCGGCGTTGCGCCCGGCGTAGTCGACAACGACCTCGACGCTGACTTCGCCGATCGGAACCGGGCGCAGCAAGTTCGCCGTGATGCGCGAGATGTGCGTCAGGCCCTGTTCAGCCGCGGCGCGTTCGATCGCGCGGCAGACAAGCGCGATCGGCGGGCCCGCGTGCTGGTGCTCGGGGTTCCACGGGCCACGCGTCAGCGCGCTGGCGAGGAAGCGGTGTTCGGCAATCGGGGTGAACGCGCCGGGCGGGAATGTCTTGGCCATGAAGATTGAGATGCGATCGATGGAAGGCTCGCGCCAGCCGCAGTCTAAGCCTCATGGCGCCCGCGCAGCCGCGCCGGCCCCGGTGCCCTGCACAGCGGCGCGCACAAGCGCTATCGTGCGGGCTGGCAACGCCACCGCTCTGCCCCATGCCCAAACTCCTGCGCTACACCCTGCTCTCGGTGCGTGACCTCGCGCTCACTGCCGGCCCGTTCCTGCTCATCGCCGTCGTTCTGCTCGGCGCCGCGTACTGGGTGCTCGATCCGACGCCGCCGAAACGCGTGATCCTCGCCACCGGCCAGGACCAGGGCGCTTACGCCGAGTTCGGCAAGCGCTACGCGGCGTTCCTCAAGCTGCACGGCATTCGCGTCGAACTGCGCCGCACCCAGGGGGCGGCGGAAAACCTCTCGCTGCTGCGCGACGAGGCATCGGCAGTCGACCTCGCGTTCGTGCAAGGCGGCGCCGACATCGAGCGCGAAGTCGATGACGTGGCCAACGAAGGCTTGATCGCGCTCGGCAGTCTGTTTCATGAGCCGGTGTGGCTGTTCTACCGCGAAGACGCGGCGAAGCGCCTGCTCGAAGAGCGACACCCTGACCTCGCTCGCGCAACTGCCCGGCTGGAAGCTCAACATCGGCCCGCCCGGCAGCGGAACGCCCTTGCTGATGCAGCGACTGCTCGAAGCCAACGGCATCGAGCGCAAGACGCTCACCTTGCTCGATCAGCCGCAAACCCCCGCCGTCGTCGCGCTGCTGTCGGGCGAGATTGACGCACTCGTGTTCGCCTCGGCGCCCGAGTCGCTGATGGTGCAGATGCTGCTGCGCACCCCCGGCGTGAAACTTTTCGACTTCGCGCAGGCCGAAGCGTATTCGCGGCGCTTCGCCTTCATGAGCCCGGTGGTGCTGCCGCGCGGCATCGTCGACTTGGCGCGCGACCTGCCGGGTGCCGATGTGCGCCTCGTCGCACCCACGGCGACGCTGGTCGCCAAGGAAGGCACGCACCCGGCGCTGGTGCAGCTTTTCGTCCAGGCGGCGCAGCACATCCACGGCGACGCCGGCTGGTTCCACCGCAAGGGCGATTTCCCGAGCGCGGCGCACACCGAAATGCCGCTGGCGAAAGAGGCCGAACGCTTTTACAAGAGCGGCGCGCCGCTGCTTCAGCGCTACCTGCCGTTCTGGCTCGCGAACCTGATCGACCGCATGTGGGTCGTGCTCGCGTCGATCATCGTGATCCTGCTGCCGCTGTCGCGCATCGTTCCGCCGCTGTACCAGTTCCGCATCCGCTCGCGGATCTTCCGCTGGTACGCACAGTTGCGCGGCGTCGAGGGTTCGTTCGGCGAGCGACCCAGCGACGAGCTGCTCAGCGAACTTGCCGACATCGAACAGCGTGTCGAACGTGTCGCCGTTCCGCTGAGTTACGCCGACGAGTTGTACTCGCTGCGCAGCCACATCCAGATGGTTCGCGCCAAGTTGCTCGCGCTGCCGGCCGGGCCCGCCGCTGCGGACATCGCGCGCGACATGACGACGGCGACGTTGCCACGCGTGCTGATCATCGGCTGCGGCTTCGGCGGCCTGGAGGCGGTGCGCGCATTGTCGAAAGCGCCGCTCGAAATCACGCTGATCGACCGCACGAACCACCACCTGTTCCAGCCGCTGCTGTACCAGGTCGCGACCGCGGGCCTGAGTGCGCCGGCGATCAGCGCGCCGATTCGGCATACGCTGCGCCGCGAAATGCAGCGTGGCAACCTGACGATTCTGCAGGCCGAGGTGACGGCGATCGACGCCGCGACGATGAGCGCGACGCTCGACGACGGCACGCGCCTGGGATTCGAGCACCTGATCGTCGCTGCTGGCGCGACGCACAGCTACTTCGGCCATGACGCATGGGCGCGTTTTGCGCCGGGATTGAAAACGCTCGCCGACGCGTTCGAGATCCGCGCCAAAGTGATCGGCGCATTCGAACACGCCGAACGCTGCGAAGACGCTGCGCAGCGCGACGCTTGGTTGACGTTCGTGATCATCGGCGCCGGGCCCACCGGCGTCGAGATGGCCGGAACGATGAGCGAAATCGCGCAGCACACGTTGAAAGACGAGTTCCGCCGCATCGATACGACGCAAGCGCGCGTGGTGTTGATCGAGGGCTCGGAGCGGGTCTTGGGCAGCTTCGTTCCGGCGCTGTCGGCGCGCGCCCGCGAACAGCTCATCCGCATCGGCGTGGATGTGCGCACCGGCTGCAGAGTCACCGGCATTGACGCCGCTGGCGTGACCTTCGAGATGAGCGATGGCACGGCGACGACGCCTTTGCGCTTGGCGAGCCACACCGTGATCTGGGCCGCCGGCGTGGCCGGATCGGATTTGGGCAAGAGCCTTGCGGCCAGCAGCGGCGCGCAGCTCGACCGTGCGGGGCGCGTGATCGTGCAAGCCGACCTGAGCGTCGCCGGCCACCCGAACATCGCCGTGATCGGCGACCTCGCTGCGGCGAAGAGCCACGGCGCAGGCGACCCGGTCGCGGTGCCCGGCGTGAGCCCGGCGGCGAAACAGATGGGGCGCTGCGCCGCAGTGAACCTGTTGCGGCGCCTGCGCGGCGAACCGACGCGAGCGTTTCGCTACGTCGACTACGGCAACCTGGCGACGATCGGCCGCAAGTCGGCCGTCGTCGACCTCGCCGTGCCGGGCCTTGGCGCGCTGCGTTTTTCAGGACTGCTCGCGTGGCTGTTCTGGCTCTTTGCCCACATCTACTTCCTGATCGGGTTTCGCAATCGCCTCATCGTGATGCTCGAGTGGGCCTGGGCGTACTTCACTTTCGAGCGCAGCGCGAGGGTGGTGGCGCAGCCGCGAGCCCAGGCCGACACCTAGAATCGCGAGCCGCCTGCTCTTCACGCGCAGGCATTGACCGGAGCCGCTCATGGACACCCGCACCTCACCGCACCGCCTGCGCATCGAAAAGGTCCGCGACGCGCTCAAGGCGCAAGGCCTTGCCGCCGTGCTCGTGCCGTCGAGCGATCCGCACCTCTCCGAGTACCTGCCCGAGCGCTGGCAGGGGCGCCAATGGTTGTCGGGCTTCACCGGCTCGATGGCAACGCTCGCCGTCACGCTGGACAAGGCGGCGCTGTTCGCCGACAGCCGCTATTGGGAGCAAGCCGCGCTCGAACTGTCAGGCAGCAGCATCGATCTCGTGAAAATCCCGGGCGGTGCGGCGACGCACCATGTCGAGTGGCTCGCGACCAACGTCAAGCGCGGCGACGCCGTGGGTGTGGACGGCAGTGTGCTCGGACTGGCCGCGGCGCAGCAGTTGCGCAGCCGACTCGAACAAGCCGGCGTTCAGCTTCGCACCGATTTCGACGTGCTCGAGCACATCTGGCCGGAGCGCCCGGGCCTGCCGGCGCAGCCGGTCTACGAGCACCTCGCGCCGCACGCGCCGCTGCCGCGCGGCGCGAAGCTGATGCAGGTGCGCGAAGCGATGGCGCGGCATGGCGCCACACACCACTTCATCTCGACGGTGGACGACATCGCATGGCTGTTCAACCTGCGCGGCTCCGACGTCTCGTACAACCCGGTGTTTCTCGCGCACGCGCTGATCGATTCTTCCGACGTGCAGCTCTTCGTCGGCGAAGGCAAGGTGAGCCCCGAGCTGCACGCAATCCTCGCGCGCGACGGCGTGAAGGTCGCGCCGTATGCGCACGCCGGCGCCGCGCTTTCTGCGTTGCCGGGCAATGCGGTGCTGCTCATCGACCCGCGCCGCATCACATTCAGCCTGCGTGCGAACGCGAGCGTGAAAGTGGTCGAGGCGATCAACCCGTCGACATTGATGAAGAGCCGCAAGAGCGAAGCCGAAGCCGAGCACATCCGCGCCGCGATGGCGCAAGACGGCGCTGCGTGCTGCGAGTTCTACGCCCGGTTCGAAGCCGCACTCGCCCGCGGCGAGCCTCTCACCGAATTGACTGTCGACGAACACTTGAGCGCAGCGCGCGCGAAGCGCGCCGGCTTCGTCGGTTTGAGTTTCAACACGATCGCCGGCTTCAACGGCAACGGCGCGATGCCGCATTACCGCGCGACGCCCGAGTCGCACGCCGTGATCGAGGGCGACGGCCTGCTGCTCATCGACTCGGGCGGCCAATACCTCGGCGGAACGACCGACATCACGCGCGTCTGGCCGATCGGCAGCGTCAACGCCGAACAGAAGCGCGACTACACGCTGGTGCTGAAGGGCACGATGGCGTTGAGTCGCGCGCATTTTCCGCGCGGCACCTTGTCGCCGATGCTCGACGCGATTGCGCGCGCGCCGATGTGGGAGCAGGGTCTGGACTTCGGCCACGGCACGGGCCACGGCGTGGGCTATTTCCTCAATGTGCACGAAGGGCCGCAAAGCATCTCCAAGGCGATACCCGAGCCGCACATGGCGATGGAGCCGGGAATGATCACGAGCGTCGAGCCGGGCCTGTACCGCGCCGGCCGCTGGGGAATCCGCATCGAGAACCTGGTGCTCAACGTGCCTTCGACGAGCAATGAGTTCGGCGAATTCCTCGAATTCGAAACGCTCACGATGTGCCCGATCGACACACGCTGCATCGAGCGTTCGCTGCTGCGCCAGGACGAAGTCGACTGGCTCAACGCCTACCACGCGACGGTGCGTGCGCGGCTGCGCCCGCTCGTCAGCGGGCCGGCATTGGCCTGGCTGCTCCAGCGCACGGATCCGATTTGATGCCAAGGCCCGTCATTCCGGCGAAAGCCGGGATCCACCGCATGAGCGGCTCGCGACGAGTGGATCCCGGCTTTCGCCGGGATGACGAGGTCGTGCCAGGTCCACGCCCGAACGGTGGATCCCGGCTTTCGCCGAGATGACACGGCGTGAGAAAACGAACTGCCGCCATCATCGGCGCCGGCCACAACGGCCTGGTCTGCGCCTTCTACCTCGCGCGCGCCGGGTTCGACGTGACGCTGATCGAGCGCCGCGGCGTCGTCGGCGGTGCTGCGGTGACCGAGGAGTTCCACCCCGGGTTTCGCAATTCGGTCGCGAGCTATACGGTGAGCCTGCTCGCGCCGAAAGTCATCGCCGACATGAATCTGCACGACTTCGGCCTGCGCATCCTGGAGCGGCCGATCTCGAACTTCCTGCCGCTCGACGACACGAGTTACTTGAAGATGGGCGGCGGCCTCACGCGCACCCAGGCCGAAGTCGCGAAGGTCTCGAAGCGCGACGCGCAGCAACTGCCGGCGTATCAGGACATGCTCGAAAGAGTGGCCGACGTGTTGCGCGAGCTCGCGATGCAGACGCCGCCCGACCTGGCGACGCTCTCCGGAACCCTGCTGCCGGCGCTGCGCCAGGGTCGCCAATTCGCGAAATTGAACATCGGGCAGCGCCGTGACCTGCTCGCGCTGTTCGTGAAGAGCGCGCGCGACATGCTCGACGGCTGGTTCGAATCCGCGCCGCTGAAGGCCGCACTCGGCTTCGATTCGATCGTCGGCCACTACGCGAGCCCCGACACGCCCGGCTCGGCGTACGTGCTCCTGCACCACTGCTTCGGCGGCGTGAACGGCAAACCCGGGATCTGGGGCCACGCAGTCGGCGGCATGGGTGCGATCACGCAGGCGATGGCGCGTGCGTGCGAGCAACTTGGCGTGAAATTCATTCTGGAGGCCGCCGTCGCGCAGGTGAAAGTCGCGAACGGGCGCGCGTCGGGCGTGCTGCTCGCCGACGGGCGCGAGGTCGACGCCGACGTGATCGTCTCGAACCTGAACCCACGACTCCTGTTCGACAAACTCGTCCCGGCAAGCGAACTCTCAATCGGCTTCAAAAGCGCGATGCAACGCCACCGCAGCGATTCGGGAACGCTGCGAATGAACGTCGCGTTGTCCGAGTTGCCCGACTTCACTTGCCTGCCCGGGCACGCCGCGGCCGAACACCACGCGAGCGGAATGATCATCGCGCCATCGCTCGACCACATGGACCGCGCGTATCAGGATGCGCGCCGAGACGGCTGGTCGCGCGAGCCCATCGTCGAAATGCTGATCCCCAGTACCGTGGATGACAGCCTCGCGCCGCCGGGGGCGCATGTGGCCAGCCTGTTCTGCCAGCAATTCGCCTACGACTTGCCGGGCGGCGGGAACTGGGACGACGCACGCGACGCCGCGGCAGACGCCGTGATCGATACCGTGACGCGCTTTGCGCCGAACTTCAAGCGCAGCGTGATCGCGCGCAGCGTGCTCACGCCGCTCGACCTGGAGCGCAAATTCGGCCTCTACCGCGGCGACATCATGCACGGCGTGATGAGCTTGGACCAGTTGTGGGCGGCGCGGCCGGTGCTCGGGCATGGCGACTACCGCGCACCGATCCAGAACCTCTACCTGTGCGGCGCGGGCTCGCACCCGGGCGGCGGCGTGTCGGGCATGCCGGGGCACAACGCGGCGCGCGAGATCGTTCGCGACCACAGCGTGCGCGGCCGAGTCGGCGCGATGTTCGGCATGCGCTGATCCTGGCCTGTGCCGCTTGCGCGCTGGCGCGTGCGGCCACCCGAATCACCCTGGCGCAACCCGCCAGATGCGCCGGAACGCTCCGGATGCGCCGGCGCAACGCACGTTTCGTCGGCGTCAATTGCACACCAATCGCCGGATTCCGCAGTTCATCGCAATCCGCTTTCGCTGCATCGCCTCAGCTCCTAGAGTTCAGTCCATCGCAGGCCCAAACCTGCAGCCAACAACCCCAGGAGAACCATCATGACCGACCGCATCTTCGCCCCCGCCCTGGTCTTCATCGCGCTGATCGGCGCAGCGTTCGCCGTCGGTTCGGCCTGGTTCGAATCGCGCCACAGCGTGCACGTCGTTCAGCTGCCGAGTGTGCAGGTGCACGTCGTGCGCCTGCCGAGCGTGAACATCGTCGCCAAGCGTGCCGCGCCGCAGCAGATCGCGATGATCGAGCGCAGCGCGGCGAGCGACGCCGCACCGCGCAGCGTGCAGTAACGTGACCGGATTCACATCTGCCGGAACACATGCACGAAACTGCGGCTCACGGGAAGGAGTTCGCTTCGTCCCTTGAGTTGCACTTCGGCGGTTTCATTCAGCCCCCGGTTCACTTGAACGACGTGATGCAAGTTCACGATCACGGAGCGGTGCACCTGCGCAAAGCGCTGCGGGTCGAGTTCATCGGCGAGTTCGCGGATCGTCTTGCGAATCAGCGCCTCGCCGCCCTCCCACACGACGAGCGTGTATTTCTCGTCAGAGCGCAGATAAGCGATCTGCTCGACCGGGATCAGGCGCACGCTGCTGCCCACTGACGCCTTGATCCACTGCAAATACGCCGCCTCGCCCGCCGCGCCGCCGCGGCGCCGCAACTCATTCGATAGTTCAGCGAGCAATGCGTCCAGCGCCGGCGTTCCCGGCGGCACGACCGCCACGGCGTCGGGCGCCGCTGCGACTTGCAGGCGCTGCTTCAAGCGCTGCACGGTATCGGCCAGGCGCGCTTCGTCGAAAGGTTTGACCAGATAGTCGAGCGCGCCTTGTTCGAACGCCTGCACCGCGTATTGCTCGTAGGCGGTGACGAACACGATGTGGGCACGCCGCGCGATGGAGCGCGCCGCGTCGATGCCGTTCAGCCCGGGCATGTGAACGTCGAGGAACACGACTTGCGGCAGCAGGTCGTCGAACAGTTGCACTGCATCGCGGCCGTTGCGCGCTTCACCGACGATTTCCAGCTCCGGCCACAGCTTCGCGAGATGGCTGCGCAAGCGCTCCCGCAGCAGCGGCTCGTCGTCGGCGATGAGCGCCGTGGCCGTTGTGCTCGTCATGTCGATGGCGCAGTCGCTGGCGTGAAGACGATTTCGGCGCGCACGCCGTGCGGCGCCACCTCGTGCATCTCCAGCCTCGCACCCGGGCCGAACGCTGCGGCCAGGCGTTCGCGCAAGTTCGCGAGGCCCACGCCGCCGGCCGACGTTTCAAGCAGGCCGACGCCGGTGTCGGCGACGCCGATCCGCACTTCGCCGCTCGCCGCGTCAAGGCGCGCCGTCACGTCGATGCGCCCGCCCTGCTCGCTCGGGTCGATGCCATGGCGCACCGCGTTTTCCACGAGCGTCAACAAGCCCAGCGCGGGGAACGCCAACTGCTGCGGCACGCCGCCCGCATCAACACGGAACTGGAGCCGATCCGGCATGCGCATCTGCATCAGTTCGAGATACGCCTGGACCATCGCCAATTCGTTGCCGAGCGTTTGCCGTTCGTCGTGCAGCTTGGGCATGGCAGCGCGCAGGTAGGCGATCAAGCTGGCGAGCACCGGGCCGGCGCGCGCCGAGCCGACTTCGACGAGCTGCTGCACGTTGGCCAGCGTATTGAAGAGGAAGTGCGGCTCGATCTGCGCCTGCAGCAGTTTCAGTTTCGCGTCGACCGCCTGGCGTTCCAGAACGCTGCGCTCGAGTTCGAAACCGAGCGCTTGACTGCGCGCTTGGGCGTCGCGCTCGCGGTACAGCGAGCCGAGAACGACGAGCGGCGCGATCACCAGGACGGTGAACGTGATCGACAACAAGCCCATGACGCGCCCTTCATGGTTGAAGAGTTGCGCAAGATCGCCGCCCACGGAGGGCAGGTAGGCGAGCAAGGTCGCCAGCGGCGCGGCCAAGGCGACCGCGAGCACCTGCGCGAGCCAGCGCGGCACGCCGGGGATTTTCCAAACGCGCGCCGCCGTGTAGACGAGCAGCAGCGCTGCGGCGATGGCGAGCATTCGCCCGAGCACGACGGGATACGACGTGATGAAGATCGGGTTCAGGGCGATCGAGCCGAGAACGGCCAGGCCGAGCGCGATGCCGACCCGCACCAGCGTCAACTCAGCGAGCCAAGCGCGAATGCCGTGCGGCTGCGGCAGCTGTGGTGAACGTGGCGATGGCGAAAGAGCCGGCGTCATGGCGCGACGATAGCGCCGCGCGCTCCACCTTCCAAGCGCCTGTCGCAGCGGATGCGACGAAGCGCGGGAAGTCGGGGTTGGATGACGGTAGCCGCCCCCGACCGACAGGGCCAACGGCGCGCTGCGCGCCGCGCTTCAGGACCGCTGCATCGACGCGCGCAGCGCTTCCGTCAGCAACGCCAGACTGTCCTGCAAGTGGGCGCGGCTTTCGATCGACAACTTCTTGTTCGCGCTCGCCAGCTTCAGTTGCGCCTGCAGCTCGGTGGCGTGCAGGCGCGCCAGGCTCAGCGCGTCGGGCGGCAGGCCGGGGGAGCCGCGCGTGAGCAAGGTCTGCACGCGACGCAGGTGTTCGCGCTGCAGATTGCGCCTCAGGCGGTCGATTTCGCTGCTCGTCTTCAGCTCGCTCCAGATCGAGTCTTGCAGCGTCGCGTAGACCTCGGGCAGCGAAATCATGTCGCGCGACGGCGCAGCTTCCACATAGAGCGGCAGGTCGAGCAGGCGCGACGCAGTGCCGGGGCTGAGCAAGCGGTCCAGCGCCGCGCTCTGCACTTGCAACACCGCCGCCGGAATGTTCACCGGCCCTCCGCGCTCCCATTCGTTGTAATCGGGTGCGAGGTTGGCGAGGAATTGCGGCTTGAAGCGAAAGCTGTCGGTATTGAACAAGCCCCTTGGCGAGAAACTGCAACGCGTCGCGTTGTTTCGCCGGCTCGACCGGGGTGTACGACGCACGGCCTGTCGTCCCCGGCAGGTCGCGCACCGTGTGCATTCCGCCGACGTATTTGCCCACCAGCCCCGCTGCGTCGGCGAGCCGGGCAAAACCGGACAGAACGAGGCGCCGCTGGCGGTTGGCCCGGTCCCCCGGTTGCGGCTTGCGCTCCTGGGCACGCTCCCACAATTCGCGCGACAGTTGCAGGCGCCGCTTGTAATGTTCGAGCGGATCGTCGCCCAGGTCGAAGCGGTTCACGAGCGGATCGATTCCGTCGTTGCCGCCAAAACCGCCTGCGTCGCCGTCATCGGCGAACGCGAGCGCTGGCTCGCTGCTGCGCGCCGCGATTTGCGCCAGCTCAGTGGCCTCGGTTCCGGGCTCGAACTGGCGGTACGCATATTCGATCGCCCAGTAGTCGTAGGGGCCGAGCGTCGTGTTGTAGTAGCTGCCCTGGCGCTCGTTGGCGAGCGCTACGTTGAAGCCGTTGTAATCCATTACGGAACCCGAGATGCCGTTTCTCTCGGTGAATTCGCGGTCCTGCAACTGTGCTCGCGAGACCACCGTCGAGCCCTTGAAGTTGTGGGTCAGGCCCAGCGTGTGTCCGACTTCGTGTGTGATCGTGTCTTTGACGACGGCCTGAGCCAACGCCTCGGCTTCCGGTCCATCGGGCGTCAAGTCACCTCGCGCTTCGAGCAAGTCGAGTGCAAACTCCATTTCCCCTGCCGCTTCTTGCGCGTAGCTGCAAAAGGACTGATGCCACTTGTCACCCCATGCGCTGGCCTGTGGCGCGAAAGAGCGGCCTGATGTCGCCCCGACCTCCTCGACGAGCAAGCGCCGCGCGCCACGTCCGAAGACGTCACTCATCGCAATATCTGCGTCGATGATCTCGCCCGTGCGCGGGTCGGAGTGGTGTGGACCGTACGCCAGGCCAGCTCCAACCGCGGTGAACCAGCGAATCGAGGCGTGGCGCGAATCGAGAGTGTCCCAGTCCGCATCTTCGGGTTGCTGTTTGACGGCGATCGCGCCGCGAAAGCCGATGCGCTCGAAGGCCTTGTTCCACTCCAGAATGCCGGCCTCAACCGCGTCTCGATAGCGCAGCGGAATGTTCTTGTCGAGCCAGTAGACGATCGGCTGCTTCGGCTCTGACATCGGAGCCGCCGGGTCCTTCTTTTCGAGACGCCAGCGGGTGATGTAGTGGCGTTTGGGATTCGCGTCGATATCAGTGCTCAGGTCTGTCACCGCATTGAACAGGTGACCCAGCCGCGGGTCGGTCTTGCGCGGCATCATCGGCTGATCGACGAGCTTAGTGAAGCTGTAGACCATGCCGACGAAGAAGCTGCGCGCGTCCGGCAACGCGCTCGGCGGCGTAGGCGCAGGGACAGGGCTCGGCATCAACGGCGGCGCTGGGAATCGCGCCATGGCGAAGTGCAACCGCGCGTGGAGCGTCGTCAAGTCGTCGGTGACGCGGGTTTTCTCGAAGAACGAATTACCCCGATCCAGTCCGTACGGCAGGCGAAAAGCACGCTCGAGTTGCGTTGAATAGCCGGCAATGTCACCGAGCAGAAATGATGCGTCGATGAGCAGCGAACTGCGCTGCGGGTGCGGTGCACTGGCAATTGTTGCCGAAGCGAGCAGGCTGTGCGAGAAGGCCTGTTCGACGACCGCCTCCATCGGCGCCCCCCTGGCAACGTAGTCGGTACTGAGCGCAATCAACTGGATCTGCTGGGTACCGGTCTTGCGGAAAGCGACTAGCCATGACGGTCCCATCCAACTCCCGTACAAGCGCCGCTCGCCCACGGAATGTGAAATGTTCGCCGTCAGCAGGAACGGCTTGTCCAGCTGCTCCGGCGCGATCTCCAGCCAAAGCTTTTCGTCTTTGCGCCACAGCCCGAAGAAGCCGGCCTGCAGAGTCGCGCCCTTGATGACTTCGTCGAACGGCTTGGGTGCGCTCGGGTCGGGGCGTGGCGCCGCTGACGGCGAGGACGCCGCCGCCGAGGCGGCCGCAGCGGCTGCCGGTGCGGCGACCGAATTCGCGGCCTGAGAGACGGCGGGCGCCGCGGCCTGGGCGACGCGCGGCGCCGGCGCAGCCGCGGCTTGCTGCGCCGGGCTCGCCGCGGAGCTGGGGATGTCGGGCGTTGCGCAGCCTGCTGCGGCCAGGCAGAGCAGCAGCGGGCGAAGCGCGCCCAGGCGGGAAATCAAGCTCATGTTCGTGGGTCCGACGGGTTGACAGGAAACGCGCCGCTTCGGCGCGCACCGCAGCCACTATTGTGGTCGGATTGCCGGGCCCGCGCCTTTCACCGGACGCTTGATCCGGGCCCGCATCGCGAAGAATTCAGTCGCATTGCCTGCCCATGGCCGGCCCCGAGGCTCAAACGCTGCGCCTGGCCGGACGCTTGACGGCGGGCTTGGCTGCGGCCTTGGCAGCGCCGCGCTTGCCGGGTGCCGCGGCCTTGGCGGCACCCACGCCGACGCGCGCCGCGATCTCGTCGATGCGCGCCGACAGCGCGGCGACGTCCTTCGCCGAAGGAACGCCGAGTTTGGCCAGCGCCTTCGCGGTGCGCTCTTCGAAGATGCTTTCCAGCTTGTCCCATTGCTGACCGGCGCGCGCCTGGACTTCGCTCGCCATGCCGGTCATCTTGCTCGAGACTTCGCCGAGCTTCTCCTCGGCGACGCTTTGCGTCTTGCGCTGCAGATTCATTCCTTCCTTGACGAGCGCCTCGAAAACCTTCCCGCCTTCGGCCTGGGCCTTGGAAAAGGCGCCCATTCCGGCGAGCCAGATCTGTTGCGCCGAGTCTTTCACCGAGCCCGCGAGCTTGGCGGTGTCCAGGTTGTCGAACAGTCCCGCCGCGCCCGCCGCCTTGTCGCCCGATTGTTTGAGTTTCGTCACCATGGTGTGCCGTCCTTGTTGCAGTGGTGTGATGTGACACGGCCGCCCGGGCGGCGCGTGAGACCACGACTATAGAAGCGCGCAACCGCCGTCGCACGCGCCATCCAATCTCTAGTGAGGCGGCTCTACCCGGCGCCGCATCATGTTCGGGAAAGCGCGCGGCATCGGGGCGCGAAGTCTGGACAAGAATCGGCGCATCCCATCCCCGCGGAAGGAACCACCATGCAGTACTTCGTGACCGGTGCCACCGGCTTCATCGGCAAACGCCTCGTCAAGACCCTGCTGGCGCGGCGCGGCGCGACCGTCTACTTCCTGCTGCGCCGCGAGAGCGAAGCCAAGGTGCCGGCGCTGCTCGCCTACTGGGACGCGCCCAAGGGCCGCGCCATCCCGGTCTACGGCGACTTGACGGAGAAGAAGTTCGGCGTCAGCGCCGAAGCGCGCAAACCACTCGACGGCCAGATCGACCACCTGTATCACCTCGCCGCGGTGTACGACCTGTCGGCGGACGAGGCGTCGCAGGTGCAGGTGAACATCGAGGGCACGCGCAACATGGTCGAGTTTGCGCGCGCAATTGGCGCCAAACACGTGCACCACGTGAGCTCGATCGCCGCCGCAGGCCTCTACGAAGGGGTGTTCCGCGAAGACATGTTCGACGAAGCGGAGGGTCTGGACCACCCTTACTTCATGACCAAGCACGAGAGCGAAAAAATCGTTCGCAAGGAGTGCAAGCAACCCTGGACCGTGTACCGCCCGGCGCTCGTCGTCGGCGACTCGAAAACCGGCGAGATGGACAAGATCGACGGGCCTTACTACTTCTTCAAGCTGATCCAGCGCATGCGGCAGATCCTGCCGCCGTGGTTCCCATCGGTGGGGCTGGAGGGCGGGCGCATCAACATCGTTCCGGTGGACTTTGTCGTGGCGGCGCTGGACCACATCAGCCACCAGGCCGAGACGAGCGGCAAGTGTTACCACCTCGTGGACCCGGTGGGCTACCGCGTCGGCGACGTGCTCGACATCTTCTCCAAGGCGGCGCACGCGCCGAAGATGAACCTGTTCGTCAACGCCGCCCTGCTCGGCTTCATTCCGAAGAGCGTGAAGAAGGGAATGATGGCGCTGGCACCCGTGCGCCGGGTGCGCAACGCCGTGATCAAGGACCTGGGCCTGCCGCCCGACATGTTCACCTTCGTCAACTACCCGACGCGCTTCGACCGCCGCGAGACCGACGCCGCGCTCAAAGGCAGCCACATCGACTGCCCGAACCTGCGCGACTACGCCTGGGTGCTGTGGGACTACTGGGAGCGCCATCTCGACCCGGCGCTGTTTATCGACCGCAGTCTCAAGGGCACGGTGGGAGGCAAGGTCGTGCTGGTCACCGGCGGCTCGTCGGGGATCGGGCTGTCCGCGGCGTGCCGCTTCGCCGAAGCGGGCGCGACGACGATCATCTGTGCGCGCGGCGAAGACAAACTCGGCGAGGCGGTGAGCCACATCAAGGCGCAGGCCGGCAAAGACGCGAAAGTGTTCAGCTACTCGGTGGACATCGCCGACGAAGCGAGCTGTGCCGCGTTCGTGAAGATCCTCAACGACGAACATGGCGGCGTCGACTTCCTCATCAACAACGCCGGGCGCTCGATCCGCCGCGCCATCGAGTCGAGCTACGACCGCTTTCACGACTTCGAGCGCACGATGCAGCTCAACTATTTCGGCAGCCTGCGCATCACGATGGGCCTGCTGCCGGGCATGGTGGCCAAGAAACGCGGCCACATCGTGAACCTGAGCTCGATCAGCGTGCTCGTCAACGCGCCGCGCTTTTCAGCCTATGTCGCGAGCAAGGCGGCGCTCGATGCGTGGACGCGCTGCGCGTCGAGCGAATTCGCCGACCTCGGCGTCACCTTCACGACGGTCAACATGCCGCTCGTGCGCACGCCGATGACGGCGCCGACGAAAATCTACGACAACATGCCGCTCCTGCAACCCGAAGAAGCGGCGGACATGATCGTCCAGGCGTGCATTGACAAGCCGGTGCGCGTCGCGACACGCCTGGGCATCTTCGGCGAAGTGCTGCACGCCGTGGCGCCGCGAATCACGCAAATCATCATGAACACGACGTTCCGCATGTTCCCCGACAGCGCTGCGGCGAAAGGCGACAAGGCGGCGAAACCGACCTTGTCTCCCGAAGCGATTGCGATGGCGCAGATGATGCGCGGCATTCACTTTTGAAGGGCGTGCCGTCATCCCGGCGGAAGCCTGGCACAAGCCGGGATCCACTGCGGGCGCCGGTCATCCCGGCGAAAGCCGGGATCCACTGATTCAGCGCCATGCGCGCCCGCGGTGGGGCCCGGCCCCCGTGTCGAGCACGGGGCGGCGTTTCGCCGGGGTGACAAGGTGGTGGGTGGCTACTTCAACGCCTTGAACCGCACCCGCTTCGGCCGCGCGCCCTCTTCGCCCAGGCGCCGCTTCTTGTCCGCTTCATATTCCTGGTAGTTGCCGTCGAAGAAGACCCATTTCGAGTCGCCTTCGCAGGCCAGGATGTGGGTTGCGATGCGGTCCAGGAACCAGCGGTCGTGGCTGATGACCATCACGCTGCCGGCGAATTCGAGCAACGCGTCCTCGAGCGCGCGCAGCGTTTCCACGTCCAGGTCGTTGCTCGGCTCATCGAGCATCAACACGTTGCCGCCCTTGGCGAGCGTCTTCGCCAGGTGCAGGCGCCCGCGTTCGCCGCCGGAGAGCGAGCCGACAAGCTTTTGCTGGTCGTTGCCCTTGAAGTTGAAGCGCCCGAGGTAAGCGCGCGAAGGCATGACGAACTTGCCCACCGTGATGTTGTCCAGGCCGCCTGACACGTCTTGCCAGACCGTCTTGTCCGATTGCAGCTCTTCGCGGCTTTGCTCGACGAACGCCATCTTGCTCGTCGGACCGATTCTCACTTCGCCGCTGTCAGGCTTTTCCTTGCCCGAAATCATGCGAAACAGCGTCGACTTGCCGGCGCCGTTCGGCCCGATGATGCCGACGATCGCACCGGCGGGAAGCTTGAAGCTCAAGTCGTCGATGAGCACGCGGTCGCCGTAGCCTTTGGTGACGTTGGCGAACTCGAGCACTTCGTGGCCGAGGCGTTCGGCGACCGGAATGAAGATCTCGTTCGTCTCGTTGCGCTTCTGGTATTCGACGTCGGAAAGTTCCTCGAAGCGCGCCAGGCGCGCCTTGCTCTTCACTTGCCGGCCCTTCGGGTTCTGCCGCACCCACTCGAGTTCTTTTTTCATCGCGCGAGTGCGCGCGTCTTCGGTTTTCTGCTCCTGCTCCAGGCGCTGCTCTTTCTGTTCCAGCCAGGTGCTGTAGTTGCCCTTGTAGGGAATGCCGCGGCCGCGGTCGAGTTCGAGGATCCACTGCGCTGCGTTGTCGAGAAAGTAGCGGTCGTGCGTGATCGCGACGACGGTGCCGGGGAAGCGGCTCAGGAATTGCTCGAGCCAGTCGACGCTTTCGGCGTCGAGGTGGTTCGTCGGCTCATCGAGCAGCAGCATGTCGGGCTTGGAGAGCAACAGGCGGCACAACGCAACGCGGCGCTTTTCGCCACCGGAGAGCACGCTGATGTTCGCCTCCCACGGCGGCAGGCGCAGCGCGTCGGCGGCGAGTTCCAACTGCAGGTCCGTGTTCTCGCTGCCCGCGGTGGCGATCTGCGCTTCGAGTTCGGCCTGCTCGGCAGCAAGCGCGTCGAAGTCCGCGTCGGCTTCGGCGTACGCGGCGTAGACCTCATCCAGGCGCTTCTTCGCCGCGAGCACGCCGCCGATGCCTTGTTCGACCGCCTGGCGCACGGTTTGCGACGCGTCGAGCACCGGCTCCTGCGGCAGGTAGCCGATTTTCAGGTTCGGCATCGGTGTTGCTTCGCCTTCGATCTCGGTGTCCAGCCCGGCCATGATCTTGAGCAGCGTCGATTTGCCCGAGCCGTTCGTGCCGAGCACGCCGATCTTCGCGCCGGGGAAAAACGACAGCGAAATGTCCTTCAGGATCTGACGTTTCGGCGGCACGATCTTGCCGACCCGATTCATCGTGAATACGTACTGCGCCATTGCTGAGCCTTGAGAAAAACAGCGCGTATTGTGACGCCGCGCTTTGCCGACCCCTGACAATGCGCCGATGCCGCGCCTTCTCTACCTGCTCACGTTTTGCAACCTGACGATCGGCACCGGCGCCTTCGTCATCAGCGGCATCCTCGGTGCGGTCAGCACATCGCTGGACGTGAGCGTCGCGGCTGCCGGCCAGGCGATGACGGTGTATGCGCTGACCACAGCCGTGCTCGGCCCGATGGCCCTGCTTTTCACCGGCCGCTGGCCACGACGCCATGCGCTCGTGATTGCGATGGCGCTGTTCGGCGCGGGAAACCTGCTGTGCGCGATGGCGCCGACGCTGCCGTGGCTGCTCGCCGGCCGCGCCCTGATGGGCCTGGGGGCGTGCTTCACGCCGATGGGCGCAGGCATCGTCGTCGCGATGGTCGCGCCGCAGCTGCGCGGCCGGGCGCTGGCACTCGTGTTTCTGGGCATGAGCCTGAGCTACGTGATCGGCATGCCGATTGGCGCTTGGCTGGGCCTGGCGTACGGCTGGCGCATCCCCGTGCTGGGGGTCGCGGGCGCAGCCGCGCTGTGCTGTGTTGCGCTCTACCGACTCGTGCCACGCGACATGGCGACGCCCGGGGCGACGCTGGCCGGCGCAGCCAGTCAATTGCGCCGTCCCGCTGTGTTGTGGACGCTGGCGCTGACGCTCGTCTACTTCATCGCGATCTTCAACGTCTTCGCCTACATCGGGCCCGTGCTGCTGGCGCTGAATTCGATGAACAACGCGCAACTGAGCCTCGCGCTGATGAGCTTCGGTCTGGCGGGCGTGGCCGGAACGCTGCTCGGCGGCTGGGCGAACGACCGCTTCGGCGCGCAGACGACGCTGACGCTGCAACTCAGCGATGCTCGCGTCGATGATGGTTTTCGTGCCGCTGACACAAGGTGAGCCGCTGCTGACGTTGGTCGTGTTCGTGATTTGGGGCGTCGCGGGGTTCGGCATGATGGTGCCGCAGCAATCGCGCCTGGCATTGTTGGCACCGCAATCGGCGCCGTTGTTGATGTCGCTGAACACGTCGATGCTCTATTGCGGCATGGCGCTAGGTGCGGTCGTGGGCGGCGCGGCAACGGCGACGCTCGGCCTGGTCCATCTGCCCTGGGCCAGCGTGCCTTTCGCCGGCGCAGGCTTGTTCACACTGTGGATCAACACACGCAACATGCGCGGATTGGAAAGCGCTGCGGCGCCGATCAGGTGAACGCCGGTTAGAATCTCCCGCACCAGAGGGGCTCACCAGTCTGCCCGCTGATGTCATCTCTGACCTGAGCCCTCGCGCTCGACCCTTCCCCTTCTGCCTGCGACTGGCGCCCAAACTTGCGGCGACAGGCCGACCTCTCCACCAATTCAAATGACCTTCGATACCCTCGGCCTGGCCGAGCCGTTGCTGCGCGCTGTTCGCGAGCATGGCTACACCACTCCCACCCCGATTCAACTCCAGGCCATCCCCGCCGTGCTCTCGGGCGGCGACGTGATGGGCGGCGCGCAGACCGGCACCGGCAAGACCGCCGGTTTCGTGCTGCCGATGCTGCACCGCCTGATGGCCAAGCCGGCGCTGCGCGACGCGAAAGGAAAACTGCCGATCCGCGCCCTGATCCTCACCCCGACGCGCGAACTCGCGGCGCAAGTCGAAGAAAGCGTGCGCGTCTACGGCAAACACGCCAAGCTCACGAGCATGGTCATGTTCGGCGGCGTGGGCATGCAGCCGCAGGTCGACAAATTGCGCCGCGGCGTCGACATCCTCGTCGCCACGCCGGGGCGCCTGCTCGACCACCATCAGCAGCGCACCCTCGACCTGAGCCACATCGAAATCTTCGTCCTCGACGAAGCGGATCGCATGCTCGACATGGGTTTCATTCACGACATCAAGAAGGTGCTCGCCGTCGTCCCGGCACAAAAGCAGAGCCTGTTGTTCTCCGCGACGTTCAGCGACGAGATCAAGGCGCTCGCCGATCGGCTCCTGAACAAGCCGGTGCTGATCGAGGTCGCGCGGCGCAACCAGACGGCAGACAACATCGCGCAAAAAGTGCACCCGGTCGGGCGCGAGATGAAAAAAGACCTGCTCACGCACCTGATCAAGAGCAACGACTGGCACCAGGTGCTCGTCTTCACGCGCATGAAGCACGGCGCGAATCGCCTCACCGAACACCTGCAGAAGCAGGGCATCACGGCGATGGCGATTCACGGCAACAAGAGCCAGACGGCGCGCACCAAGGCGCTCGCCGATTTCAAGAGCAACTCGCTGCAGGTGCTCGTCGCGACCGACATCGCGGCGCGCGGCATCGACATCGACCAGCTGCCGCATGTCGTGAACTTCGAAGTGCCCAACGTGCCTGAGGACTACGTGCACCGCATCGGTCGCACCGGCCGCGCCGGCGCGCAGGGCGAAGCGATTTCGCTCGTGTGCCTGGACGAAGAGGGCTTCCTGCGCGACATCGAGCGCCTCATCAAGCGCGAGATTCCGCGCGAAGTCATTGCCGGCTTTGCACCGCCTTCGGGCGAGCGCGCCGAACCCATCGTTCTGGGGCGCATGACGATCGGCGTGGGTGGGCAGCGCCGCTCGGCGGCCCCGGCAGGTGCCGGGCGCGGCGGCCGCGGCGCGGGCGATCGGCGTGATTCACGCCCCGCACCACGCTCCGCGCCCGCCAAGACGACGCTCAATCCCGGATCGGCTCCGGCGCCCGCCCGCCCGGCGGGGCGCGGCCCCGTCAATCGGTCCTTCGGAAACCGCCCGCGCAGCACCGCGAAGGCTTGATTCGGCGCCGCCCGCGGGCGGCGGCCTTGTCGGCGCCGCGCCGATGAGGAGCTGTGCGCAAAGTCGCACGCGAGAAATTCGCGACCGAGGCGCCTGGCGGACGGGTGCCACGCCCGTTTGTCCACGTCACCACCGATCCAGGGACGCCTCGGCGTGTGCGTGATCGCACACATTCGCGTCGAACCGTGCCGAGGTGGCTTCCTTCGCGCGTGGCTCGCGGATAGAGTGACCAAACGTGAACTCGACTGCACGGGCCGCCACATGGTCGCCCCGGGCAGATCCGGTTTGCCAGACATTGCCGCGAAACCCAATCTCGAAAAAATCCGTTGCGCTCCCTCGTTCAAATCGGCCTTCGACCCACCGCAATGCTGCTCATCGTGGCCGCGCTGCTGTGGTTGGCAGTGTCTTGGTGGCCGGCGGCTGCGCAAGGCAGTTCCTGGGCCGTGCAGCGCCCCGCGGCGCTGTTGCTGCTGGGCGTCGGCGCACTGCTGATGTGGCTCCAGACGCCGCGGATCGTGCGCCGCCCGCCGCGCGGCTTCGAGCTGTCGTCGTTCAAACACAGCACGATGGCCGACGACTCCGGGCCCGACACGCACCCGGTGGGTCCGCCGACGAGCGCGTTTGCCGACGCCGACGACGCGGTGGATCTTCACATCGAAGGCGTTGTCACCACGCCCGCCAGGAACGCGGGCCCGGCGTCTCCGAAGAAACCGACACGCTGGCGCGCCGGAGTCTTGCGCGCGATCGAGTGGCAGCGCTTTGAAGCGGTCTGCGCCGCCTTGTTCCGGCAGGACGGCTACGTCGTGAAAGTGAATTCAGACGACGCCGCGGGCGGCACGCAACTCTGGCTGCACTCGCGACTGGACCTGAAACATCCGGTGCGCGTCGTGCTCTGCAAGCACTTGAACGACGGCCCCATCGAAACACCCGTGGTGGAGGCCTTCATCGCCGTGATGCAGCGCGCCGGCGCGACCTCCGGCGCGATCGTCACCGCGGGCCGTTTCAGCGACGAGGCGAAACGCTTCGCCCGGCGCAATCACATCGCTCCGGTGGACAGCGTGAACCTCTTGACGGTGATTTTGCGCCGCTCCGACGCGCAGCAGCAAGACCTGCTCGCGGTGGCGACACAAGGCGAATACTGGCGACCGACATGCGCAAAGTGCAACGTCAAGATGGTGCCAGGCGGCGACCCGGGCAGCGCCTGGACATGCGCCAACACCCCGGCCTGCGCGGGCACGCTGAATTGGGTTCCCGAGAAGGTATGAGCGCGCGGCTGCCGTCGTGGTTCTGGTTGTTCGTGTGCGTCGCGAGCTTCGCCGGTTCCGCGCTCGCCTGGCGCCTCGAGCGGCCGGCCAAGGCGAGCGCGCTGCAGCCGCCCCCGGCCGAAGCGGCCGCAAACGACGAACCCGCCGAGCCGCGCCAAGCCGTGCCGCCCACCGTGGCGCCCGAACCGGCGCCAACTCAGGTGCCACCCGCCGCACCGCCGCAGGTGAGTTTCGCCGCAGCGATGCCCAACGATGGCGGCAGCGGAATCAAGGTCTTGCGCTGTGTCATCCGCGGCCGGGTCACCTACGTCGACGTCGCCGCGACCTGCGCCGACGGCTCGCTGGGCAAGGTCACGCTTCTGCCGCGCTGAGCCGCCCCGCCGGGCAGGCGCGAACCGGATCAAAAGCTTTCGGGTCCTGACTCGCCGCGCTTCGCCTTGAGGCGTGCGTGCCCGGCCTTGCCGCGCGCCTTCCACTGCGCCAGTTGCTCCCTGCGCTGCAGCGGAGTCAGCGTGTCGCGCTTCACTTCGCGCAGCAGCTTGTGGTAGTTGCGCAGCCGATCCGCGTCAACGCCTTCGCGCACCGCACAACCAGGCTCGCCGGTGTGTTGGCAATTGCGGAATCGGCAGGTCGCGCGAAGCCGGTCAATGTCGGAGAAACTCGCCGCGAGCGCGCTCTCGTCACCCGACGGGCTCAAGGTGCGCACGCCCGGCGTGTCGATGATGCACGCGCCACCGGGCAAGCGCAGCAAGGTCCGCGCCGTCGTCGTGTGCTGGCCGCGCCCGTCGCTGTCACGCACTTCGCCGGTGTCTTGAATCGCAGCGCCCAGCAGCGTATTGCTGAGCGTCGATTTGCCGGCGCCGGACGAGCCGAGCAACACGAGCGTCTCCCCAGGCACCAGGTAGGGTTGCAGCGCCAGACACGCCGCAGGATCGCGCGCGTCGACGCTGACGATGTGCAGGTCCGGCGGAAGGCGCGCACGCAGGAGGTCGAGGCAGCGCTCGAGGCGCGACGCGGTGCGCGCCGCGATGTCGGCTTTTGTCAGCACGACGATCGGCTGCACGCCGCTGCCTTGCACGAGGGCGAGAAAGCGTTCCAGGCGGCGTGGGTTGAAGTCGTCGTCCAGGCCCATCAGCAGCAATGCGCTGTCGACGTTGCTGACCAGGGCGTGGCGACGCCCGTCGCCATCGCGCCGCGCCAGGTGCGACAGCGGCTCGATGCGAGCGTGCACCCACACGCCAGCCGGGGCGTCGCGACGCGCAAGAACCCAGTCGCCGACTGCCAGATCTCACTGTCGCTCGACTTCAATTCGCGGGCGAGCCGCGGCGTCAGGCGCGCCGCGAGTTCGTCCTGCCCGTCGTGCAATGCCAAGGTATCGCGGTGCACGCTGAAGACGCGCATCGGTTCGGTCGGCACGGGCAACTGGTCGCGACAAGTCGCGACGGCCTGCGCCAGCAAGGGGCTGCAACCGATGGCCCGCAAGCCGGCCATCGGGGTGAAATCTGCTTCGTTCATGGTGGTGAATTCCGGACTCGGTGGTGCCGGGCCAGCACGACGAGCGGCTGCGCGCCGGCGCAGCGGGCGCGCAACGCGCCCACGACGGGGGGCTTGAAGGGAGTCGGCCGCGCCTGCGAGAGACGCGGGATTCAGCACACGGGCGAAGGGTTTGTCTTGGCGGCTGGGAACCAGCGCTCAGGCAACGGCCGACAGCGGGGCAGGCGTGGTGTGATTCATGGCGTACCCTCCTGTGGCGAGTTGCGGATCGCAGGCGTTGTGGTCAGCGGGCGTGCGCGGGGCGCGAGTCTCGCACGACCCCGGCCGCCAGGTCAATGCCCTGCCGTCCGGCACGCTGCAAAGTCCTTGCAAGGGCATCGGCGAGCCGCGCCGGCGCGGGTTGCGTATGATTCGCGCATTCCGGGACTCATCCGGAAGCATGAAAAGGAATCGAGATGAAATCGTTGATCGTGGCCCTGGGTCTTGCAGTTGCGGCCATCGGCTTCGCACCCGTTGCCGTCGAGGCCAAACGTTTGGGCGGTGGCGGCAGTTCCGGGATGAAGCGCGACGTGCCGGCGCGCAGCGCCCCCGACGCCACCCCGGCAAAGCCTGGCGCACCGGCGGCAACGCCCAACACCGCGGGCGCCGCACCGGCCGCCGCGCCGAAGCGCTCCTGGATGGGGCCGCTCGCAGGGCTCGCCGCCGGGCTTGGCATTGCCGCGTTGATGAGCCACCTGGGCATGGGCGAAGAGTTCGGCAACTTCCTGATGCTCGCTCTGCTGGCGGTGGCGGCAATTTTCCTGGTTCGTTTCCTGCTGCGCCGCTTCGGTCCGGCCGCGCAGCGTGGCACCGCTCCCGCGGGAATGCAATTCGCCGGCAGCGCGGCAGGAGCAGGGGCCTTACCTCTTTCCCCGCCCGCAGGCGGATCGGGGTGGGGCGCAAACGCGCAAGCCGAGCCCGCACTGTCTGAGCCGACCCTGGCCGCGGCACCGGCGCTCCCGGCAGACTTTGACGCGGCGGCGTTCGAGCGCATTGCAAAAATGATCTTCATCCGCATGCAGGCGGCAAACGACAGCGGCGACCTGACCGACCTGCGCGGCTTCACGACGCCCGAACTGTTCGCCTCGCTGCGCCTCGAATTGCAGGAGCGCGGCGCGTCGGCACAGCAAACCGATGTCGTGAAAATCGACGCCCAGGTCGTCGACTATGCAAGTGAGGCGACGCGCAATGTCGTGAGCGTGCGCTTCAGTGGCCTGATCCGCGAAGAAAAAGATGGCACGGCGCAGCCGTTCGACGAGGTCTGGCATCTGGTCAAACCCCTGGACGCGAGCCGGGAGTGGGCGATCGCGGGGATTCAGCAGACCGCCTGATCTGCCTATTTGGCGAGGCGGCCAAGACAGGGGGCTCCGGCCCCCTGTTCGCATTGAGAGAGTGAGGTTCATGAGAATTCTGCCGCTGTTGTTCGTCGCTTCCGGGCTGCTGCTGGCGTGCAGCATTCCGGCGCCGACGCCGGACGCCGACCCCGCGCCGTCCGTGGCAATGCCTGCGGCATCTGCGCCGAGTGCCGCAAGTCCCGCGAGTGCGCCCGCGGCGCCGGTGATCGACGCCTTCGCGCCGAATCCCAACCTCTACATCGAGGGCATTCCGCCGCTGCCGAAGAGCCTCGTGCAAGAGGTGGGGAAGTACACCGAGTTCCGCGGTCACGCCTTCGTCGACTGGCATCCCTTGCGCCGCGAAATGCTCGTCGCGCATCGCAGGCCGGACGCGCAGACGGTGCAGCTGTTTCGCCTCGCCACACCCCTGGGTGAGCTGGAGCAGCTCACCGACTTTGCAGACCCGGTTCGCGAAGCGAGCTACGAGCCGCGCCAGGGCAAGTACCTCGTGTTCGAGCGCAGCAGCGGCGGCGACGAGGCGAGCCAGGTGTATCGCCTGGACTTGCCCTCGAAACAGGTGACGCTGCTCACCGACGAAGCCGAGCGCCACCGCATCGAAGGCTGGCTGAACCGCACGAGCGCGCTGCTCATCGGTTCGACGCCGCTGGACAAGACGGCCAGCGGCGGCACGCGCAGCGAAGTGAGTCAGGTGCTGCGTCTCATCGACCCGGCGCAGCCCGGCGTGAGCCGCAAGGTCGCCGAACTGCCCGGCACCGGGTGGAGCGTCGGCGCGATCTCATGGGACGACCGGCAGGCGGCGCTGATGCGCACCATCTCGGCGACCGAATCGCAGCTGTGGCTGCTCAATCTCGGCACGGGCAAGACGACGCAGATTCTTCCCGCTCCCGGCACAGCCGACAAGGCCGTGCACTTCCCCGGCCCGTTCACGCGCGACAACAGCGGTTTGTTCGTGATCACGGATCGTGACGGTGAGTTTCGCGAGGTCATGCTGTATCGCTTCGCGAACAAGCGCTATCAGGCCTTGGCCGGAGCGCCGGCGTGGGATGCGACCGACCTGTCGGCAAACGACGGCGTGAAGTCGATTGCCGCGCGATTCAACGTCGAGGGGCGCGAAGAGCTGCGCCTTTTCGACGCCCAATCGCTGAAAGAGATCAGTCTGCCGAATCCGGCAGCGTCGCCGGTGGGCAGCGTGAATCGCCTGCAGTTTCACCGCAAGCTTCCCGATCTGGCTTTTGCCTCGAGCGGCAGCAGCGGGCCGAGCCAGATTCACTCGCTGAATCCCGCGACGGGCGCGGTGGAGCAATGGACGCAGGCCCACGCACCGGCCGGAGTCGACCTGAATGCGGCGCCGGCGCCGCAGATCGTGCGCTGGCCGAGCTTTGACTCGCTCGCCATCTCGGGCATCCTGTACCGCCCGCCAGCGCGCTTCGCGGGGAAGCGGCCGGTCATGGTGCTGATCCACGGCGGCCCCGAAGCGCAGGCCAAGTTCGGCTTTCTCGGCCAGAGCAGCTATTTCGTGAATGAGCTCGGCATCGCGGTGATCCAACCCAATGTGCGCGGCTCTTCGGGTTACGGCAAGTCCTTCTTGCGCCTGGACGATGGCGTGCTGCGCGAGGACGCGGTACGCGACATCGGCAGCCTGCTCGATTGGATCGCCGAGCAGCCGGATCTGGACGCATCGCGTGTCCTTGTCGGTGGCGGCAGCTACGGCGGCTACATGAGTCTGGCAGTGAGTGCGCGCTATGCACGGCGCATCGCCGGCGCGATCGACGTCGTCGGGATCTCGAATTTCGTCACCTTCCTGCGCAACACCGAGAGCTACCGGCGCGACTTGCGCCGAGTCGAGTACGGCGACGAGCGCGAACCGCACATGCAGGCATTCCTGGAGGCGATTTCGCCGACGCAGCGCGCGCACGAGATGATCAAGCCGCTGTTCGTCGTGCAAGGCCGCAACGACCCGCGCGTGCCCTATACCGAAGCGGAGCAGATCGTCGCGCTGGCTCGGGCGAAGAACCCGTTCGTCTGGTACCTGCGGGCCGAGAACGAGGGGCACGGATTCGTGCGCAAGGAAAACGCCGACTATCAGTTCTATGCCACCGTGATGTTCGTGCGAGAGACCTTGCTGAAGTAGGACGCCGCAGACCCCAGGGGTCGCCCCTACTGCGCGGCGCGTGCCAGAGGCCGTATCCTGTGCCCTCAACCGCGGCGCCTCCGCGGATCGAGGAGAACTCGCATGACGCTGTGCCCGATCGCCATCGTGGCGGGCTGCAAGAAGTGCCCGGCGTTCTCGGTCTGCCCCCTCAAGGGAACGATTGGAGACTACAAGCCCAGCGCGGCGGACGGCAAGCCGAGCGCCACGGCGCCGCCGAAGAAGGGCTGACGCCCTTCATTGACGACGCCGCCCGCGTCAGGCGAAACGCTGGCGCGCGAGCGCGGCGCCCTGGGCGAGCGCGTCGAGCTTGCGCAGCGCGATGTCGCGCCGCATCGGCGCCATGCCGCAGTTCGTGCACGCGATGAGGCGGTGCTTGGGTACGTGCTGCAACGCCCTGCCGATCGTGTCGGCCACTTGTTCGGGGGTTTCGACGGCATCGCTCGCCACGTCGATGACGCCGACCATCACGTCCTTGCCTTCGAGGAGCGCGGTGAGTTCGATCGGCACGCGCGAATGGAAGCACTCGAGCGAGACCTGGTCGATCCGGCTCCGTGAGAGCGCCGGAAAGACCCGCTCGTACTGGCGCCATTCTTCGCCGAGCGTATTCTTCCAGTCGAGATTCGCCTGGATGCCGTAGCCGTAGCAGATGTGCACCGCGGTTTTGCACGTCAGCCCCTGGGCCGCGCGCTCCAGCGCGGCGACGCCCCAATCGGCGGCGTCGCGCATGTAGACGTTGAAGGCCGGCTCGTCGAACTGGATGATGTCCACACCGTCGGCCTGCAAGGCGAGCGCTTCCTGATTCAGCAGTTCGGCAAAGGCGAAAGCCAGGCGTTGCCGGTCGCCGTAGAAGCGGTCCGCGACGGTGTCGACGATCGTCATCGGCCCGGGCAGCGTGAACTTGACTTTTCGCTTCGTGTGGGCGCGCGTCAGCTGCGCTTCGGTCGCGTGCACTCGACCTTTCAGACGCAACGCGGCGATGACCTGCGGCACCATGGCGTCGTAGCGGTTGTCGCGGATTCCCATCTTCACCTTGTGCTCGAAGTCGATGCCTTCGACGCTCTCGAGAAAGCCGTGCACGAAGTGCTGGCGCGACTGCTCGCCGTCGCCGATGACGCTCAGGCCTGCGTCTTCCTGGGCCTTGATCCACAGCAGCGTCGCGTCAGCCTTGGCGGCGGCGAGCTCGGCGCCCGCGAGTTTCCAGGCCGGCCAGAGTTTTTCGTTCTCGGCAAGCCAGGCGGGTTTGGGCAGGCTTCCGGCGATGGCGGTATCGAACATGGTTCCTCTTCGCGCCGGGAGTCGGCGCTGTGCTTCAGATGAAGGGCGCGGGGCGGGTCGGCGCGTGGATGCGGATGCGCGCGCCTTGGGTTTCGATGAGCTGGCCGGCGTAGACCTTGCGAGCCTTTTGCAGCTCGATTTCGCCGTCCAGGCGCACCTTGCCGTCGGCGATCAAGGCCTTCGCCGCGCCGCCACTGCTCGCCAGCCCGGTCGCCTTGATCAGGTCGTCCAGGGCGATGAAGTCTTCGCGCAGTTCGAATTCGATCGTCTTCACGTCCGGGCCCCGAGCAGTGGAGGCCGGATTTTGACTCAGACGCGGGCGTCAGCCTGCCCGCGTCGGGCAAAAACGTCAGTCGCGCCCGCCGTGCCCGCGCTTGTTGTCGCGACGCTCGTCGCGTGAGCTGTCGCGATCATCGTCACGGTCGCCGCGATGGCGCCGCTTCTTCCCGTAGCCGGGTTCGTACTCGGCCGATTTGACGAAGTAGACGTGGCGGCCGCACGCGTCGTAGTGGCGACAGTGTTTGCGCCAGTTCCTGGCATGGCCGGGCGGTACGTGCATGTAGACCGGCACGATTTCGACGACTTGCGGCTGCGGCGCAATGATCACCGGCCGGGGCTGCCACACCGGCGGCGGCGTGGTCGGGTTGCCGACCTCGACGCGACCGTAGACGCCGGGCTTGATCTGTCCTTCGACGATCACGCTCACGTTCGCGGCAACGCCTGAGGCTCCGGTCAGAACGAGGGCCAGGGCCCCGAGGGTTTTCATCATGAGCTTCATGGGCATCCTTGAATTGGCGTCGAAGAAAGGCGCGTGCAGGAACCGCAATCCTGGGCGAACCCCGGACCGTAGCAACGCCGCCGAGCCGCAACTCTAGGGTGGTCGACCATCGGCCCCGCACCAGTCCACGCCGGCGATCGACCCGAACCGTGGCGTATTGCGCGGATTTGCTGCAGCGCGTGGGAGCGGCGTGAAGCGGCCAAGTCGAATCACTTTGTAACCGAGATTGAAATGTGCGAACTGCACATTTATAGTCCAGCCATGGCTTGAGACAGAGCCGCCTTTCCCCTACTCACTGGAGACTGACGATGAACACCCTTCTCAATCGAATCTTTCAGCATCCGCTGCAAAGCCTGCTCAAGGCGGCCTGCGTCACGGCGGTCCTGGCCGGCTGTGGTGGAGGCGGCGGATCTTCCAGCACCACGTCGTTCGCCTACGGCCCGATCAGCGGCTTCGGCTCGATCATCGTGAACGGCGTTCGCTTCGACGACAGCTCTTCATCGGTGTCGAGCGAAGACGACGACGACAGCGCGACGCGGCACAGCAGCAGCGACTTGAAGCTCGGCATGGTCGTCGCGATCCAAGGCAGTTCCATCACTTCGGACGCCTCCGGCCACCACAGCAAGGCGGGTGAAATCCGCTTCGGCAGCGAGCTCGTCGGGCCGGTCGACGCCGTCAACGCGACCGCCAGCACGTTCACGGTGCTGGGGCAAACAGTCAATGTGGATCCGGCAACAACCATCTTCGACAATTCCATCAGCGGCGGCTTCTCACCCGCCCTCGTCAACATGCTCGTGGAAGTTCATGGCCTGTTTGACCCGACCGGCAAAACCTACACCGCGACCCGCGTTGAAGCCAAAGCGGCAGCCCAGTCGTTCAAGATCCGCGGCGTCGTCGCAGCCTTGGACACAGCGTCGCGCACATTCAAGATCGGCAGCCAACTGATTTCCTACGCTGCGGACCTGAAGCTGCCGAACGGGTTTGCCAACGACCAGATCGTTCGCGTCAAGCTCCAGACCACTCAAGTTGCCGGCGCGTGGGTCGCGACACGCATCAAGAGCGGCTTGAACTCGATGGGCGACCGCGATGAGGCTGAAGTCAAGGGCACGGTGACGGACCTGATCCAGGGCACCAAGACTTTCAAGGTCAGCGGCATCTCCGTGGACGCGAGCAAGGCATCGATCTATCCCGCCAACCTCGCCAACGGCGCCTTTGTCGAAGTTGAAGGCGCGATGTTGAACGGCACGCTCGTCGCGAAGAAGGTTGCCCTCGAAGACAGCGTTTCGGAGGGCGACGGCGACTTCGAATTCCATGGTCGCATCGCGAACCTGAACGCCGAGCACACCGCTTTCGCCGTGCACTCGGTGCAGGTGACGATCAGCAACGCGACCGTCTTCGCTCGCGGCGCAACAAAGGCCAACCTCGCAAACGGCATGTGCGTCGAAGTCAAGACAGATGCGGCGATGAACGCCACGTTCGTCAAGACCGACAACGACTGCGCGCCGTAATCCTCTTCAAGCACACCCCAGGCCCGCGCCCCCCGGCGGGCCTCTGCTTCGCCGCATGGCAGGTGCCGCGAAGCAGAGGTCCGAACAAGAGCACAAGCAACACGCTCCTTAAACTCGCACCATGAAGTCGCCCACGCCCACCTCCGAGGAGCCCAACCCCAGCCCACCGGCGCGCACGCCGGCGGCGGCAGGTCGCGGCGCCGATGGACGCGGCAGCATTGCTGAACGCGATGCGCGAGTTGCTGCAACCCTTGGCGGAACTCGCCGTTGCGCAAGGTGTTCTGTTTGCCACTGTGGAAGAAATGCTCAAGACCGCGTTCGTCGCTGCCGCACGCCGGGCCCACGGCATGGCAGACAGCGACCGTGTCGTGAGCAAGATCAGCACCGCCACGGGGCTGAACCGGCGTGAAGTCACGCGCCTCACGCAAGCCGAGACGACGACCCCGGCGCCCAAGGCGTCACCCGCCACGCGCGTCTTCACGCGCTGGCTTTCCGACCCCGCGCTGAAGAACGTCGACGGCGCGCCCGTGGCCTTGCCGCGCCTGGGCGCCGCACCGAGCTTCGAGTCGCTCGCCAACTCGGTGACGCGCGACGTGCACCCGCGCAGCCTGCTCGACGAACTCTGCCGCCTCGGCCTGGCGCGCCTGGACGGCGAGACGGTGCACGTCACGACGACGACGTTCGTCCCGAAGGGCGACAGCGCGCGCATGCTCGGCTTCATGGGCAGCAACGTCGGCGACCACCTGCGCGCGGCGATCGCCAACGTGGTCGCCGAGAAACCGCCGCACTTCGAGCAGGCGATCTTCGCTGACGAACTGTCACACGCTTCATTGGACGCCGTGCAGGGAACTCGTGCGTACACAGTGGCAGGCGCTTCTCGCTGGCGCCGTGCCGACGCTGCAACGCCTGATCGACGCCGACCAGGCCGCCGGCGTTCCGCACGACCAGCGCGTCCGCATCGGCCTGTTCTCGTACACCGAGCCGATGGGCGCTGCCGCGCAGAGCGCAGCCAGGCCCGGGTGAAGCGCCCGGCCCGCAACAAAGCACCGCCAACGAAAGAGGCATGACCATGAACTCCCAGACACTTCAACTTCATGCCGAGCCCACGCCGGGCTGCGCGCCTGCCTGCTCGCCTTCGTGTTGGGCGGATGCGGCGGCGGCGTCGACAGCGGCGGTACCGGTGGCGCCTCGACCTACGCGAGCGGCCCGATCAACGGCTTCGGCTCGATCGTCGTGAATGGCGTGCACTTCGACGACAGCACCGGGAGCATCAGCGACGACGACGGCAATGCGCGCAATCGCAGCGACCTGCAGCTGGGCATGGTGGTCGAAACGCGCGGCGCGGCGATCAGCTGTCGATCCCTTTGGCGACTCGAACAGCAACGCGATCAGCATCGTCATCGGCAGTGAAATCGTCGGGCCGATCGACAGCGGGTCCATCACGACCAATTCGCTGAGCGTTCTGGGTCGGCCCATCGACGTTCAACCGACCACCGTCTTCGACATCCGCAGCCTTGGCGGCGCTCGCGCAAGGCGACGTCATCGAGGTCTATGGCCTGTACAACGCCTTCACCGACCGGCTCACTGCAACCCGCATCGAGCGCAAGTCGAGTCCTCCGGCGAACTATCGAGTCCGCGGTAAGGTCAGCTCGTTGAACACGACGAACAAGACGTTCTCGATCGGATCGCTGCCGATTTCGTACGTCACCCTGAGTGGCGCCGAGATTCCGGCGAACCTGGCGAACGGTACCGTGCTGCGGATTCGCCTCAACCCGACGCCGACCGCCGGAGTCTTTGCCGCAAATCGCCTGCGCGGTGGGGCGAGCACTCCCGACGACAGCACCGAAAGCAAGGTCGAAGGACTCATCGACAGCTTCATCTCGGCGACCCAATTCAGCGTTGCCGGCGTGCCGGTGACGACCAACGCACAGACCCAATTCGACCTGTCCGGCGGCGCCCTGCTCGTCGGGGTTCGAGCCCAGGTCGAAGGAACGTTCGCCAACGGCACGCTGGTGGCGAAGAAGGTCGAAGTCGAATTCGACAGTGGCGACGACTTCGACTTCCGCGGCCTGCTGCAAACGGTCAACGTCGGGACCAACACTTTGACGATCCAGGGCGTCAGCATCGACACCTCAGGGCCGATCCAGTTCGATTCGGGCAAGAGTGCCGCCGATCTGGTCGTCGGCGCCAACGTCAGGGTTCGCGCCTCGCTCGTCAACGGCACGCAACTCAAGGCCTACCGAATCCAGTTCCGCAACTGACGCAACGAAACCTCCCGCCCTTGCACACGCAAGGGTTTCACGGGCCTGCCAGATCGGCAGGCCCCTTTTTTTCCCGCTGTGGACGGCAAGACCCGCCTTGTGCCTCGTGTACAGTTGCGCCCACAGTCATACGCAAGACCATGGTTGTCCGAGTTTTCAAGTTCGACCCGACGCGGTTCTCGCGCCGGGCTCCACCACAAATCTCCCGATACGACTCTTGAGTGTCGCTGCATGCGCCGCGGCGCTGCTGCGCTGCTCCGCATTCAACTCTGTTCCATTCAGCACAGGAAATTCGTCATGACGACGCCAACGCAAACCGGTACCGTGAAGTGGTTCAACGAAAGCAAGGGCTATGGCTTCATCGCCCAGGACGCAGGGGGCGCCGATTTGTTCGCGCACTTCCGCGACATCCAGGGCACGGGCTTCAAGACGCTCACCGAAAACCAGCGCGTCGAGTTCGAAGTCAAGCAGGGGCAAAAAGGCCTGCAGGCGGCGAACATCAAGCCGCTCTGATCGACCCCTGACTCACCCAGTCCAGCCGCGCCATCCCGCGGCTTTTTTCTGCCCTCGGCACGGCGCGGCGCGGCGCGGCTCTTGACGCCTATGATGGGGCGCCCCACCCGCCCGGAGACGATTCATGAGCAACCTCACCTCTCTCAGCAACCGGCAGATCCGACTCGCGTCCCGCCCCGTGGGGCTGCCTGCGCAAAGCGACTGGTCGTCCAGCACCGAACCGGTGGCGCCGGCGCCGCCGGGCGGCGTGCTCGTGAAGACGCTCGCACTCTCGCTCGACCCCGCCATGCGCGGCTGGATGAACGATGCCAAGAGCTACATCCCGCCGGTCGGCATCGGCGAGGTGATGCGCGCCGGCGGCGTGGGCGTCGTCATCGATTCGGCGCACGCCGGGTTTGCGAACGGCGACCTGGTGAGCGCCAGCCTGGGCGTGCAGCAGTACTGCGCGATCGGCCCGGCTGAAGTGAAGCGCAGTGGCCTGTTCAAGATCGACACGCGTCTGGGGACGCCGAACCAGTGGCTGAACGTTCTGGGCATGCCCGGCATGACGGCCTACTTCGGTCTGCTCGACGTCGGCCAGGCGCAGGCCGGCAATACCGTCGTCGTCTCGGGCGCTGCGGGCGCGGTCGGGCAAACCGTCGGGCAGCTCGCGCGCATCAAGGGTTGCCGCGTCGTCGGCATCGCCGGCGGCGCCGCGAAGTGCGACTGGGTCGTGAAGGAACTCGGCTTTGACGCTTGCGTCGACTACAAAACCGCCAGCGTGCGCGACGCGCTGAAGGCCGCGTGCCCTCGGGGAGTCGACGTCTATTTCGACAACGTCGGCGGCGACATCCTGGACATGGTGCTGGCGCGAATCAACCGCAAGGCGCGCATCGTGATCTGCGGCGCGATCAGCCAGTACAACAACGAAGGCGCGGTGCAGGGACCGAAGAACTACCTGTCGCTGCTCGTGAACCGGGCGCGCATGGAAGGCATGGTCGTGTTCGACTACACCGAGCGTTTCCCGCAGGCCGTTGCCGAGCTCTCAGGGAATCTGCGCGACGGCCGCATGAAGAGCCGCGAAGACGTCGATCGACGGGCTGGAGAACTTTCCCCAAGCTTTGCTGAAACTTTTCAGCGGCGGGAACTTCGGCAAGCTGGTGCTGCGCGTCGCCGCCGAGTAGCGCGCCCGAGGCGCCCCTAGGGGTCACTGCGCGGCGCGCACGCAGTGGCGTGTTTCGGCAAGAGTTGGGCATTTGTGTCCAGACGCTACGGGCAGGCTCCTGGCATGCGCCGCTAGACTTTGCGCGCCAACAACGACCCACGCGCGCGAGACGGGGGTCGAACGACTCTGGCGACCCGCCGCTTCGACCGACGCATGAGCCCGCCTTCTCCAGCCCGAACCTCCACCGGACCGCGCGCAGGTCTGCTGTTTGCCTTGCTCGAGCAGAGTCACGACATGCTCGCCGTGACCGACGCCGACGGCCGGGTGATCTGGTGCAACGCGAGATTTCGCGACGCGACGGGCTTGGACGCGGGGTCGAGCGGCACCCTGCCCGGCCTCGTCGCTCCCGGGCGCGAGACGGACGCGACGCGCAAGTCGATTGCCCGCGCGTTGCTTGGCGGCGCCTTGCAGAACGCCGAGCTTGAGTTGCGCGGCGTTGCCGGCGGCAAGTTGCGCGTGCTCGGCAACGCGTCGTGTGAAATCGGGCAGGTGACATGGGCGCTGCGCGAACACGCCGCGGCGACGCCAGAGGCGTTGCCGGCGCAACTCGACAAGGCCCAGGTCTGCATTTGGCGCCACGACCTGAAAACCGAGCGCGTCTCGTTCAGCGCCAATTCGCGTGCGATTCTTCCCGTCGCTGTGGGCGCGCAAGGCCAGACGCTGCAGGAATTTCGCAGCCACATCCACAGCGACGACGTGCCACGCGAAGCGCTCGCAGCGCAACGCGCGCTGCAGACGACGCGCCCGGTCGACAGCGAAGCGCGATTTCGCCGCGCCGACGGCAGCTGGCGCCACGTGCTGACGCGCCGTGTCGTCGAGCGCGCGGCGGACGGAGCGCCGCTCGCCGAGGTCGGGTTTTCGCTTGACGTGAGCGAGCAGCTCGACGATTCGCCGCGCATCACCGGCCAGGCGCACCGGCTCAGCGCCGCGGCGCACGCCGCGCGCGTGGGTCTGTGGTCGATCACGCCGGCCAGCGGCGAGACCGACTGGAACGCGCAGATGTTCGAGCTGTTCGAGATGGCCGGCGCGACCCGAACGCCGTCTTTGGCGGAATGGGTCGATCGCTGCGTCCACCCGCAAGATCGCAAGCGCATCTGGCGCGACGGCCGGGCCTACCTGCGCGAAGGGATGGGCTCGTTCGAATGCGAATTTCGCGCGCTGCGCAGCGACGGCAGCCACCGCTGGATGGTGCTGCGCGCGGCCGCCGACACGAGCGTGCCGCAGCGCCGCCGCGTCTCGGGGATCGTGATGGACGTGACCGAGCAGCACAACGCCCTGCACGCGTTGCGCGGCGCCGACGAGCGCGCCGCGCTCGCGGCGCGCCTGGCCGGAATCGGCACCTGGGTGCTTGACCTCGCACCCGTCGTCGAACGCTGGGACGAGCAGATGTTCCGGCTGCGCGGCCTGGAGCCGCGCGACACGCCGCCGACGCGCGAAGAACGGCTCGACCTGCTGCACCCCGACGACGCGCATGTCGTGCTCGACTCGCAGCACGCGGCGCTCACGACGAACGACCCCACCGACTACGAGTTCAGGGTTCGAATTCCCGACGGGTCGTACCGCTGGCTCGCGTCGCGCTCGATTCCGGTGCGCGACGAGCGCGGCCGCACGGTGCGCCGCGTCGGCGTGAACTGGGACGTCACGGAGAGCCGCACTGCCGAAGTGACGCGCCAGCAGAAATTGCTCGCCGAACGCGAAAACCGCGCCAAGTCGCAGTTCCTCTCGCGCATGAGTCACGAGCTGCGCACGCCATTGAACGCCGTGCTCGGCTTCACCCAGTTGCTGCAGACCGCGGGCAAGGCGCTGGACGCAGCGCAGGCCACGCACCTCGGCCACATTCGCTCGGCCGGCGAACACCTGCTGGCACTGATCAACGACATGCTCGACCTGTCCAGCCTCGAGGCCGGCCGCCTCAAGCTCGACTTGCAACCCGTGATGCTGGACCAGATCCTGGCCGAGGCGCTCGCGCTCGTCGAGCCGCTCGCAGCGAAGAACCAGGTTCAATTGCAGCTCGCGGCGGCGGGCGGCTGCGTGCTCGCCGATACGACGCGGCTGCGCCAGGTCTTGATCAACCTGCTGTCCAACGCCGTCAAGTACAACCGCCCGCAAGGCAAGGTCACGCTCACGGCGCGCGCCGGTGATGCGTTCGTCACGCTGCAGGTCAGCGACACGGGACGCGGGCTCACTGCGGAGCAGCTTTCGCACCTTTTCGAACCTTTCAATCGGCTCGGCATTGAAAGCGAAGGCATCGAAGGCGCGGGGATCGGCCTCGTCATCGTGAAGGGCTTGACGCAGGCGATGGGCGGAACGATTTCGGTCTCGAGCACACCCGGCGAGGGAACCCAGTTCCAGCTCGTGCTGCCCGCCGCCGTGCCACGCGAGCCGGCCCTGGCCAGCGCAGCGCGCGAAGCGGAGAGTTATTCGCCGTCGCAACTCGCGGCGCTGCACGACGCCGACGGGGGGCGAATCCTCTACATCGAGGACAACGAGGTCAACGTGCTGCTCGTCGAGCAGCTCGTCGCGAGCGTCGAGGGCCTGTCCATCACCTGCGAACCCGACGGCACGCGAGGCATCGCGCGCGCCCGCGCGCTGCGGCCGGACCTGATCCTGCTCGACATGCAGTTGCCCGACTTCGACGGCTTCGAAGTTCTCGAGCAACTCCGTGCGAGCAGCGAGACCGCACGCATCCCGTGCATCGCCTTGTCGGCGAACGCGATGCCCGAAGACATCGCGCGCGCCATGAGTCTGGGCTGCACCGACTACTGGACGAAGCCGATCGACCTGAAGGCCTTCGTCGCGAACCTGCGGACCTTGTTCCCCGCAGCGGCTCAGGCCGGTTCGGAAATCAGCCCGCGCTTTTCGAGCATCGGCTGAACTGTCGGCGCGCGCCCGCGGAACGCTCGGTACGCCGCCGCCGGATCGAGCGAATTGCCGCTCGAGTAGATGCAGCGGCGCAGGCGCGCCGCGACGTCGGCGTCGAACGGATTACCGGCCTCGACGAAGGCGCCGTAGCCGTCGGCGTCGAGCACTTCGGCCCACAGGTACACGTAGTAGCCCGCCGCGTAGCTGGAGCCCGAGAACAGGTGCTGGAAGTGCGTCAGCCGGTGGTTCAGGCCGATTCCCGGTGGCGCACCGATGCGCCGCAGTTCGGCGCGCTCGAATTCAACAACGTCCGGCGCCTGCGATTCCGTGAGCGCGTGCGCCGCCATGTCGACGAGCGCCGAGGCGGTGTAGCGCACGGTCTCGTAACCCTGGTTGAAACGCCGCGCCGCCAGCAGCTTCGCCACCAGCGCGTCGGGAATCGGCTCGCCGGTGCGGTAATGTCGCGCGTGGCGTTTCAGCACTTCGGGTTCTTCGAGCCAATGTTCGAACAGCTGCGATGGCAGTTCGACGAAGTCGCGCAAGACGTTCGTCCCCGACACGCACTCGAACGTGACGTTCGAGAGCAAGCCGTGCAGCCCGTGGCCGAATTCGTGGAACAGCGTGCGCGCGTCGTCGAAGCTGAGCAAGGTGGGCTCGCCCGGCGCGCCGCGTGCGAAGTTGTTGTTGTTGACGACGATCGGCAGCGCGCCGGCGTTGTGCGACTGCTGGCGCAATGAACTCATCCAGGCACCGCTGCGTTTGCTTGGGCGCGCAAAGTTGTCGTGCAGGAACACGCCGATCAGCGAACCTGCCGCGTCGCGCACTTCATACACCTGCACATCGGCGTGATACGCCCGCACCTCGGGCAGGTGCACGAAGCGCAAGCCGAAGAGTCGATTCGCGCAATCGAACACCGCCTGCACCATGCGCTCGAGGGCGAAGTAGGGCTTGACCAGCGCCTCGTCGAGGTCGAAGCGCGCCTGGCGCACTTTCTCGGCATAAAACAGCCAGTCCCAGGCTTCGATCGGCGCCGACTCGCCAAGCGATCGCGCCAGCGCGGCAAGCAAGGCGCGCTCTTCTTCGGCGCGCGCCTTCGCCGGAACCCAGACCTGCTGCAGCAGCTCCGCCACGGCAGGCTGGGTCTTGGCCATCGTGTCGGCGAGCGCGTAATCGGCAAACGACGCGTGACCGTGCAGGCGCGCTTGTTCGTTGCGCAGACTCAGGATCTCGCGCGCCACGGGTCGGTTGTCGTGTTCGCCCGCGTGCTCGCCACGCGTCGTCCAGGCGCGCCACGCCTGTTCCCGCAGGTCCCGGCGCTGCGAAAAAGTCAGGAACGGAACGATGTGCGAGCGCGACAGCGTGATCACGCCGGCTTCGCTCGAGCCGCGCTCGGCTGCGGCCTGGCGCGCGCTCGCGCGGACGAAATCGGGCAGTCCCGCGAGGTCGGCCTCGTCGCGCAGAACGAGGCGGTACTGCGCTTCGTCGGCGAGCACGTTCTGGCCGAATTGGGTCGTCAGCTCGGCCAGGCGCTGCATGATTTGTCCGTAGCGAACCTGTGCCGCGGGCGCGAGCTTGGCGCCGGCACGCACAAAATCGAAATGGATGCGTTCCAGCACACGCTGCTGCTCCGCGCTCAGGTTCAGCGCGTTGCGCCGTTCGTGCAGCTGATCGATGCGCCGAAACAAGCCGGCGTGGGTGGAGACCGCGTTGTGGTGCGCGGCCAGGCGTGGCGCCATGTCGCGCTCGACGGCCTGCAGCGCCGGCGAAGTTTCGCTCGCCGTCAGGCTGTAAAACAGCGCCGCGGTGCGGCCCAGCAGGCGGCCGCTTCGGTCCAGCGCAGCGATCGTGTTGTCGAAGGTCGGCGCCTGCACTGAGCCGGCAATGCGTTCGATGTCGGCGAGGTGGTCCGCGAGCGCAGCGTCGAAAGCCGGCGCAAAGTGTTCTGCCGTGATGCGGTCGAATGGCGGCAGGCCGTGCGGCGTGTTCCAGGGTTGCAGCAGCGGGTTCGGCGGCGGCGCAGTCATGCAGTGCCTCATCAAAGGGTGATTCGCGGCTGACGATTCTGCTGCGGATCGTGAACCCTATTGCCCCTTGCGAATCGCGATCTCGTCCTTTTCGTCGAAATCGCGGTTCTCGCATCCCTTCGCGAATCCGGCGCGCTGCTCCTGCAACGCCGCCGCCTTGCCGTTGAACGCCGGCGTCTTCGCGTTGTACGCGTCGACGCGCTGTTCATGCTCGAGCACGCTCGCGTTGTACGCGTCCACAGCAGGCGCGCTCGTGCGGTCGAGCGCGGCGAGTTCTTCTTTCAGCGCGGCACTGCGCTGCACGATCTCAGCCTTTTCCTTGTCCAGCGCGGCTTGCGCCGCGGCGAGTTCTTCGGCGGAAGCGCGCACCCGAACCTGCAAGCTCAGGCATTCGCGCAGTTCGGCGCGCGTCAGCAGCGGGCCGCTCGCCTTGCCCTTGCCCGTGCCCAAGGTGCTGCGCGGCTTGTCGGGCGCCTGTGCTGCGGCCATCTGCAGCGCCAGTGCCAGCGCGCAAGCGAGCAATCCTCGCGGCAGTCCAAGTGGTTTGAAGCAGTGCGACATCGGGCGCGGCCTTTCATTGCAAAACGTCGGAACATCATGCCACCAGCCCGGCCCTTGGGCGGCTGCGAAAAACCCGAATCGACACCAGGAGCGTGGACGGCAGAAAGCGCCGGCTGCTCTGGTCTAATGCGCCACCCCGGCAACTCGAGCACCGACGCGAATGGCGCTGAAAGCGATCATCTACAAGGTCAACCTCGGAATTGCCGACATGGACCGCGGCCTCTACGCCGACCAGCAGATCACGATCGCGCGCCATCCCTCCGAGACCGACGAGCGCATGATGCTGCGCCTGCTCGCGCTCGGCCTGCACCGCCCGGCGAGCGAATCGAACGGCATGCTCGAATTCGCCAAGGGCTTGTGGGACACCGACGAGCCCGACCTGTGGCACCGCGACTTGACCGGGCGCATTCTGCACTGGGTCGAAGTCGGCCAGCCCGACGACAAGCGCCTGCTCAAGGCCTGCGGCCGCGCCGAGCGCGTCACTGTGCTTTGTTTCAGCGCCGCCTCGCCGATCTGGTGGGCCGGCATCGCTGGCAAAGTCTCGCGCGCGGCAAATCTGGAGGTGTGGCGCATCGCGCCGGAACAAAGCCAGGCCCTCGCCGGCCTGGCGCAGCGCGGAATGCAGCTGCAGTTGAGTGTGCAGGACGGCACCGCGTGGGTCAGCGAAACGCTGGGCGCGGTCGAAGTCACACCGCTGCGCCTGCACCCGGCCTGACTGCGGACCGATGAAAGTCTCGCGGCTGCTTCGCATCACGCTGATCACGCTGTCGTTTGTCCACATGAAACCGCTGCCCGCTGCCGACGTCACGCCCGACCCGCACCTCTGGCTCGAAGAGGTGCACGGCAGCGCTGCGCTCGATTGGGTGCGCCAGCGCAATGCACTGACGCAACAGGCCCTGCAGGCCGAGCCAGGCTTCGAAGCGATGCGAAGCCGGCTGCTCGCCATCCTCGACTCGAAAGACCGGATCCCCGGCGTCGTGCGTCGCGGCGCCTGGTTCTACAACTTCTGGCAAGACGCCGAGCAGCCGCGTGGCTTGTGGCGCCGCACCACGCTCAACGAATTCCGCACGCCACGGCCGCAGTGGGAGGTGATGCTCGATCTGGACGCCCTGGCCAAAGCGGAAGGCGAGAACTGGGTTTGGGGCGGCGCCCAGTGCCTGGGGCCGGACTACCGGCGCTGCCTGCTTTCGCTGTCGCGCGGCGGCGCCGACGCGACGGTCGTGCGCGAGTTCGACGCCGTCGCCAAGGTTTTCGTCAAAGACGGATTCGTTCTCGCCGAGGCCAAGACCAGCGTCGGATGGATCGACGCCGACTCGCTCTACGTCGGCACCGATTTCGGCCCGGGCTCGCTGACCGCTTCGGGTTACCCGCGAATCATCAAGCGCTGGGCGCGCGGCACGCCGCTCACGCTCGCCAAGACCGTCTTCGAAGGCGAGGTCCGGGACGTCTCGGTGAGCGTGAGCGTCGATCACACGCCGGGTTTCGAGCGCACCGTGTTCGCGCGATCGCTCGACTTCTTCAACGAGCAGCGCTTCATCGCCACGCCGCAGGGGCTGCAGCCGTTCGATGTGCCGAGCGATGCGTCGTGGAGTTTCTGGAACAGCGCCGGCGCGGTCGGCGACACCTTGCTGCTCGAACTGCGCAGCGACTTCGTCAGCGGCGGCGTCAACCATCCACGCGGCTCGCTGCTCGCCGCCGACGCGCGCGACCACCTGGCCGGCACGCGCGACTTCCAGGTCCTGTTCGCACCCACAGCGACGCGCTCGCTCGCGGGTTACACGACGACGCGCAGCCACGTCATCGTCAACGTGCTCGACAACGTCGCGAGCCGGCTCGAAGAGTTGCGGCGCAGCGAAACCGCGGCGAACGGCGCGACTGCAGGGCGCGGCGTATTCACGCGCCGCCACATCGACGCACCTTTTCCGGGCAGCCTGACGGCCGGCGCGCTGCACGATCCGCTGCTGCGTGACGATCCGCTCGCCGAGCACTATCTGCTCACGTCGACCGACTTCCTCACTCCCGAAACGCTGTCGCTTGGACTCACCGGGAGCGATCGGCGCGAGGCGCTGAAAGCACGCCCGGCGTTTTTCGACGCGAGCACGATGCGCGCCGAACAACACTTCGCGACGAGCAAGGACGGGACGCGCGTGCCCTACTTCGTCGTCCGCCCTGCCAACGCGAAAGCGGCCCAACCCGGAACGAATCCGACGCTGTTGTACGGCTACGGCGGTTTTGAGATCTCGATGCAACCCTGGTACTCGGCGGCGTTCGGCGCGGCGTGGTTCGCGCGTGGCGGCGTGCTCGCGGTGGCGAACATCCGCGGCGGCGGCGAGTTCGGCCCGGCGTGGCACCAGGCGGCGCAGAAAGAGAACAAGCAACGCAGCTTCGACGACTTCATCGCCGTCGCGCAAGACCTGATCGCGAGCGGCATCACGAGCCCACGCCACCTGGGCATCGAGGGCGGCAGCAACGGCGGGCTGCTCGTCGGCGCCGTTGTCACACAGCGCCCCGAGCTGTTCAACGCCGTCGTGTGCCAGGTGCCGCTGCTCGACATGAAGCGCTACCCCAAACTGCTCGCCGGCGCGTCGTGGATGGCCGAGTACGGCGACCCCGACGACCCGGAGCAATGGAAATTCATCTCGCGCTACAGCCCGTACCAGAATCTGCGCCGCGGCGTGAAAATGCCGAAGATGCTGATCACGACGTCGACCCGCGACGACCGCGTCCACCCCGGCCACGCGCGCAAGATGGCGGCGCGACTCGCCGAGCTCGGGCACGACGCGCTGTACTACGAAAACATCGAAGGCGGGCATGGCGGTGCCGCCGACAACCCGCAGCGTGCGTTCATGCAGGCGCTCGAGTTCAGCTACCTGTGGCAACAGCTTGGCCCCGGCGCGGCGGACTCCGAGGCGGCCAAGTGAACCCGCAAGACGTTCTCGATTTCTGGTTCGGCGCTCCGCGCAGCGCCGAGTTCGGCAGCAGCCGCACGCCCTGGTTTCGCAAGGACCCACAGTTCGACGCCCTCATCGCGCAGCGCTTCGGCGCCACCGTGAACGCCGCGCTCGCCGGTGGGTTGCGCGATTGGGAAGCGACTGCGGCGTCTGGCCTCGCGCGAATCGTCGTGCTCGACCAGTTCACGCGCAACATGTTTCGCGACACGCCGAAGGCGTTTGCCGGCGATGCGCTTGCGCTCGCGGCGGCGCAAGCCATGGTTGCACGCAGCGATGACGGCGCGCTGCTGCCCGTGCAGCGCGCTTTCGTCTACCTGCCCTTCGAACACGCAGAAGACCTGGCGGCGCAGCAACGTTGTGTGGACCTGTTTTCTGCGTTGGCGGCGCAGCACCCCGAGACCCAATCGATGCTCGACTATGCGCTTCGCCATCGCGACGTGATCCGGCGCTTCGGCCGCTTCCCGCATCGCAACGCCATCCTCGGGCGCGCATCGACCGCCGAAGAACTGAAGTTCCTCGAACGGCCGGGGTCGGGGTTCTGAAGCGTGCCGCGCCCATCACTGCGGGCGCGGCCCCGCAGCGCAGGCCGCGGCGAACGCTCTCGCATTGACTCGCAAGGCATTGGCGTCGAGCCCGACTTTGTAGAGCGCCGAGCCGATGCCGAATCCGTTCGCTCCGGCGTCGCGGTACGCCGCCACGTTGCCGGTCGTGATGCCGCCCACCGGAAACAGCAGCGTGTTCGGATCGAGCACGGCGCGCCACGCCTTCACGACGCCGGGGGGAATCGCCTCCGCGGGAAACAATTTCAGCCCACTCGCGCCGGCAGCCAGCGCCGCGAACGCTTCACTGGGCGTGGCCACGCCGGGAAGGCAGACCAGACCCAGCCGCTGCGCTTCGTGAATGACGCCAGCGTCGAAGTTTGGCGCCACGATCATGGCCCCGCCCGCAGCGGCAACGTCGCGCACCGCGCCAGCGGTCAGCACCGTGCCGGCGCCGATCAGCACATGCGGGAACGCGTGGGCGAGCGCCGCGATGCTGTCCAACGGCCGCGGCGAGTTGAGCGGCACTTCGATCAGGCTCCATCCCGATTCGACCAGCGCCGTCCCCACCGCCGCTGCGTCTTGCGGCGGCAGGCCACGCAGGATGGCAATCAGCGGAAGGCGGGCGAGCGCCGCAGTGAATGCGGCATGGGCTGGACTCACGCTGTTCTTTCGCCGGCTCAGGCGGCTGCGCCCGGCATCGCCGGCGCGTCCCGCAGCGCCTGACCCAGCGTCCACAGCCCGCGCCAGCCGGCCTGTGCACCGAGCGTCGTGACGCCGATGCCCTGTTGCAGCAGGGCGCGTTCGTAGCGCTGCGTCAACACCTCGGCACCGATCAGGATCACCGAACCGCCGCCTTGCAAACCCTGTGTCATCTGGGATCGCAATTCCTCGCCGATCACCAGCCCCGAGAGGTAACTCGGCAGCGCCTGCGGGCGAACCCGGTCGAACAGCGCCAGCGTTCGCACTCCGAACGCGGTTTGCATCAGGCTGCGGCTCGACAAGGCGACCGACACCCCTTGGTCGAACGCCGGTGCGTCGAGTTCGGCGTCGGCCTCGGGCATGGAGCGCGACAGCAACGAATGGCGGCGCAGCAAGGCGTAGAACTCACCCGTCATGACCGTGGAAAAGGTCTGCACATGGCCGGAGCGCACCTGCACCCACTTGCTGTGCGTGCCGGGCAAGATCAGCAGGCCGTCGGCCCGCCCCTGCAACTCGAGCGCCCCGAACACCTGCAGTTCTTCACCCCGCATCACATCGGGAATTCCGGCGTGGCTGCAGGTCAGGCCGGGCACGATGGCAATGCGGCCGGGCTTCACCCACGCGAGTTGACTTCGCAGATCCTCGAAGCGTGCCGGACAGGGGCAGTACGGTGCCTCGACCCAGCCTTGTTGGCTGCCCGCCATGCCGCCGATCAGGCACAAGGCGTCGGCCGCGCCCATCCAGTCGCCGAAGTGCGCGTCGAACACGGCCTCGAAATCACCGGGTGCAACGCTTGCGGCGCCACGATCGAAGCGGCGCTCCTCGACAACGCTGCCATCGGCGCCGAGGCGCGCGCCGCGCAGCGCCGTCGTGCCCCAGTCGATTGCGACGAATGGTTTCATGGCTCCCGTTTATACGCGAGTCCTGGCAGGCCGGCGCGCCGGCCTGGCGCCGCTCAGTGATTGTCTCGGGGCACGAATGCGCCGCGCTTGCCGACCAGAAAGTCAAGGTCGGCGCCCTGATCGGCGGGCAGCACATGGTCGACGTAAAGCTTCCAGTAGCCGCTCGCGAGCGGCGGAGGCGCGGGCTTCCACGCCGCGAGGCGGCGCGCGAGTTCCGCGTCGCTCACGTGCAGGTGCAGGCTGCGTTTCGGAACGTCGAGCTCGATCAGGTCGCCGTTCTGCACCACGGCGAGCGGCCCGCCTGCCGCGGCTTCGGGTGCGCTGTGCAAGACGACGGTGCCGTACGCGGTGCCGCTCATGCGCGCGTCGCTGATGCGAACCATGTCGGTGATGCCCTTGCGCAACACCTTGGGCGGCAGCGGCATGTTGCCGACTTCGGCCATGCCGGGGTAGCCCTTGGGCCCGCAGTTCTTCAGCACGAGGATGCAGGTTTCGTCGACGTCCAGGCTCTCGTCGTTGATTCGGGTGTGGAAGTCTTCGATGTTCTCGAACACGACGGCGCGGCCCTTGTGCACCATCAGCGCGGGCGTTGCCGCGCTCGGCTTGATGACGGCGCCGCGCGGCGCGAGGTTGCCGCGCAGTACCGCGATGCCGGCTTTGTCCTTGAAAGGCTTGGCGACCGTCTTGATGACGCGCGGGTCGAAGTTCTGCGCGTCGGCGATGTTCTCTTGCACTGATCTGCCCGTTGCCGTGACATGACCCAGGTGCAGGCTGCTCGAAATCTCCTTCATCACGGCAGGCAGGCCGCCGGCATAACAAAAGTCCTCCATCAAGTGTTCGCCCGAGGGTTGCAAGTTGACGAGGCACGGCATCTCGCTGCCCAGGCGCTCGAAGTCGTCGATCGTGAGTTTCACCCCGATGCGCCCGGCGATCGCGATCAGGTGGATCACCGCGTTCGTCGAACCGCCGATCGCGGCCAGGGTACGGATCGCGTTCTCGAACGCTTCGCGCGTCAGGATGTCGGACAGCACCTGGTCTTCGTGCACCATCTCGACGATGCGGCGCCCGGCGCTGCGCGCGATGACGTTGCGCCGGCCGTCGACTGCCGGGTACGCGGCGTTGCCCGGCAGGCCGACGCCGAGCGCCTCGACCATGCTCGCCATCGTCGACGCCGTTCCCATCGTCATGCAGTGGCCGTGGCTGCGGTGCATGCAGCTCTCGGCGTCGAAGAAGTCCGCGAGCTTCAGCGTTCCGGCGCGCACCTGTTCGCTCATGCTCCACACGCCGGTGCCCGAACCGAGTTCCTGGCCGCGCCATTTGCCGTTCAGCATGGGACCACCCGAGACGCCGATCGTCGGCAGATCGGCGCTTGCCGCACCCATCAGCAGCGCCGGTGTCGTCTTGTCGCAGCCCATGAGCAGCACGACGCCGTCGATCGGATTCCCGCGAATGCTTTCTTCGACGTCCATGCTCGCGAGATTCCGGTACAGCATCGCCGTCGGTCGCAGCAAAGTCTCGCCAAGCGACATCACCGGAAACTCGAGCGGGAAACCACCCGCTTCATAGACGCCGATCTTCACTTGTTCGGCGAGCGTGCGGAAATGCGAGTTGCACGGCGTCAGCTCGCTGAACGTATTGCAGATGCCGATGACGGGCCGGCCGTCGAACTGGTCGTGCGGAACGCCCTTGCCCTTGACCCAGCTGCGGTAGGCGAATCCATCGCGGTCCTGGCGGCCGAACCATTGTTGGCTGCGCAGGTCCTGGGGCTTCTTGCGGGGCTTGGTGCTCATGGGGCAGGGTCCGAAAGGGCTGTAGGGGAAGCCGCACATTATGGGTTCGCAGCCGATGCCGCCGCGCGCGGTGTATCGTGCGCTTCACAATCTGCCGGCACGCGCCTCGTTGGCGCGCCTCGCGCCTCGAAGTCCGATGCCACCCACCGATCCGCCGATCCCGTATCTCGCGCGAATCCGCGACTACTACCTCGCGCTCGGTTACGCCACGCCTTACGCATGGCCGCAGTTTGCCGACGTGCCATTTCAGCCCTTGAAGCTACCGCTGTCGCAGTGCCGCATCGCCCTCGTCACGACGGCAGCGCCGTACCGGCCCGGCATCGGCGAGCAAGGCGCCAGTGCACCGTACAACTCGGCGGCGAAGTTCTACAGCGTCTATTCGGCCGACTCGGCGAGCGACCCGGACCTGCGCATTTCGCATGTCGCGATCGACCGCGACCACACGACGGGCGAAGACATCGGCAGCTACTTCCCGCTGCGCACGCTGCGAGATTGCGCCGCTCGCGGGCGCATCGGCGAAGTCGCACCGCGCTTTCACGGCTTGCCGACGAACCGCAGCCAGCGCACGACACTCGACGTTGACGGCCCTGAAGTGATTGCGCGCTGCAAGGCCGACGGCGCGCACGCCGCCGTGCTCGTCGCGAATTGCCCGGTGTGCCACCAGAGCCTCGCCCTCACGGCGCGCCTGCTCGAGGCGAGCGGTATCGCGACCGTCGTGATGGGCTGCGCGCTCGACATCATTGAGCACATCGGCGTCCCGCGCTACCTGTTCAGCGACTTCCCGCTCGGCAATGCCGCGGGCAAACCCGGCGACCCGCAGTCGCAGCGCGAGACGCTCGAACTCGCGCTGCAACTTCTCGAGTCGGCGCAGCACGCGCGAAGCATGGTCCGCTCACCGCAGGTCTGGAGCCGCACGCCGGCGTGGAAGCTCGACTACAGCAACGCGGCGCGCCTCACGCCGGAAGAACTGCAGCGGCGCCGCGCCGCGTTCGACGCCGCCAAAGCGCAAGCGAAAGTGATTCGCGACTCGTGCTGAACCGGCGCGCGCGGCGTCAAAGCCAGCCGGCGCGGCGGAAGCGCCAATAGAGCAGGCCGCCGGCGCAGGCGATGATGCCCAGGGCCATCGGGTAGCCGTAAGTCCACTTCAACTCGGGCATGTGCTCGAAGTTCATTCCCCACACGCCGGCGAGCGCGGTGGAAACGGCGAAGATCGCCGCCCACGCCGCAAGACGTTTCGTCGTTTCCGATTCTTCGATCGTCACCATCGACAGGTTCACCTGGATCGCGGTACCGATGGTGTCGCGGATCGCGTCGATCGAGCCGTTGATTCGCGCCAGGTGGTCGTGCACGTCGCGAAAGTACTCCTGCGTGCTCATGCACACCGCCGGAACACGCCCGCCGTGCAACTTGCTCGTGACCTCGAGCAACGGCGCGACGGCGTGGCGCAGCTCGTTGGCGCGACGCTTCAGCGTGTACAGCCGCTGAATGTTCAAGCGCGCGGCGCGCGGCACGAAGATTTGCGCTTCGATGCCGTCAAGCTCGGTTTCGATCTCGTCGAGGAGCGGGAAGTAGCGGTCGACGACGGCGTCCATGAGCGCGTAGAAGACGAAACCCGCGCCGTGGCGCAGCAACTGCGGTTCGCGCTCGCAGCGTTCGCGCACGCCCAGAAAGTTCTGCGAGCTGCGACTGCGCACCGAGAGCACGAAGTTCGGTCCGACGAACACCGCCACCTCGCCGGAGTGCAATTCGCCGTCTGGCTGCGCTTCGAGCACGCGCATGACGACGAACACCATGTCGCCGTACTCCTCGATCTTCGGCCGCTGGTGGCCGTGACGCGCGTCCTCGACCGCGAGCTCGTGCAGCGAAAACTCTTCCTGCATTTGCGCCAGTTCGGCGTCGCTCGCGTCGCGCAGCGCGACCCAGACGAAGCAGTCCGGTCGCCGTACCCACTCGCTGATCTGATCGGTGGCAATGTCAGCCAGCCTTCGGCCATCCTGGTAGGCAACGCAGTTGATGAGCATCGGTCAAGGCAGTGCGGTGGCGGGCGCGGAATCTTCTCATGCCCTGCGGCACGTCGGCTTTCGCGCCAGCGCTTCGGGAAATGAAGCCGGTGTCAAGGCTTCTTCGCTCCTGCTCACATTTGATTCGTTTGCTCGCAGCACTCTACGTTTCGCTCACCGACTCTTCTGCGACGGCGTGTAAGGCGCACCCCGAATGCCAACAATTTGACGCATTGCTCCGGGCCCAAGGCTTCAAGATTCGCCAACCCCTGATTCCCGGGGTTGTGCCACCGATCGGGTTCGACCGCATCCGCGAATCGAATCGGGTCGGTTTGAAACATTGGAGCCGCCATGCAGTTCAGTCTTTCCTCGATGCGCCGTCGCTTCGCCATGCCAGCCCCAGCGCTCGGCGCGGCAGTGGCTGCGCACGGCTGGCACAGCCGCGAAGACGCGATCATGGGCACGGCGATCCGCGTCGAATTGTGGTGCGACGAGCGCGACGACGGCGAAGCCGCTGCCGCCGCCGTGATGGCGGAAATGCACCGCATCGACCATCTGCTGAGTCCGTACAAGGAGAACTCGGAACTGTCGCTCCTCAACCGCGACGCGGCACAGCGCGCCGGTACCGGTCAGCGCCGAAACGATGCGCCTGCTGCAATCCGCGGTGCAGTTCTCGGAACTCTCGGGTGGTGCGTTCGACATCACCTACGCGAGCCTGGGGCATCTCTTCGATTACCGGCTCGGCACCCGCCCCAGCGAAGCCGCAGCGCGGCGCGCCCGCGAGGCGATCGGCTGGCAGCATTTGATCCTCGACGCCGAAGCGAGCACGGTGCGCTTCGCACGAGCTGGCGTGCGCATCGACCTCGGCGGCTTCGCCAAAGGCCATGCCGTCGACAACTGCATCGCCATCCTGCGGCAGCAGGGCATCGGCCACGCCATCGTCGCAGCGGGCGGAGATTCGCGAGTGCTCGGCGACCGGCGCGGCCGGCCCTGGACGATCGCGATCCGCGACCCGCGCCACAGCGATGGCGTCGTCGCCGTATTGCCGCTCGAGGACGTGTCGATCTCGACCTCGGGCGACTACGAGCGCTACTTCGAAGAAGACGGGGTTCGCTTTCATCACCTGATCGACCCGCACACCGGCGCGTCGCCGAGCGGGGTGCGCAGCGTGACCATCCTCGCCCCCGACGGGCTCACGAGCGAAGCCTTGTCCAAGACGGTGTTCGTGCTCGGCGCCCAGCGCGGCTTCGAGCTCATCGAATCTTTGCCCGACGTCGACGCCGTGGTCGTCGACGCGTCCGGCGTGCTGCGTTTTTCGCCGGGGCTGCTGCACGGCACTTCGGCGCGACTGCAATGACCCGCATACCCCGTGAAGTTCTGATTCATCAGGAGGTTCAGATGAAACCGCGATCCACCCCCTCTGTCGGCATCTTCACCCAACCACGTCGCGACACCCGCCCTGGGTTGCTCGCGTGTATCGCTGCTGCGCTCGCCCTTGCCGGCTGCGGCAACGGCAGCGACAGCACGGTCGCTGGAGACGTGCCGCTGGCGTACGCCAAGCGATCGAGCGCGTTGAGCATGAACCCCACCGACGGCACGCCCAGCGCAGCCGGTGGTGACCTCATGGTTCGCGAGAAATCGTCGCCCAGCGCGTCCGAGCACAACCTGACCGCCCGGTTCACCCAGGGTCAAGGTGACGCATCGGACCCCGAAGTTTCTTACGACGGCAAGAAGATCGTGTTCGCGATGAAGTGCCCGACCTCGAACACGTCGACGGTCAATGACACGACTGGCACCCCGGTGCCCGCCTGCACGGGTCGCTGGAACATCTGGGAATACGACATGACCGGCACGGCCATGACGAACGGCAGCTTCCGCCGCCTCACCGCGTCCGCACAAGACGACGATGTGGACCCGGCCTACCTGCCGGCCGGCGGCGGCTTCGTGTTCGCATCGAATCGCCAGGCCAAGTCGAAGCTGAATCAGGCGCTGGGTCAGCAATACAAGGCGCTCGACGAGTACGAGCGCGAGACCGTGCTGAACCTGCACACGATGGACAACAACGGCGCCAACATCACGCAGATCACGTTCAACCAAAGCCATGACCGCAACCCCGTCGTGCGCGCCGAAGGCGACATCATGTTCTCGCGCTGGGAGCATGTGGGCGACCGCAATCGCTTCGCGATCTTCACCGTCAAGCCCGACGGCACGAACATGTTCGTCTTCTACGGCGCGCAAAGCCCGGGGAACAGTTTCCTGCACCCGCGCGAAATGGACCCGAACGGCCCGTACAAGGGCTACCTGTCGTCGTCGCTGATGCCGCTGTCGCGCACCCAGGAAGGCGGCGCGCTGATGTTCATCAACGCCAAGGACTACTCGGAGAACAACACGCCGGCGAACACGACGATCCCGGCGCAAGGCGGTCAAGCGCAGATCACCGCGCAGGCCATGAGTTCGGGAATGGGCTTGTCGCTGGGCGGCCGGGTGACCTCACCCTACCCGCTGTGGGACGGCACGAATCGCGTGCTCGTCGGCTACCGCGCGTGTTTTGCGACACGCAACAACGTCGTCGTGCCGTGCGCGAACCTGACTCCCGCCGAGTTGGCGATGCTCAACGATGAGAACCGCGTGGCTGCCGACATCGCTGCTTCGCCGGTGCAAGACAACGCGCCGGCGGCGTACGGCATCTACATGTTCAATCCCACCAACCAGACTTGGTTGAGCGTGGCCGCTCCGCCGGCCGGCTTCATGTACACCGACCCGGTGGCGCTGCAACCGCGCGCTGAGCCTGCGGTGATCCCGCCGACCGCGGTGGACTCCGCTCTCGCGTTGGCCAACATGGCAACGATCGAAGTGCGAAGCGTCTACGACACCGACGGCCTGAACCGCATGGCGGAACAGATGCTGACCGCCGCCGACCGACCCGCCGGCTGTGCAGTGGGTATCGCGCAGACGGCACCGCCCGACCCGATGGACACGCGCGCTTCGGTTGCCGACATCGCGAAAATCAAGAACCCGGCCGATCCGGCATACCGCTGTGCCCCGCCGCGATTCGTTCGCGTCACGCGTGCCGTGGCGCCGCCGAGCAGCAGCATGGGCCTGGATTCAGCGATCGGCGAGACCGAGTTCGAGATGCAGCAAATCCTCGGCTACGCGCAGGTCGAACCCGACGGTTCGTTCAAGTTGCAGGTGCCGGCCGACGTGCCGCTGGGTCTGTCGATCATCGATTCACAAGGCCGCGCGTTCCAGACCCACACCAACTGGATTCAGGTTCGACCCGGTGAGCGCCGCACTTGCGACGGTTGCCACAGCCCGCGCCGCGGCGGCGCACTGAATACCGGCGCAGTCGTGAACTCCACGCTCGGGCTGGCGGGTCTGACTCAAGCCTTGGCGTCGCAACACCAGACCGGTGAAACCATGGCATCGCTGCGCACGCGCCTCAATCCGACGCTACTGAACCTGGTGCCCGACATGACCTACACCGACGTCTGGGCAAACCCCGCGGCATCGGGTGTTGCCCGCGCGCCGATTTCTCTGACCTACGCCGGTCTGACCACGCCACCGGCCAATGGCGTCATCAACTATCCGGATCATGTGCAGCCGATCTGGGAGCGCGCACGCGTCGGCGGCGCCTGCACGACATGCCACAGCGATCCCGTCAAGCTGGACCTGCGCGGCACCACTTCCGGAACCGGCCGCCTCGTCTCATACGAAGAATTGATGGTGGGCGATCCCGTGCTCGGCACGAACGGCCAACCTGTCGTCGTGATTCGCGAGGGCGTGCCGGAGATTCAGCGCGGCGCGCCGCTGGTCGACGCGAGTTCGGGCTCGATGAACAGCGCGGGCATTTCGCGCAAGAGCCGCCTCGCGGAGATCATGTTCGGCCAGACCCTGCTCGCCGGCGCCGCGGCAACCGCCGCACATCCGACTCCCGCAGGACCCGATCACTCGATCATGCTCACCACCGCCGAGAAGCGCGTGATGACGGAATGGATGGACCTGGGCGGCCAGTACTACAACAACCCGTTCGCCAGCGGCAGCACGGTGCGCACAATCACCGGTCTGAGCCAGGCCAGCTTCGCGGCCACCGTGCACCCGATCCTGACCAGCACTTGCGCTGCGAGTTGCCACCAGGCCGGCGTCACGGGCTCGCTGGTCCCGGCGGGAACGACCTTCGCGCAGAACCGCTTCGTGCTGACCGGCAGCGCCGAGGGCGACTACAACGTGACGCTGGCGATGATTTCGAACACCTGCCAGCCCGCATTGAGTTCTCTGCTGAGCCGTCCGTCGACGGCGCCGCACCCGACCGCCGGCACCGCCGCCGTGCTGCCGGTGGGCAGTGCGAACTACAACGCGATCATGAGCTGGATCGCGACCGGCGGCTGCCCATGATCTTCCGGCCCCGCCCCGCGCGTTTACGACGGGTGCGGCGCCGCGGCGCAGCACTCGCGTGTTGGTTCGCCGCAAGCCTCACGGCTTGTGGCGGCGGGGGGTCGAATCCGTTCGACAACCCGAACAGCGTGAACAACGCAACGATCACCGGAGGCCAGAACCTGGCCTTCGCCTACTTTCAGAAGTGCATTCAGCCGATATTGAAGTCGCAATCCTGCACCGCGTCGGGATGCCACGACAACGTGAACGGAACCGGAGGTGCGTTGCGATTGTTCCCTGACGCGGCGCCCATCGACCTGAGCAATCCTGCCAATACGCCAGCCGTGATCCGCAACAGCGACATGTACAAGAATTTCTATTCGGCTCAGGGATCGACCGTCATCGGCTCGGCGGCGCAAAGCAAGTTGCTGAACAAGCCGCTCGTGCAGGGCGTGCTGCACGGTGGTGGCGTGATCTTCCAGAACCTGCAGGACCCCAACGTCGTACTGCTTCAGTACTGGGTCAACCGTCCGGCGCCGCAAAGCGCCGACGAGTTCAGCAGCAGCACCTACTCCATGTTCACCCCGGCGTTCGACCCGGCCAATCCGGCCAGCAGTACCTGCAATACGCAGTGATCCCTCCTTGCAGCACGCATCTCATCAACGGCCTCATGACTTCCTCGCGCAAACCATTGCGGTTGGCACCCCGACTTGCCGGTTTCGCAGTGGCCTGCACGTTGGCGGCAGGGCTCGGCGCCACACAGGCTGCCGAAGACAGTTCAGGGGAACGGCTGCAAGTGGCCGACCCTTACATCGAACTTCGCACCGGTCCGGGGCGCGGCTTCCCGGTGTTCTTCGTCGCGCCGCGCGAACAATGGATCGGCATCGAATTGCGTCGCACCGATTGGTACCGGGTTCGCACGGAAGACGGCAAGACCGGCTGGGTGCATCGGCAGCAGCTCGAGACGACGCTGACCGAGGCCGGCACCACCAAGACGTTTCGCGACATCGTCGTTGACGACTACCTGAAGCGCCGCGTCCAGTTCGGCGCGGCCTGGGGCCAATTCAAGTCCGAGCCGATGCTGAAGATCTACGGCAGCGCCAAGTTGTCGGACACGCTGACCTTCGAGGCCACGACCGGCCAAGTGCAGGGCACGTTTTCCGGCACCGACTTCTGGCACCTGAACCTGATGGCGGAGCCTTGGTCCGACCAACGCGCATCGACGTTCTTCGCGTTGGGCATGGGGCGCTTTCGCAACATTCCAAACGCCAGCCTGGTGAGTGCAGTGACCACCGACGCCAAGCTGTCCAACGCCTCCTTCGGGCTGCGCTACTACCTGACGGATCGATTCATCCTGCGCACCGACTACTCGATCTACACCGCATTCGTCGCCGATACGCGGTCCATCGAGTACCGCGCCCTGACGTTCGGCATCTCCTTCTTCTTCTGACGCTCCACGAGCAACGCCATGCAACGACTCCCAACCCTATTGCGATGGCAGGCCATCCGGTCCGGCGCGCTGCGCCGCGTCACGGGTGCGTGTCTGGCGCTCGCCTGCAGCGTCAGCACGGCGCAAACCCCTGCACCCGCGGTTCCCCCGCAGCCCGCCAATGAGCAGGTCATCGTGCCGCAGGTCGATCGCCGAGACGTTCGACTGCCGCGCTTTCCGTCGAAGGACTTCGAGCTCGGCTTGCTCGGCGGAACTTTCGCCACGCAGAACTTCGGCACGCACGGCTTGGCGGGGTTGCGCTTGGGCTACCACATCACCGAGGACTTCTTTGTCAATCGGTCTACGGCCGCACCAGCGCCGACGACAAGGTCTATCGGCGCCTGAACGGCGGCGTCGGCGGTGTGTTCAGCACCGAGACCGTCAACGTCAGCTACTACAACCTCTCGGTCGGCTTCAACGTCCTGCCTGGCGAAGTCTTTCTCGGCAGCCGCTTCGCCCGGCCGATTGCGCTGTACCTGATCGGCGGCGTTGGCAGCACCAAGTTCGCGTGCAGCGCCGCCAGACCGTCAACTTCGGCTGGGGTGCGCGGTTCATGCTCGCCGACTGGGCCGCCGTGCAAGTCGACATGCGCGACCACGTCTTCTCGCTGGACCTGCTCG
>CAVZHI010000024.1:0-145015 GCA_963775015.1 uncultured beta proteobacterium | reverse complement strand
TGGCCGGCGCCGGCCTCTGGGCCTGGCAGACGCGCCAAGCGGCGAGCGAGCAACCAATTTACACGACGCACCGCGTGGCACGCGGCAACATCACGCTCAACGTCGTCGCTAACGGCACCTTGCAGCCGACACGTGCGATCAACATCGGCAGCGAACTGTCGGGCACGGTGCTGAAGGTGAACGTCGACGTGAACGACCGCATCCGGACGCGGCCAGGTGCTGGTCGAGCTCGACACGGCGCGCCTGCGCGACCAGATTCAACGCTCGCGCGCGAGCTTGGCAGCGGCCAACGCCAAAGTCGCGCAGACGCAGGCCACCGTCAAGGAGGCGCGCGCCAGCCTCGCGCGATTCGAGGAGGTCTCGCGCCTCTCGGGCGGCAAGGTGCCGTCGCGCGCCGAACTCGACAGCGGCCGCGCCGCGCTGGATCGCGCGCTCGCCGACGAGGCCAGCGCGTTTGCCGGCGTCAGCGAAGCGCAGGCGGCGCTGTCCAGCGACGAGATCAACCTCGGCAAGGCGTCGATCCGCGCGCCGAGCAACGGCGTCGTGTTGACGCGCAATGTCGATCCGGGCAACGCGGTGGCGGCGTCGCTGCAATCGGTGACGCTGTTCACCGTCGCCGAAGACCTGGCGCAGTTGCGCCTGCAGGTCAATGTGGACGAAGCCGACGTCGGCTCGGTGAAGGTGGGACAGGCGGCGAGCTTCACCGTCAGCGCGTACCCGAGCCGCAGCTACCCGGCGCGCATTGCACGCGTTGCGTACGGCTCGACGATCACCGACAACGTCGTCACCTACCTCACCACGCTGGACGTCGACAACGCCGACCTGAGCCTGCGCCCGGGCATGACGGCGACCGCGACGATCACCGCCGTGCAGCGCAGCGACGTGCTGCTCGTGCCGAACAGCGCCTTGCGCTTCGCACCCAGCGCCGCCACCGGCGCGTCGGCTAGCCGCGGCGGCATTGTCTCGAGCTTGCTGCCGCGCTTTCCCGGCGGTGCGACGCGCCGCTCGGCGGCGGCCGGGGCGAGCATCAGCGCGGCACGCCAGGTCTGGGTGCTGCCCGCAGACGGCAAGGGCGCGGCCGTTGCGGTGGCGGTGATGCCGGGAATCAGCGACGGCAGGTTCACTGAAATCACCGGCGGCGAGCTGCAGGCCGGCATGCACGTCATCACCGACCAGAAGCTGGCCGCGGCGAAATGAACCTGGCTGTCTTCCGCCTCGCGCTCCAAGGTGCAGGCCCGGCCGGCGCGGCGCGCCAGCCGCGCGCCGAAGTGCCGGCGCTCAGCCCCCAGGCGCCCGGCGCCGTGCCGCTGATCCGCCTGCGCGGCGTGAGCAAGGTCTACGGCAGCGGCGCCACCGAACTGCTGGCGTTGAAGGGCATCGACCTCGACATTCAGGCCGGTGAGTTCGTCGCCATCATGGGGCCCAGCGGCTCGGGCAAATCGACCGCGATGAACATCCTCGGCTGCCTGGACACACCGAGCCAGGGCCACTACCTGTTCCAGGGTGCGCACGTCGAGGCGCTGTCGCGCGACCAGCGCGCGCGCCTGCGCCGGCGCTACCTCGGTTTCGTCTTCCAAGGTTTCAACCTGCTCGCGCGCACGTCGGCGCAGGAGAACGTCGAGCTGCCCCTGCTGTACCGCGGCGAGAGCGCGGCGCTTCGCCGCGCCGCCGCGGCCCGGGCCTTGCAGGCGGTGGGGCTGCGCGGCTGGGAACACCACAATGCCCTCCGAGCTGTCCGGCGGCCAGCAGCAGCGCGTGGCGATCGCTCGCGCCATCGCCACGCAACCGGCGGTGCTGCTCGCCGACGAGCCCACCGGCAACCTCGACTCCAAGCGCGGCCAGGAAATCATGGAACTGCTGCTCGGCCTGAATACCCAGCAGGGCATCACCGTGCTGATGGTGACGCACGAGACCGACATGGCGGCGTACGCGCGGCGCTGGGTGCGTTTTCTTGTCCACGGCCGCATCGAAGGCGACGCGCCCAGTCCAAACCCGCCGCGCAACGCCGGCGCGGCCACGAGCCCACGGGAGCATGAAGATGCTGCTGAAGATGCTGCTGCTCGCGCTCCGGTTCGATAAACGCAACTGGCTGCGCTCGTTTCTCACGACGCTGGGCGTGGTGATCGGCGTCAGCGCCGTGATCACGATGGTGACGCTGGGCAACGGCGCGACGCAAGCAGTGCAGATGCAGATTTCGAGCCTGGGCAGCAACCTGCTGCAGGTGCGGCCCGGCCAGCGCCTCGGGCCCGGCGGCGGCGCCGGCGGCGCGCCTGCGTTCAGGGAGGCCGACGCGCAGGCGCTGCTCGCGCAAATCGGCGGCGTGGCTGCCGCCGCTCCCGAAGGCCGCACCGGCGCGACGGTGGTGGCGAACGGGCGCAACCGGGCGACCACCGTGATCGGCAGCGACAACGCGTGGCTGCAGGTGGGCAACTGGCGGCTCGGCGCAGGGCGCGTCTTCGAAGACGAAGAACTGCGCGCCGGCGCTGCCGTGTGCCTCATCGGCGAGACGGTGCGCCGCGAGATCTACGGCTAGCCGGCCGGCAGAGCAAGTGCTGGGCGAGCGCCTGCGCATCAAGCAGTTCTCGTGCAGCGTGATCGGCGTGTCGGCCTCCAAAGGCCAAGCGGCGATGGGTGCCGACCAGGACGACACCGTGCTGCTCCCGCTGCGCACGCTACAACGCCGCGTCACCGGCCACCAGCGCGTCAACACGCTGCTCGTGGCGATGCAGGACGGCAGCGACAGCACGCGGCTCAAGGCCGCATTGCGCGAGCTGCTGCGCGAGCGCCGCAAGCTTGCCGACGGCGACGACGACAACTTCAACATCCTGGACACGCAGCAACTCGCCGAAACCCTGTCGGGCACGACCAAAGTGATGACGACGCTGCTCGGCGCGGTGGCCGCGGTGAGCCTGCTCGTGGGCGGCATCGGCATCATGAACATCATGCTGGTGAGCGTCACCGAGCGCACGCGCGAGATAGGCCTGCGCATGGCGATCGGCGCGCTGGAACGCGAGGTGCTGTTGCAATTCCTCATCGAAGCGGTGACGCTCGCCGCGATGGGCGGGCTCGTGGGCGTGGTCATCGCCACCGGCGCGTCGATCGGCCTGGCGCAGGTGATGGACGTGCCCTACCTGTTCGATCTGTTGATCAATCTGCTGTCGTTTCTGTTCTCCGCGGCGATCGGCGTGCTGTTCGGCTATTTCCCGGTGCGCCGCGCGGCGCGGCTGGATCCGATCGAGGCGTTGCGGCATGAGTAGCAAGCCACACATGATCGCGGGCTCGCTCTGGAGTGCATTCGGCGCGCGGTATCGTGGGCCGCGAACGTACCTCCATGCCTGAACAACCGCCGATGCCAGCGCTCGACGGCGAAGGCTTTCTCGTCGACCCGAACGACTGGACCGAAGCGGCAGCCACCGAGCTCGCGCGACGTGAAGGCATCACGCTCGGCGAGGACCATTGGGACGCGATCCGTTTCATGCGCGACTTCTACGAGGAAAAGCAGGTCGCCGCGGACGCCCGCTTCGTGATCCGGCACCTCGAACAGCGGCTCGGCCCGGCCGCGCGCAAGCGCCTGTTCGAACTCTTTCCGTACGGCTATCCGGGGCAGGCGTGCAAGATCGCGGGCATGCGCCGCCCGCGGGCGTGGAGCACGGGGTGAGGGGAATTCGTCCTCGTCGCAATTGACATCAGACCTACTGCGCAGCAGCGACTGCCCTGGATCGCGAAGGAACATTCGGGGCAGCGGGACGTAGCTGCGCAGTGGCGACAGAGGGAATGCTGGGCGCCGCCGCGTAACGATTCCCTGCGCTCACGTCGCGATCGCTCAGTTCTTCGCACCTGAAAGGGCACCTTAGATGCGGGCCGACAACTGTCGACAATGCTCCTAGGCCAGTCAAGCTGCTGTCGCCTGTCTTGTATGGCAATTCCTGCTTCAGATGAAATGAGAGCCTCTCACGCACCGACGCGGAACGGCTACGCCCCGCACGCCCGGTATGCGCAAGACCGTCCGCGAGCTCCGAAGTCGCCGCCACCTTCAGGCGTTGGCACCGAAGAAACCAGTTCCTAGACCGGGCAGAATGCGACCAAGACCTATTGATCTTTCCGTAAATCATGACAACCGCTGACGTCCTCATGCGTTGTACCGATACTTGGCTTGTATTGGGTGCAATTCATGGCGACAAAGCGATTGGACGAGACGGTACGGCGGCGCTTGCGCGCAGGTCGATTGCTCTTGGCGGGCAAGACGCCGGCGCAGGCCGCGCATGCGGTGGGAGTGGCGCGGCAGACCGCGTACACGTGGAAGGCGGTGCTCAATGAGGGCGGCATCGACGCGCTGCGAGCTATGCCCTCGCGAGGGCGACCGGCGCGCTTGGATGAGCAGCAGTTGCAAGCCCTGGGGCGCACGCTCTTGGACCGAAGCGACCGATAAGGTCAGTTCTAACGGTCTTGCCCGGACCTTTCGGGTTTAGCAGTCGATGCGAGCGCAATGACGAACAGCTTCAAGAATGGCTGGTCGGGCTTCCCAAGTGCTGGCGGGCCGAACGTGCCTCGCAAGTCGTTGAGGCTGGCGCAGACATCGTGTACGGCATCGTTCAGCCAGGCCCAAAACTAACCGAAGGCGTGCCTTACGTTCGTGGAATGGATATCGTTGATGGCGAAATCCGCATTGAACAACTCTTGCGGACGAGCCCGGAGATTGCCCAACGGTATGTCCCCATTCCGCTTCCGTCGTTGCAGGAACAAGCCGAAGTGATTCGCCGTGTCGACTTACTCCTCTCCTTTGCTAATGACGTTGAATCCCGCCTCGCCACCGCCCGCGCCCAAGTCAGCCGCCTCACGCCGGCGCTGCTCGCCAAGGCCTTCCGCGGCGAACTGGTGTCACAGAACCCGAACGACGAACCCGCGAGCGCGCTGCTGGCTCGCATCAAAGGCGGCGGCGCCGCCGACGCGTCCGCGGCGCCACGCCGCCGCCAGGCCCGAGAGTCCGTGGCATGACATTGCCACGCGACCAGCAGTACCTGCGCAGCCTGGTGCAGGAACTGACGGCCCTGCCGGCAGAGACGGGCTGGCTGGAGTTCAAGCGCAACAACACCGACCCGCGCGAGATCGGCGAATACCTCTCGGCGTTGGCGAACTCGGCGGCGCTGCTCGGCAAGCCGCACGCCTATGTTCTGTGGGGCGTGGACGACGCCAGCCACGACATCGTGGGCACCGGGTTCGAGCCGGCGCTGGCCAAGGTCGGCAACGAGGAACTGGAGAGCTGGCTTCTGCGACAACTGTCCCCGCGCATCGGTTTTCGCTTTCACCGTATCGCGCTCGACGCCGGCGCCGTGGTGCTGCTGGAAATCGACTCGGCCTTCCGGCACCCTGTGCAGTTCGGCGGAACGGCGTTCATCCGCATCGGTTCATACAAGAAGCGGCTGGCCGACTTTCCGGAGCAGGAGCGCGCGCTCTGGCGCAAGCTGGACGCAACGCCGTTCGAGATGCAGTCTGCCGCCGACAAGCTCGTGGGCGACGAGGTGCTGCGCCTGCTGGACGTGGGCGCGCTCTTCGACCTGCTGGACAAGCCCATGCCCAACGGGCGCGACGCGATCCTGGGTGCGCTGGCCAGCCATCGGCTGATCGAACCCATGGGCGGCGGGCACTGGCGCATCTTCAACCTGGGTGCGCTGCTGTTCGCCAAGCGGCTGGCGGACTTCGGGCGGCTGCAGCGCAAGGCCGTGCGCGTGGTGGTGTACCAGGGCACCGGCCGCGTGCACACGCTGCGCGAGCAGGAGGGCGGCCGAGGCTACGCCTGCGGGTTCGAGGGCCTGATCGGCTTCGTCAACAACCTGCTGCCGGTGAACGAGGTGATCGGCAAGGCGCTGCGCAAGTCGGTGCCGATGTACCCTGAGCTGGCCATCCGCGAGCTGGTGGCCAATGCGCTGATCCACCAGGACCTGGCGGTGACGGGCAGCGGGCCGATGGTCCAGATCTTCGACGACCGCATGGAGATCACGAACCCCGGTACGCCGCTGATGGACCCTTCGCGCATGCTCGACCACCCACCGCGCTCGCGCAATGAAGCACTCGCGGCATCGATGCGGCTGATCGGCGTGTGCGAGGAGCGCGGCAGCGGCGTCGACAAAGTGGTGTTCCAAACCGAGCTGTACCAGTTGCCCGCCCCTGCGTTCGAGGTCGTGGGCGAGAGCACCCGGGCCACAATGTTCGCGCCGCGTCCGCTGGCAAAGATGAACCGGGAAGACCGGGTTCGCGCGGTGTACCTGCATGCCTGCCTGCGCTACGTGCAGCGCGAGCCGATGACGAACGCGAGCCTGCGCGAGCGCTTCGGCATCGACCCGAAAAACAGCGCCACCGCTTCACGGCTGCTTAAGGATGCGCTCGACGCCGGGCACATCCGGCTGGAGGATGCATCGGCGGCGCCGAAGCTGCGGCGCTACGTGCCGCACTGGGCCTGATTGTTTGATGGGTACTTGATCGGTGCCCTGCCCAAGCCAGCCGATCTGGACAGAACTCCATATAAATCAACAGCTTATGCAAAGCAGCTTGCTTGATGGGTACTTGACGCCGGCCCGGCGACACCCCGAGTCAGCCGCCTGAAGGGAGGCGACCACCATGGCCCGCCATCTGACCGACCGCGACCTGGCCCCCCTGCTGGCAGCGGCACGGACGTGGATCGACCGTTGCCTGGTCGAAGACCGCTCGCTGCTTGTCGACGACCGAAGTCTCTGGACGACAGCAAACGCGGACCGGCTGCAGGCGGGCTTCGTCGAACGCCCCGACCCCGGTACCGACGATTTCACGACCAAGCTCGAGCGCCAACTCGCCGACACCGGTGCCTCGGCGCAGCAGCTGATGGCCGAGATGATGTGGTCGCTGCTGCTGTTCCCCTCCAACATCGGCGCAGAGGTCAAGCGCGCCCATGTCCTGCGCATCTGGTCCTGGTCGGGCGAGACGCTACCGCCCGCGCACGCCATGCTCGCCGACGCGGTGCTGTGTGGCGTGGGTTCAGCGGGCACGGCCTACAACAACCACCGCTGGAGGGAGCTGGGGTACCTGATCGCCTTGGTGCGCTCGCTCAAGGCCATGGCCGTGGACGCAAGGCACGCCGTGCTGGGCGACTACGACCGCTTCATGGACTGGATCGACACCGTGCCTCGCGACGGGGACCGCCAGTTCCGCCACATGCTGCGCTACTTCGCGTTCCCGGACCGGGTGGAGCGCATGTCATCGAACCGTGATCGCATCTCGGTGCTGGAGGGCTTTCAGGTCGCGCCGCGCGCCCAGTTGAAGCGTTGGAGCGACCGGCAACTCGACGATGCGCTGTTCACACTCAGGCAGCGCGAAGAGGTCGAGCGGCCCGGTGCCGTGATTGACTTCTACGACGACGCGCTGCTCCCACGCTGGCGCAGGCCCGAGGCCGAGGAGCCGGAAGGGCCGCAAGACCCCCCTGCGGTCAGCGGCCCCGCTTCCGGCGCGCCGGCGGTGGCGCGTGAGCCGACTCCGGCAGCGCCAGACGCTGCGCGGGCACCAGTGAACCTCATCCTGTACGGCCCTCCGGGTACCGGCAAGACGCACTGGCTGCGGCAGAAGTTTGCCGACTATACGGACGCGCCGAGCCAGGTCGATGAGGCCACCTGGCTGAACGAGACGCTGACGAACCATGGCTGGCGCAGCGTCATCGCTGCCGCGCTGTCTGACCTGGGCCGGCCGGCGCGCGTGCCCGAGATCCGCGCCCACCGCTGGGTGCAGGCCAAGGCGCAGCAGCGCGGCCGTGCGCCGGCCGGGGTGCCAGCCACGCTGTGGAGCTACCTGCAGGAACACTCGCCGCAGACCAGTACCACGGTGAACATCGGGGTGCGGCGCCCCCCGTTCCTGTTCGACAAGCGCGAATCAGGCGACGGGCAGTTGCTGACCGGCTGGCAGGAGCAAGACGACGAGTCGGCCGAACTGTGGCGCCTGCTGAAGGCCGGCCCTCAAGCGGCCACCGAAGCCGTGCACCGCTACAAGGTGGTCACCTTCCACCCGTCGTTCAGCTACGAAGATTTCGTTCGCGGTATCCGGCCAGTGGCCACGGCGGAAGACGGTACAACCCAGTTCCGGCTGGTGGACGGCAAGTTCAAGCAGATCTGCGACGAAGCCCATGCCAACCCGGGCAAGCGCTATGCGCTGTTCATCGACGAGATCAACCGTGCCAACATCGCGAAGGTGTTCGGCGAACTGATCACGCTCATCGAGCCCGACAAGCGCGCGGTGTTCGATGCGCACGGGCGCGTGATCGAAGGCATGGCAGTGCAGCTCCCGGGCAGCGATGACAGCGACGTGGCCGAGCGGCCGTTCGGGGTGCCGAGGAATCTGGACATCTACGGCACGATGAATACCGCAGACCGTTCGATCGCATTGTTGGACGTGGCCTTGCGCCGGCGCTTCCAGTTCGATGAGCGCGTACCCGATTACACGACGCTGTCGGCCAACGTGGACGGCATCGACCTCGGCCGGCTGCTGCGGCGCGTGAACGACCGGCTGGAGTACCTGCTGGACTGCGACCACCGCATCGGCCACGCCTATCTGATGCGCGTGCGCACGCTGGCCGATGTGCAGGAGGCGTTCGCGCGCCAGATCATCCCGTTGCTGCAGGAGTATTTCTTCGACGATTTCTCGCGCGTGGCGCTGGTGCTGTCCACCACGGCCGAGCAAGCATTTCTGCAAGAGGAGTCGCTGCACTTCGGCCGGCTGTTCGTCGGTCAGCGCGTCGACGGCGTGCCCACCGATCGTTCACGCTACGTCATTACCCCTCCTGGGAGCTGACGCCTCCGAAGCCGAACGGTTGGCGCAGATCGGCGAGCAGCGGCCAGGCTCTTGTGAAGTCGGCCACCGCCAAGTGAAGTTGGCGCAGTTCTGCGGCGTGGTCGGTCTGGGAGAGCGCGTGCTCGAAATCCTCCCCAAGACGCAGGATGGCGCGTCCACAGCGGAGGACTGCCGCGGCGTGCTGCTGCGCCTGCTGCGGTGGACGGAGCGCTTCCCACAGTTCCAGCATCAACCTGTTGGGCAACACCTGCGCCGGGCGCCGCTGCTGGAAGCGTTCGTCGCGGCGTTCTTCGACGCCGTGTCCACGCTCACGCGAGGTGGCCTGCTCAAGCAGTACCAGGAGCACGAGGACGACCTGAACGTCGTGCGCGGGCGCATCGCCGTCATGCGCCAGCTCGGAGTGCATGCGAACCGGCCCGACCTGGTGGCCTGTGCGTTCGACGAGCTGACCGTCGACAACGTGTGGAATCAGGTACTCAAGAAGGCCATCCGTTGCACTCGGCCCTGGATCCGCAGCAGCGAGCTCACCCGGCAATGGATCGACCTGATGAGTGTGCTGGATGACGTGGACGACACGCGGCTCGGCAGCGCCGCTGTGGAGCGGCTGGCATTCAATCGCCAGGCCGAACGTTACCGGGCGGCTATCGACTGGGCGCGCTCGATCTTGGCCCTGCTGGCGCCAGCCCTGCGCGCCGGATACAGCGAAGCCCCATCACTGCTGTTCGACATGAACAAGTTGTTCGAGTCGGCCGTGGCCACTGTGGCGCGCCGGCGCGTCTATGAAATTTCGGGGCTGACGGTGGAGGCCCAGGACACGACGCGAACCCTGGCAACGGTAGTCAGTCAGGACCGAGTGGAGCCTGGATTCCAGTTGCGCCCGGACCTGGTCTTTCGCCGCAATGACGCCGTCGTTGCGATCGCGGACACCAAGTGGAAGCTGATCGGGTGGGACAGCAAGCGGCGGCTGATGCCAAACCAAGCCGACATGTACCAGATGCATGCCTACGCGGCGGCGTTTCAGTGCCGTGAGCTTGCGCTCATCTACCCATGGCGAAGCGAGCTGGCACAAGCGGCTGGCGCCGAGTTTCGGCTGCCGATGGTAAATGGGCACGCACCAGTCGTGACTGTGCTCTGCCTTGACGTGCACGACGATACGTTGCCTCTGCGTCTCGGTCGCTGGCCAGGGTCAAGTGCCCAGGAACGCAGTTGACGACATGGGCCAGGCAGCGGAAATTCCGAGCCAGCTGAAGTACCCACGGCGAACGCTTCAACCGTCATGACCAACTTGGCATCCCATTCCAAGCGGGTCGGCGTCGGTGTGACCGCCACCCATGTTCCTCAGATTCTCCACGTCGCTGAACCTCGCACTTTGAGCCGTGGGCTCCCACAACAGGTACTCCGGCTTGATAGTGCCAGCATCAATCCACGTCGAATAGCCGCGAGCCAGCTACTCGTTGAAGGTTGCGTCTGGTCGCCACCCGGCAGTTACAAGCCAGATCGTTCCCAGTGCGCACATCGCGGACTTTCGACGTGGTGACTCGACCGTCACCTATGCGGTACGAGCCGCTGCTCAGGCGCGCAGACCGACCTCACCCTCCTGATCGAAAGCAATCCTTCACGATGCATCTGCGCGGCTGGCTCTCGCGTACCCCAAGCCGTATCGACGCGGTGCGCAGGGTGGTGCTGCCATGCGTCCAAATTTCGCCCGCGGGGGTTGCGGGTTCGCGCGTCCGGCCGTTCACGGTGTGACTGCTGCCGAAGCCTCTTCTCCCGTTGCAACGCGACCGGCCCTCACCACCAGCAGTTCACCTTCGCGCAGCGCGCGCCACGACGGATCCGAAGTGAGCGCCACGCTGGCCAACAGAACCTGCGCTGCGCCGGCCGGTGCCGGCACGATTTGCAGCCCTCGCGCATCGAAGTCAAGGGGGTCGACGCTGCAATCGCGGCACAACAGATGAAGTCCCGGCGGTCGCAGCGTGCCGTCTTCCTGGGTGCGCTTGTGGCCATGCGCGAACAGCGCATCGCCGTCGGCATAGATGAAATTGGCGGGGCCGAGTTCGCGCAGTTCCTGCGCGAACTGGGCAACGACGCGGCGGCGCCGCAGCAGGTCGGGCGGGCCGTTGGCGGCTTGCCAAAGCGGCCGAAGCCGCTCGAGCAGGACACAAAACGCAAGTTCCGAATCGATCTCGCCCACGGGACGAAATCCATCCGACGAGGCCATGCGACCCAGGGCGAGGCGATCGAGATTGCCGTTGTGCGCAAACACGTGCATCGCACCCCCCAGTTCGCGCACGAAAGGTTGGCAGTTGCGAACTGCCGAGACGCCCTGGGTCGCGCGCCGGATGTGGCTCAACACCAGGGCGCTTCGCAGCGCATGCTGTTCGATGAAACTCAGGCAGGCGCTGTCGCGTGCCGCACTGGGCTCCTTGAGCAGTCGCACGTCGCGATCGATGTAGTGGGCGATGCCCCAACCGTCAGCGTTGCGCGTGCCACCGCCGTGCTGGGCAAATTCATGCAGCGCAAATTGCAGCAACGCCGGCTGTTCGCCGGCAAAGGCGAACAACTCGCACACGCGTCAAGCCTTGTCGGAAAAGCGGCCGACGGCACAGCTCACGAATGACTTGGCCATCGCCGCCGCGGAGCGCAACCCTTCGACGGTGCCCTTTTCCGGATAGCCGATGCGCGCAAGTTCGGCCGCGAAGTCCTGCCGCAGACCGGCACTGGCCTCGATGTCGACGACCTTGCTCGGCACATCCACGGCGACCCGCGTCACGCGCCGATCGGCGCGCAGGGTGTTTTCGATGGTTTGCGCGCAACCGCCGCACTTCAGGTTTTCGACTTCGAATTGCAGGTTCATGTGTGACTCCAGAATGAGAGACGGCATCGCGCCCTGGCGGGCCTCACTCGACCAGCCGCACGATGCCGAGCAACTTCAACACGTACTTCTCGTAGATGGGGTCGGAGTTGCCGGTTTTCATCTTGCGCATGAAGTATTTTTCGAAGGCGATCTTCGCCAGGTGCACCCATTTCCCCTTCTTGAACCAGTTGACGTTGCGCGGCGGGATCTGCGGCAGCGCGACGAACGCCGCGCCGGTGTCGCCCATGTCGGCCAGGCAGATCGCGTTCCACGTCGCCCTGGCGGTGGCCGGCTTGCCGGCCAGCTCGTCGGCGATGTTGTGCGTCAGCGCCGTGATCATGGTCTCGATCATGTAGCCGGTCTTGGGCGCGCCGCTGGGCACGGGGGTGACCTCGACCGGCGGAATCGCCACGCACACGCCGGCGGCGAAGATGTTGCGGTACTTCTTGCTGCGCTGGTGTTCGTCGATGAGCACGAAGCCGCGCGGGTTGCACAGGTCGGCCACGGCCGCCACCGCGTCGACGCCCTTGAACGCCGGCAACATCATCGACAGCTTGAAGCCGATCTCGTGTTCCTTGAGTATCTGGCTGCGATCGTCGAGCTCGGTCGTGAAGAGCTTGCCGGCTTCGACCCTGGTCGTCTTCGCGTTGGTGATCCACTTCGTGTCGCGGCTGCGCAGTTCGGACTCGAGCATCGACTTCGAGTCGCCCACGCCGCCCAGGCCGAGATGGCCGATGTAAGGCTCGGAGGTGACGAACGTCATGGGCACCTTGTGGCGCAACTTGCGGCGCCGCAAATCGGTGTCCAGGATGAACCCGAACTCGTACGCCGGGCCGAAGCAGCTCGCTCCCGGCATGGCGCCGATCACGACAGGCCCCGGATCGAGCAGGAACTTCTGGTACGCGTCGTAGAACCGTTCTGCGTGGTCGAGCGTGCAGATCGAATGCGTGTGGCCGCCGCCGCCCGAGACCGAAGGCCCGGCGCCCGGCACCTCATCGAAGCTCAGCTTGGGGCCCGTCGTGATGACCAGGTAGTCGTAGGGCAGAACCTCGCCGCCCTCCAGCGTGAGGCGGCTGCCGGAAGCGTCGATCGCCGTCACCGCCTTGGGCTTGAAGGCGATGCCCTTGCGCGCGAGCAACGGCGCGATTTGCAGCGTGACGGCGGCACGATCGCGCCAGCCCACGGCAACCCAGGGATTGGACGGCACGAACTGGAAGGTGTCGGCGGCGTTGACCACGGTCACCTCGTGCTGCTTGGGCAGCAGCGCGCGCAACTCATACGCCGCAGGCATGCCACCGATGCCCGCGCCCATCACGACGATGTGTGCCATGTTGACTCCATTGCCCAGGGAAGGGCGCGCGGGTGAGTTGAACAGCGCGGCAAAGCCCATGGCTTGACGCCGCGCAAGAGACTTGACCGGCGCGGCGAGCCCCGCGCGCCTGCACCGCATTGATGCAACTCAAGTGCGCCGGGCGACGCGACCATGAGAATCGCCGGGTTCACTCGGCCCTGAGGGTACGAGCGGCAGCGCATTTGAGCTGACGACAAGCGAACCCATGACCGCCCTATTGCTCCTCGCCAACATCAATGCAGCACTGCTGATTCAGCTTGCCGTCGGGTTCGGTGTTTGGATGTGGCGACGACGAAACGCGGCCGTGAACGCGTCGGCCGCGATGCCGGTCGGCGCGACGCAAGTCGCATCGGGGGCGTGGCCTGGCTGGCGCAAGTTTCGCGTTGCAGGGCGCAATTTCGAGGACGCGGCCCAGACGCAGTGCTCGTTCCATCTCGAGCCGGTCGATGGCGCGGCGTTGCCGCCGTTTCGGCCCGGCCAGTTCCTCACCTTTTCGCTGCAGGTCGTCGATGCGGGGGCCCCGGTGCCAGGCGGGCAGCGCACGATCACGCGCTGCTACTCGCTGTCCGACCGGCCCGAGCCATCGAGTTATCGCGTCACGATCAAGCGGGTGGCGGCACCGGCCGATCGCCCCGACGTGCCTCCGGGTGCCTCGTCCGGCCATTTCCACGACCGCGTCCGCGTGGGCGACGTGCTCGACGTGAAGGCGCCGTCGGGCCACTTCTTCATCGATCCTGACCCGAACGTCCCGGCGGTTCTCGTCGCCGGCGGCATCGGCATCACGCCGATGATGAGCATGCTGCGCTGGAGTCTTGCCGAGCAGCCCGGCCGCAGCGTGCATCTGTACTACGGGCTTCGCAACGGCGACGAACACGCGTTCAAGCGGGAGCTCGAGCAACTGGCCGCGTCGCACCCGAACTTTCACCTGAACGTGGCCTATAGCCGCTCCGGGTCCGAACGACGTGCTGGGCCGCGACTACCTGCATGCCGGGCGCGTCGACGTCGACCTGCTGCGCCGGACCTTGCCGCATGGCCGGCATCAGTTCTATGTCTGCGGCCCGGCGGCGATGATGCAAAGCCTGGTACCCGCGCTGGCGGCCTGGGGCGTGCCGCGGCAGGACATTCACTTTGAGGCCTTCGGCCCGGCTTCGGCGCGCTTCGACGGACGCTGAACCGAAGCAACCCGCCGCTCGTGTCGGCGCCGAACTCGAAGTGCGATTCCAACGCTGCGGCCGCACGCTGGCGTGGGACGGGCAAGACGCGAACCTGCTCGAGTTCGCCGAGCGGCACGGCGTGGCAGTCGACTCGGGTTGTCGAGCCGGCAGCTGCGGAAGCTGCGAGACGCGCCTGGTCAGCGGTTCCGTGGCCTACGCTCACCCGCCGGACCACGACACGGCGCCCGGCCATTGCCTGCTGTGCGTCGGCACGCCCGCATCGGCACTCGTCCTCGAGGCTTGACGCCCATGCCCGCCAAGCTGATCAGCCGCGAGGTCCTGCCCTTCCTGCTGTCGTTTGCCGCCCTCGCGCTCGCGGCGCTGCTCTTCGATGCCCTGCTGCACGTGCTCGACGCGGTGTGGATCGGCCGCTGGCTGGGCATTCCCGGCACGCTGCTGATCCTGGGTTCGTTCGCCTACTCGCTGCGCAAGCGCAAGCTGATCAGCCTGGGCCAACCGGCGCGGCTGCTGCGCCTGCATCAACGCATGGCCTGGCTCGGCTCCCTGCTCGTGCTGGTGCACGCCGGCATCCATTTCAATGCGATCCTGGGCTGGCTCGCGGTCTGGGCGATGCTGATCGACGTCGGCAGCGGCCTCACGGGCAAGTTCCTGCTCGAGCGTTCGCGCGGCCGCCTGGAGCAGGCGCAGCAACGCATGCGCCGAGAAGGCGTTTCCCTCGAAGAACTCGAAGAGCGCCTGTACCGCGACAGCCTGACGTTTGATGTGATGAAGCAATGGCGCGCGGTGCACCTGCCGATCACGCTGGCGTTCGCGGTGCTCGCCACGGCACACATCGTCGCCGTGTTCCTGTTCTGGGGCTGGAAGTGAAGCGCTGGCTGCTCGCCCTGATCGCTGCCAACCTGCTGGTGGTGGTGGCGCTGGCATTCGTCTACCCGCACCTGATGGTCAGCCCGGGGCCGCTCAGCGGCGGCCACGTCGAACTCGCCAGCGACTGCTTTGCCTGCCATGCACCTCTGCGCGGTGCCGCGTCGCCGCGATGCATCGCCTGCCATGCCTTGCCCGACATCGGCGTGCGCAGCACCCAGGGCGCAGCGCTCGCGGCGCGGACCGCGAAGACCTCGTTTCACCAGGAATTGATCGAACAAGACTGCATCGCCTGCCACAGCGACCACGAGGGCCTGAAGCTCGCGCGGCGCAGCCGCAAGGCCTTCTCGCATGCGCTATTGCGCGCCCCGGTCCGCGAGCGCTGCGAAAGCTGCCACACCCGCCCGAAGGACAAGCTCCACCGCGATCTCGGCGCGGGCTGCGGGCAGTGCCACCAGCCCGAGCGCTGGAAGCCCGCCACCTTCGACCACGACAAGCGGTTCGTGCTGGATCGCGATCACAACACGAAGTGCGTGACCTGCCACACCAACGACGACTACAGCCGCTACACCTGCTACGGCTGCCATGAGCACAGCCCCGACAAGATCCGGGCGAAGCACCTGAAGGAGGGCGTCCGCGACTTCGAGAACTGCGCCGAGTGCCACCGCAATGCGAGCGAAGAACCGAAGGGCAAAGGCTCGGGCGGGAAGCGCGAACGCGACTGAATCTGTCCTGCCGATGCCTCAGGGCAAGGCCATGGCCTCGGCTTGCGGCATTCGTGTCAGCACGCCGTCCTCGAGGTGGTAGACCGTGTCGAAACCTTCGATCATGCGGTGGTCGTGCGTCACGGTGATCACCGCCGAGCGCCGCTCGCGCGCGATCTTCTTCGAAGCAGCGCCATGACCTTGGAGCCGCGCTCGGTGTCGAGCGCCGCGGTCGGCTCGTCGGCCAGGATCAGCGGCGGCTCGTTGGCCAGCGCGCGCCCGATCGCCACGCGCTGCTGCTCGCCGCCCGACAGATTCGCGGGCAACGAGTCGGCGCGGTGCGCGATCTCGAGGTAGCCGAGCAACTCCTTTGCGCGGCGCGCCGCATCGCGCCGGTTGATGCCGTTCAATTGCATCACCAGCGCGACGTTCTCCAGCGCCGTGAGGAAGGGGATCAGGTTGTGCTGCTGGAAGATGAAGCCGATGTTGCGGCGCCGGAACGCGCGCTCGTCGACGCCGGTCCAGCCGTTGTTGTAGACCTCCTGCCCGTTGATGACGATGCGCCCGCTGCTCGGCTCGAGGATCAGGCTGATCGACAGCAGCAGCGTGCTCTTGCCCGAGCCGCTGGGGCCCAGCAGTGCGGCGAGTTCGCCTTCCTGTACGGTGAACGAGCAGGGTTTGAGCGCGTGCACGGCAAGCTCTCCGCTGCCGAAGGTCTTGGACACGCCCTCGACTTCGACGACGGCCACGCTCAACCGCCGAGCGCAAGCTGCGGCGGCGTGCGCAGCGCGTGCCAGATCGCGAGCAGGCTCGCCACCACGCCACCGATCAACATCACGACGAAGGTGGCGGCGGTTTCCTGCGCCAGAAAAGTCAGGCTGCGCGGAAAACCGGGCGCGATCAACTCGCGCAAGCCATAGGCGACGGCGAAGCTCGCCAGCGTCAGCGCCATTGACTGCTCCATGATCAGCCGCACGATCACCCGGTTCGGCGCGCCGATCAGCTTCAGCGTGGCGATCGACCTGATCTTCTCGATCGTCAGCACGTAGATGATCAGCGCAATGATGACGATCGACACGACGACCAGCAGGGCGCGGAACAGACCCAGCACCGCCGACATCATGCGCAGCCGGCCTTCGAGCATCAGCTCGCGCTCTGCGTCGGTGGTGTAGACGTTGAAGTAGAGCCAGTCGCGGATGTGTTGCGCAACCGTCGCGGCGTCGGCGCCCGGCACCAGCTTGACCAGCACCGCGTTGACCGTGTCGCCGCTGGCTGCCAGCAGCGGCAGGAGGCGGGTCACCTGCTCGCTCGTGTAGCCAGCGCGCTCCAGGCGCTTCACGTTCGCGGCGCGCGCTGCCACCAGCGCCCGGTTGTCCTGCTGGAACTGCACTTCCTGCGCATCGGGCAGCGACAGGTAGACGAGCGGATTGCCGCCGGAATCGACTGCGCCCTGCGTGATGCCGACCACGCGGTACGAGTGCGTGCCCAATGGGACGCCGTCGCCCAGTGCAAGGCCGAGCTTGCGGTCGGCCACCAGCTCGTAGTGCGGCGCTTCGATCGAACGCCCGCGCACCAGACCGCCGGGACCTCCCAGCCCACCGAACACGTCGTAGCCGATGATCGTGAACTGCCGGCTTTTCCCCGCGATGTCGCGTTGCGCGCCATAGATCACCAGTGGGCTGGCCTTGGCGACGCCGGGCGTCGCGGCGACGCTTTTGTAGCTGTCCAGCGGCAGGCGCGAGCTCTCGTTGAACGGCCCGCCGCGCCCACGCTCCACGACCCACAGGTCGGTGGCGGTGTTCTCGATCAGCCACACGCCGTCGGCGATGTTGCCCTGGTAGATGCCGTTCATCACGAGCACGATGGCGAGCAGCATCGCCACGCCGGCAATCGTGGCGACGAACTTGCCGAGGTGGCGGCGAATGTCCTTGACGGCGAGGTCCATGGTCGCAGCTGCGCGCTGCGCGCTCAGGGGCTCGGCCCTTCGAGGCTGCGCACGCGCACCCCGGCCTTCACGCCCTTCAACCCGCGCGACCACACGCTCGCCGTCCGCCAAGCCTTTGACGACCAGCACGCGCTGGGCGTCGCTCGCGCCGGTTTGCACCGCACGAAACTCGGTTCGTGAATCGACGATGACGAGCACGCCTTGCCGGCCTGCGCGCGTCGCGCGCCAGCGCCGTCAGCGGCAGCGTGATGCCGGGCACGGCGCCGGTGTCGATGGCCACCTCGGCCTCCTGGTCGATCGCGAAGCGCGCCGGCGGCACGTCGAACGCGACGTCGACCTCGAGTTCGCGCGTCGCCGCGTCGGACTGGCGCGCGATGCGTGCGACCTTTCCGCCCAAGGTTTCTCCGGTGCGCAGGCGAATGCTCGCCGCCTGACCGACCTGCACATGGCCGACGACCGATTCGTCGACCCGTGTGGCCACCCACAGCGTCGCCGGGTCGACGAGCCGAAACAGCGGGCTGCCGGGCACCAGCGTCGCCCCCACTTCGGCCAGGCGCGCGATGACCACGCCATCCATCGGCGCCGTGATGCGGGTGAACGACAGCTGGGTCTCGGCGAAGCGCGCCTCCTGGCCCAGTGCCTGTGCGTCGTCCTCGCGCGCCGAATGCGCTGCGCGCGCGTTCGCGAGGTTCGCCGCCGCAGCGCGCAGCGCGGCGTCGGAGGCATCGAGCACCGCCTGCGAAACGAAGCCGGTGCGCAGCAATTCGGCGTCGCGCTGCTGCTTGCTGCGCGCCAGTTCGAGCTCCGCCTGGGCCTTGGCCACGTTGGCCTGCGCCGCATCCAGGTTGTGCGCCAGCGCGTCTTGCTGGCCGCTGACGACGCCGCGCCGTGCGCTGAGGTCGCGGCCATCGAGCAGCGCCAGCGTCTGGCCGCGCTTCACGGTGTCGCCGACGTCGGCGTCGAGCTGTCGCAGTGTGGCCGTGATGCGCGCGCTCAACGTCACCGGCACGCGCGCCTGCACCGTTCCCGGGCCCACCACGCGCTGCATCACTTCGCCGTGCAGCGCCTGGGCGACGGGCACTGCAACGGTACGCCCGAAACGCAGGTAGGCAGTGCCTGAGGCGACGAGCAAGGCGAGAACGGCGACGAGCCCGGCGACCAGAGGCCGGCTACGCTTCATGCGCGTCTCGCCGAACGCCCGAGGGGCCCGGGCTCGTCGAGCAGCAATTCGTCGGCGTGCGGTACGTCGAACTTGACGCGGAATTCATGGTCGCGCTCTTGCTTCATTTCGAAGCGGAAAGTCAGATGCTCGTTTCATGGCGTGAGGCTCCAGGGCAGCGTGAGCCCATCCTGGGCCGTCGGAGGCGACGCGCGCTTGATCCTCGTCAACCCAGGAGCGCTGACATTGCCGCAAGCTTGTGCGCCACCCCAAGGAGCACGCGCATGTACGGCTTCCACGCCAGGCTCGACAACACGACGTTTGACAACGCGGTGCGCAAAGTCATCGACGCTTTGAAAACCGAAGGGTTCGGCGTTCTCAGCGACATCGACGTGCAGGCGACGCTGAAGGCCAAGCTCGGCGTCGAGGTGCGGCCGTATCGCATCCTGGGCGCGTGCAACCCGCCGCTCGCGCACAAGGCCTTGCTTGCTGAGCCCGACATCGGCTTGCTGCTGCCGTGCAACGTCGTCGTGCGTCAGGAACTGGAGGGGCACATCACCGTGGGTTTCATCGACCCGCAGACGATGGTCGATCTGATCGACAAGCCCGAGGTGCGCGAAGTTGCCGACGACGCCAAGGCACGCCTGCAGCGCGTGCGCAGCAGCCTGCAGCGTTGACGCCGCCGGGCGCGCCGCCTGGGGCTGCGCCGCGCGTCAGAGCAGGTCTTCCGGGAGCAACGCGTCGAACAGGCCGGAGACGATTCGGCGCCACCAGCTGGCACCCGGCTCGTCCGTGTAGCGCACCGCTTGATCGCCTTCACGGCCCAGCCACAGCAGCGGCGCGTCCGGATTGCCGGGCTCGCTCAGGCGCACGTCGTACGCCTGGTCGGGCGCGGTGGCGTCCTGGAACATCGTTGCCAGTTGCGCGCCGAGTTCCGGGCTTTCGAGGGTGACGGCGATCTCGGTGTTCGACAGCCGCGAGCGCGGGTCCAGATTCATCGAACCGACGACCACGACCTTGCGGTCCACGGCGAGTGCCTTGGCGTGCAGGCTCGCGCCCGACGAAAATCCCGCCCGAGCGTGCGTCGAACGTGTCGGATTCGGTTTCAGTTCGTACAGCTGCACGCCGCAGGCGAGCAGGTGCGGCCGGTAGCGCGCATAGCCCGAGTGCACCGCGGGGACGTCGGTCGACGCGAGCGAATTGGTCAGGACGCGCACGCTGACGCCGCGCTGCTTCAGCGCACACAACAGGTCGATGCCGCGCGCGCTCGGAACGAAGTAGGGCGTGACCAGGAGCACTTCGTGCTCTGCGGCTTCGACGAGCGGGCGCAGTCTGTTGAAGACGCGGCCCGCGTCGGCAGGGGCCGATCTGTCGAGCTTTCCCGGTGGGTCGTCAACCACCGACGCGCGGGCCGAGATGAATTGCATCCGCCCCTCGCGCAACTCGCGCCCCAGGTCCGTCGAACGAAGCGCCTGGGCGTATTCGGTCGCGCGAAAGCGCGCCGCATGCGCGGCCAGCTTGGCGACTGCTTCGTCGAACTCTCTGCTGCCCGGTGCAGCGTCGACGAAGGCGGAGATCGGCGCCGCCCATTCGCTGTTCCAGTACGCGTCGAAGCTGCTTGACGCTTGTGCGACGACGGGACCGGCGGTCAGCACGTCGAGGTCGGCGAAGTCGCCTTCGCCCTGCGCTGCGAAATACGCGTCGCCGAGGTTGCGCCCACCGATCACGGCGACGGCGTTGTCGGCGATCCAGAGTTTGTTGTGCATGCGCCGGTTCAGGCGTTCGCTGTCGCCGATGAATTCGAACAGCCGGGACAGGCCGAGCGGGCCGCGGCGCAAGAACGGGTTGAAGATCCTGATCTGCATGTTCGGGTGCGCGGCGAGGGTGGCGAGGTCGAAGTCGCGCCCGGCCGCGCCGATGTCGTCGAGCAGCAGGCGCACGCGAACGCCGCGCTGCGCGGCGAGCAACGCGCGGTAGAGGAGCAGCGTTGCCGTCGCGTCCTGCGCGACGACGTAGTACTGCATGTCGAGCGTGCGCTGCGCCGTTTCGGCGAGCGCGGCGCGCAGCACGAAGGCCTCGATGCCGGAGGCGAGCAGGCGCGCTCCGGATTCCCCGGCGGGGTAGGGCGACAGGTAGGCACGGCCGAGAAACGTGTCGTGCGTTGGCGCGATGGCGTGCGACTCCGGTCGCGCGGCGTCCAGGCGAAGCGTCGAACAACCCATGACAAGCGCCAGGAGCGCTGCCGCGAGCGCCAGACGCCGCGTCGTTCCGAGGGATGGCCTGCACAACATGGCGCTGACTGTGCGCTCGCACGCCGCCATCCGCTTGACACAGGTCAACGTGGCCAGGCAGCGCCGGCCCATCATTCACGCCACGTATCCGCACGCGCCATTCGCACGACCCGACGATGATCGAATTTCGCATGCCCTCGCTCGGCTCCGACATGGACCAGGGCAAGCTGCTGAAGTGGCTGGTGCGCCCGGGCGACGCCGTGCAGAAGGGCCAGGTGATCGCCGTCGTCGACACGTCCAAGGCGGCGATCGACGTCGAATGTTGGAGCGACGGCGTGGTGCGCGCGCTGCTCGTCGAGCCCGAGTCATTGATTCCCGTGGGAACGTTGATGGCCGTGCTGCGCGCACCGGGCGAATCCGTCGAAGACGTCGATGCGCAAGTCGCGGCGATTCTCGCGGCGGCGAATGGCGGATCGCTGGCACGCTCAACTTCGCTGCCGCCGAGCGCCGCGCCGGCGCAGGCGCCCGGCATCGCGCGTGGCGCCGAAGCAGTGGCCGAGGCGGCTCCACTCGGGGAGCGGCGTCGCATCTCGCCGGCGGCGCGACGCCGGGCCCAGGAGTTGGGGATCGACGTGGACCGCGTTCAAGGCACGGCACCGGGTGGCACCGTGACGCTTGCCGACGTCGATGCGTTCGCAGCCGCGCCGGGCCCCGCTGCGGCATCGCCCGGCGCTGGCCTGTCGGCGGCTGCGCTGCGCGCGCGCGAAATGCGCAAAGTGATTGCCGCGGCGATGTCGCGCTCGAAGCGCGAGATTCCGCACTACTACCTCACTGAGGACATCGTGTTCGGCAACGCCACGGCGTGGCTTGCGCAGCGCAACGCGGATTCTCCGGTGACGCAGCGCATCTTGCCCGCGGCCTTGCTCATCAAGGCGGTTGCGCTGGCGCTGCATCGTTACCCGGAGTTCAACGGCTTCTGGCGCGACGCTGCATTCGTTCCCGGCAGCGGCGTTCACCCCGGTGTGGCGATCTCGCTGCGCGAAGGCGGGCTCGTTGCGCCGGCATTGCACGACGCTGCGGCGCTTGATGTCGCTGCGTTGACGCGCACCCTGCTCGATCTCGTGAAACGCACCCGCACCGGCAGCCTGCGCAGCTCGGAATTGAGCGAGGCGACGGTCACGATCACGAACCTGGGCGAGCAAGGCGTGACGAGTGTCTGCGGCGTGATCTACCCGCCGCAGGTGGCGCTGATCGGCTTCGGACGCATCGCGCTGCGGCCTTGGGCCGGCGAGGACAGCCGCGTGTGTGCGCTGCCCGTCGTCACGGCGAGCCTGGCGGGGGACCACCGCGCCAGCGACGGGCACCGCGGTGCGCTGCTGTTGGCGTTGATCCGCGAGTTGCTGCAAGACCCGGGGTCTCTGGATCGCGCCGCTGCGAATCAAGGAGCCGTCATGAACCCTGAAGACATCCGCACCCAGCTGCTGCGCGCGCTCACCGAAGTCGCGCCCGAAGTGGATGCTGCGGCGATCGAACCCGCGCGCTTGCTGCGCCAGCAGGTCGATCTGGATTCGGCCGATTGGCTGAACTTCCTCGTCGCCGTGCACGAGCACCTTGGCGTCGACATTCCCGACGCCGACGCCGCAAAACTCTCGACCCTGGACAAACTGGTGCAGTACTGTGCGCAACGCCTGGGCGCTTGAATGACGCATTGCGCAAGCTCAAGACGCAGCCAAGCGATCAACCTAGACTGAAATCGGTGACCGCACCGCGGGGCACGCGGAATCAAATTGAAGGGACTGCGATGAAGAACTGGCTGGTGGTGGCAAACGCAGCGAAGGCGCGTGTGCTTGAAGAATCGGCGAAGCCGGGCGCTTATGCGCACTTGGCTGACTTGGTGCATCCGCAAAGCCGGCAAAAGGGCACGGAGCTGTCGAGCGACCGCCCCGGCCATGTCAATTCCCTGGGGCAGCGTTCGGGCGGCACGTCATACCCGAGCCGCACCGATGTGCGCGAGCGCGAGCACGACCGCTTTGCTCACGAAGTGGCGGCCGCGGTGAACGACGGCGTCGCCGCGGGGCAATGCGCCGGCCTGGTGCTCGTCGCGTCGAACCCCTTCCTCGGCCAGGTGAAGGCGCACTTGAGCGAACAGGCGCACAAAGTGTTGCTGCGCTGCGTTGCCAGCGACTACACGGCGCTGCGCGACGCCGAGCTCGCGCAGCGCCTCGCGAAGCCGGAATCTTCCGAACTCGCCTGAGCCGATCCGGCTTTGCCGGGGCAAGTCCCCCTCGAGGAGCGGCGGCGCTAACGCCGGCGCGACATCGCGTTGAAGCGGTGTTTCGCCCATTCCGTCAAAACGATGTAACTCGCGACGACGCCGAGTGACGCGAGCAACAGCGGCGCCGGCAGGGGAACGAAGCCGAACAGTGCCGCGAGCGCGCCGCTGTAGGGCAACACCAGCGCAGCGCCCACCACGAGCAATGTTGCCCAGGCGAGGAGTCGCCCAGGCACGCTCTTCCAGGCCGCACGGCGCGTGCGCAACACCATCACGACGGCGAGCTCGGTGAGCAGCGAGATGACGAACCAGGCGGTCTGGAACAGCGCAGCGCCGGCGGCAAAGAACCACAGCAGCAGCGCAAACGCAAGCAGGTCGAAGGCGCTGCTGATGAGGCCGAACACGAGCATGAAGCGCCGCACCTGTGCGAGGTGCCAGCGTTGCGGGCGGCGAAGTTGTTCGGCGTCGACGCGGTCCGTCGCAATCGCCATCGACGGCAGATCGGACAGGAAGTTGTTCAGCAGGATCTGCTTCGGCGCGAGCGGCAGGAACGGCAGCAGCGGCGCGGCGAGCGCCATGCTGACCATGTTGCCGAAGTTCGCGCTCGTCGTGATCGCGATGTATTTGAGCGTGTTGGCAAACGCGCGCCGGCCGAGTTCGACGCCTTGGTGCAGCAAGTCGAGGTCGCTGCGCAGCAGCACCACGTCGGCACTTTCGCGCGCGACGTCGGTCGCGCCCTGCACCGAGATGCCGACGTCGGCCGCGTGCAGCGCCGGCGCGTCGTTGATGCCGTCACCGAGAAAGCCCACCACGTGGCCGGCGCGCTGCAGCGCGCGCACGATGCGCTCTTTCTGCTGCGGCTCGATCTCCGCGAAGACGTCGATGCGCGGCGCGCGATGCCAGAGCGCCTCGTCGCGCATCGCCGCGACTTGCGCGCCGGTCAAGACGCGGTTCGACGCGAGACCCACGGCGCGCGCCAGGTGCTGCGCGACGTGACGGTTGTCGCCGGTGATCACCTTCACGTGGATGCCCAGGCCCTTGAGCCGGTGCAGCGTGGCTTGCGCGTCGGCCTTGGGCGGGTCGGTGAACTCCAGAAAGCCTTCGAAACACATCGCCGCTTCGTCGCTGCGCTCATAGCGTGCCTGCGCGGCGTGCATCTGCGTGGCCACGCCGAGCACGCGCATGCCCGCTTCGCCGCCTGCGCGAAAACGTTGCGCGCAATAAGCTCGCGAGCGGCGTCGTCCAGCGGCGTGATCGTCCCATTCGACGCGCCAGTTCGCGCACGCGCCGAGCACGTTGTCGAACGCGCCCTTGGTCACGAGTTCGTGCCAGCCAGAGTTGCCCGCGCGTTGCACGACGATGGTCAAGCGCTTGCGTTCGAAATCGTAGGGAATCTCGTCGATCTTCGTGAACGTGCTGACGTCGACTTTCGCCGCCTCGCCGGCAGCGACGATGGCGCGGTCCAGCGGATTCGCGATGCCGGTCTCCAGGCTCGCGTTGAGCACGGCAAGCGTCAACACGGTGCGCGATTCACGGCCCTGCGGGTCGCGCGCAGCGAGCAGCTCGAGCCGGCCCTCGGTGAGCGTGCCGGTCTTGTCGGCACACAGGATGTCGATGCTTCCCAGGTCTTCGATCGCCTCCAGGCGACGCACCAGCACGCCTTGCGCGGCCATGGCGCGCGCGCCGTGCGCGAGCGTCACGCTGACGATCGCCGGCAGCAATTCGGGCGACAGGCCGACCGCCAGCGCCACGGCGAACAGCAGCGCCTCGAGCGGAGCGCGACCCTGTGCGGTGTTCACGAGAAGTACAAGCAACACCATCAAGACCATCACGCGCAACAGCAACGCGCCGAATTCGGCGATGCCGCGCTCGAATTCCGAAGGCGCGGGGGAGACGCGCAAGTCCGCAGCGATCGCGCCTACTGCGGTATTGCGCCCGGTGGCCGTGACCAACATCAAGCCGCCGCCGCTGCGCACCGACGTGCCGAGGAACACCTGATGGTCGCGCGCACGCGCTGCTTGCGTCGCGTCCGGCGGCTGCGGCGGGGGTGTGGACGCGGCCAGCGCCAGCGTCGCAGAAACGGCCTGTTTTTCCACCGGAAACGATTCGCCGGTCAAGCTGGCTTCGCTCAGCATCAGGTCGCGCGCTTCGAGCAACACACCGTCGGCCGGAACCAGGTTGCCCGCGCCGAGTGCGACCAGGTCGCCACGCACGATTTCGCGAGCCGGCAGCTCCTGCACGCGGCTGTCGCGCCACACGCGCGCTGTCAGCGCGAGGCGTTCACGCAGCAACGCCAGCGCCGTTGATGCCCGGTATTCCTGGGTGAACCCGAGCACGGTGCTGCCGAGCACGATGGCCAGGATGATCGCCGCGTCGGCCCAGTTGCGCAGGAACAGCGACACGAGCGCGGCAAGCACCAGGATCAGGACCAAGGGGCTCGCGAACTGGTGTGCCAGCAAGCGCAGCGCCGCCGCGGTGCGCGCCGGGTCGACCTCATTTGGCCCCTGCTCGGCGAGACGCTGGCGCGCCAGGCTGCTCGCGAGACCGCCGCGCGCGGAGCCGAACTCCGCGAGCAGCGCGTCGGGCCCACCCGCGTCCGCGGGCGTGGCTGTCACTGGCGCACCACCTTCAGCCGCTTGCCGTCGGCGACGGTGTCGCTGGGGTAGACGACCACGGCGTCAGCCGGTGCCAGTCCTTCCTCGATCAACGCTTCGCTGGCGGTGCGCCCGCCGACCTTGACGCGGCGCTTCTGCGCGCGGCCATCGACGGCAACAAACACCGTCCAGTGGTCGTGGTCGCGCACGAGTGCGCCGATCGGCGCGATCGTTGCGGCGGGGCGCTCGAACACGACGATTCGCGCGTCGACCCGGAACTGGTCGCCCAGGTCGCGCCACTCCTGCGGCGGCGACACGATGTCGACGAGCACGTTGATCCGTTGCTCTTCGACGCCGAGCGCGGAGACCTTGGTGAACGCGGAGGGCTCGACACGCCGCACCCGGCCTTGCATGCGCAGCCCGGCGCCGGCGTCGATCTCGACCCGGGCGCCGCTGGCGATTCGCGCGCGTTCGGTGGACAACACGTCGATCACGACTTCAAGGTCCTTCGGGTCGGCGATCTCGAGCAGCGGCGTGCCCACGCCGACGACCGTTTCGCTCTCCTGGAGAACGCGCAGCACGCTTCCGGCCACCGGCGATTCGATCGTCCACGCCGTGCCCGGCCGGCGCAGCCCGGCCGCTTCGCGGGCGCGCAGCAGCGCGGCGCGCGCCTGCGCGACGTCGTGTTCGGCGCCCTCCTGGGCGAAGCGCGCTGCGTCCAGGTCACGCGCCTGCACACGCGCCGCGAGCTGGCTCTGATCGAGCGCGGCCGGGGCGACAAAACCGTCATCCTGCAACTTCTTCTGGCGTGTGACGTCGGTGTTCGCCTGTTCGAGCGCGGCCTCGGCGCGCGCGACCTTGGCGCGCGCCTGCTCCAGGTTCGCCTCTGCCGCGCCGATGCGCTCGTTCAGCTCGCGCGCGCTGCGCGCGTCGATCATCGCCGGCGCCGAAGGCGAGAGCACGGCCAGCGCGCGTGCCGATGCGCACCGCGTCGCCGGCTTTCAGGGTGATTCGCGCGAGGCGGCCGGCGAGAGGTGCGGAGACGACGTAGCGCTCGCGCACGCGCGTCTTGCCGTCTTCGTCGATCGTCTGTTCGAACGCGCCCGATCGAACATTTGCCGTCTCCACCATGATCGGCTGCGGCTGAAACGCCCAGGCGAAGGCCGCGAGCACCAAGGCGGCAGCGGCGATGAGCAAGATCCATTGTTTGCGTGTCATGACAGGCTCCGTTATTCGCGTGTCTTCAGAACACCCACCAGGTTCAACTGGTCGACGCGGCGCCGCACGATCAGCGCGCTGAAGACGCCGGCGATCAGGACCACGCCGCAGGCGATGGCGTACGTGCGCGGTGCGATCACGAAGGGCAACTGCATCGTCTCCTGCGCCGTCATCTGCTGGATGCTGAGTGCAAGCCCATAGCCGATGAGGCAGCCCAGCGGCAAGGCGAGCAGGAGTTCCACGGCCAGCTCGCCGAGCAGCAGCGTCGAGACTTCGCCGCGCGTCGCACCGAGCACGCGCAGGCTCGCCAGGTCCCAGGCGCGTTCGGCGAGCGCGATGCGTGCGTTGTTGTAGACCACGCCGAGCGCGATCGCCGCAGCGATCACCGACGTCACCGACGTGAAGAACAGGACGTTGCGTGCGGTGTTCTCGCGAACGTGGCGGATCACCGGGCCGATTTCCATCGCGCCGGCGATGCGCGGGATCTGCTTCAACTGATTCAGCAGCGCTTCACGCTGCGAGGCGTCGATCAACAGGCGCGCGCCGGAGATGGCTTCGCCTTGTCCGAGCAGGCGCGTCAAGACAGCGCGGTCGACGTGCGCCGGCATCTGCGTCAGCTCGAAGCTGAATGCCGCGACGCGCAGGTCGGCCTGCGCACGCGTGCCCTGCAGGAGTTCGACGTGGACCTCGTCGCCCAGCTTCACATCGAGGCGTCGCGCGAGCCGCTCATTGAGCACGATGCCTGCGGCGGGCAGCGGCGCGTGGCCAAGCTGCGCGTCAAGCAGCGGGCGCATTTGCATTTGCGAATCCAGGCCGTCCAACGTCGTGCGACAACTGTGCAATCCATTGGACAGGCGCACCGCCGCTGTGGTGCTGTCCTCGGCGCGCAATACGCCGGGAAGGCGCGCCAGGTCGTACAGCGCCGTGGTCGACACCGGGTCGGTCAGCGCCACGCTCACGTCCTGCCGATCGCGCATGCGGATCTCCACATCGAGCAGTTGCTCCACCGAGTCGCGCCACCAGGTGCCGCCGATCATCACCGCCACCGCGCCGGCGATGCCGAAGATCGTCAGCAGCGCGCGCAAGGGGCGGCGCTCGAAGTCGCGAACAATCATTCGCACCGAAGGCGAATAGAGCCGCCCCATGCCGACGCGCTCCAGCAGCGTCGGTCCGAAGTTCGGCGGCGCCGGCGGGCGCATCGCTTCGGCCGGCGCGAGCCGCACGACGCGCAGCAACGCGCCGAGCACGGCCAGCAGCGCGGCGGCCAGCGACAGCGCAACCGCCGAGGCCGGGATCCAAGGCAACATCCGGTACTCGAAGTTCGGGATGCGGAAGAAGCGCGCGTACATCTGCGTCACCGCGTGGCCGAAATACGCGCCGCCGGCGATGCCGATCGCGCCACCGATCAAGACGATGATCAGCACGAATTTGAAGTAGTGCACGCCGAGGCGCACGTCTTCGCAACCGAGCGCTTTCAGCGCCGCGATCTGGCCACGCTGCGTGCCGATCTGCCGCGTCAGCGCCACATTCAGCAAGAACACGGCGACACCGAGGATCACCACCGGCAGCACCGTCGCGTAGACCTTCCATTGCGAGATTTCCTGAGTCAGGACGCGGTGCGAAGGCAAGTCATCGCGGCCGTGTGCGCCGCTGAAGCCGAACCCATCGAGGCGCCGATCCAGCGCGGCGATGACGGCGGCCTCAGACGCTCCGGCCTCCAGGCGCAGCGCGATCGAGTTGAACGCGCCGTCCATGTTGAACGCGCTCGCCAGGCGTTTCTGCCCGACCCAGAAGATGCCGAAGCTGCGCTCGTCGCCAAAGCCGCCGCGGCTCGGGAAGATGTATTCGGGCGAGAGCACGATTCCCACCAACTGCAGCGATTCGCGTTTGCCGTTGAGCAGGGCGCCGATGCGGTCGCCGACCTTCAGGCCATGCGCGTTGGCGAAGGTCTCGTTCACCAGCGCCTGGTTCGACTCGGGTGCGTCGACCCACGCGCCCCGAATCAGCGCGAGACGGTTCATGCGCGGCAAGCCGTGGCGCGGCAGCGCGATCATGCGGCCGGTGAGCGATTCGACGACGCCGGGAACGTCGAGCAGCACGTCGGCGATCACCGTCGCTTCGAGTTCGGCGACGCCGGGAATCTCGACCAGCTGCTGCGCCAGGCTCAGCGGTGCGCGCTTGCCCTGCGCGAACACATGGGCGAAGCGGTCGCGCTCGTAGTACGACGCCTGCAGCCAACGCAGCGAGTCGTGCGCCGACAGCGCGCCCACAAAGCCGACGATTCCCGCGCCGACGACGAGCCCGAGCGCCAGCACCTGGCCGCGCATTTGCCACACATCGTGCAGGAGTTTCCGATCGAGCATCTTCAGCATGCGCTCACCACGAAATCTGGTCCGGCCGCAGCTTCGCCGCGTTGACTTCGATGGAGGCGATGCGCCCGTCGGCCATGCGCATCACCCGGTCCGCGATCTGCGCGATCGGTGCGTTGTGCGTGATCACTGCCGCGGTCGTGCCGAGTTCGGCGTTGATCTTTGCGATCACTTCGAGGACGATCTTTCCGGTGGCGAAGTCGAGCGCGCCGGTCGGCTCGTCGCAGAGCAACACGTCGGGGCGCTTCGCGATCGCGCGCGCGATCGCGACACGCTGCTGCTCGCCGCCCGACATCTGCGACGGATAGTGATCGAGCCGATCGCCCAGGCCGACGAGCTCCAGCGCCTCTTCGGGGCGCATCGGGTGTTTCGCCATCTCGGTGACGAGGGTCACGTTCTCGCGCGCGGTCAGCGACGGGATCAGGTTGTAGAACTGAAACACGAAGCCGACGTGCTCGCGCCGGTAGCGCGTCAGTTCCGCGTCGCTCGCGTGCGTCAGGTCGTGGTCGCGCCACATCGCGCTGCCGCTGCTCGGCGTGTCCAGGCCGCCGAGAATGTTCAGCAGAGTCGACTTGCCGCAGCCCGACGGCCCGAGCAGCACGACGAACTCGGACGCGTAAATGTCCAGATCGACGCCGCGCAGCGCGTGCACCTGCACCTCACCCATCGTGTAGACCTTGGTGATGGCGCGTGCGACGAACATCGGCTCGGCGCTGGCCGGTGTGGGCGGGCGGGACAAGGGGGCAGCGGCGAGCATCGTGAATGCCGGGCATTGCCGCCCGGTCAGTTCCAAGGCCTCGCTACGCTAGCCGGTGCCGGCCCATGCCGTTGTGACGCAGGTCAAGCCGACGCCGACTTGGCGACGAGCGGGCGCTGGACGCGATCGACGCATTTCTTCCTGGCAGATCACCGGGTCAGCGGGCCCAAGGCGCCTTTGCCAATGCTCAAATCATGAAGCTGCCACTCCAGATAGACATCCCCAGAGCCACCAAACTCGCGATGAGGAACGGCGCGAGCCAGTTTCTGGCGACTCGAAAGGCGAGTCCCCCGTCTTTGACGCGCTCCCATTCCAATTCCAGCACGGGCCGAGCGCACTGGCTGGCGACCTCGATGGCAGCGAGCGTCGCGGTGACTTTCCCCTTGTTGGCAAGCATTGCAGCCGGGCGACCGCGTCTTCGGCTTGTCGCCGGACGTCTACGGCGCGCATGCCGAATATCTCTGCATTCCTGAAACGGCGCCGATTGCCGCCATGCCGACGGGTACGCGCTTCGGCGAGGCCGTGGTCTGCGAGGGCGCCTGGTATGCCGACACGAATCTGCAAGCGTTCCGCCTCGAGCCGGGCCGCAGCATCCTCATTTACGGCGCGTCGGGCGCCATCGGCACGGCGGCAGTGCAGCTCGCGAAGTCCTATGGCGCCAAGGTCATGGCGGTCGTCGCGACGCAGCATTTGGACCTCGTGAGGAGCCTCGGCGCCGGGCAAATTCCGTCCGGTCATCGATCGAGAGTGCCCCTGAAGGCGATCGCAGACGCGTATCGATATGTGGAGACAGAGCAGAAGACCGGGATCGTCGTCATCAACGTGGCGCCGCTAACGAAGCAGTGAGTGTGCCCGGGTGGCAATGGCTCGAAAGACTTCCGAAGCGCCCCGACGCCGACCCTCCGACGCTGCGTCTCACGCCGCGAGCGATCGGCGGCCGTCAACCGCGCATCGATCGAGAGCCCCATGAGGAACCCAGGGCGCGCATGACTGCGGCGGTGCGCGTTTCGACGCCGAGCTTGGCGTAGATATTCTGCAGGTGCTTGTGCACCGTGCGCGGGCTCAGCCCCAGCAGCGCGGCCACGTCTTTGTCGGTCTTCCCTGCGGCCACCCAATGCATCACTTCACCCTCGCGCTGCTTCAGGCCCAGTCGTGCCAGCCTTTCGTCATCGAATTCGACGCTGGGCCGATCGGCCGCCTGCACTCGGTCGAATAACCTGGCCAGCGGCCGACGCAGGCAATCCAGCAGAGCCAGTTCGCGATCGTCAAAGTCCATGCCGTCGCGGTTGAGCACGAAGCTGACCAGTTCCCGCCCGTTCATGCGAATCGGCAGCGCCAGCGCGTGGCTCAGGCCGACACGGCGGTAGTAGTCGTTGAAGAGGGCTGTCTCGCGAAAGCGCGACTGGGGCAGCGAGTCGCTGATGCGATGCGCATAGACACCGCGCTCGACGGCGTGGTATCGCACCAGTGGGTGCTCGTGAAAGTGGCGATCGAACGCGGCCCGCTCATCGGCGCCCACCGCTCCCGCTTGCATGCCGAAGACAACGCGCACTGAACTGTGCAGATCGCAGCAAGACAGCGTCGTCAGCGCGTTGGGCACCAAGCGCGACAACACTTGCACACCGTCCATCGCGAAGCGCGCGCCGCTGCTGGCCCCATCCGCGATGTCCCCCAGCCCCATCAATGCAGCACGAAGGTCGCGGGTTCGCAGCAGTTCGGGCCGCGGGCTGGCCATGACCGATCCTTTCCAGGTCCGGTACGCAATCTTGCGCATGGACTCGGCGTGGCGCACTGCGTACAAAGCCAGTATAGGACTCCAAGGAGGTCGACGATGGAATCGATGCGCCAGTGCGAGGTGACCTGCGTGTTGCATCGCTGTCGCAGATCAGTGCTCGCATTGACGGTGGCAGCACTTTGCGTCATGGGCAGCCCAAACGCAGCCGCGCAGTGGGCAGGCCTGGAGGGCAAGGTGTTCATCGCCGATGCCGGCCCCAAGGGCAAACCCGCCGATGAGAAAGGCGACATCATCACCTTTGCCGCTGGCACCTTTCACTCGAGCATGTGCGACCAATGGGGTTTCAACAAAGGCATCGTTGCCGCCGTCCAGCAAGGGGACGCGATCCAGTTCGAGACCGAGACCCGCAGCGACAGTGATGGCCGGTTGGTCTGGCGTGGAGTCGTCACGGGCTCGGTCATCGAGGGCACGTTCGTCCATTACCGCAAACCAGCCTGGTATCGCCCCAACCCCGAGCCTCTCGAGCATTGGTTCAAAGGCGTCGCCAAGCATTGAGGCGCCGATCAAACGCAAATTGACTTCATTCACGGAAGGCAGCAACGCAACGCCAACCGGCGAGAGCGTCGCGTTTCAAATCGGCACAGCCGCGCCATGCCACGCCCCCCAGCAACGCCATGCGCGAATCTCCGGCGAGCGCCAAGCCGAATTCAAGCGCGCCATCGTGCTGCGGCAGTCAATCGCATGTCGATATTCACCGCTTCAAAGGGGCACTCGACCCCGCCACCTTCGGTGCGCTCAAAAAAGCCCAACTCTGCCAACGCTTGCACATCGTCATGAACGCGCCGGACATCGCGCGCCACCCGTAGTGCCAGCTCCCGTACCGACAGGACCCCCTGGCCCTGCGGGGCATGCACCAGAGCCCAGTGGCGCTCTCGACTCGCGTACTGAGCATCGCCCTCGTTCCGTCTATGATTGGTCGGGGCGAGTGATGCGTAGCACCGTAAGCCCGTTCGCAGGCCGGCCCGGTACCCGCAGAACCACCGATTCGCCCACAATCGCGCCGAGCAAAGCCTGGGCAAGAGGTGTCGATTCGGCAGCCAGTCCTTGCTCAGCGTTCGTGGTCCGCAGGGTGATGCTGACCGAAGTCGGCTGTGGGTCGACGCTGTTGCGATACAAGTCGTTGTCGCCAACCTCCACCTCGATGGCAACGTCTTCGTCTTCGAGAATCAGCTGCTCCGTAAGCAATGGCGCGGCCGCGACCTCGAAGTCATGGTCTTGCAGCACGCTCATCACAGATACCTCGAACTCGCTGTCCGGGTCGCGACCTGTGAGTTCCTGCTGAGTCAGGAACCCGCGTTGTGCGTTTTGCCTCTCCCTCTCCCCAACGACCCACGCATGGAGGACAAGAACATGACTACCAGAAGAGTGGGCCTGATTGCGCTGCTTCTCATCGGCGCTCTCGTCGGCGGTTGCGCGACGACGCGCAGCGAGATCAAGCTTTCGAGTCCCGCAGCCGTGCGCGCCGAAAAGACGACGACGGGACGCGCAGTCGTCATTCGCTCGGTCACGGACGAGCGCGTGTTTGAGCAAGCCCCCGGGGAGCCGAGCACTCCTTCTCTCGGCTTCGAAGGCGCACAACAAGCCTCCGCAGACATCAAGGCGCGCGCGGTCGCCCGAAAACGCGGCGGCTTCGGCAAAGCCATGGGCGATGTGCTTCTGGAGAACGGGCAGACTGTCGCGGGCCTGGTTCGCGAGAACTTGACGGCGGCGTTTCAGCAAGCCGGATACCAGATTGCCGGCGAAGGCGCTGTGCGGCCCGCACCGCTCGTGATCGATGTTCACATCCGACAGTTCTGGGCGTGGTTTCAGCCGGGCTTTTGGGCGATCACGCTCAGCGCCAACATCGAAACCAGCCTGGACGTGGCCGGTGCGAGTTCGCCGACCGTCATCAAGGTGCACAGCGAGGAATCGAGGCAGATCGCCACTGAAACGGCCTGGCTCGAAATCCTGCAGAAGGCACTGCTGGCCTACCGCGAGCAAGTGGTGTCCAAGCTGTCGGCGCCCGCCCTTCTGACAATGCGCCGACCGACCGTTCCCCTTGCGCGGATGACGCAATCGTGCGCGCGAATCACGTCGCGCATCCGGCCGCGGCGTGGCGCGCTGGGCTGGACCGCGCGGTGCTGCTCGATGAAGCCGTAGCTTGCGTTGACGACCAGCGCGTCGTGCACGGTCTCGGGCGCAGGCAGGTTCGTTGCCGTCTTGGAAATCGCTGCGTCGTTCATGTTGCAAGGCCCACGTTGCGACGAGTCTGAGCTCATTCGACAGCGCCGGACGCGGCGTTGGAACGACGCACGTCTGCGCGGCTTGATGCAACTCAACCGAATTGCGACGCTTCAGCGCTTTCCAGCAACGGTTCCCTCGCACGCTGTCTGATCCAGGTCAAGCGCGCCCGCCACGCGCACCGCCCGTGCGCGCCCGGCGCGCGCTGCGCCACGTAGACTGGCCAGGGCTTCATGGTTCGACGAACCGCGCGTTGAGGAGAGGGGTCATGTCGACGCAATCCACCACGGCCGTGGCGCGCAGCAAAGCGGGTACGGCGCTGCGCGCCTGGGCGATGGCCGCGCGCCCGCACACGCTGAGCATCGCCGTGAATCCGGTGTTGGTGGGCAGTGCGCTCGCCTGGGCCGAGACGGCACGCATCGACCTGGGCGTGCTGTGGCTGGCGATGCTCGGCGCGGTGCTGCTGCAGCTCGGTACGAATCTCGACAACGACGTGAGCGACTTTGAGCGCGGCACCGACCGGGGCGGGCGCCTGGGCCTGCCGCGAGCCACGGCGATGGGTTTGCTCACGCCGCGCCAGGTTCGAGGCGCTTCGCGCGCCTGTTTTGCGCTGGCCACCGCGTTCGGCCTGATGTTGGTGGCACGCGGCGGCTGGCCGATCCTCGTCGCCGGCATTGCGTCGGCCGGGGCAGCCATGGCGTATGCCGGCGGCCCGCGGCCGATTTCGTACACGCCGTACGGCGACTTCGTCGTCCTGCTGTTCTTCGGCGGAGTTGCCGTCGGCGGAACGTACTATTTGCAGACGCTCAGCCTCAGCCCCGGCGCGCTGCTCGCGGCGCTGATGGTGGGCCTGCCGGCAAGCGCCGTGCTCGTCGTCAACAACTACCGCGACCTCGAGCCCGACGCGCTGGTCGGCAAACGCACCTTGGCTGTGTGCCTGGGGCGTCGCTTCAGCCGCTGCGAGTACGCGGTGCTGATGTTGGCGCCGTTCGCGCTGCTCGGCGCGCTGGCGCAGGCCACCCCCATCGGCGTGACGCTGCTCATCCCTCTGCTCGGCTTGCCGATGGCGGCAACACTGGTGCGGCGCTTCTGGCGCGAGACGCCGGGCCCGGCGTTCAATCCGCTGCTCGCGCGAACCGCCAAGTTCCAGGTGCTGTTTTCGGTGCTGCTCTGCGTGGCGATCCTGCTGAGTTGAGTGCTGGCATCGCGCGCCTCGCAGCGGCACCCAGTTCGCCCACCTACATCTCCTCGGGCACCATGTCGATTGCGCCACAAGGGCATTCGGCAACGCAGATGCCACAGCCCTTGCAGTAGTCGTAGTTGAACGCAAAGCGCCGGCCCGGGCCGAGTTTGATCACCGCGTTGTCGGGGCACACGCCGTAGCAGTTGTCGCATTCGAAGCAGTTGCCGCAGCTCAGACACCGGCGCGCTTCGAACAGCGCGTTGTCTTGCGTCAGGCCGCCTTGCACTTCGTCGAAGCTGCTGGTGCGGCGCGCGACGTCGAGTTGCGGCCGCAGCGTCTTCGGCGCGTCGCTGTAGTACCAGGGGTTCAGGCGCTCGAAGGTGGCTGAGCCGTGCTTGACGGTGGGCTCGACGCGGGTGCCGCGCAACCAGGCGTCGATGTGGCGTGCGGCGCGTTTGCCGTGGCCGACCGCCACCGTCACGTTGCGCTCGGCAGGGACCATGTCGCCGCCGGCGAACAGGCCCGGGTGCCCGGTCATCATCGTCGTGGGGTCGACCTGGACGACACCGCCTTGCAGCTGCAGGCCGGGGACGTCGTCGAGCAGCGACAGGTCCACGTCCTGGCCGAGTGCCAGCACGAGCGAGTCGGCTTGCAGCGTCTCGAACTCGCCGGTGGGTTGCGGGTTGCCTTTCGCGTCGAGGACCATTTTTTCGATCGTCAGTGCGTCGGCGTTTTGATCGTCTCCGGCGCGGCTGATCGTGGAGAGCCACTTGACGAGAACGCCTTCCTGCAACGCCTCTTCGACCTCGAGGTCGTGCGCCGGCATGCGTTCGCGCGTGCGGCGATAGACGATGATGGCTTCGGTCGCGCCGAGGCGCTTCGCAGTGCGCGCGACGTCGATGGCGGTATTGCCTCCGCCGTAGACGACGACGCGGCGACCCAGCATCGGCTTGTCCTCGCCCTCCATCGAACGCAGCAGCGCGACGGCGTCGAGGATGCGCGACGAATCCTTCGCCGGGATGAAGGCGCGCTTGGCGATGTGCGCGCCCACCGCGAGGAACGCAGCGTCGTAGCCGCCATCCTGCATCGTCCGCGCCAGGTTGAACACCTTGCTGTTCAGGCACACGGTCACGCCCATCTCGACGATGCGTTGCATCTCGGCGTCCAACACGTCGCGCGGCAAGCGGTACTTCGGAATGCCGAAACGCATCATCCCGCCCAGCATCGGTCCGGCTTCGATCACCGTCACGGCGTGGCCGAGGCGGCGCAGGTGGTACGCCGCCGACATGCCGGAGGGGCCGGCGCCGACGACGAGCACGTGCTTGCCGGATTCCGCAGCCGGCACAGCGAAGCGCCAGCGCTGCTTCAGCGCTTCGTCGCCGAGAAAGCGCTCGACCGAGTTGATGCCGACCGCCGCGTCGAGCTTGGCGCGATTGCACACGCCTTCGCACGAGTGGTAGCAGACGCGCCCCATGATCGCCGGGAACGGGTTGTCGCGAACGAGGTGGCGCCACGCCGCTTCGTAGTCACCCGATTCGGCGTGGAACAGCCAGCCCTGGATGTCTTCGCCGGCCGGGCATTGCGCGTTGCACGGCGGCAGGCGGTCCACGAAGATGGGCCGCTCGGTGCGCCAGGTGCCGGTCTTGTTGGCCAGCGACGAGCCGGGGTCGAGCGTGATGGCGAAGGGCTTTTGCATCGTCATGCGGTGATGGCTTCGTCGAGCAGATTGAAGCGGCGGATGTTGCGGTCGGCTTGGGCCTGAATGCGGGACAGCATCTCGGGATGGCCCGATCCCGCGAACAGGTGCGCGAAGCGCTTCTGCGGCCGCAGGTATTCGTCCACCGCAGTCCGGTGGCGGATTTTCGTCACGTTCGTCACCTCGCCGCGCTCGGCCTCGAATACAGGGAACAGGCCGGTCTCGCGCGCGAGCCGTGCGAGGCGGATCGTGTCGCGGCTTGCCGAACCCCAGCCGAGCGGGCACGGCACGAGGATGTGCAGGTAGCGCGCGCCGTGCAGGGTCATGGCTTTTTCGACCTTCGCTTCCAGGTCGCGCAGGTCGGCGACGGTGGCGGTGGCGACGTAAGGAATCTCATGCGCCATCGCAATCAGCGGCAGGTTCTTGCCCTGGCCGAACTCGGAACCCGGCCGTTCGCCCACGGCAGGCGTCGTCGCGGTGCGCGAGCCCGGTGGTGTGGCCGAGCTGCGCTGCACCCCCGTGTTCATGTAGGCCTCGTTGTCGTAGCAGATGTAGAGCACGTCGTCGTTGCGCTCGAACATGCCGGACAGGCAACCGAAGCCGATGTCGGTGGTGCCGCCGTCGCCACCTTGTGCGATGACGCGCACGTCGCTGCGGGCCTGAGCAACCGTCGCCGGGCCGCCCCAAGACGGTTGCTCGCCCCCGCGGGGGGCGGGCGCGAAGCGACCGGGGGCGGACATACCCGCGAGCTTGCGGGCTTTGACGTTCAGCGCGGCGGCGATGCCCGTTCCGACCGCGGCGGCGTTGCCGAACAGCGAGTGGATCCACGGCAGCTGCCACGAAGTCTCTGGATACGGCGTCGAGAACACTTCGAGGCAACCGGTCGCGTTGGCCGCGATCAGTCGCCCCTGCGTGGCCCGCATCGCGGCGTCGATCGCGTAGCGCGCGCCGAGCGCCTCGCCGCAGCCCTGGCAGGCGCGATGCCCGGAGTTGAGCGAGTTGTTGCGCTGCGACGAAGCCTGCACGCTGCGCTGCTCAGGCGCGAGCAGGCGGTTTCCCACGGTGAACGTGCCGGTCTGGTAGAACTTGACGAGTTGGGTCATGTCAATCGCTCCACCATGCGTGGCGCTAGCCTCGACGCATGAAACGAGCCGGCGCTGGGAAAGGTCTGCCTTCGGGCCGTTGCTGCCGTTCGAACGTGCTTGCCCTTACCCTTCGAGTCCGGCGCGGCGCGACAGTCGGTACCCGGCGGGGGAAACCCGGCGTTGGTGGCGCGGCGGGCGCTACCCGCAGGGGGCGATTTCTGGGGCGGCGAGGAGCGCAGCCTTGGAGTCGGCGCGCGCCAGCGCGCTTCCACCTCAAACTCGCCGCGTCTGTTTGAGCGCAGTGAGCGAAGCGAACGGAGCGAGTTATGCGGCGCGACTCCAAGGCGAGCACCACAGCGAAGTCGGAGCGAAGCGTAGACCGCTCCAGCATGAGCCCCCTGCGGGTAGCGCCTGCCGCGCCGCGCCGACCGCATGCAAGCACGGACCCAAGCGAACGGCAGCGCCGGGCCGAAAGTAGCCCCACGTTCCTCACCCAATACGGTGCATTTCATCCTAGGCAACTTTCGTCGCGACAGGGCCTACGTCGCGCAACAGGTTCTCGGCAATCGGCCCGCTGCGGCGCATCTGCGCTTCGCGCTCAAGCTGGCGATTGACGATGCGCCAGTCCAGGTCCATGAAGGTCAACGGCGCCAGCTTGTCGGCGATGGCTTCGGTCAAGGTGCGACTCAGTGACGCCTTCGTGATCGCCCGGCCGCCGAGCCCGGCCACCACGGTGTAGCCATGCAGGTGCAGACCCGACAGCGCGAGCCGAACGTCGGTTGACACGACGCCACCGAGCCCGACCGAAAAGCTCTTCTCCAGCACCACCACGCGCTGCGCGCCTTGCAGCGCGGCGCGCACCGCGGCGAGCGGGAACGGGCGGAACGACTGGATGCCGAGCACGCCGATCTTCACTCCGGTGGCACGCAACTCATCGATCGTGTCTTTCAGCGTGCCCAGCACCGAGCCGAGCGCGACGACGATCGTGTCTGCGTCATCGATGCGGTAGCCGCGCACCAGTCCGCCGGAGCTGCGGCCAAAGGCTTGCGCGAATTCTTCGGCGATGCGCGGAATGTGCTTCGAGCGCCGACAGCTGCTTGGCGTGCGCGAGGTAGCGCACCTCCATGAAGGCCTCGGGCCCGACCATCGCGCCGATCGACACGGGGTCCGCCGGGTCCAGCACCTGGCGCGGCTCGTAGGGCGGCAGGAAGGCATCGACGTCGGCCTGCTCGGGGATGTCGACGCGTTCATAGGCGTGCGTGAGGATGAAGCCGTCCATGCACACCATCACCGGCATCGAGAGTTCCTCGGCGAGCTTGAACGCCTGGATGTGCAGGTCGAGTGCTTCCTGGTTGCTTTCGGCGAAGAGCTGGATCCAGCCGCAGTCGCGCTGGCTCATCGAGTCGCTGTGGTCGTTCCAGATGTTGATCGGCGCACCGATCGCGCGGTTCGCCACCGTCATCACGACGGCCAGGCCCAGGCCCGAAGCGTTGTACACGGCTTCGGCCATGAACAGCAGACCCTGGCTCGCGGTCGCGGTGTAGGTGCGCGCGCCGGTTGCCGAAGCGCCGATCGCGACGCTCATCGCGGCGAATTCGCTTTCCACGTTGATGAACTCGCAGGGGCTCAAGGCACCGCTCTTCACGAGTTCGCTCAAGGACTCGACGATGTGCGTCTGCGGCGAGATCGGGTAGGCGCAGATCACCTCGGGGCGGGCCAGCGCCACCGCTTCGGCCACCGCGCGCGAGCCCTCAGTCTGCTTCAGCATGGCTCAGCTCTCCCATGGCGTGCTTCACGGCCGCAAAAGCCTCAGCAGCGGCGGCGACGTTCGCGTCGGCGACCTTGCCGCTGAACTTGGCGCCGAACTTTTCACGAATCGCGTGCGACACCGCCTGCAGCGTGATCAGGCCGCTGAAAGCGGCAAAGCCGCCCAGCAGCGCGGCGTTCGGCAACGGCCGGCCCACATGCTTGAGCGCGATCTCGGTGGCCGGTACCGTGATCAGGCGTTCGCCGCGGAAGCGCTGTTCGATGTCGGCCAGGCCGAGTTCGTGAAAGCTGCGTTTGCTGTTGATCAGCACGTAGCCGTCAGGCTGCAGGCCCTGGAACACGTCGACCTGGTGCAGCAGCGTCGGGTCTTGCACGATCAGCACATCCGGCGCGACGATCGGCTCGCGCAGGCGAATCTCGCGGTCGTCGATGCGGCAGAACGCCACCACGGGTGCCCCGGTACGCTCCGAGCCGAAGCTCGGAAACGCCTGCGCATGGCGACCCTGCTCGAAAGCGGCGATCGACAGCATCTCCGCGGCCGTGACCACGCCTTGACCACCGCGGCCGTGGATGCGGACTTGCAGCATGCAACGCGCTCCTGATGTCGCAAACAGGAGCCCAGTATTCGTGCTCGTCGCGAGCGACTCCTTGAGCCAGGTCAAGCCGGCGGCCGGCGGCGCGTCGCGAGGAACGCATAGGCCGCAAACGCGAGCGCGCAAAGCACGAAAAGCGCGACCTGCCACGCCAGCGGCAACGCCGGAATGTACGCAAACAGCAGCGCGAACGGCGCGCCGCCGATCGCGGTGGACAGCGCGTTGGCGGCAGCCGTGGTCTTGCTGCTGAACAGGCCGAGCACGATTGAGAGAATGTCCACCGGAAACGTCATGCGCAGCGCGATCAGCGACAGCAAGGGGTGGCGTGGATGCAGCAGCCGGTCGATCTGCGCGTATCGCGTGACGCCGGGAAAGAGTCGCAGCAGCGGCACGCCCAGGGTCCGGCCGAGGCCGAACGCCAGTGCCGCGCCAAGCACCCAGCCCAGCAGCAGCAGCGCGGCCGTGCTCCACGGCCCCCACAGCTGCACCGCGAAAGGCGCGAGTGCGAGGTTGCTGAACAGCGGCAGCACGACCGCCAGCGCCGTGCTCGCGACGAACAGCACGGCGCCGAGTAACGCGTGCCCGGACAGCGCTTCGTCGATGGGCGCGGCATAGGTGCGCGCCAGCAGAACCGCGAGCGCGAAAAGCAGCAGCCCCCAGGCCAGCGGACGCAGCGAGGGCAGCACATCCCTGCGGTTCAGCGGATTCTCGTGGGACTCTGTGAGGGCGGCCATGGTGGCGCGCGGCGGCACTCAGCGCTGCGCTGGTGCGAATGATGCGCTCAGCCGGCGCGCTCCGCCCTGGCGCAGGTCAAGTCACGATGGCGGCCGAATGGGGGGCGCAGGCGCGAAGCACCTTGTCCGAGATCCACCTGAATCAGGGCATGTATCGCTTCGCCGAGGTTCGCCGAAGCGGCCGCCGGCGCATGAGCTGTGCCGGCGCAAACGCCGCGGCGCCGCGTCAACGTTTGCGTTGATCTGGATCAGCACGGCGCGCGACCGACGCCTCACACTGGCGCAAGTGAATGCCGCTGGGTTGGTGGCAAGTTGCGCGGCATCGGGTCAGCAACCGCCCGACAGACAAGGGGACGCCAATGACCGAGACCTTCTATGAAGTCATGCGCCGGCAGGGCATCACCCGCCGCAGTTACCTGAAGTTCTGCAGCCTCACCGCCGCATCGCTCGGCTTGGCGCCATCGTTCGCGCCGCACATCGCGCACGCGCTCGAGACCAAGCCGCGCACGCCGGTGCTTTGGCTGCATGGCCTCGAGTGCACGTGTTGCACCGAGTCGTTCATCCGCTCCGCGCACCCGCTCGCGAAAGACGTGATCCTGTCGATGGTTTCGCTCGACTACGACGACACGATCATGGCCGCCGCAGGCCACCAGGCCGAGGCAGCGCTCGAGCAGGTGATGAAGGACTACAAGGGCCAGTACATCCTGGCGGTCGAAGGCAATCCACCGCTCGGCGAAGACGGCATGTTCTGCATGCCCGGCGGCAAGCCCTTCGTCGAGAAGCTCAAGCATGTCGCGAAAGACGCGAAGGCGATCATCGCCTGGGGCTCTTGCGCGTCGTGGGGTTGCGTGCAGGCGGCCAAGCCGAACCCGACGACCGCGGTGCCGATCAACAAAGTGATCACCGACAAGCCCATCATCAAGGTGCCGGGTTGCCCACCGATCCCCGAAGTGATGACGGCCGTGGTGACCTACGTCGCCACTTTCGACCGCATTCCCGAGCTCGACCGCCAAGGCCGGCCGAAGATGTTCTACAGCCAGCGCATCCACGACAAGTGTTATCGGCGGCCGCATTTCGACGCCGGCCAGTTCGTCGAGCAGTGGGACGATGAAGGCGCAAAGGCCGGCTACTGCCTCTACAAGATGGGCTGCAAGGGGCCGACGACGTACAACGCGTGCTCGAGTACGCGCTGGAACGAAGGCGTGTCGTTTCCGATCGCCTCCGGCCACGGCTGCATCGGCTGCTCGGAAGACGGCTTCTGGGACAAGGGCTCGTTCTATGAGCGCCTCACGAACATCACGCAGTTCGGCATTGAGGCGAACGCCGACAAGATCGGCCTCGCGGTCGCCGGCGCCACCGGGGCCGCGGTGGTCGCGCACGCCGCGGTGAGCGCGATCAAACGCGCGGCAGACCGCAGCAAGACGCAAGCCCAGACCGACAGCAACAAGACGGAGGCCTGATCATGGCCGTCATCGAAACCCAAGGCTTCAAACTCGACAACAGCGGCAAGCGCATCGTCGTCGACCCGGTGACGCGCATCGAAGGGCACTTGCGGATCGAGGTGAACCTGGACGACAAGAATGTGATCCGCAACGCCGTCTCCACCGGGACGATGTGGCGCGGCCTGGAAGTGATTCTCAAAGGCAGGGACCCACGCGACGCGTGGGCCTTCGTCGAGCGCATCTGCGGCGTGTGCACGGGCGTGCACGCCTTGACGTCGGTGCGCGCGGTCGAAGACGCGCTGAAGATCAAGATTCCGGACAACGCGAACATCATCCGCAATCTGATGCACGCGACGCTCTACGCGCAAGACCATCTGGTGCACTTCTACCACCTGCACGCGCTCGACTGGGTCGACGTCGTGAGCAGCCTGAAGGCGGACCCGAAGAAGACGTCGGAGCTCGCGCAATCGATCAGCAGCTGGCCGATGTCGTCTCCCGGCTACTTTCGCGATGTGCAGAGCCGGCTGAAGAAGTTCGTCGAATCGGGCCAGCTCGGGCCGTTCCGCAACGGCTACTGGGGACACCCGGCGTACAAGCTGCCCGCCGAGGCGAACCTGATGGCGGTGGCGCATTACCTCGAGGCGCTCGATTTCCAGAAGGAGATCGTGAAGATCCAGACGATCTTCGGCGGCAAGAACCCGCACCCGAACTGGTTGGTGGGCGGCGTGCCCTGTTCGATCAACCTGGAAGCCACCGGAGCCGTGGGCGCGATCAACATGGAGCGCCTGAACATGGTGTCGAAAATCATCGACGACACGATCGCCTTCATCGACAACGTCTACATCCCGGACCTGCTCGCGATTGCGTCGTTCTACAAGGACTGGGGCGCGATCGGCGGCGGCATCTCGAGCCAGAACCTGCTCGCCTACGGCGACTTCCCCGACATCGCGAACGACGACTCGAACAATAGCCTGCTCATGCCGCGTGGCGCGATCGTCGGCGGCAACCTGAAGAAGTACAGCCGGTCGATCTGAAGGATCCCGCGCAGATTCAGGAGTTCGTCAGCCACAGTTGGTACAAATACGGCGACGAGACAAAGGGCCTGCACCCGTTTGACGGCGTCACCGACCCCAACTTCGCGCTCGGCAAGGCGACGAAAGGCACGAAGACGAACATCCAGTCGCTCGACGAGTCCGCGAAATACTCGTGGGTCAAATCACCGCGCTGGCGCGGCCATGCGATGGAAGTCGGGCCGCTCGCGCGTTACGTCGTCGCCTACGCAATGGGCAAGCCCGAGTTCAAGGAACCCGTCGACAGGGTTCTCAGCAAGCTCGACGTGCCGCTGACCGCGCTGTTCTCGACACTCGGCCGCACGGCGGCGCGCGGCTTGGAATGTTCATGGGCGGCGCACAAGATGCGCTACTTCTCCGACAAGCTGATGGGCAATCTGAAGGCCGGCAACTTCGCGACGGCGAACGTCGACAGCTGGGAGCCCAGGACCTGGCCGGCCCTGGCGCAAGGCGCGGGGTATTGCGAGGCGCCGCGTGGGGCTCTCGGCCACTGGATCAAGATCAAGGACACGCGAATCGACAACTACCAGTGCGTCGTGCCGACGACCTGGAACGCCGGACCGCGCGACCACAAGAACCAGATCGGCGCTTACGAGGCGGCGCTGATGAACACGGCGATGGCCAAGCCCGACGAGCCGCTCGAAATCCTGCGCACGATCCACAGCTTCGACCCGTGCCTCGCCTGCGCCACGCACGTGATGTCGCCCGCGGGTGAAGAGATCACCCGGGTGACGGTGCGCTAGAACCCAGGGAGGCGAGCATGAGCACGATTCCCATCCAAGGCGGCGGCAAACTGTTCCCGGTTTACGTCTGGGAAGCGCCGGTGCGGATCTGGCACTGGGTGATGGCGCTTTGCATGGTGGTGCTGGGCGTCACCGGCTACCTGATCGGCTCGCCCCCGCCATCGCTGGGAGGTGAGGCGAGCGAGCATTTCATGTTCGGCACCATCCGCTTCGCCCACTTCACTGCGGCGTACGTGTTCGCGGTGATGTTCGTGCTGCGCATCGTCTGGGCCTTCATTGGCAATCGCTTCGCGCGCGAACTCTTCACCGTGCCTCTGAAGCTGTTCAACGTGCAGTGGTGGATCGGTCTCATCGACCAGACGATGTACTACCTGTTCCTCAGGCGCAGTGCTCCGCCTTGCCAGGGCCACAACCCGCTCGCTGCGGCGGGAATGTTCTTCATGTATGTGCTCGGCACCGTGTTCATGCTTCTCACCGGCTTCGCGCTCTACGGCGAAGGCCTGGGAATGGAAAGCTGGGCGTTCAAGCTGTTCTCGTCGTGGGTGCTGCCGCTCCTGGGCTACAGCCAGAACGTGCACACGCTGCACCACCTGGGCATGTGGTACCTGATCATGTTCACGCTCGTGCACCTGTACATGGTCGTGCGCGAAGACATCTTCTCCGGCGAGACGGTGGTGAGCACGATGGTCAACGGTTGGCGCGTGGAGAAGCAGTGAACGAGCGACTCGCCGCTCAGGTGCCTGTCGCGGTGCCGCGGCCCGGCCAGGTGCTCGTGCTCGGCATCGGCAACCTGCTCTGGGCCGACGAAGGCTTCGGGGTGCGCGCCGTCGAGGCGCTGCACCAGCGCTGGCAGCTGCCCGCCAACGTGTCGGTGGTCGACGGCGGAACGCAAGGCATGTATTTGCTCGACGCCGTGTGCTCCGCCGAGCGCGTGCTCGTGATCGACGCGATCGACTACAAGTTGCCCCCGGCGACACTGCGCGTGTTTCGCGACGAGCAAGTGCCGGTGTGGACCGACACGATGATGAGCCTGCACCAGGCGACGTTCCAGGAGTTGCTCGCGCTGGCACGGTTGCGCGACCGCTTCCCGAAGCACATCACGCTGATCGGCGTGCAGCCCGTCGTGCTCGACGACCTCGGCGGCAGCCTGAGCCCGCTCGTGCGCGGCCGGATCGACGAGGCGATCGCCTTGGCGATCGATGAGTTGGCCGCTTGGGGCGTGACCGCGACGCCGCGCGCAACGCCGCCCGATGAGCGGCTCGCCGCCGCTGCGCTGACGCTGAACGCGTACGAAGCGGGCCGCCCCTCCGAGATCGACGCCTGCCGCGTCGGCGACGCACGTTTCCTGAATCAGATGCGCCGCGAAGGGGCCAGCTGATGTGCATCGGCGTTCCCATGCAAGTGGTCGAGACCGACGGCAGCTTCGCCTGGTGTCACTGCGGCGCGCAGCGCGAGCGCCTGGACATGCTGCTCGTTGGCGAGCAGCCGCCGGGCACTTGGGTGATGGCGTTTCTGGGGGTCGCGCGCCACGTGCTGACCGAGCAGGAAGCGGCACGTTCGAGCGCGGCACGCCAGGCGCTGGCCGCGGCGCTGCGCGGTGACGGCCAGGTCGATGAATTCTTCGCCGATCTGGTGGGCCGCCAGCCCGTGTTGCCTGCGCACCTCGTTCGCGCCGCTTCGCAACAAGGACAGCGATGAACGCTGCGACCCTGCACCCCTTGCTCGCGCGTTTGGTCGAGGAAACGGGTGCGTCGGTTCTCGACGCCGAGAACCTTGACGTCTGGGCGAAGCAACCCGGAGCGGCGATGCTCGTCTTTGCCGACGATCCGCAGCAGCACAGGGAGACGCTGGACCTTGCCGTCATCGTGCCTGAACTGCACGCCGCTGCGCGCGCGCGAATTTCGGATCGCACTGCTGCCACCCGCAGTGGCACGTGGCGTCGCGCCGCGCTACGGCTTCGCGCGTTGGCCGGCGTTCGTGATGTTGCGCGACGGTCACTACGTCGGCGCGGTCGACGGCATCCGAGACTGGGACGTTTATGTCGCCGAACTCGACCGCTTGCTCGCCGCTGCGCCGACGCGGCCGCCGACGGTAGGAATTCGCGTCACGGTGCTGGGTCAGGACGCGGCACCGCCCTGCCATTGACACCGAGGAGCGCGCCGATGCGAAGCGTCAACATTCCGATCCGCAGCCTCGTGCCCGAATCCGCCGAGCCTGCAGAACCGCTCGTGGTGATGCCGATGCCGCACGAGATGTCGACCTTCGAGATGCCGCGCCTGCCCGAAGCGAGCCCCGGCAATGACGTCGCGGGCGCATCCGACGTGTTGCAGACCTTCCTCGCGCACTTCGACGCTTGGCTCGAGGGTGGAGGCGAACCCGCGGCGTTCGACCTTGCGGGGCTGGCGCCCGAGCGATTGCGCGTACTCAATGAAACACTCGGCGAGGGCGAAGTCGCTGCGATCGTGAAAGCGGAGTCCAACATCCAGCTTCAGGAAACGGTGTTCGCCGGGGTCTGGCGCGAGCAGCATTTCGGCACCAAGGGCGAGTTGCTGCACGACTACCTTCTCGCCGCACCGATCCCGCCCGTGGTGGGCCGCGTCGCCGCTGAATCGGCCGCGACGAAGCTGCGCGCGCTCGAACTCCCGGCCGGGGCAATGAACCTCCCCGCGCTGCTGCACGAGTTGCAGACTGCGATGGACCGGTGCGGCCACGACACGCCGGCGCATGTGATCAACCTGACGCTGTTGCCGATGTCGCGCGAAGACAGCATCTACCTCGACCTGCTGCTGGACGGTGGTTCCGTCGTGATCCTGGCGCGCGGCTTCGGCAACTGCCGCATCAGCAGCACGGCGGCGCGCCACGTCTGGCGCGTGCAGTACTTCAACAACATGCAGACGCTGCTGCTGAACACGCTCGAAGTCGTGCAGATGCCCGAGGTGGCGGTCGCTGCCCGCGAAGACCTGATTGAGACGAGCGAACGGCTCGCCGACCTGGTGCAGTGGATGGGCGAGTCGATCGGCCGATGAAGACCATGATCGAGGCCGGCGCAGGCATTCCCCGGCAGGCGGCGATGGCGCCCATGACCCGGCTCGAATGCAAGATCTGCTGGACCGTCTACGACCCGGCGCTCGGCGACGAGGTCTGGCAAATCCCGCCGGGGACGCCGTTCGCACAATTGCCGCCGCACTGGACCTGCCCGAACTGCTGCGCCGAGCAGGAAAACTTCCTGGTGCTCGATCGATGACTGCACCCGGCCATTGCGCCGCTGCCAAGCCCTCGCCGGCCCCGTCACTCGAAGCGCGGTTCGGAACGATTCTGCGGCGCCAGATGCGCGGCATGCCGATGCTCAACACCGCGCTGTCAGTCGAAGCGCTGGGGTTTCGCCCGTGGCGGGAGCACTGGCTCGGCGTCCTGATCACGCCGTGGTTCATGAACCTCGTGCTCATGTCGCGCGAGAGTTCGCAGTGGCAGCCCCTCGCCGAACGCGAGACCCGGCACTACGTCTTTCCTGCTGGCGTGTTCGAGTTCATCGGCGCTCGCGATTCGGTGCTCGGTGACTATCAGGCGTGCTCGCTGTTTTCTCCGATGTTCGAATTCGCGGATCAAGCCGGCGCCCGCGCCACGGCTGCCGCTGCGCTCGATGCGCTGTTCGATCCCCTGTGTCGCGAAGCGAGCGAATCGCACGCGATCCCGGCTGCCGCCGAATCGGCTTACAGGGCCGCGCCGATGCCTCCTGCCTTTGCGCTCAACAAACGAGACTTCATGCTGGGAAGGCAGTCGCGAGCTCGACGTGGACCCTGAGGGCGAATTGTGTGTGCGCTTGCGCGCGAGCGCCGGGCGCGTCGATCGGATTCGGGTCGCGTCGACGCGTCCCGACATTGCGCACTCGCTGCTGGAGGGTCGAAGCCGGGCCGAGATCGGCGCCGCGGTGCCCGCGCTGTTTTCGATCTGCTCGCGCTCGCAGGCGGCGGCAAGCGAGCTCGCCTGTGCCGCGGCTGCCGGCGAAGCGCTCACGGCCGACACGTTGGCGCGCTGCGTCAGCGCCGTCTCTGCCGAGATGGTGCGCGAGAACGCCTGGCGCGTCTTGCTCGAGTGGCCGCGGTGGCTCGGCGAGCCACCCAGCGAGGTCGCCGTTGCCGCGGCACGCGCTTCACTGCGGTTTCGCTGCGATGCCTCAGCGGAAGATCGGGCACACAGCGACGCGATCTCTGCGCTGGTGTTCGGCAGCAGCGCCGGTGAGTGGTTGGCACTGCGTTCCCTGCCCGAACTGGAACGCTGGACGGCGGCCGGGCGCACTGCCGCGGCGCGCTTCATCGGCTCGGTGCTTGGCGACGACTCGGCGGCGCGAAACGAGGTTGTTCACACACAAGCCGGTCTAAGCGCTGACGCGGGGGGTCCAACCCAGCTGTTCGATGGCCGCAACCCGGAAGCGTGGCTCGTGGGAATCTCGCAAGCGTGTGCCGCCGATGCAGAGTTCGCGCGCCTGCCGACGTGGCGAAACTGGCCCGCCGAGACCGGCGCGCTGGCACGCCAACGCAGCGACCCGTTGGTCGCCGAGCTGGCGCGTCATTCCACGGCGCGGATTGCGGCGCGCTTTGTCGCGCGCCTGCGCGAACTCGCGCTGCTGCTGACGGGGAACATCAGCCTGGCTGTTGCCGGAGCGCAAACCTTGCCCTCGGGTCAAGGAGTGGCCTGGGTCGACAACTCGCGTGGCCTGTTGATTCACCAGGTGTTTCTCGACCCTCGGCAACTCGCGCACCGCTACCGAATCGTCGCGCCCACCGATTGGAACTTCCATCCCGACGGCGCTTTGGCGTCGGCGCTGCTTGGTGCGCCTGCGCGGGACTTGACGGCGCTCAAGCAGACGGCGCAATCCTTGATCCATTCTCTGGATCCCTGTGTGGCGTGCCGGGTCGAGATCGAAGATGCATGAAATGGCGCTGGCCGAAAGCGTTCGCGAAATGATCACTGAGACGGCGCGCCGCAATGGCGCCTGCCGCGTGGCAGTGGTGCGCCTGGAGATCGGCAAGCTCGCACAGGTGGAGGTCGATGCGATGCGCTTCGCTTTCGACGTCGTCATGCGCGGCTCGCCGGCCGAGAGTGCGCGCTTGGAGATCGTCGAGACCGATGGCAGCGCATGGTGCATGCGCTGCGCGAAACCGGTGGCGATTGCACGCCGCGGCGGTGCCTGCCCGAGCTGCGACAGCCACCAGCTTCAGGTGACCGGCGGCGAGCGCATGCGGGTGCTCGAGATCGAGGTCGAATGAACACAGGGGAACGGCGATGTGCATGACTTGTGGTTGTGGAAACGGCGAGACCCATGTCGAAGGTGCCGGGCATGTGCATACGCATGCCGACGGGACGACGCACAGCCACGCGCATGGGCATTCGCACGAGCACGAGCACGAGCACGAGCACGCCCAGACGCGCCTGGTACGGATCGAGCGCGATATCTTGGAGAAGAACGATGGCATCGCGCGGCAAAACCGCGACGGGTTCGCGCAGCGCGGCATCTTCGCGCTCAACCTCGTGTCGGGCCCTGGGTCCGGCAAGACGACGCTGCTCGTGCGAACGATCGAGCAGCTCGCGGGCCGATTGCCCGTCGCCGTGATCGAAGGCGATCAACAGACCACGCTCGACGCGCAGCGCATCCGCGCCACCGGCGCACCGGCGCTGCAGATCAACACCGGCAAGGGCTGCCACCTCGACGCGGCGATGGTTCAGGCGGCGCTGCCCCGGCTTGCGCCGGCGCAAGACTCGGTCCTGATGATCGAAAACGTCGGCAACCTCGTCTGCCCGGCCGGCTTCGACCTCGGCGAGGCGCACAAGGTCGTCGTGCTGTCGGTGACGGAAGGCGAGGACAAACCGCTCAAGTACCCCGACATGTTCCACGCCGCGTCGCTGATGCTGCTGAACAAGGTCGACCTGCTGCCGCACCTGAGTTTCGACGTGGGCCTGTGCCTTGCCAATGCGCGCCGGATCAACCCACGCATTGAGATTTTCGAGGTCTCGGCCACGACGGGGCAGGGCGTGGACCGCTGGCTCGCCTGGATCGAGCGCGGCGCCCAGGCAGCGCGTGCGCAGCGCCTTGCCGACGTGGCAATGCTGCAGCGCCGCGTCGCCGAGCTGGAGTCGCAGGTGATTCGCCTGCATTCGCTTTGAGACACACTCCCCATGCTCACCCGCACCCGGCCTGCTCTCCTGCGCCGCGCGATCCGCGTCCGTGGCGCGGTACAGGGGGTCGGGTTTCGGCCCTTTGTGTATCGCCTGGCGCATGAGTGGGGTCTCAGCGGCTGGGTGTTGAACGACGCGCAAGGCGTCGCGATCGAAGTCCAGGGTCCGGCCAGCGCGGTCGACGCGTTCCAGAACAAGCTGACAACCGACGCACCGCCGCTGGCGCGTGTTGAACGGGTCGATGCATCCAGGTTGATCAGCATTGACGAAGCGACGGGATTTCGCATCCTGCCCAGCCGCCCTGGCAGGGTGAGCACGACCATCCCGCCCGACACCGCGACCTGCGATGAATGCCTGGCCGAGCTGTTCAACCCTGCTGACCGGCGCTACCGCCATGCCTTCATCAACTGCACCCAATGCGGCCCGCGCTACACGCTGACGCGGGCGCTGCCGTATGACCGCGCGTCGACCAGCATGGCTGCGTTTGTGCAGTGTGCGTTGTGTTCGAGCGAGTACATCAATCCAATGCATCGGCGTTTCCACGCCGAACCGAACGCGTGCGCGGCGTGCGGGCCGACGCTGCAATTCGTTGTCGCGGGGGGGCGCGCGATTGACGGCGACCCCATCGCCGCAACGCTGCGGCTGCTGCGCGCCGGGAACATTGTCGCGATCAAGGGGCTCGGCGGCTTCCATTTGGCGTGCGACGCGCGCAACGCCGGCGCGGTCGCGCGCCTGCGCGAACGCAAGCAACGCGAAGAAAAGCCATTCGCCGTGATGATCGCGAACTTCGCCTCTGCCACGCACTGGGTGCACGCCGGCGCCGCCGAGCAGGCGCTGCTCGAATCGCCGGAGCGGCCAATCGTGCTGCTGCCGCTGCGCGAGGGCGGCACCGAGAAGCTGATCGGCGTCGCCCCTGGCCTGAACACGCTCGGCGTGATGCTTCCCTGCACGCCGATCCACTACCTGCTGTTCCACGAAGCGGCTGGCCGCCCGGCGGGCAGCGAATGGCTCGAACAAAGTCAAGACCTGCTGCTCGTGATGACGAGCGCGAATCCGCGTGGCGAGCCGCTTGTGATCGGCAACGATGAGGCGTTGAGCCGGCTCGGCCAAATCGCCGACGCGCTGCTGCTGCACGACCGCGACATCGTCGCGCGTTGCGACGACAGCGTGCTCCGGGTTGGCCCAGCCGGTGCGGCCCAGTTCATCCGGCGCGCGCGCGGCTACACGCCGCGACCGATCAAGCTGCCGCGCGCCGGGCCGTCGGTGCTCGCCACCGGCGCGTGGTTGAAGAACACGATCTGCATCACGCGCGGCGACGAGGCGTTCCTCTCGCCGCATATCGGCGACCTCGACAACGCCGCCACTTGCGCGGCGCTGGTCGACATGGTGAGTCACTTGTGCGCGGTGCTCGACGTGAAACCGCAGGCCGTTGCGCACGACATGCATCCGGATTTCTTCAGCACTCGCATCGCGCTCGAATACGCGGGTGCCGGCTCGCTGCCCGCCAGCGCGATCCACGCGGTGCAGCACCATCACGCACACATCGCCGCGGTCGCTGCCGAACACGGTGTTGACGGCCCGCTGCTCGGCCTGGCGCTCGACGGCATCGGCCTCGGTGACGACGGTGCCGCGTGGGGCGGCGAGCTTCTGCTCGTCGATGGCGCTTCGTTCGAGCGGCTCGGCCATCTGGCGCCGCTTGCCATGCCGGGCGGTGACGCCGCAGCGCGCGAGCCGTGGCGCATGGCAGCGTCTGCACTGCACCGCATCGGCCGTGGCGCGCAGATCGAGTCGCGCTTCAGCGCGCGCGCCGGCGCGTCCGCGGTGGCGCAGATGCTCGCGCGCGACCTGCGCTGCCCACCGACGACGAGCATGGGCCGCTGGTTCGACGCTGCAGCGGCGCTGCTCCACGTGCGCGAGATGAGCGCATTCGAGGGCCAGGCGCCGATGCTGCTCGAAGCGTTGGCGGCAGGCGGCCGAGCCGGCGCGTCCGATTCCGAGCTGGGCGAGTTGGTGCGGGTCCTGCCGGGCGGAACGCTCGACCCGACGCCGCTGATCGCACGCATTGCCGACCTGGGGGCCTCGGGCGACGCCAACGATGCGCGCGATGCTGCGGCGCTGTTTCACTGCGCGATCGCCGACGGCCTGGCGCGCTGGGTGATCGCAGCGGCGGCAACGACTCGTGTGCGCACCGTTGCTCTGGGCGGGGGTTGCTTTCTGAATGCACTGCTCACTGCGCAACTTGTGGCGCGCCTCGAACCGCCAGGTATCCGCGTACTCGAAGCGCTCCGGGCGCCACCGAACGACGGTGGCATCGCGCTCGGCCAGGCGTGGGTCGCGATCTGCGCGATGCGGCAACCCGCCCTCGCACAAGTGTCACCCCGGCGCACGCCGGGGTCCACTGCCGGGGCCACTGAATGGATCCCGGCGTGCGCCGGGATGACGGCGGCGCTGTCCCAGGCACACGCAGGTGCGCCGGGGGACAAGAGTCGCTCGGAGGACTGAACCATGTGCCTCGCGATTCCGGTGCGCGTGATTGAACTCCTCGGCGAGTCGATGGCGCTGATCGATTTGGACGGGATCCGCAAGGAGATCTCTCTCGCCCTCGTCGACGATGTGCGGGTCGGCGACTACGTGATCGTGCACGTCGGCTACGCGCTCGCCAAGCTCGATACCGAACAGGCGCAGCAAACGCTGGCGCTGTTCGCGGCGGTGAGCGCTGCGCCTGCGGAGCAGGCCGCATGAAGTACATCGACGAGTTCCGCGACGCCGCGCTGGCGCGCAACCTCGCCGCGAGCATCGCCGCCGAAGCCGAACCCGGACGCACGTACTATCTGATGGAGTTCTGCGGCGGGCACACGCACGCGATCTCGCGCTACGGCGTCGCCGACCTGCTGCCGCCCGCGGTGCGTCTGATCCATGGGCCGGGTTGCCCGGTGTGCGTGCTGCCCATCGGCCGGATCGATCTGGCGATCGACCTCGCCCTGGAACACCACGTCATCCTCGCCACCTACGGCGACTGCCTGCGCATTCCCGCGTCGAAAAATCTCTCGCTGCTGAAGGCCAAGGCGCGCGGCGGCGACGTGCGAATGGTCTATTCGCCCGCCGATGCGCTGAAGATCGCGATCGCGCACCCGGACCGCGAAGTCGTGTTCTTCGCGATCGGCTTCGAGACCACGACGCCGCCGACCGCACTCGTGATCAAGGAGGCGGCGCACCTGGCTCTGCGCAACTTCAGCGTGCTCTGCAACCATGTGCTGACGCCCGCCGCGATCACGAACATCCTCGAGTCGCCCGAAGTGCGCAAGCTCGGCACCCTTCAACTCGACGGTTTCATCGGCCCGGCGCATGTGTCGACGATCATCGGCAGCCAGCCCTATGAGTTCTTCGCCGAGGAGTATCGAAAGCCGGTCGTGATCGCGGGCTTCGAGCCGCTCGACGTGATGCAGGCGATATTGATGCTGCTGCGTCAGATCAACGACGGCCGTGCCGAAGTCGAAAACCAATTCACCCGCGCCGTCACGCGCGAGGGCAACCTCAAGGCGCAGGCCTTGGTGTCGGAGGTGTTCGAGCTGCGCCGCTCGTTCGAATGGCGAGGTCTGGGCGACGTGCCGTACAGCGCACTGCGCATTCGCGAGAGCTTCGCCGAGTTCGACGCCGAGCGGCGCTTCGATTTGCAGACCGCGAAGGTGGCCGACAACAAGGCCTGCGAATGCGGCGCCATCCTGCGCGGCGTGAAACAGCCGCGCGACTGCAAGGTGTTCGGCAGCGTGTGCACGCCGGAGAATCCGATCGGCTCGTGCATGGTCTCGTCCGAGGGCGCGTGCGCGGCGTATTACAGCTACGGTCGGTTTCGCGACATCCCGATCGTGGCGGTCGCATGAGTCGAGGCCGAGCCACTGTCATCCCGGCGCACGCCGGGATCCACTTGCAGGGGACTGCATGAGCCCAGGTCGAACCACCGTCATCCCGGCGCACGCCGGGATCCACCCGCAGGGGCCCGCGTGAGCCAAGCTCGAGCCAACTACATCCGTCCGCTTGACATCAAGCACGGCCATGTCGACATGTCGCACGGCTCGGGTGGCCGCGCGATGGCGCAGCTCATCGAGCAGCTGTTCGCAGCCGCTTTCGACAATGAGTGGCTCGCGCAGCGCAACGACCAGGCGCTGCTGCCGCGGCCCGAGGGGCGCATCGTGATCGCGACCGACTGCCACGTCGTCTCGCCGCTGTTCTTCCCCGGCGGCGACATCGGCTGCCTGTCGGTGCACGGCACGATCAACGACGTGGCGATGGCAGGCGCACAACCTCTATGGCTCGCTGCGGGGTTCATCCTCGAAGAAGGATTTCCACTCGCGCCATTGCAGCGCATCGTCGACTCGATGGCGCGCGCCGCGCGCGAGGCGAGTGTTCCGATCGTCACCGGCGACACCAAGGTCGTCGAGAAGGGCAAAGGCGACGGCGTGTTCATCACGACGACGGGTGTGGGTGTCGTTCCGCCGGGAATCGAAATCTCCGGCGACCGCGCCCGGCCGGGCGACCGCATCATCGTCTCGGGAACGCTGGGCGACCACGGCATGGCGGTGATGTCGCAGCGCGAGTCGCTCGCGTTCGGCACCGATTTGCGCTCCGATACTGCGGCGCTGCACGGCCTTGTGGCGGCGATGCTTGACGCCGTTCCGGAGGTGCGCGTGCTGCGCGACCCGACGCGCGGCGGCCTGGCGACGACGCTGAACGAGATCGCCACGCAATCGCGCGTCGGCATGCTGATCGACGAGGCCGCCGTGCCGGTGCGGCCGCAGGTGGCGGCGGCGTGCGAGTTCCTCGGCCTGGACCCGTTGTACGTCGCCAACGAGGGCAAGCTCGTCGCAGTCGTTCCGCCCGAAGGTGCCGAACCACTGCTGCGCGCGATGCGCGCGCATCCGCTGGGCGCTGACGCGGCATTGATCGGCGAGGTGATCGCCGACCCGCAGCACTTCGTGCAGATGCGAACGCGTTTCGGCGGCACGCGCATCGTCGACTGGTTGACCGGTGACCAGTTGCCGCGCATCTGTTGAGGCTGGTCGACGATGCGCATCCTGTTCCTCACCCGCAGCTTCAATGGCCTGGCGCAGCGCTTGCACCTGGAACTCACGGCGCTCGGCCACGAGGTGTCGGTCGAGTTCGACATCTCCGACGAGGTGACGCTCGAAGCCGTGGCGCTGTTCCGGCCGGCGCTCGTGATCGCGCCGTTCCTCAAGCGCGCGATTCCGGAGGAGATCTGGCGCGACACGGTCTGCCTGGTCGTGCACCCGGGAGTCGCCGGCGACCGCGGGCCCTCGGCGCTCGACTGGGCGATCATGAACGGTGAATCCGAATGGGGCGTCACCGTGCTGCAGGCGACCGCACAAATGGACGCCGGGCCGGTGTGGGCGACCGAAACCTTTGCGATGCGCGACGCGACGAAGTCAAGCCTGTATCGCGGCGAAGTCACGCAAGCCGCAGCGCGCGCCGTGCTTGCCGCGGTCAGGCGCTTTGAAGCGTCGGGACGCGAAGCCCCTGCTTCAGACGCAGCCGGAGCAAGAGGCTGCTGGCACCCGCTGATGCAGCAAGCGCAGCGCCGCATCGATTGGCAGCGCGACACGACGCAGACGGTGCTGCGCAAGATTCGCGCCGCCGACGGTGCGCCGGGCGTGTTCGACCACCTGTTTGACACACCATGCCATCTGTTCGACGCGCACGGTGAAGTGCTGGCTCATCACCACGAGCCAGGCGAAGTGATCGGCAGGCGCAACGAGGCGGTGCTGCGCGCGACGGTCGACGGCGCGGTGTGCCTCGGGCAGGTGCGGCGTATCGATGTGCAAGACAGCTTCAAGTTGCCCACAGCGCACGCCTTTCCCGCCGAAACGCAAGACCTGCCCGAGTGGGCGATCGCGATCGATGCACCCGCGGCCACCTCGGGATGGCGGGAGATCCGCTACGAGTCGCAAGACGGCGTGGGCAGCCTGCACTTCCCCTTCTACAACGGCGCGATGAGCACGGCGCAGTGTGGCCGCCTCAGCGCCGCATTGCGTTTCGCGCTGGCCCAACCGCCCCGCGTGCTCGTGCTCTTCGGCGGGCCTGAATTCTGGAGCAACGGAATCCACCTGAACGTCATCGAAGCGGCAGACAGCCCGGCCGACGAATCGTGGCGCAGCATCAACGCGATGGACGACGTCGCACAAACCTTGATCGAGGCGACGGACCGCATCGTCATCGCCGCGCTGCAAGGCAATGCCGGCGCCGGCGGCGCTTTTCTCGCGCTCGCGGCGGATCGGGTCTGGGCACGTCGCAGCGTGGTGCTGAACCTGCACTACAAGAACATGGGCAACCTCTATGGATCGGAGTACTGGACCTATCTGTTGCCGCGCCGGTTGCAACGCGGAACAACTGCAGCCGACGTGATGAATCGGCGCCTGCCGATGTCGGCGAGTGCAGCGGCGGAACTGGGCCTCGTCGACGCCGTCTTCGGCGACAGCGCGCAAGAGTTCGTCAGCCTCGTGCGCGCTCGCGCTGCGCTGCTTGCCGCGAGCGCGCAACTGCCCGACTTGCTGCGCGCCAAGCGGCAACAGCGCGAAGCCGACGAGGCCCGCAAACCGCTCGCCGCATACCGCGACGAAGAACTGCAACGCATGCGGCGCAACTTCTACGGCTTCGACCCGAGCTATCACATTGCACGCTCGAACTTCGTGCGCCACGTCGCACCGTCGTGGACGCCGCGGCATCTGTGTCTGCATCGGCGGCTGAACAGCGCCAGCCGAGCCCCCGCCCACCAGATAGAGCAAGCGTCATCCCGGCGAAAGCCGGGATCCACTGCCCTTGAAAAGAAAGGAACCCCATGAAACCGCACTTCAACCTCGCTGCGGCCATCGCCACCGTCGCCCTCGCCAGCAGCGCCTTCGCCGGCCCCGCCGAGGACTTGATCGCAGCGAACAAGTGCTCCAAGTGCCACACAGCGAAGACGACGAAGAAGGCGCCGTCGTTCGCCTCGATCGCCGAGAAATACAAAGGCCAAGCCGACGCGCCGGCCAAGCTCGTCGACCTGCTCAAGACCGGCGGCACCGACAACCACGACAAGGTTGTCGCGAGTGACGCGGACTTGAAGTCGATCGCTGCGTTTGTGCTGGCTGCGAAGTAGCGCTGCTGGGGCTGCGAACCCGAACTGGGCCAAAATAGCGCGCCAAGAGCTGCAGCACGTGCCGGCCTTCGACAAACACGACCTCCGCAATCAGCCCGCCTACACGCTGGCCGAGGCCGCTCGCTACCTCAAGGTCGCAAGCGCCACGCTGCGCTCGTGGGTTGTTGGGCGTCACTATCCCAAGGAGCAGGGGCTTGGGCACTTCAAACCGCTGATCCATCCACCAGAAACGCAGCCGACCACCCTCTCGTTCTGGAACCTGATCGAAGCACATGTACTGCGCTCGCTGCGCGCCGAACATGGCGTCTCGATCCAGGCATTGCGGCAGGCGTTGGCTTACGCCGAGAAGACGCTGTCGGTCAGGCGCTTGTTGCTGAGCCAGGAACTGCGCACGCATGGCGGCAAGGTGCTGCTGGACAGGTACGGCCAGCTGATCGATCTCTCGGCGTCGGGCCAGCTCGCCATGCGCAAGATGTTCGAGGCGCACCTCGAACGCGTGGAGTGGGATGAATGGCATTTTCCGGTACGGCTGTATCCATTCACCAGCAGCCACGCACCAGAGAACCGGCGGCCGATCGCCATCGATCCGAACGTCGCCTTCGGGCGGCCGGTGGTGGTGCGAATGGGGATCTCGACCCACGCCATCGCGGAGCGCATCGACGCGGGCGAGTCGGTTGCCGATCTCGCGCTCGATTACGATCTCACCCCTCCGGAAGTCGAGGAGGCGGTGCTCTATGAGCGCGCCGCTTGAGCCGGGTTTACTTCACTGACCGCGATCTCGGAAAGCAGTTTCCAGGCATTCTCGCCGCGGCCGGTTTGCAGGTCGAGCGCGCCGCAGACCATTTCGCGCACGACACGCCAGACACGCAATGGCTCGAATCGGTGGGCCGGCGCGGATGGGTCGTGATCATGCACGACGGCCGTATCCGCTACAAGCCGAACGAACTGGCCGCGGTGATCCACCATGGCGTTGCGCTGCTGGTGATCATCGGCCAGTTGCCGTACCCGCAACTCGCACGCCACTTCGTCGCGACGTTGCCGAGGATCGAAACCTTCCTCGCCGCGCATGCACCGCCGTTCATCGCCAAGGTCTATCGGCCGTCTCCGGCCGAGCTTGCGAAGAACTTCGGACGCACTGGGCGGCGTGGCCCTTTGGTATCCACGTCGCAAGTTGCGCGAGGAGACACGAAGTCTTGTGCGCCGGGCGCGGGCGCGCAGCAAGCTGACGGAGGGGCGGGCGTTTGCGGTGGCGCAGGAACAGACCAGTGTGGTACGCCGCAAACCATGAGCCGCCACGCGGACCCGGGATCGACCACGCTGGGCGACCCCACATTGAACGACACTGCGAAGCTATGGCAACCAAAAAGAACAGCTCCGGCAACAGCGCCGCCAACGTCGGCTACGAAGCCCAACTCTGGCAAATGGCCGACGCGCTGCGCGGCAGCATGGATGCGGCCGAGTACAAGCACGTAACCCTCGGCCTGCTGTTCCTGAAGTACATCTCCGATGCGTTCGAAGAGAAGCACGCCGCGCTGCTGGCCGAGAAGGCGCAAGGCGCTGACCCCGAAGACCCCGACGAGTACCGCGCGCCGAGCATCTTCTGGGTGCCACCCGAGGCGCGCTGGCCGCACCTGAAGGCGCAGGCGCGCCAGAGCACCATCGGCCAGCTTGTCGACGTCGCTATGGCCGGCATCGAGCGCGACAACCCGGCGCTCAAGGGCGTGCTGCCCAAGGACTACGCCCGCCCCGCGCTCGACAAGCAGCGCCTCGGCCAGCTGATCGACATGATCAGCAACATCAAGGTCGGCGACGAGGCCAGCCGCGCCAAGGACGTGCTCGGCCGTGTCTACGAATACTTCCTCTCGCAGTTTGCCAGCGCCGAGGGAAAGAAGGGCGGCGAGTTCTACACGCCGCGCTGCGTGGTCAAGCTGCTGGTCGAGATGCTCGAGCCGTACCGCGGCCGGGTGTACGACCCCTGCTGCGGCTCGTCGGGGATGTTCGTGCAGTCGGTGGAGTTCATCCGCGCGCACGCCAAGGGCAACGGCCATGGCGGCAACACCGGCGCCAAGGCCAAGGCCGACATCTCGATCTACGGCCAGGAGTCGAACTACACCACCTGGCGCCTGGCCCGCATGAACCTCGCCATCCGCGGCATCGACTCCGGCCAGATCGCGCAGGGCGACACCTTCCACAACGACCGCCACCCCGACCTCAAGGCCGACTTCATCCTCGCCAACCCGCCCTTCAACATCTCCGACTGGGGCGGCGAGCGCCTGCGCGACGACAAGCGCTGGCAGTACGGCGCGCCGCCGGCGGGTAACGCCAACTTCGCCTGGGTGCAGCACATCGTGCACCACCTCGCGCCCGCGGGCGTGGCCGGCTTCGTGCTGGCCAACGGCAGCATGAGTTCCAACCAATCCGGCGAGGGCGAGATCCGCAAGAGCCTGATCGAGGCCGACCTCGTGGACTGCATGGTCGCGCTGCCGGGCCAGCTCTTCTACTCGACGCAGATCCCCGCGTGCCTGTGGTTCCTGGCGCGCGACCGCAGGAACGGCAAGTTCCGGGACCGCCGCGGCCAGGTGCTCTTCATCGACGCCCGCAAGCTCGGCCCCCTGGTGGACCGCACCCACCGCGAGCTGACCGACGAGGACATCGCCCGCATCGCCGACACCTACCACGCCTGGCGCGGCGAGAAGGAGGCGGGCGAGTACGCCGATGTGCCCGGGTTCTGCAAGAGCGCGGAGCTCTCCGAGGTGCGCAAGCACGGCCACGTGCTCACGCCCGGCCGCTACGTCGGCGCCGAGGCGCAGGAGATTGATGTCGAGCCGTTCGAGGAGAAGATGAAGCGTCTCACCTTGACACTGCGAGATCAGCAGGCCGAGGGCGCGAAGCTCGATGTCGCCATTGCTGCCAACCTGAGGGAGCTTGGGTATGCGGGTTAACCCGCACACGATGGCGGCACTTTTTATACATATCGATCGGGACGTGTATAGGAAATCCGAGTTTTCTATACAGGTTCGCCGGAAGAGGACGAGGACATGACGACCATTGCGCCCCTCGATCGCCTGTCACCTGCACGCTTCGAGGCGCCGAGCATCCTCAAGAAACTGGCCGCTGCCAGTCGCAAGCTGGCCGAGCTCAAGGGCGTGGCGGCGTCGATGCCGAATCAAGGCATTCTGATCAATACCCTCGCGATTCAGGAGGCCAAGGACAGCTCCGCGATCGAGAACATCGTCACCACCCACGACGAGCTGTTCAAGGATGACGCCATGCCGGAGGCCTTCGCCAACGCCGCCGCCAAGGAGGTGCTGCGCTACCGACAAGCATTGCGCGTCGGTTTCGATCTCGTGCAAAAAAGCGGCCTGCTCACGGTCAACCACATCCTGGAAATCCAAGCCGAACTGGAACGCAACAGCGCTGGCCTGCGCCGATTGCCAGGAACCGCGCTCAAGGATGGCGAGGGCCGCACCGTCTACACGCCCCCGCAGGAGCCTGAGGTCATCGTTGCCTTGATGCGCGACCTGGAGCGTTTCATCAACGACGAGGCCGTCTTCGACGCCGACCCGCTGATCAAGATGGCACTGATCCACCACCAGTTCGAAAGCATCCATCCCTTCTACGACGGCAACGGCCGCACCGGACGCATCGTCAATGTGCTGTATCTCGTCAAGCAAGGATTGCTGGACATCCCCGTGCTCTACCTCAGCCGCCATATCGTCCGCGCCAAGGCCGACTACTACCGGCTGCTGCAGGAGGTGCGCGAGCGCGACATCTGGGAAGAATGGGTGCTGTACATGCTGGACGCGGTGGAGCGGACCGCCGGTGAAACGATTCAAACCATCAGTGCCATCAAAGACGCCTTGATGGACTACAAGCACCGCATCCGCGCCGCACACCGCTTCTACAGCCAGGACCTGATCAACAACCTCTTCAGTCACCCGTACACGAAGATCGACTTTGTCGAACGCGACCTCAAAGTCTCGCGCCTCACCGCCACCAAGTACCTCGATGCTCTGAGTGCCGGCGGTTTCCTGAGCAAGCAAAGGGTTGGGCGCTCGAACTACTACGTGAATCTGGCGCTTGCCGCGATCCTGATGGGCGCTGAGACGAGGGGTGGCGATGCTTGAGTCCTGCCGCGAGCAGTGGTTCACCGCACCGCTGCGAGCAGCAGGCCGAGGCCTCGAAGCTCGGAGCCGCCATTGCCGCCGATCTGGAGGGGCTTGGGTATGGTGAGTGAGTGGCAGACGGTTCCGCTCGATACTTTGATTGAGCCGAGTCGCGGCATCTCCTACGGCATCGTTCAACCTGGAGCCCCGGTAGCTGATGGCGTGCCAATCGTTCGTGTGAGTGATGTGCGCGATGGGCGCGTTGCGGTGTCGGCACCTTTGCGCGTCGCCCCCGTTCATCAAGGCGCAGGACATTGGGCACTATGAAGCGATGGTGCAGCTTGTGAGTCGGCCAGGTGCGGGAGGGGAGGGCGGATGACCGAGTGCTTCACCGAATCCACCGTGGAGGAAGCCGACCTCGCCTGGCTTGAAAGCGTCGGCTGGCAGGTCCGCAACGCCATCGAGATCGCTCCCGGAGAGCCCGCGGCCGAGCGTGATGACTACGGGCAGGTCATGCTGGAGCTGCTGCTGCGTGATGCGCTCGCGCGGCTCAATCCGGCGCTGCCCGCCGAGGCGCTGGACGACGCCTTCCGCAAGCTGACGCGACCAGAGGGCACGGACCTCATCGTGCGCAGCCGCGCGCTGCATCGCCTGCTGGTGAACGCCGTGACGGGCGAGTACTGCGATGCCGAGCGCAACAGCCGCGACACGCAGCCGCGCCTCACGCCATCAGCCCAGGTGATTCAGGCGTTTGAGAAGCTGGCGCGGCCACTCCACGAGCGCATCGTTCAATGCGCGCGCGAATCCCGGACACTCACCACACTCCGCGACAAGCTGCTGCCCAAGCTCATCTCCGGCGAACTGCAGGTAAAAGACACCGAGAGAATCATTGAGGTGACTGCATGAAGAAAAAGCCAACAATCACCACCCGTAGCCGCGCACGCATCGAGTACCTGAAGGTCCAAAACTTCCGCGCCCTGCGCGAGGTCGAGTTCAAGGACCTGACGCCGCTGACGGTCCTGCTGGGACCGAATGGCAGCGGCAAGTCGACGGTGTTCGACGTATTCGCCTTCCTCTCCGAGTGCTTCGAGCTGGGGCTGCGCCGCGCATGGGACAAGCGCGGCCGGGCGAAGGAACTCAAGACGCGCGGCGGCGACGGGCCGGTGACCATCGAGATCAAGTACCGTGAGCCTGGCTATCCGCTCATCACCTATCACCTGGCCGTGGATGAACGAGCGGGTAGCCCGGTGGTCGTGGAGGAGTGGTTGCGCTGGAAGCGTGGAAGCCATGGCCAGCCGTTCCGATTTCTCGACTATCGCGAGGGCAAGGGCAAGGCGGTCAGCGGCGAGCACCCCGACGAGCAAGACACGCGCATCGACGTGCCGCTGAAGTCGCGCCGACTTGCTGGCCGTCAACGCACTCGGGCAGTTTGCCGATCATCCGCGCGTGGCCGCACTGCGCGATTTCATCACCGGCTGGTATGTGTCGTACCTGTCGGCCGACAGCGCGCGCGGTCAGCCGGAGGCCGGCCCGCAGGAGCGCATGACCAGGACCGGCGACAACCTGGCCAATGTCATCCAGTCCCTCGCCGAGCAGCACGGTGAACGGCTGGAGCAGATCTTCGAGGTGCTGCGGCGTCGCGTGCCGCGAATCGAGCGCGTGCTGGCCGAGACGATGCCCGACGGCCGGCTGCTGCTGCAAATCAAGGACGCGCCATTCAGCCACCCGGTGCTGGCGAAGTTTGCGTCCGACGGGACGCTGAAGATGCTCGCGTACCTCGTCCTCCTGTACGACCCCGCACCGCCGCCATTCATCGGCATCGAAGAGCCGGAGAACTTTCTGCACCCGCGGCTGCTGCCGGAGTTGGCCGAAGAATGCCGCGCGGCCAGCGCCCGCACGCAACTGCTGGTGACGACCCACTCGCCCTTCTTCCTGAACGCGCTGCGGCCCGACGAGGTGCGGGTGTTGTGGCGCGACGAGCAGGGGTACACGCAGACGCCGGCGCGCGGCCGACCTGCCCGGCGTGAACGACTTCGTGGCACAGGGCGCTTTGCTCGGGCAGCTGTGGATGGAGGGGCAGCTCGGTGTGGGCGACCCACTGGTCAACCAGGGCGCGCCGAGTCGCGCTCAGCGGAGGCGCTAAGAATGCCCGCCGCCCATCTTGAACTGCTGGTCGAGGAGCCCTCGATGGAGGCGTTCCTTCGCGCCTTGTTGCCGCGGCTGCTGCCCCAGGACCGCACCTTCGAGGTACACCCGTTTCAGGGCAAGAACGACCTGCTCGGCAAGCTCGAGCCACGGCTGCGTGGCTACGCAGCTTGGTTGCCACCAGACTGGCGCATCGTGGTCGTTGTGGATCGCGATGACGACGACTGCCGTGTGCTCAAGCGCCAACTGGAGGCCATGGCCCGGCAAGCTGGCCTGCGCACACGCACCCGCGCGGGGAACGCGCCTTGGCAGCTCGTCAACCGCATCGCCATCGAGGAACTTGAGGCATGGTATTTCGGCGATTGGGCGGCGGTGCGCGCGGCGTATCCGCGGGCATCGACCAACGTGCCGCGCCGGCAGGGCTTCCGCGACCCGGATGCCATTTCCGGAGGCACCTGGGAAGCCTTTGAGCGCGTGATGCACGGGCACGGGTACTTCAAAGGTGGGCTGTTGAAGATCGAGGCGGCTCGCGCGATCGGTGCGCATGTCGATCCGGCGCGAACCTCATCACGCAGCTTCCGAGCATTCAGCGACGCGATCGTCGAGGCGTGTGCTTGATTCGAATTCAACCAAGGCGTCAGCGGTTGCGCTGAGGCAGCCCTTGGTGGTAGCACCGGTGCTATTCTTTCGTTGAATGTCACAGACTTGCCCATGTTCAAAGCCCTCATCGGTGACCTCTTCGAAAGCCCGGCCGCGGCCTGGGTGAACACGGTCAACTGCGTGGGCGTGATGGGCAAGGGCGTGGCGCAGGAGTTCAAGAAGCGCTTCCCCGCGATGTTCGACGACTACCGCGCGCGCTGCGATGCCAAGCAGGTGAAGCTGGGCGAACCGTATCTGTACCGCGACGCTTCGGGCCGCGCCATCATCAACTTTCCCACCAAGGGGAATTGGCGCTCGCCGTCGAGGCTGGCCGATATCGAGCGCGGGCTCGACTACTTTGCCGCGCATGCGGCTGCCTGGGGGTTGACGTCGGTGGCGATGCCGCCGCTGGGCTGCGGCAATGGCGGTTTGGAGTGGGCCGAGGTGGGGCCTCTGATCTGGCGCAAGCTTCATGCGCTGCCAGTCGACGTGGAGGTGTATGCCCCCTACGGCACGCCCAAGTCCGAGCTGGGCCTCGACTTCTTGAGTGCGGCGTCGCAGATGTCGCTCGAAGGCAAGGGCCGTCGCGCAGACAAGCTCAATCCCGATTGGGTAGCGTTGATGGAAGTGGTGCGTGAGCTCGGCCAGCAGCCCTACGCCAACCCCGTCGGCCGCACGATCTTTCAGAAGATTGCCTATGTGGTCACCGAGATGGGCGTCCCCACCGGCTTTCGCTTCGACAAGGGAAGCTACGGGCCTTTTTCGTCCGACGTCGCGCGTGCGTTGCACGTCTTTGCGAATCGAAATTGGGTGCACGAGCAGCAACTCGGCAAGATGGTCGCGCTGCGCGTGAGCGAGCAGTACGAGCGCGACCGCGGCGTTCAGCGCGAGGTCATTGAACGCCACGCACGAAGAGTGAACAAGGCGGTTGACCTGTTCAGCCGCATCAAAAGCACCGAACAGGCCGAGGAGGTACTGACGGTGCTCTTTGCGAGTCGGGAGCTCAAGGGAAAGCGGCCGAACGAGGAAGTGACTGAACAACAGCTGTTCGACTACGTCCTCGAATGGAAGAAGACCTGGCGCACCAGCGAGAAGCGGCAGGCCATTGCGAGTGCGATTCGCAACCTCGTGATGCTGGAGTGGTTGCGGCTGAGCCCGAGCGAATCTCTGGCGGTGGCTGACGAATTGGCCACCGAAGCCGCCTGAACGCAAGGGGGACCGGTTTGCCTTGCGCCGGTACCCGATGAGCCAGGAGTCCTTTAGCGAGTCGGTGGTTGAACAGGCCGCGCTGGCCTGGCTCGAAAGCATTGGCTGGAAGGTCCGCAACGGCGCCGAGATCGCCCCTGGCGAACCCACGGCTGAACGCGACGACTACGGGCAGGTGGTGCTGGCGCAACGGCTGCGCGACGCGCTCGGCCGGCTCAACCCGGCCCTGTCCGTCGAGGCGCTCGACGACGCCTTCCGCAAGCTGACGCGACCCGAGGGTGCGGATCCGATCGTTCGCAATCGCGCGCTGCATCGCCTGCTGGTGGACGGCGTGACAGTCGAGTACCGCGACGCGGCCGGCATGATCCGTGGCGCGCAAGCCCGTGCAATCGACTTCGACCGCTACTCCGGCAACGACTGGCTGGCGGTGAACCAGTTCAGCGTCTTGGAAAACAAGCATTCGCGCCGGCCGGATGTGGTGCTCTTCGTGTACGGACTGGCGCTGGCGGTGCTGGAGTTGAAGAACGCAGCCGACGAGAACGCGACGATCTGGGGCGCTTACCAGCAGCTCCAGACTTATCAGGCCGAGCTGCCGACGCTGTTCGCGACGAACGCGCTGCTCGCCGTGTCCGATGGGGTGGAGGCACGCGTGGGCACGCTTGGCGCGGGGCGCGAGTGGTTCAAGCCCTGGCGAACCATCGCTGGCGAGACCCTCGCCGGCGCGCATGTGCCGGAGTTGCAGGTGGTGATCGAGGGCCTGTGCGCGCCGCGGCGCTTTCTGGACCTGCTGCGCGACTTCGTCGTGTTCGAGGACGACGGCGGCCGCATCGTCAAGAAGATGGCCGGCTACCACCTGTTCCACGCGGTGCAGGTGGCGGTGGGCGAGACGCTGCGAGCTGCAGAGCTGCACCGAATCGCCGAGCCAGAAGGCCGCTACGAGGCTGGTCGCAAAGCGGGCGGCAAGCCCGGCGACCGGCGCGTCGGCGTGGTGTGGCACACGCAGGGCTCGGGCAAGAGCCTGACGATGGCGTTCTACGCCGGCCGCATCATCCGCGAGCCGGCGATGCAGAACCCGACCCTCGTCGTGCTCACCGACCGTAACGACCTCGACGACCAGCTCTTCGCCACCTTCTCGCGCTGCCGCGACCTGCTGCGCCAGCCGCCGGTGCAAGCAGCATCACGGGCGCACCTGCGCGAGCTGCTCAGCGTGGCGGCGGGCGGGGTAGTGTTCACCACCATCCACAAGTTCTTCCCCGAAGAGAAGGGCGACCGGCACCCGACGCTTTCCGAGCGACGCAACATCGTGGTCATCGCCGACGAGGCGCACCGCAGCCAGTACGACTTCATCGACGGCTATGCGCGCCACATGCGCGACGCGCTGCCGCATGCCTCGTTCATCGGCTTTACCGGCACGCCGATCGAGCTGGCCGACGCCAACACGCGCGCGGTGTTCGGCGACTACATCAGCGTCTACGACATCCAGCGCGCCGTGCAGGACGGCGCCACGGTGCCGATCTACTACGAGAGCCGCCTCGCCAAGCTGGCGCTCCTCGAGTCCGAGCGGCCCAAGATCGACCCCGGGTTCGAGGAGGCCACCGAGGGCGAGGAGGTCGAGCGCAAGGAGAAGCTCAAGACCAAGTGGGCGCAGCTCGAAGCCGTGGTCGGCGCCGAGAAGCGGCTGGAGCTGGTGGCCAAGGACATCGTCGAGCACTTCGAGAAACGACTCGAGGCGATGATTGGGAAGGCGATGATCGTCTGCATGAGCCGACGCATCTGCGTGGAGCTGTACCGCGAGATCGTGAAGCTGCGGCCTGGCGTGCAGGCGGTGCTCGCCAAGCGTGCGCCCGCCGACGCGCGGCCCGAGGAGGACATCGAGCATGCGGTGCGGCAGATCATCTCGCGCGCCGTAGCGCCCGAGGGCGTGATCGACATCTTCGCCGCGGCTGGGTTGGCCAAGCCCGACATCTCGATCCTTTCCGAGGAGTTTCTGTCCGAGGTGCGCGGCATGCCGCAGCGCAGCCTGGCGGTGGAGCTGCTGCAGAAGTTGCTGAAAGGTGAACTGGCGATTCGTCGGCGCAAGAACGTCGTCCAGGCGCGGTCGTTTGCCGAGATGCTGGAGCAGACGATCCGCCGCTACCAGAACCGTGCGATCGAGGCGGCGCAGGTGATCGAGGAGTTGATCGGCCTGGCGAAAGACATGCGTGAGGCTCACGCACGAGGCGAGGCGCTCAAGCTTTCGGAGGACGAGCTGGCCTTCTACGACGCGCTGGAGACCAATGACAGCGCGGTGAAGGTGCTGGGTGACGAGACCCTGCGCACCATCGCGCAAGAACTGGTGCGCACGGTGCGGGCCAACGTCACGATCGACTGGACGCTGCGCGAGAACGTGCGTGCGCAACTGCGTGTGCTGGTGAAGCGCATCTTGCGCAAGTACGGGTATCCGCCGGACAAGCAGGAGAAGGCCACCGAGACCGTGCTGGAGCAGGCGGCGCTGCTGTCGGCGGACTGGGCGAGCTGATTGAGCGACTCTCTCACCGCCATACGCGCCGCGTCGACATTCTTAACGAGGGCGGGCTGCCAAGCGGGGGCGGCAAGCAGTCTCGCCCATTGCATTCACTTCACAGCGGGTTTGGCTGAGCTACACGCGGCTGGTCACGCATTGCCCCACCCCCAGGCACCAACCTCGGCTCCGCCCCCAGCCAATACAACCCATTCGCCATGATGCAAAAGCCGGTTGCAGCGAACCAGACCATCGCGCCGCCGACGAAGCCGGTGAACGCCAGCCACCAGGGGCTGTGCAGCAGCGACAGGCTCGATCCGACGAGCAAGTTGATTCCGACGGCGATGTAAATGCGCCGCTCGAGGTACCAGCGGTCGGTCTGCATGAAGTACCAGTCGCCCGGCTTCCAGCCGGGGCGCGCGAGCTTCGGCTGGAAACCCAGCCGGGCGAGCACGTTGCCGACGATACAAAAGCCCGTGAACGCGACGACTATCGACGCTGCCGCGGTGGCGATCACGCCGAGCACCCACAGCGGATGCACCAGCGCGGCCATTGCGGTCGCGGCGAGAAGAACGACGCCGGCGATCAGCCAGACGCTGCGCTCGATGTACCAGCGATCGGTGGGGACGATGTAGATGTGATTGCGCAGTGACATGGCCGGGCTCCTCGCCTGCGGGGATTTCGCTGAATCTTCGACGACGTTGTGCTGCTGCGCCTTGTCCCTGCTCAAACCCGATGCCGGGGTCCGCTGCCCACAATGGCGACGTGTTTTGCACTCGCCGGCATCGGCCGTTCATGAATGGGTTCTGAGCAGCACTTGATCGCGCGCCGCGCGCTGCTCGCGTCGCTCGCCGGTCTGCCCGGCGTGCTGCGCGGCGCGCCGGCGTGGGCCGCGCGAGAGTCGGCCTTTCCGGCGCGTGCGGTGCGCATCGTCGTGCCCTACTCGGTGGGTGTGGGCCCCGACGTCGTCGCGCGCAGCGTCGCGCAACAGCTCAGCCACGGCTGGGGCCAGCCGGTGCTCGTCGACAACAAACCCGGCGCGTCGGGGATCGTCGCGTTCGGCGAAGCGCGGCGCGTCGCGGCCGACGGGCACACGCTGTTCCTTGCCGACACCGCAACGCTGGCGGTGAACCCGCTGCTGCACGCATCGCTGCCCTACGACCCGGAACGCGATCTGGAGCCGCTGACCTTGCTGTTTCGTGCGACCTTCGTGCTCTGGGTCGGCGGCACGAGCCGCTATCAAGGCATTGCTGAGTTGCTCGACGCATCGCGCCGCTCGCCCGGCAGCATCAGCTACGCGACGCTCGGCAATGGCCATGCGAGCCACGTCGCGATCGAACTGCTCGCGCGTGCTGCCGGCGTGCAGATGCTGCACGTGCCGTTCAAGGACGCAGGCGCGCTGCTCGCCGCGGTGGTGTCGGGCGACGTCGATTTCACCGCGTTCGGTATCAACACCGTCGCCGGCCTGTTCGGCAGCGGCAGGCTGCGGCCGTTGGCCGTCGCCGCCAAGCAGCGCCTGGCGAGCCAGCCGCAGATCCCGACCCTGCACGAAGCCGGCGCTCCCGGAGTCGACATGCATCCGTGGGCCGCACTCGTGGGTGTGGCCGGAACGCCGCCGCAGGTGCTCGCGCAATTGCAGCGCGACATCGCCGCTGTGCTCATGACGGCGCCAGTGCGCAGCCGAGCCGAACAGGCCGGTTTCGAGATCACGCCGTCGACGCCGCAGGCCTTGCGCGAACGCATTGCAGCCGACACGAGGCTTTACGCGCCACTGGTCAGCGAGGGACGCATATCGTTGATGTGAGGGAATCGTGAATCGGCGCACCGCCTGCCCGGCTTTTGAGGTGGGTCAATGCGTTGGGGCTGCCCCGGCTGCAATCTCCGTGGGGTGCAGCAGCCGGGTCATGCAGTGAAAACCATCGACGCGCAGCGCGGTTTCGAATTCAATGACGTCGCGGAAGCGGCGATCGCGCAAGTGCTCGGCGCGGAGCGCAGCGCGCGCAAGTCGGTCGAACAGGCCCGCGCTGAGGTGCAACGAATCGCCGAGAACGCGCGCAGTGCCGCCCGCACGGTGGCTGAACGCACCGAGCGGCGCATGCGCGAGGTGGTCGGCGGATTCGAGCGCGAGCTCGCGGCCGATCTCACGAAGATCGATTCGCAGGCGGCCGCACTGGGTGGAGTGGGCGCAGCGCCGCCGCTGACGCCGGATGATTGCGCGCGCGTGCAACACGCGGTCCGTGCCCTCGCGCGGGAACTGATCGGAGCGCCGCCGTGATCGACTGCGGCAGCCTCGAGGTCGCGCACGCCAGGCTCTGCGCGCGCCATGGCGAGCGCCCGGACGAGCCGGCGTGGCGCCGCATCGAAACGCTGCGCGAGCTCGCGCCGCTGCTCGATGCAGCGCGCGTGACCGGACTGCGACCGTGGTTGGTCGGCATCGGCGTGGACAGCACCGCGCACCAGGTCGAGGCCATCCTGCGCGGCCACGGGCGCGCGCTGATTGCCGAGGTCGCGGCATGGATGCCCGCAGCGTGGCAGGCGCCGATCCTGTGGTGCGCCGTGCTGCCCGATCTCGCGCTGTTGCAGCACCTGGCGCGCGGTGGCGAAACGGCCGCATGGATGCAAGATGACAACCTCTGGCGCGAACTCGTCGCCACAGCGCCGCAAGCGCGCGCCGCGGCATTGAGCGCCGGGCCCTGTGCCGCGCTGGCGGCGGCGTGGTCGGCACCGCACACGATCGGGCAGGCGTGGCGCGACGAGTGGCAGCGCCGTTTGCCTCGAGCGTCGGGCGACGCCGGCACGCTCGCGCCGCTGGAGCGCCTGCTGCGTGACCATTTCAAGGCGTTTGCCGACGCGCGCGGCGGCCAGGCTTGGGCGCAGCGCAGCTCGCTGCATGCTCAACTGTCGATGTCGTTGCGTCGCGCGGTGTTGGAGCCGGCAGCGGCTTTCATCCACCTCGCGCTGTGCGCGCTCGACCTGGAGCGGCTGCGCGCCGAACTGCTCAGGCGCATCCTGTTTCACCGCCCGGCCCACCCGAGGGCGGCCTGATGCTGCGCCCGCGCCCGGCACGCTGGTTCGAGATTCTCGCGGCGCGCGACGACGCGACGCTGATTCTCGAGGCGCTGGCGCGCACCGGCGCCGTCGAACTCGAAGCGCGCGGCAGCCAGGCGCTGCCTGAGCTGCTGCACGACGCGTTGCCGCTGCTCGCCCAATACTCCGATCTGGCGGCGCGTTACTCGGCTTACTGGCCGGCGCCTGAAACCTGCCGGCCATCGGCATTCCCCGAGCCGCCCGTGACGACGCTGGAACGCTGCCTGGCGGCGCTGCGCGCCTGGGTTCGCGACGGCGAACCGCTGGTTCAGGCACTGCAGCGCGGCGACGTTGACAAACAGGAGTTGCTGCTCTGGCGAAGTGTGCTGGAGGCTTTTGGCGAAGGCACGCTCGATCCGGCGCATTGGCCCGAAGCGGGACCGCAATTGAGCGTGCGCATGTTCGTCTTGCCCCCTGGCATCGAGCCCGAGAAAGCATTCCCGCCGAACGCGGGCGACGTCGAGACGCTCGCCAGCCACCGGGAAATCGACGGCGCGGCGCACTTGCTCGTCGCCGGTGCGCCGCAGGTGCTGCAGGCGCTTGCCCAGGCGGTGACTGCGCTGGAGGGCAGCGTGCACGAGCCGCCGAGTTGGCTGCACGCCGACGCCGCGCGCAACCGGGAGCATGTACGCGAGCGCCTGGCTGCGATCGAGCGCGAGGCGGGGAACAAGCGTGAGGCGCTCGCGGCGCTGCACCAGCGCCACGACCTGCCTTGCGCGCTCGGCGACGCGAACCGGCTCGATTGGCTGATGCACAACGTGCACGCGCTCGAATCCGGAGCACTGCTGTGCTGGATCACCGGCTGGTCGAGCGACCTGAGCGGCGAAACCCTCGCGCACGCGTTGCAGGGCAGCGGCGCGCGCGCGTTGCTGCACTTCGCACCAGCGCCTGCGCACCGCAAGGCGCCCATGTTGCTGCGCAACCCGGCGTGGGTGCGGCCGTTCGAAATCTTCAGCCGGGCGCTCGGAATGCCGTCGTCGAGCGAGGCGGACCCGAGCGTTTTGCTCGCGATCGTCGTGCCGCTGCTGTTCGGCTACATGTTCGGCGACGTCGGCCAGGGCCTGGTGCTCGCGGCCGCGGGCTGGTTCTTGCGCAAGCGCTATCCCATCACCCGGCTGTTGATGGCGGGGGGGCTGTCGGCAGCCCTGTTCGGCGTGTTGTTCGGCGCGGTCTTCGGCGTACACAACGTGTTGCCCGCGCTGTGGGTTCACCCGCTCGACGAGCCGCTGCCGGTGCTGCTCGCGCCGCTGCTCGGCGGCGCGCTGCTGCTCACGCTCGGCTTGATGCTGAACGCGCTCGAAGCGCTGTGGCGTGGGCAGTGGCGCGAGTGGCTGTTGACCGACGCGGCGCTGATCGTCGTCTACCTGGGCCTGCTCGCGGCTGTGTTCGCTCCGGCCGGATTCATCGTCGCGGCTGCCGCAGCGCTGCACTTCTGCATTGGCCACGCGGTGCACGCGAAGCGCGCCGACGCCGCGTTGAGCGCGATCGGCGAACTGCTCGAAAAAACGCTGCAAATCCTGATCAATACGCTGTCGTTCGCGCGCGTCGGCGCGTTTGCGCTCGCTCACGCGGGGCTGGCGTCGGCGGTGATCGCCTTGATGGACGCGGCAGAGAGCAGCGTGGCCAAGTTGCTCGTGCTGATCGTCGGCAACGGCGTCGTGATCGTGCTCGAGGTGATGGTCGTGGCTATCCAGACGACGCGGCTCGTGCTGTTCGAATTCTTCACCCGCTTCATGCGCGCCCAGGGCAGGGCATTTCGCCCGCTGTCCGCGCCGCCGTTCACGCATCCGGAGGTTCGATGAAAAAACCGCACGTGTTTCCCGCAGCGCTGCTCGCGCTGACGCTGTTCATCGCGCTGGTCGCGACGCTGCTGCTCTTGTGGGCGCCGAGCGCGGCGGCGGTCGGCGACGTTGCAGCCGGCGTTGCCACCAAGGGCGGAGCCGCCGCCGACACCGGCTGGGCACTGATCGGCGCAGCGCTCGCGACCGGGCTGTCTTCGCTCGGCGCCGGATTTGCGGTGGCCAAGGTCGGCGCGGCTGCGGTGGGTGCACTCGCCGAAAAGCCCGACCTGTTCGGCAGGCTGCTGATCTTCATCGGCCTGGCCGAAGGCATCGCGATCTACGGCTTGATCGTGTCGATCCTGATTCTCAATCGGCTCGGGTGATGGACGCCGCAACCGGCGCCGGTGGCATGAGTGCACCGCTCTACCTCGGCGATGAGGTGAGCGCCGCGGGTTACCGGCTCGCCGGGGCGCGCGTGCACACGCCTCGCAGTGGTGCCGAGACGACCGCGCTGGCGTGGGCGCGGTCGCACTCGCCGCTGGTGCTGGTGTCGCCTGCGGTGGCCGCGGCGATTGCCGACGCCGAGCTGCGTGAAGCGTTGGCTGCGCCCGCGCCGCTGGTGCTGATCGTTCCCGACCTGCAAGGCGTGGTGCCGCTGCCTGACCTGGCAACGCGGCTGCGCGCGCAATTGGGGTTGGAGGCATGAACAACGGGCCGGCTGAAGGGGCGGTACTGATTGCGCAGCAGACGCGCGCCCTGCTCGATCTGATCGAAGCCGACCGGACGCGCCAAGCCTCGCAGATTCTCGGCGCCGCCCACGCCAACGCCGACGTGCTACGCGCCAACGCGCACGCCGACGCGCGGGCGCGAATGCGCCAGACGTTCGAGGAACAACGCCTGCGGCGGCGCGAGCGAATCGCCGCAGCGCAGGCGCACCTCGCGACGCAGCGTCGCCTGCACGCGCAGCAGCGCAGCGCGGCCTTGCTGCGCCAGGCGTGGCAGCAACTGGCCCCTGAACTGGAGGCGCTGTGGCGCGAGGCGGCTTCGCGTGCGGCGTGGGTCGCACACGCGGCGCGCTTTGCGCGCATGCGTTTGCCCGGCGGCGCTTGGCGCATCGTGCACGCACCCGACTGGCCTGCAGCGGAGCAGCATGCGCAGGGCGGCGAATGGGGCAGCTCGCCGCTGTTCCTCGCCGATCCGGCGATCCGTGCCGGCCTGCGCATCGAGGTCGACGGCAACGTCGTCGACGCGACGCTCGAGGGGCTGCTCGCCGATCGCACCGAGATCGAGGCGCGCTTGCTGCGTCTCCTGGAGGACTCAGCGTGAGCCTCGCGACCGTGCGCAGCATTGCTGGGCCGGTGTTGCATGCGGTGAAGCAGGGGCCGTTTTCGCTGCGCGAGTCGGTGCGCGTCGGGCCGCGTGCGCTGCTCGGCGAAGTGGTGCGTATTCACGACGAGACAATCGTCGTCCAGGTCTACGAAGACACCTCCGGGCTGCGCCCCGGAACCGAAGTGCGCGGCGACGGCCAGGCGCTGTCGGTGCGGCTCGGGCCGAACCTGCTGGGCCATATCTTCGATGGCTTGTTGCGGCCGCTTTCGGGCGTCGACTCCATGTTCGTGCAGCCGGGAATGCTCGCGCCGGCAGCAGGGCGGCGTCACTTCGAACCGCAGATCAGCGCCGGTGCGCCCTTGGCTGCGGGTGCAGTGATTGGGCAGGCGAGCGCTCAGGAAGGACGCACGCAACTTTGCCTCGCGCCGCCCGACGCAAGCGGTGTTGTCGAGTCGGTGCAGCCGGTTGGAGAGTACGCCGACGACGCCACCGTGTGCGTGCTGCGCCAGGGCGACGCCAGCTTGCGCGAACTCGCGATGAGCCACGTCTGGCCGGTGCGCGTGCCCCGGCCCGTGGCGCGCCGCTTGCCGACGCAGGCGCCGCTCGTGACGGGCCAACGCATCCTGGACAGCCTGTTCCCGGTGGCGCAGGGCGGCAAGGCGGCGATTCCCGGCGGCTTCGGCACCGGCAAGACGGTGCTGCTCGAAGCGCTCGCCAAGGGCTGCAACGCCGACGTCATTGTTTATCTCGGTTGCGGCGAGCGCGGCAACGAGATGGCCGGCGTGCTCGACGAATTCCCGACGCTCACCGACCCGCGCACCGGCCGGCCGCTCATGGAGCGCACCGTCATCATCGCCAACACGTCGAACATGCCGGTCGCGGCGCGCGAGGCGAGCATCTACTGCGCGATCACCGTCGCGGAGTACTTTCGCGACCAGGGCCTGCACGTCGCGCTGATGGCCGACTCGACGAGCCGCTGGGCCGAAGCGCTGCGCGAAGTGTCGGGGCGCTTCGGCGAGTTGCCGGGCGAGGGTGGCTACCCGGCCTACCTGGCGAGCCGCCTCGCCGATTTTTACGAACGCGCCGCGCTCGTCGAAACTCTCGCCGGAGCAACGGGCTCGGTGAGCGTGATGGGCGCGATCAGCCCGCCGTCAGGCGACTTCTCCGAGCCGGTGACGAGCCACACGAAGCGCTACGTGAAAGCCTTCTGGGCGCTCGACGCGAAACGTGCGCAGGCGCGCTTTTACCCCGCGATCCACCCGCTCCAGTCGTACGCCGAAGACGCGCGCGACTTCGCGCCCTGGTGGGCAGCGCAGGGCAATCGCGAGTGGCTGTTGCTGCGCCGGCGCTTCCTGACGCTGCTCGACGATCAGGCGCAACTCGAACGCATGGCGCGCATCATCGGCAAGGACGCGCTGCCGTCGCGCCAGCAACTCACGCTGCTGTGCGCGGACCTGATCAATGAGGCGTTCCTGCGCCAGTCGGCTTTTTCGGCGGTCGATCGGGTCTGCAGCCCGCAGCGCCAGGGCGCGATGATGCGTTTGCTCGGGCGCTTCTTCGACCTGGCCGAAGCCGCACTCGCTGCCGGGGTCGCGCCGGAGCAGCTGGCGTCGCTGCCCTGCCTGCGCGCGCTGCAGCGCATGGGCGAAGACATTGCCGACGACCAGTTGCCGCTGCTCGCCGAACTCGGTGTGCGCATGGAAAGTGAGTTTGCGCAGATGGTGCCGGCGCACGGGCAAACAGCCGTCATCCCGGCGCAAGCCGGGATCCAGGGGTTCGCGCCGGCAGTGGATCCCGGCTTGCGACACCGGGATGACGTTGAAGGCCACGATGCTGCTCAGCGTTGAAGGCGCCGCCACGCGCCTCGAAGGCCCGCTGCTGTTCCTGCGGCGCACGCTCGACGTTGGCCTGGCCGACGCCGTGCAGGTGCGTGGGCCTGACGGCCGCTCGCGCCTGGGGCGAATCGCAGCGATCGACGAACAGTTCATGATCATCGAGGTGCTCGAATCGACGGCCGGGCTGTCGCTCGAGGGCACCGTCGTGCGCTTTCCCGGCGAGGCGCTGCGCTTCGGCGTCGGACCCGGAATTCTCGGGCGGATCTTCAACGGCGTGGGTCAGGTCATCGACGGCGGGCCGCCGATTGCCGCGCAGCGCCAGGTCGCGATCGAAGGCCTGCCGCTGAACCCGGTGGCGCGCGCGATGCCGCGCGATTTCATCGAAACCGGCATCAGCACGCTGGACCTGATGAACAGCCTGGTGCGCGGCCAGAAGCTGCCGTTGTTCTCGGGCGGCGGGCTGCCGCACGACCGGCTCGCGGTGCAGATCGCGAGCCACGCGCGGCTGCGTTCGGCGAACTCCAGCGATCACTTCGTCATCGTCTTCGCCGGGATCGGCGTGCCGTATGACAGCGCCGAGTACTTTCGGCGCAGCCTGGAACAGGGCGGCGCGCTGGAACGCACCGCGCTGTTCCTGAACCTCGCCAGCGACTCGAGCACGCAGCGCCTGCTGACGCCGCGCTTTGCGCTCTGCGCCGCCGAATACCTCGCGTTCGAGCTCGGCAAACACGTGCTCGTGATCCTCACCGACATGACGAACTACTGCGAGGCCTTGCGCGAGGTGTCGTCGAGCAAAGGCGAGATTCCGAGCCGCAAGGGCTTCCCCGGAACCATGTATTCGGACCTGGCGACGCTGTTCGAGCGCGCAGGGTGCCTGCGCGGCGTGCCGGGAACGCTGACGCAATTGTCGATTCTGACGATGCCGGCCGACGACATCGGCCATCCGATACCGGACTTGACGGGCTACATCACGGAGGGCCAGATCGTGCTGTCGCGCGATCTGGATCGGCGCGGGGTCTACCCGCCGGTGAACGTGCTGCCGAGCCTGTCAAGGCTGATGAAAGACGGCACCGGTGCAAAGTACACGCACGCCGACCACCCTGCGCTGGCGAGCCAGCTCTACGCCGCCTACGCGCGAGCCACGCAGGCGCGCGTGCTCGCGAGCGTGGTCGGACTCGAGGGCCTGGCCGATACCGACCGCATGGTTCTGCGCTTCGGCACCGCGTTCGAGCAGACCCTCGTCAACCAGGATGCGCCGCGCACGCTCGAACAAAGCATGGCGCTGGGGTGGGGCCTGCTTGCCGAGTTTCCGAAGGGCGAGTTGACGCGCCTGTCGGACGCGCAGATCGCTGCGCACATCGAGGCTCGAACATGAGCGATACAAGCCCCACCCGCAGCGCGCTCATCGAGATGAAGGACGAACGCCGTGCGATGCACGAGGGCTACGTCTTTCTCGACGAAAAATGCCTGCTGCTTGCGGGTGAGATCCTGCGCGAGTTGCAGCGCTACGCGACGCTGCAATCCGACTTCATCGGCTTGAACGAGGTCGCTGCTGCCGCGTTGCAAGGCGCGGTGGCGCGGCACGGCTTGCAGGGCTTGCAGGTCTATCCGCCGCGTGACCTGGCGCCGGCGCAACTGCTGATCCGAACCCACGGATTGATGGGTGTGCCTTTGCAGGAGGCCAGCTTCGACGCGACTACGGTGTCGCCGGCGGCGCAAGCGGTGAACCGTTCACCCGAAGCCGAGCATTGCCGGGACGCTTTCGCTGCCGTCATCGCGGCAGCCGCAACAATCGCCGCCGTGTCGGGCAACCTGGAGCGCTTGTCGCTCGAATACCGCCGCTCGGTGCGCCGCGCCCGAGCCCTGCAGGACGTGATGCTGCCCGAGCTGGACACATCGATCTGGGACGTCGACAACCGGCTCGAAGAGCTGGAGCGCGAAGAGGCGGTCTCGATGCGCCATGGCGCCGATCTGCACAGCAGCCATGGCGTGAAGGATCCTGTACCTTGACGTCGCTCAAGCCCAAGCGAAGCGCCGCGGTCTACCCTGCCGCAGGCACGCTGCGAGAAGCTTCATGGATTTCAAGGACTACTACGCGACGCTCGGCGTTGAGCGCTCCGCCACCCAGGACGAGGTGAAGCGCGCGTACCGCAAGCTGGCGCGCAAGTACCACCCTGACGTGAGCAAGGAGCCCGACGCCGAGGCGCGCTTCAAGGAGATTGCCGAGGCCTACGAGGCGCTGGGCGACGCCGAGAAGCGCGCCGCTTACGATGACGTCGGCAAACGCCACGCGCGCGGGCAGGAGTTCAGCCCGCCGCCGGGTTGGGAGAGTGGTTTCGAATTCAGCGGCCGCGACTTCGGCACCGGGTCCGACTCGAGCCACAGCGATTTCTTCGAGGCGCTGTTCGGGCGCCACGCCGCGGGCATGCACGGTGCACGCGGCGCGCCCCACGGGCCGGGCAGCGATCACCACGCGAAGGTGCAGATCGATCTGGTTGACGCGTACCGGGGCGCGCAGCGCACGATTTCGCTGCGCGTTCCGCAACTCGACTCGAGCGGACGCGTGATCCTCGTCGAGCGTCAACTGGATGTGAACATTCCGAAAGGGATTCGCGACGGACAGCACCTGCGCCTGGCCGGGCAAGGTGGCACCGGGCAGGGCAACGCTCCCGCGGGTGACCTGTACCTCGAAGTCGGGTTCGCGCCGCACCCGCGGTTTCGCGTCGACGGCCGCGACGTCTATGCCGACCTGCCGCTGGCGCCCTGGGAAGCGGCGCTCGGCGCGAGCGTGACCCTGACCACACCCGACGGCAGCGTCGAGCTCGCGGTGCCGCCCGGGTCGAAGGCCGGCCACAAGCTGCGCCTGCGCGGCAAAGGGATACCCAGCACACCGCCCGGCGACCTGTATGCCGTCCTGTCGATCGCCTTGCCGAGTGCCGACACCGCAAAGGCGAAGGAGGCGTGGCGCGCGCTCGCCAAGACCTTTGGCGAGTTCGATCCGCGCCGCTCTTTGGAGGAGGCATGAGCGAACTCCATGCAGTGACGATCCATGGCGTGCTCGTCGACGAAGAAGTCGAGTTCACGCTCGACGAGTTGTGCCGGCTGTGCGGCGCCGCCGACAACGAGCAACTGCTGGCGCTGATCCAGGAAGGCGTGCTCCCGACAAGCGGTGCCGACCCGCAGGCCTGGCGTTTCGGCGGGTCGAGCTTGGCGCGTGCGCGCATTGCGATGCGCCTCGTCCGCGACCTTGATTTGAACGCCGCCGCTGCGGCGCTCGTGCTCGACCTGCTCGACGAGATCGAGGCGCTCAAGTCGCAGTTGCGCCGCCTCGGCTCAGCCTGAGCGGCGTGTGCGCCCGGCCGGCCGGCGCCACGCAGTGAGCGCGCAAAGCAGGATCAGCGCAGCCTTGGCCTGACGGCTGCGCGCCAGATCGCGAGCAACACGGGCAGGGCGCGCAGCACGCCGCGTGGACGCCACAGCGCCAGAGCCACTGTCGGGGCGAGCAAGGCCCAGGGGTGGGCGCGCAGCGTCCGCCACACGCCGATCCCGCGTTCGAGCCAGACCCAGGGTTGTCTCAGCGGCAGCGCGCTCTGCGCGAGGCGAACGCGCTGCATTTGCGCGGTTTGCACCAACTTCGCGCGGCGCGCGGCGAGCAGGATCCGGTACTCCGCGTCTGTCATGGCGAGGCGGCGGCTGCGCCGGATTGCAGCGCGTCGCGGTCGCGCTGAAGTTCCACCAGCGACGCGCCGAGAAGGCGCGGTTTGGTTTTCGCCTTGTGCCGCCACACGCCGGCCAAGCCGGCACCGATCGCGAGGATCAGGACCGTTTCGATGCCAAGCACGAGCACGCGGTGGCTGTCCCAAAACAGCAGCACGAGCAGCAGCGCGAACAGCACCAGGCCCAGGCCGAGGAAGAACAGCGCCGCCGTCGCGCAGAGCAGCAACTGCGCGATGCGCAGCCGCTCCTCTTCGAGCTCGGTGCTGGCGAGCTGCAGGCGCGTCTGGCCGATCTCGACCAGCCCGGCCAGCACCGCGCGCGCCGAACTCAGCAGGCCCGGTGGCGTGTCCAATCCCGGCCCCGTGCGCCTGGATCGAGAAAACTCTAGCGCCGCGCGACGAGCATGCCGACCAGCACGCCGATTCCCGCCGCGACGCCCATCGCCGTGTAGGGATGCTGATGCACGGCGTGGTCAGTCGCGTGCACGGCGCGCTTGGCGTTGTCGAGCGCGGTTTGCTCCAGGTGGCTCAGCTCGGCTTTCGCGCTGCGCAGCTGTGACTCGAACTTGTCGCGTGCCGCGTTGAACTGTTCGCTGCCGGTGCGTTGCGCGTTCTTCAGCAGGTGCTCGGCTTCGTCGACCATTTGTTGCAGGCTGTGCGCCAAACGATCGCGCGCGCTTTGATCGGTGGTGCTGACGGGAGAGGTGGTGGTTTCCATGGCGGTTCCTCGTGAGATGGGGTGCTGCGACTCGTGTGCAGCCAAGTCATGCTACGCAGCGTGTGCCGCGTGGGGTTGCGCCTCGTCAAGCGCGGCGGGCCTCACCTGCGTCACGCGCTCGCGTCGCAAGCGAAGCCGAGCCCCTGGGACAGAACGACGCGCTGCTCAGCGCGCAGCTGCATCGCGGCGGCGAGGATGCCAGGATCGATCCAGGCGCGAATCGCCGCGGCCAGCCCGGCGGAGGCACAGAACAGGTAGACGTTCTGCGCCATCGCCCCGGCCGCCGCCGCGGCGTACATTTCCCGACGCTGCGCTGCCACGAGCGGCATGCGTGCGAGGTCGGCCACAAAGATCAGCTCCAGTGGCGCGCTGTCGACGAACTCCTCGTAGCCCGTGCTGCGGCGCAAGTCGATCGGCAAGCACAACCCGAGCCGGTGCGCCGGCGGGTCATAGAGGAACAGGCCGTCGCGCCGCGCCACGTACAGATCGACTTCGTGCGACTTCATCGCGCTCGGCGTGGTGCGCCCGCCGCCGCGCTCGCGGTTGATTCCCGCAGCGGCCCACAACAAGTCGGACAAGGTCTGCGGCGGTAACGCTGTGGGCGCGAAGTTTCGCCACGACTGGCGCTGGCTGAGCGCTTGCATGAGCGGCATGCCGCCGCGGGTGATGGGCCGCGGCAACTCCACGCCCTGAACCGGGGCCTGCGAACCTGAGTCGGCAGACCCGGGTTCGGAGGTGCGCCTTGCGACTTCCGGGTTCACAGTGTCACGACTGGACGCGGATTTCGTTGACGACGCTCAGCACGCCCGGCGCCGACCACGCCGCGCCGAAAGCGGCGTTGCGCTCGGCCCATGAGTCGACGGTGCCGCGCAGCGTCACCGCCGAACCGCTGACCATGACTTCGATGTGCTTGGCTTCGCGCTCGGCGTGGCGCGCCATCGCGTCGCGGATTCGATCCGCGACCTTGGCCGGCGTGACCGATGGTTTCAGCGTGATCGCATTGCTGATCCCCACCACGCCGGTCAGCGGGCGCACGGCCTTCTCGGCGTTCTGGCGCTGGTACTCCCAGTCGACTTCGCCCTTCAGCGTGATCCAGCCCTTTTCCACCTTGACCTGGAGGCGTTCCGCCGGAACGAGGGCGTGCCATTGCAGCGCCGACTCGACCGCGTTCGCGATCTCCGAGTCGCTGCGCTTGTGGCCGGGCTCGAGTTTCACGTCAAGTTCGAGCGCGATCGCCTTCACGCCCTGCACGCGCTGCACGGCGCGCTCGATCGCGTACTTCTCGGCAAACGTGTTGAGGTGGCCCGTCAACGTGACGACGCCGTCCGCCGCCGCGACGCCGACATGGCTCGCATTGATCGACGGATCCCACTCGAGTTCCGCCGTCACGTCTTTCTTCAGTTGTGCATCGGTCTTCATGATTCATCCCTTTGCGCGGCGCCCGGCCGCCGCGAAGCCTCAAGGCGCGAAAGCGTCCGGGAAGGTCGCTGTCGCATCGCTCCAGCGCATGCTAGGCGCGCCGCGTGAACGCCGCTTGAGCGATCGCAAATCCGCGCCTTCTGCGCGAGCGTCACATCAAGGCGATGCGCGACGCTGGGCGTTTGCGGCACGTCAACATCCTCTGCGGTCGCGAGGTATAGGGTGTGCGAACGGTGGCAAGGAGGGGGCGCAGCGCCGCCCCGTCAGTGTCTCCGGCTTGAAGAAGAGGAAACATCATGAGCTTGATGACGTTGCTGGTCGTTGTGGCCTTGTTGTGCGTAATCGGATCGCTCGCCTTCGGCGTCGCGGCGATGACGCAACATGGCGAGGTCGGGCATCGCACGAGTGCGCAGTGGATGACGATGCGCGTGGTCTTTCAAGGCGTGGCGCTGGCCCTGATCCTGCTTGCGGTCTGGACCGGTTGAACCCGCGGCGCCAGCTGCCGCCCGGGCTCCTGGCCCCTACGGCAGGGCCGCGATCTGCGGGCCTGCCGGCACGAAGGCGTCGCTGAAGCACAGGGTCTCGTTCAGCCCTTGCGTCAGGAACGCCGGCACGGCCGCTTCGACCATCTTCACCGACCCGCACACGTAGACCTCGTGCTGGCGCAGGTCGGGGTAATCTTGCAGCATCGCCTCGTGAACGAGGCCGGTGCGGCCCCTCCACGCGTCCGCCGCATCGGGCTGCGACAACACCGGAACGAAGCGGAAATTCGCGTGGTGGCGCTGCCACCCCTCGACCAGCTCGAACGCGTACAGGTCGGCGCGTTGGCGCACGCCCCAGTACAGACACATCGGCCGCGTCAGCCCGCGCGCGAAGGCGTCTTCGACGATGCTCTTCACCGGCGCGAAGCCGGTCGCCCCGGCGACGAACAGAATCGGGTTGCTGCTCTCGCGCAGCGTGAAGTCGCCCAGCGGCCCCTCGAAGCGCAGCATGTCGCCGCGCTTCATCTGCGTGAACACCTGGCCGGTGAAGCGCCCGCCGGGGATGCGCCGCACATGCAGCTCGATGTGTCCCTTGACCTGCGGCGGGTTGGCGAACGAAAAGGCACGCCGCTGGCCGTCGGCGAGCAAGATGTTGATGTACTGTCCGGCGTTGAAATGAATCGCCTCGCCGTCCGGCTGGACGAGGATGAGGCGCATGACATCGGGCGAGAGGGGCTCGATCCGGTCGACACGCGCCGTGTGTTCTCGTGCGGCCAGCTGCCGACGTGAGTGGTCTTCGACCGCCACCTCGATCTCCAGGTCGGACAACGCCGTCGCGCAGCACATCAGCGCCTGGCCCTGCGCGCGCTGCGTTTCGCTGAGGGCAGCGGGTTGACAGGCGCCGTGGTCGACGTTGCCGTTCAACACCGTGCAGCGGCACTTGCCGCAGGCGCCACTGCGGCACTCGAATGGCAATGCCAAGCCGTGGCGCAGTCCCGCCTCCAGGAGTGTCTCGCCACTGCGCAGCAGCAAGGGCTGCGGCGCGGACTGAGCGCCATGAACCGTCAAATGGAATTCGCCGGCGCCGCTGCGCGCCCGTCTGGGCCCGAGCCATGGCAAGGCGACGAGCAGCGCCGTGCCCGCCGCAATCAGCGCCCACACCTGGCCGAGCGGCAACGCGTAGAACAGCGGAAACAGCGCGAGCAGGAACCAGTCGAATTGAAGTTCAGTCACCGCCAGGCTCAGGTTGGCGGCGCCGCCCTGGCTCAGCGCCGGCCGCAACAACGACAGGGCGAGCAGCAGCAGCGCCAGGCTCACGATGATCGGCCGTGGCGGATTCGTCGCCGCCTTGGGCACGCGCTGCACGTGGATGAACATGAGCAGCAACACGACGAGCGGAATGCCGATGTGCATGAACGCGAGCAATGAGAAGAGTCTGTCGTTCACACTCGTCGGATGGATGAAGTTGCGGCTCAGCGTGCCGCCGAAGCCGGGCAGCCAGTCGATCCACTCGAAGCTCGCGACGATGACGAACTGCGCCATGCGGTCCCAAGGCAGCATGTAGCCGTTGATTCCCGACACGTACACACCCCAGAGCAGCGCGACGCCGCTGATCCACGAAAACCAGCGAAAGCCGCGAAACCGGTCGAAGGCGAAGTGGCGTGCCAGGTGCAGCAGCAGCGTCAGAACGAGCGCGTCCGACGCGTAGCGGTGCACACTGCGCAAGACGCCTCCGGCGTACCACTGGTCATGCGTCAATCCTTGCACCGATGCGTAGGCGTTGGCGACGCTGGTCTCAAAAAATGCGTACAGGTACAGGCCGCTGCCGCACACCACCCAGAACAGGAAGAACGTGATCGCGCCGAGGTGGTACAGCGGGTTCAAGCGGTCGCCGAAGGCGGAATTGAACAGTGCCTCGACGCGCATGAACAGCCGTTGCAATACGGCTTGCAGCATCTTGATCATGCGGCTGCTGAAGAGGTGGGGCGCCGCATCGCGCCGATCACGATGACGACGAACAGCAGCCCGCCGACGATGGCAACGAGTCCGCCCAGGCCCATCAGGCCCATGCCGGCGACCTCGGAGGCGCTGCGCAGCACTTGCTCAGCCCCCGCCACTTTGCGCTGCACGCCGTAGCCCCCGGACCAGACCAGGCCGAGGATGTGCATCAGCTGCCCGGCGCCGTAAAGACCCGGCTGCCAGGTGGCCCACCGGCCTTGGGGCGCGGCGTAGCCGAGCTCGGGGAGCAGCCGGTACACGAGACCCATCAGCGCGAGCGTCACGCCGACGATGCAGCCGTGGTAGTGCGCGGGAATGCGGACGTTCGCCCCGGCAATGAAAACGCCGATCAGGCCGCCCGCGGCGAAGAGCGCCATTGACGCGAGCAGTGCGGCGCGCAGCGGGCATTGCTCGGCGTTGCAGCGCGGGGCGCCGCGCAGGCCGAACATGACTGCGAGGCCGACCGGCGCGACTGCGAGCCCGCCGCCGATGCGCATCGCCCAGGTGTGCAGATTGCGGTGCTCCACCGAGGCGATGTCGTATGCGAGGTAGGCGAGCGGCGTGACGAACACGCTCATCAGCGCAAGCGAAAACAGAATCATCGCGACGCGCGCGCTGAGCGGCACGCGTGCGCCGCAGCTGCTCGCGAGCCACAGCCACGCAACGAGCATGAGCAAGGTCCAGGTGAATTGCAGCGCATGGCCGCCGCCCCAGAACAGGATCTCGTAATACGCTTTGCCGGCGAGAGATTGCGGCAGCACTGCGAACGACCAGCCGAACGCGAGCAGCGCGACCGCGGTGGCGACCGCGCTCGCATTCAGGCCGAAGCGCAGTGCGGTGCCGGCGTGCAGGCCCTGAATCGCAGCCAGCGCGCCGATCTTCGGCGCCGTGATGAGGCTGCGCAACACGAGCACGGCCACGCCCACGGCGAAAAGCAGCAGACCGGCGAGGAACGGTGCCCCGTCAAGCACCGGGATGTAGTTGGCCATGATCGGCGCGCCGCTGCCAATGAACGGCGCGAGCGCCATCAACGCGGCGCCGAGCCCGGCGAGGCCGAGGGCAGCCCAGGCCCAACCCATGAAACGGGGCGACCCGTTCAGGCTCCACAGCAACCCGGCGAGCGCAATGAACCACACGAGCACGGACAGGTCGACGTGCACGACGAGTGCGACGCGGAAAAACTCCGCCACCGGCAAGAGCCGGTTCAGCCCCGGCGTGCGCGACAGCACCAGGAGGATGGAGAACAGTCCCGAGACGATCAACGCCAGCACGCCGAGCCACAACCAGCCGCGGGCCAAGCTACGGCGCGCGTCGCGCGGCACCGCAATCGCATACTCATCGGGGCGGCGTTCCGAGCCGGCTGCGGCTCGGTAGGCGCGCAGCGGCGCGTGGGGTGCGAGTGTGTTCATTTCAACCGCTCCAGCGCGCTTCGCGCAGTGCGACGGATGAAACTCAGATGCGCTCTCAAGGACTGCCTTCGGCCCTTTGCTGCCGTTCGCTTGGGTGCGTACTTGCTTGCGGTCGGCGCGGCGCAGCAGGCGCTACCCGCAGGGGGCTCATGCTGGAGCGGTCTACGCTTCGCTCCGACTCCGCTGCGGTGCTCGCCTTGGAGTCGCGCCGCATAACTCGCTCCGTTCGCTGCGCTCACTTCGCTCAAACAGACGCGGCGAGTTTGATGTGGATACGCGCTGCGCGCGTCGACTCCAAGGCTCCGCTCCTCGCCGCCCCAGAAATCGCCCCCTGCGGGTAGCGCCTGCCGCGCCACCAACGCCGGGTTTCCTTCGACGGAAAACCCCTGCGATTGCTGATGCTGCAGCGGCATCTCCTGCCTTGACCAAGCGCCCGATTGCGGAGACGCAATGGTCCTGCACCGCAAAGAACCGAACGGCTGGAGCGCGGCGGGCGGCACCCGGCGGGGGCGATTTCTGGGGCGGCGAGGAGCACAGCTCTCGGGTCGGCGCGCGCAGCGCGCATCCACAGTCTGACTCGCCGCGCATGTTTGAGCGTAGCGAACGAAGTGAGCGAAGCGAGTTCGCGGCGCGACCCGAGAGCGAGCACCGCAGCGGAGTCGGAGCGAAGCGTAGACCGCCCCAGCATGAGCCCCCGACGGGTGCCGCCTGCCGCGCCACTCGACACGTCGCGCGCCGTAGGGTGACCACCACACGGTATGCGGACGCTCGAAAGGCAGAAAGGGGTCGACAGCGGCGCTCGCTCGGTGCAGGCTCGTCCCCTCGAGGGGACCAGCCGAAGGTGTTTCGGGGGGGGTCATTGCAATGTGATGAGTTGCGTCGCCGGGTCGAAGTCGATCACCAGAATCTGCGCCGGCCGAAGCGTCACGGTTTGTTCGTGCACGTGGGCGAAGCCGGTGCTGCGCACGTCGTCCCTCAAGCGCACGGCGACGCGGTGTGTGCCCGCGTCCACTTGAAGGCGGTGGTAGACCGACGACGCGCCATCCTTGGACAAGCCCGACGGCTTGGCGGAATGGCGCAGCGCCGGCGCGCCGTCGACGTCGAGTTCGACGACGATGGGCGAGCGCTCGCGCGGGCAGCGCAGCGGCGCACGCATGTTCGGCGGCAGCTTCGCGAGTTGTTCCGGCGTTTGCGTGGCGCAGTCGGACACCGGCTTGCCGGTGTGGCTGAAGCTGAGTTTGATCAGTGCTTGGTCGCTCGCCAGGTGGCGGTAGGTCGGCCAACTCGAGAACACGCCGATGAAGGCGGCGAACAACGCGTAGAGCAGCCCTTGCGCGATCCACGCCTTGGGGTGGAGTGGGGCAGTGTGGCGCGAGTGCTCACTCATGGTCGGGTCCCACCCCCTGCGGCGCGAGTGCCGGGCCGGGCGATGGTCGCGGCGCGGCGCCGGCCAGCGCCGCGACACGAGCGCGCAAGGCGGCGAGCGCGGTGTGCAATGCGGATTCGTCTCCCGCGTCGGCCCAGACCGTCGCGACGCGTTCGGTGGCACCGAGGTGCGCAGGTGCGGTTCGCGTGCGCCGCTCAGGCGCTGCGCGGTCCAGCGCTGGCCGAGGCGGAATTCGCAGCCGCCCTCGCGGCAGCCGCTCACCAGCACCGCCGCGGCGCCGTCGCGCAGTGCGTATTCGACGAACGAGGGCGGCAGCATGCCGGTGCACATCAGGCTGAAGGTGGCCACATCCGGCGCGGCAAGCGCAGCAACGGATGCGCCGCGGTCACAGCCGAAGATCACGATCTTCGGCTCGGTGCGAAGCGCGTTCAGGTCTTGTTGCAGTTGCTGGCGCAGCGCGCCGATCGGTGCACTGGGCATGTCGATGCCCGTGACGAGGTGGGTCGCACTCCGAAAAGGCGTCGACGACGGGCAGGCGCCGACACAAATGCCGCAACTCGCGCACAGGTCAGCGTTCACCTGCGCCATTTGCCGGGTGCTGCGGCGCAACGGGTGCGGCACCATCGTCACTGCAGCGAAGGGGCAATCGTCGAAGCAGCGCCGGCAGCCGTTGCAGTTGGCCGGGTCGACCACGGCGACCGGAACCCGCGCCGCAGACTGCGGCCAGAAGGGCAGGGCGACGAGCCCGACGAGCGCGCCCGTCAGCAGCAGCCAGACGGTGCCCGCCGACGTGGCGTACATCAGCGGATGCATGAAGAGCAGCAGCCAGTCGAACGTCAGCACCTCGGGCACGACGGCCAGGTCTGCCGGCGCATGGCTCAGCACCGGGCGCGCAAGCGCAAGGGCCAGCAGCGTCAGGCAGGTGCCCAGCGCCAGCGCCCGCGGCGGAAACACGACAGCGCGGCTGATGCGCTGGATGTGAAACCACAGACCGAACACGAGCAGCAGCGGCGCGCCGAGGTGGATGAAGACGAACAGCGAAAAGAGTCGATCGGTGACGGCCGCATCGGCCAGAAAGTTGCGCGCCAGCGGCGTCGAGAAGAGCGGCAACCCGTCCAGCAGTTCGGCGCTGGCCGTCGCGGAGAACTGGCCGAGCTGGTCCCAGTTGAGCCAGAACCCGCCGACCGCGCTGACCATGGCGAACAGCAACAGCGGCACGCCGGTGAGCCAGGAGAAGCGGCGAAATGCGCGGTAGCGTCCGAACAGCCACTCGCGCAGCAGGTGCGCGAGCATCAAGACGACGAAGGCGTCGGCTGCGTAGCGGTGCACGCCGCGCAGAATCGCGCCCGGCGACCATGGCTGGCGCGACAGCGAGTTGATCGACGGATAGGCGCCTGTGGCCGACGTGTCGATGACGATGTAGAGGTAGATGCCGCTGACCGCGAGCAGCCAGAACATCAGGAACGCCAGCGCGCCGAGCTGGCGCAGCGGGTTCAGCGTCGCGCCGAATGCGGCGTCGAAGCCGTGTTCGACGCGCCGCAACGCGGAGCTCAGCGCTGCGCGCATGCCGGGTGCGGCGGTGCGGGGCGGCTCCTTGCCCGAGCCGCACGCCAGCGATTGCGCAATTCGAGGGCGAAGAAGACGAGCATCGCGAGGATGAAAGTCACGCCGCCGGCAATCTCGATGATCAGGCCGTAGTTGTAGCGGTAGGTTCCGGTGTTCGGGTCGTACACGGTGCAGATGATTCGCACGCGCTCGATGAGCTCGGAGACGCTCAACTGCCTGGGCATCGGTGCGCCGCGCAGCAGGAGGCGCAGCGGTTCCCCCAGTTGGTCGGGGCTCAATCGTTCGCCGTAAACCTGCGCGTAGACGCGCCCGTGCGCGTCGACGACGGTCACGCCGAGAAGGTGGTCGAAGCCGGCGGGTGTGGCGAGGAAACTGAAGCCGAAGTCGCGGATCAGCGCGTCCACGCTGCCTGGCGCCGGGCTGAGGAAGTCCCAGTTCGGCTCATCGATGCGGTATTGCGCGGCGAAGGCGCGCATCGCCTGGGGCGAATCGGCGGGTTGGTTGAAGCCGACGCTGATCACGTTGAAGTGCTCGGCGCGAAACGTCTTGCGCAGCGTTTGAAGCGACTCCTGCAGCGAGCGCGTGCTCGTCGGGCAGACTTGAAAGCAACCCGTGTAGATGAAACTCACGAGCAGGGGCTTGCCGCGATAGCTCGACAAACGCACCGATTTGCCGTTTCCGTCGATGAGCAGGTGGTCGGCAAGCTGGCGGCCGATCGCGGCCTGGCTCTCGCGCAGCGCGAGCGTCGCGTCGAGCGCCGGCGGTGCCGGGTCGGCGGCGATGGGTTCGGCAACGACGGGCGGCGCCTGGCCGGGCGGCGTTCCCGCGGGCCACGCCTGTGCGCTGCCGGTCACAGGCAACCACAGCGCGTTCAGGATCAGCAGGGTGCGCAGCATGAGGGCGCAGCGTGCAGTGCGCACCTGGCCTCAGCGCATCAGGCCATCGATGCTCGCAGCGCCGAGCAGCAAACTGAGCTGCAGCAGCGAGGCGAAGAACGATCCGAGCGCCGTCTTGCGGCTCGGCGCACGGGCCAGCGCGTACGCCTTGTGCAGGAAATAGCCACCGCCCGCGAGCGCCCCGACCATGTACACCGGCCCGGCGCCGAACAGCCCCGGCAGCAGTGACGCAGCGACCAGCGCGACCGTGCTGGCGAAGACGATGCGCGCGGCGCGCGGCGTGCCCACGACCACCGGCAGCATCGGCACGCCGGCTGCAGCGTAGTCGGCGTGATTGGCGATCGCCAGGCTCCAGAAGTGCGGCGGTGTCCACAAGAACAGCACGAGCGCGAGCAGCAGCGGAAGGGGCCCCAGCGTTGGGTCGACCGCGGCGCCGCCGGCGAGCACGGCAAAACTGCCGGCGAGCCCACCGATCACGATGTTGATCCAACTGCGCCGCTTCAGCCACACCGTGTAGACGACGGCGTAAACGAACGCGCCGAGAAAGATGTAGAGCGCGGCGAAGGCATTCAGCGCGAACCAGGCTGCGCCGACCGACACGCAAAGCAGCGCCGCGAACAACACCAGCCACGCCGGCGTGCGCGGCAACTCGCCGGTGACAAAGGCGCGCGTGCGGGTGCGTGCCATGAGCCGATCGGCGTCGAACTCGACATACTGGTTGAACGCGCCGGCGCTCGCCGATCCGAGCAATACCGCAAGCGCCAGCACGATCAGTTGCACCATGCTCAGGGCCGGGCCCGGCGTGACCGCGAGACCCACGAGCGCAGTCACCATGATCATCACGGCGATGCGCAGCTTGAACAGCCCCAGCACGAGCCGCGCGGTTTGCAGCGGGCTTCTGCGCCTGCTTTGCACGATCGTGATGATCGAGTTCATGCTGGCGTCCCGCGGCTCAACTCAGCCCCCACAGCGTCGACAGGTACTTCCAGTTGATGAAGTAGTACAGAACGAAAGCCGTCAGGAACACCATCGCGAGCGCGAACGTTCCCGGCGCGGCAAATCCGGCCGACCCATAGCTCTGCGCGACGACCGTGGGCGCCGTCGGCGGGATCGGCGTGTAGGTCGCGCTCGGCGCGCCGGCGTCAAGCTTCTTGCCCCACAGCAGCGAGCCGACCGTGACGTAGATGTAGATCGCGCCGCCGGCGATCGCCGCGATTCCGGCGATGCCCACCAGGCCCATCATCAGATACGCCGCGCCCGGCCATTGATAGGCGAGAGGATTGCCGCTGAACGCCATGTCCCAGTGCCGGCGTGACACGCCCAGCGTTCCCGCGCCCATCATCACGAGGCAGAAGAAATACATCGACAGACCGAAGAGATAGGGTTGCGCCTGCGCCAACTTCGGGCTGATCATTTCGCGCTTGAAGAGCACCGGGATGAGAAAGTAGGTCAGCGCCATGAACGACAGCGTCGTGCCGATCACGACCGTGGCGTGGAAGTGCCCGGGCACATAGATCGTGTTGTGGATGATCATGTTGAGCTGCTCGGTGCCCATCATCACGCCCGAGATGCCGCCCAGAAAGCCGAAGCCGATGAGCGAAATGAACACGCCCGAAAACACCGGATTCCCCCACGGCGCCTTGCGCAGCCACTCGAAGAGTCCCTTGTTGTAGCCCTTCGCGCGTTGCGCAACTTCCATCGCGCCGGGAATCGTCAAGCCGTGGATCATCGACGCGAGGACCGCGAAGTACATGAAGTAGCTCGTGTTCACGACCTTCCAGCCGGTCGACAGGCCCGGATCCGCGAGCAGGTGGTGCGCGCTGGCCAATTGCAGGAACAAGATGTACAGGAGGAATGCGCCGCGGCTGACACGCTCGCTCATCGGCTTCGCGCCGAAGGCGATCGCCGCCACCGCGTACCAGATCGAGATGTGCGCAGCGACGTTGATCTGCTGCGACGAGTGGCCGAACGCCCACCAGATCGTGCGGTACACGAGCGCATCGACTTCCTTGATCCAGCCGAGCGACAGCATCAGCGTCGGGATCAGGATGATCGCGCCCGAGGCGATCGTGAACACGGCGATGATGCACGCGGTGATCGCGCCGAACGTGACGAGCGGCACCGAGCCTGCATAAGTCTTGTCGCGTTTGGCGACGACGAGCGTGCCCAGAAAAACGAAGCAGCCGATCAGCGCGCCCACCGCGAACAGGATCAACCCGAGGTAGAACGCCGGTGCGGCCATCATCGGCACGTAGGACGTCATCATCACGCTCGAGCTGCCCTGGAACACGGCGACGTTGTTCGTCACCGCGCCGATCAGCATCAGCGCGAACGCCAACCACGCGACGTTCGGCGTCGCCAGGCGGCAGCGCAGCAGTGTGGACGAACAGAAGTACAGCACCGCGATCTCGAAGAAGATGATCCAGAAGATCAGCATGTCGATGCCATGCGCGGTGAGCACCTGGTAGAAGGTGTCGGCCTCGAGCCAGTGCACGGCGGGCCAGCGCGTCAGCGTCACGCCGATCGCGAGGATGCCGCCGATGAGCAGGAACACCACCGCCGCGACGGCGTTGGCGAGCATCAGCTTCTCGGCGTTGGCTTCGAATTGCAGCCCCGAGCGGGGGCAGGTCCGGTAAGTGGTAGCCATGCTTGCGCCCCTCGTTTATTTGACGTACAGGCGGCCGACCATCGTGTGATGGTTGATGCCGCAGTATTCATTGCACACCACCGAATACGTGCCCGATTGGTTGGGTGTCACGGTCACGACGTGCTCGTAGCCCGGAACGACCTGGATGTTGATGTTCGCCGGCTGCAGCGAAAAGCCGTGGTTGTAGTCCATCGACGTGAGGTGCAGCTTGTACGTCTTGTCCTTCTCCAGCTCGAGGATCGGCCAGAAGTTCCACAACCGCGCGATCAAGTAGACATCGCTGCCCGCCGGCGGCGCGACGACCGGCACCTTGTCGGCGGTCTCGGTGCGCACCGTGTACTTGTCGACCATCGCCTGCGCCTTGGCCGAGAACTTCTCGGGCGTCGTCCGGTAGGTCTCGGTCGACAGGTTCTGTTTGCCGTAGACATGCCAGCCGACCATCATGAAGAACATCACCAGACACCAGATGAACGCGATCGCGATCCAGGTGCCTTCGACGCGGTCGAGCGGGTGTTTCCACCACAGGCGTTCAGCGGGGGGAAGAATGGCACTCATGGGGTGTCCCTCATTCTTGTGCGTTAGGTAGGGGTCAGGCCGCGCCGCCTACTTGGCCAGCGGGACCGTCAGGATGTCGATGACACCCCACAGCGTGTAGACGATCATCGGGACCATCACACCGAGGAACAGCAGCAGGAACGGGTTGTCGAGCAGTTGCTGCATCCACGGAACCGGCTCGGTGTCTTGGTTCATGTTGGCCATGGCAGGTCTCCTGATTCGGGTGGCTGCGGTCCAAAGCGCCGCAGCAGCTGTTGAAGCTGGGGCGATTCTGTGCTGGCGTGGCATGTGCCGGCCTTGATGTGGCACAAGAAAGAGCACGCTTTTCGCGTGCGGCGCAATCCGCGACGTGGTGCCTTGCGCGCGTCGCTTCCGCCGCTGCTGCGTCCGCCGCTTCGGTCGACGCAGATTGACGGCGATCAAGCGCGGCGCCGCGAGGCGCTTTCACAATTCGTGCGTTCCAGCCTCGCACACGCCCACCCGTGGAAGCACGCAGCTTTGACTTGCCGCGCTATTTGTCAGTGTTGCCGCTGTTCAATGAAATGAGCGCGGCCGAGCTGCAGCGCATGGCGCAAGGCAGCCAGATGCGGCGCCTGGCCCGTGGCGACATGGTGTTCCGCGTGGGTGAGCCCTGCGCCGAGTTCCACATCACCGTGATCGGGCAGGTCAAGCTGTTCGCGATTTCGCCCGCCGGCCAGGAGAAAGTGATCGAACTCGTCGGCCCGGGCAACACCTTCGCCGAAGCGCTGATGTTCACCGGCAGGCCGTACATCATCAACGCGCAGGCCTTGACCGATACCTTGCTGCTGACAGTGTCCAAAGGCGCCGTGCTCGCCGAGATCGGCACCGACCCGAACTTCGCGCTGCGCATGCTCGCCGGAATTTCGCGCCGCCTGCACGGCCTGGTGCACGACGTGCAGGCCTACGCGTTGCAAAGCGGGCTGCAGCGTGTGATCGGCTACCTGCTGCGCGACGCGCAGGGCCTGAACGGCACGAGCCACGACGCGGTGACGGTTTCGCTGCCGGTGAGCAAGGCGACGATCGCGTCGCGCCTGTCACTGACGCCGGAGTACTTTTCGCGCGTACTGCACGAACTCGAGTCGGCCGGGCTGATCGAGATCGACAAGCGTGACATTCGCATCCTTGATTCGAAGCGGTTGGCGGCGTATCAGCCTGCTGGTTGATTGCGCTGCGGGCTGCGTGACGCGTCGCGGTACGCCAGCGTCGATAATCCAAGGTCTCGGCTCAATCGCGGATTGACCCACCAGAATATGGCAGCCGAGCCCGGCAGCTGCGGCGTCGCAGATGCTGGCTCGGCAGGAGACCGACCCATGGCCAAAGCGAACCTGTTGAACACCAGTACATCGACGCTGCTCGAGCTGATCGGCAATGGTCGCCTCTACAAGGTGCCGCCCTATCAGCGCGATTACTCCTGGACCGAAGAGCAATGGGAAGATCTTTGGACCGATATCGTGGATTTGGCTGAGCGGCCCGATGAGACTCACTACATGGGCGCGCTCGTCGTCGAAGGCCGGTCCGACCGCGAGTTCGCCGTCATCGACGGCCAGCAACGCATTGCCACCTTGAGTCTGCTCGCACTCGCGGTTATCGGTCGCTTGCTGGCCTTGGCCGAAACCGGCGTTGACGTGCAGGACAACCGCCAGCGCGCTGCCGCGCTGCGCGCGCGGTTCATCGGCGAGAAGGATCCGGCCTCGTTGGTGGAGGCGAGCAAGCTCACACTCAATGAAACCGACAACGCCTTCTATCAGGACTATCTGGTTCAGCTGCGCAGGCCGTTGAATGCGCGCGGCTTACCGAAATCGAACCGCTTGCTGTGGGAGTGCTTCGTCTACTTCCAGCGCCAAGTCGAGGCCTGGTCGGCAGGCAAGCCGGACGGCGCGCGGCTCGCCCGGCTGCTTTCGGAGACCGCCGGCCGGCAATTGATGTTCATTCGCATCTCGGTGGACGACGAGTTGAATGCCTACACCGTGTTCGAGACGCTTAACGCGCGTGGGCTCGAGCTCTCGGCCACCGACCTGCTCAAGAACTACCTGTTCTCGCGCCTGAGGACTTCCGCTGACCTGCAGGCGCTACAGCGCCGCTGGCAGGCTTTGATGGCAACCGTGTACCAGGAGCGCTTCCCCGAATTCCTGCGTTATCACCTGCAGTGCGAGTTGCCGCGGGTACGCACCCAGAGGTTGTTCAAGCTCGTTCGTGAGCGCGTGCCAAGCGGCCAGGATGTGTTTACGTTGTTGGACGCACTCGAGCGGCGTGCTGAGGTGTTCGCGGCGCTGTTCGACCCCCAGCATGCCTACTGGATCGACCGGCGCGACTGTGCGCCTTACGTGCGCGAACTCAATGTGCTGCGGGTGAGGCAGATGACGCCGCTCGTGTTTGCCGCGTGGGAGCGGCTGGATCAGGACGACCTGGCGCGCGTGCTCAAGCTGCTTGCCGTGGTTCTGTTTCGCTACAGCGCAGTCAGTGGCTTGAACACCAATGCCCTGGAGCCGGTGTTCCATGGGGCGGCAAAGGGGCTGCTGGAAGGTCGCCTGCGCACGCCGGCGGACGTGTTTGGGGCGCTGCGTGCGGTCTACGTGGACGATGAGCGCTTCGAGCAGGACTTTGCCCGCCTCGCCCCGGACAGCGCGGGCCAGGGAAAGAAGCTGATTCGCTACATCCTGGCTCGTCTGGAGGCTGACGCATCGGGTCGTGCCTGCGATCCCGACGCCGACCCTGGCACCGTCGAACACATCCTGCCTGAGAATCCGGCCGCAAGTTGGGAGGACGACTTCCCGCGCGAAGCGTGGGCAGGCGCTATCGATCGGCTGGGCAATCTCACCTGGCTGGAGCCTGCATTGAACCGCCAGGTGGGCAACGCCGACTTCGCCACGAAGCGCGATGCCTACCGGCAAAGCCGATACCAGCTCAGCAGCGGATTGCCCGACGCGGTCGGAGATGAATGGACGCCGGCTCGACTTGATGCGCGGCAGGCGCAAATGGCCCGACGTGCCGTTCACCTGTGGCGCGCTGACTTTGCCTGACCGGATACGCAGCAGGGCTCGCGCAGAGGTTCTTACTTCGACGCCGCCGACGCCGGCGCCGCCGAAGCGCCACCCTGCACCGCCGGCACGACCGCCGCCTCGGCTTTGGGCGCACCGATGTGCTGCTCGATCGGCGGCAGCGTGTGCGCGATGCCCTTGTGGCAGTCGATGCAGGTCTGGCCTTCGTTGAAAGCGACCTGGTGCTTGGTGGCAGAGCGGCGGTTCTGCTCGGCGTAGTCCATGTAGGTGTAGTTGTGGCAGTTGCGGCACTCTTGGCTGTCGTTGCGCTTCATGCGTGCCCATTCGCTCGTCGCCAGAGCCGCGCGCTTCGCGGCGAACTTCTCCGGCGTGTCGATCGAGCCGAGCATCTTGTGCCACAACTCGTTGCTCGCCTGGATCTTGCGCACGATCTTCGGCCCCCATTCCTTGGGCACATGGCAGTCCGGGCAGGTGGCGCGAACGCCGGTGCGGTTCTGGTAGTGGATCGTGTTGCGGTACTCGACGTAGACGTTGTTCTTCATCTCGTGGCAGGAGATGCAGAAGGTCTCGGTGTTCGTCCACTCCATCGCGGTGTTGAAGCCGCCCCAAAAAAGGATGCCGAGCACGAACGCGATTCCTGCCGCGCCCGTGGCCAGACCCCAGATCCAGGTGAGCAGGCCGCGCTGCGTGCCCTTGGCGTTGTTCTTTGAATCAAGCATGGCCGCTCACCTGGTTGGGATTCACTGCAAACCGCGGGCGCGCTGGAACGTGTTCTCGACGAGCGCTTTGGCGTCGGTCTGGGCCACATGGCACGCAGTGCAGAAGTAGCGCCGCGGACTCACGTTGTCGAGCTCCATGCCTTGACGGTCGCGAAAGTGCGTCAGGCCGACCTTGGTGGCACCCGCGGCGGCTGCCTTGGACCACGCGTGGCAGTCCATGCATTTGTTGAAGTTTTTCGTGATCTGGTAGTTCGACGTGGTGTGCGGAATCAGCGGTGGCTGCTGCAGAAAGTCGCGCGGCTGCGGAGCGTGGTCGCGCTCCTGGTGCGAGGCGGTGGGCGGGTTGTCCTGCTTCAGCGGTGTGCCGCCGCGCAGACTTTTCAGCTTCACGACGTCGCCGCTCGCCTGAGCCTGCACTGGCGTGAGCTGCACGCCCATCCAGACGAGGGCCAAGGCCAGCGCCAGTTTCGCGAGGGTGCGCAAGTCCATGATCGTTCTCCCAGGGTCGAGTCGTTGCATCAGGCGCGCGCCACCCTGACCGCGCACTTCTTGAAATCCGTTTCTTTCGAGATCGGGCACGTCGCATCGAGCGTCAGCTTGTTGATGAGGCGTCCTTCGTCGAAGAAGGGAACGAAGATCAGGCCTCGCGGCACCTTGTTGCGGCCCTTGGTTTCCACATGCGCCGTGATCTGGCCGCGCCGCGACGTCACCTTGATCTCCATGCCGCGCTGGATTCCTCTTGCCAGCGCGTCGTCGGGGTGCATGAACACCACCGCTTCGGGCACCGCACGGTGCAGTTCGGGGACGCGCCGCGTCATGGTTCCGGTGTGCCAGTGCTCGAGCACGCGCCCGGTGCACAGCCACAGGTCGAACTCCTTGTCCGGGCTCTCGGCCGCGGGTTGGTAGGGCAAGGCGAAGATGTTCGCGCGGCCGTCCTTGTGGCCGTAGAACTTCACGCCTTCGCCCGCCTTCACGTAGGGGTCGTGGCCTTCGCGGAAGCGCCACAGCGTTTCCTTGCCGTTCACGACCGGCCAGCGCAGACCCGGAACCTCGTGGTAGGTGTCGAAAGGCGCGAGGTCGTGGCCGTGGCCGCGGCCGAACTCGGCGTACTCCTCGAACAAGCCCTTGTGCACGTAGAAACCGTAGGCCTTGCTTTCGTCGTTCGTGTAGTTCTTGATCGACTTGCCGTTCACCTTGGTCAGGTCGGCGAGCGGAAACTTGTTGACTTTGCCGTTGCGGTAGAGCACGTCGAAGAGCGTCTTGCCCTTGTACTCGGGCTTCTTCACAAGCAACCCCGCGGGCCAGACGTCTTCGATCTTGAAGCGCTTTGCGAACTCCATGAACTGCCACAGGTCGGAGCGCGCCTGCCCCGGCGCGGCGACCTGCTGGCGCCAGAACTGGGTACGGCGCTCGGCGTTGCCGAACGCGCCTTCTTTCTCGACCCACATCGCCGAGGGCAACACCAAGTCGGCGGCCATCGCGCTGACGGTCGGGTAGGCGTCGCTGACGACGATGAACGTCGCAGGGTTGCGCCAGCCGGGCAGGATTTCGTCATTGATGTTCGGCCCGGCCTGCATGTTGTTCGTCGTGCTCGTCCAGTAGCACTTGAGCTTGCCGTCTTTCAGCGCGCGGCTTTGCGCGACGGCGTGCAGCCCGATCTTGTCGCTGAGCGTTCCTTCGGGAAGCTGCCAGATCGCTTCGGTGACCTTTCGGTGTTCGGGGTTCGTTACCACCATGTCGGCGGGCAGCCGGTGCGCGAAGGTGCCGACCTCGCGCGCCGTGCCGCAGGCGCTCGGCTGTCCGGTCAGCGAGAACGGGCTGTTGCCCGGCTCGCTGATCTTGCCGGTGAGCAGGTGGATGTTGTAGACCAGGTTGTTCGCCCAGGTGCCGCGCGTGTGCTGGTTGAAACCCATCGTCCACAGCGACATCACCTTGACCTTCGGATCCGCATAAAGCTTCGCCAGATCTTCCAACTGCTTCGCCGGCACGCCCGAGAGCTTGCTCACCTTGTCGGCCGTGTATTCGCTGACGAACTTCGCGTACTCGTCGAAGCTCATCGGCGTCGAGTCGTTCGGATTGCCCTTGGGCTTGCCCTCAAGGCCCGCGTAGCCGTTGCTTTTCGCGTCCTTTTCCAGCGCATGGGCAGGGCGCAGGCCGTAACCGATGTCATCCGCGCCGCGCCGGAAGTTCACATGCCTGGTGATGAACTCGGTGTTGAGCTTGTTGTTCGAAATCAGGTAGTGCGCGATGTAGTTGAGGATCGCCAGATCGGTCTGCGGCTTGAAGATGATTCCGCTGTCCGCCAGGTCGAAGCTGCGGTGCTCGAACGTCGACAGCACGACCACCTTGGAGTTTGGGTTCGAGAGGCGCCGGTCCGTGATGCGACTCCACAGCACGGGGTGCATTTCGGCCATGTTCGAACCCCACAGCACGAACGCGTCGGCGTGTTCGATGTCGTCGTAGCAGCCCATCGGCTCGTCGATACCGAAGCTGCGCATGAAGCCCGCGACCGCGCTGGCCATGCAGTGGCGCGCGTTCGGGTCCAGGTTGTTCGAGCGAAACCCCGCCTTCCACAGCTTGGCCGCGGCGTAGCCCTCGAAGATCGTCCACTGCCCCGAGCCGAACATTCCCACCGCGCCGGGGCCGTCGCTGCGCAAGGCTTCATTCCACTTCGCCGCCATCAGATCGAACGCTTCGTCCCAGCTCACCTCGACGAACTCGCCGTTCTTGTCGTACTGGCCATTGATCTTGCGCATCAGCGGCGTCGTGAGGCGGTCCTTGCCGTACATGATCTTCGACAGGAAATAGCCCTTCACGCAGTTCAGCCCACGATTCACGGGCGCCAGCGGGTCGCCCTGCGTCGCGACGACGCGGCCGTCTTGTACGCCCACGAGCACCGAGCAGCCGGTACCGCAGAAGCGGCAGGGCGCCTTGTCCCAGCGCAGCGCTTCCGTCTGCGTGGGCATGGCGGCTTGCACGGAGATCGGAATCGTCAACGGCACTCCGGCAGCGGCAGCCGCGGCGGTCAGCGCCTGCGTCTTGAGGAAGTCTCTGCGATTCGTCGTCATGGGCTCTCCGATGGCGCGTCAGCCGGGTGCCGTCCGCGCTCGATGTGTGGGGTGGATCGTGCGTGATGAGCGGCACGACCGTCTTGACCTAAATCAAGCCCCGGGCTCCAGCCCGAGTCAGCGAGTCCAGGCCGTTGCGCCAATCGGTGTACTCGGCGATCGCGCCCGGTTCGTCGAGGATGTCCGCGCCCGAATGCTCATAGACGAGCGACGTGTTGATGACGATCGGCCATTGCGAAAGCTCGGCCAGGCTCGCCGCCGCGGAGCGGCCGAGGGCGTCTTCGATGACGAGAATGAGCCGGCCGTCGCCGGGGTCGAGCGCGACGTCGACGCCGGGAAGTAAAGCCAGTTGCTCGCGCAAGGCGGACACGTCGGCGACTCGGGCCCGGACGATCACTCCCAAGATGCTCATCGACGGTCTCCTGGATCAGTGTTGAAGCTTTCGCCTCATTGTGGGCGGGACGCCGGCGTAGAAATTGATCAAGATCAAGCGGCTCCGGTGCCGATGGTGCGCACGGCTCAGCCTTGTGCCCAGAATGGCACCTGCTCGGGCACCGCCATGAACCTGGTCAAAATCGATGAGCCAACGCGGCCCGGTGCCGCAGCGCCGCGCTGGGCGCTGTGGCAACTCGGTTTTCGGCCTTTCTATCTTCTTGCCGGCGCGTTCGCCAGCGTTTCGGTCGGCCTGTGGGCACTGCAACTCGCGGGCTGGTTGCCCACGCCATATTTGCCCGGCGCGTTGTGGCACGCCCACGAGATGCTGTTCGGCTACGCGCTGGCGGTGGTCGTCGGATTTCTCTTCACGGCCGGGCGCAACTGGTCGGGCAGACCGACTCCGACCGGCTTCGCGCTGATGATGTTGGCGCTGCTGTGGATCGCCGGCCGCATCCTCGTACTCACGCCCTGGCCATGGGCAGCTGCGATCGTGAACTGCGCATTTCCGTTTGCCGCTGCGGTCGGCTTGGGCAAGGCGCTGGTGGGCGCGGGCAATCGACGCAACTACTTCTTCATCGGCGTGCTTGTTCTGCTCGGATTCGTGCAGCTCGGCGTGCACTTGTCGCTGTTGGGAGTCCTGGGCATCCCGGGCGTGCTCGCCCTTGCGCCCTGGCTCGGCGTTCGCTTCGGCCTGGACCTGCTGCTCTTCATCATGACGGTGATGGCGGGCCGGGTGGTCCCGATGTTCTCGAACAACGGGGTACTGGGAATGAACGCGCGCCGGCATCCGGCATTGGAGTGGATCGCCTTGGGTGGCGTGCTGCTGCTCGCGGCGGCGGACGCATTCATGCTGCAAGGCCCGTTGCTCGCGGCGCTGCTCGGCGTTTGTGCGGCGGCGCATCTGCTGCGCCTGGCGCTCTGGCAGCCCTGGCGCACCCTGCGCACGCCGCTGGTGTGGGTGTTGCACGCCGCCTACCTGTGGATCGTGCTGCACCTGGCGCTGCGGAGCGCGGCCGAACTGGGCTGGGTTGCAGCGTCGCTCGCCGTGCATGCCCTCACGGTCGGTGGTGTCGGCGGCCTGACGCTGGGCATGATGACGCGCACCGCGCGCGGTCACACGGCGCGCCCCATGCGCGCCGACGCCTTCGATACCGCGTGCTACCTCGCCATTCAAGCGGCCGCGCTGGTGCGGGTGGCGCTGCCGCTGGCCGCGCCGCAGGCGACGCTCGCGGCGGTGATGCTCTCGGCGCTGTTCTGGTCGGCAGGATTCGCGCTGTTCACGCTGCGCTACTGGCCGGTCTTGACGCGTGCGCGGCTCGACGGCAAGCCGGGCTGATGGACGACGTCACGCTCAGGCCCGTGCATCAAGGCGCCGTGGCCGAAGCTCGCTGGGCAACGCGCTCCGGGCCAATCAATGCGACGTCCCCTCCGACCGGTTGATCTTGTTCCACACGTTGTACTTGCCCACCGGTTTGTTCATCTTCAGGCGCTTCACTTCCTTGAACGTCGTGGCGTCGTAGACGATCAGCGCGCCGTCGTTTTCCCACAGGCTCGCCAGGGCGTAGCGGCCGTCTTTCGTGAACTCGACGTGTGCCAGCGTGCGCCCGGGCTCGCGCACCTGCGCCACCGGTTCGAGCAAACGCTTGTCGATGATCGTCAGCGTGTCTTTCGCGCCCGCGCTCATCATCGAATCGGTCCACGCGTAGCGCGAGTTCTCGTGGCTGCGCAGAAAAAATCCCGGTCCCGGCGTGGCAATCGTCGTCAGCGTGGTCCAGGTCTTCATGTCGATCACGTCCAGCGCACCATCCTTCAAGTTGGGGCTTGCCATCAGCTTCATGCCGTTCCATGCGAACGTGATGCCCGAGCCGAGGTGCGGCATGCCGGCGATCGGCAGCGTCGCGATGCGCCGGCGCACGTCGAGGTTGATGACCTGCGCGCTCGGCCGGCTTTCGGCCTGCGGATCGCCGCTGGTGGATGCCTTGGGCCGCGTCGCGCCGAGCACGTGGATGTAGCCCTGGTCGAAGAAGAAGTCGTCGAGCGGTTCGTCGAGCCGGGTGCGCTTCGGGTTCAGGAAGCCGCGCTTCGCGGCGCCCTCGCCCATGCGGTAGTCGTGCACCAGGCCTTCGAAGATGTCTTCCGCCTTCGGGTCGTAGGAGATTTCCCAGAGCTCGGGAACGTCTTTCAGCGCGACGATGAAACTCCTGCGCGGCGCCGCGTCGTAGACCGCCGAGACGCGCGAGCTCGACTTGCCGTCCAATGTGGCCGCGGCGTAGGTTTTCACCAGGTTCAACTCGGAGTCGAACAGCGCCAGTGTGTGCGGGAAGTAGTTCGCCGCGAGCACGAAGCGGCCGTCGCTGCTGACGGCCACGTTGCGCATGTTCAGTCCGGCGCGCACCTCGGCGATCACGCTCAGGTTCCACAAGTCGTACTTCGTGATCCAGCCGTCGCGCGAGCCGAAGTAGACGAAGCGCCCGTCGGGCGTGAACTTCGGTCCGCCGTGCAGCGCGTAGCGGCTCGCGAAGCGATGAATCGGCTCGAAGCGGTCGCCGTCGACGAGCGACACATGGTGATCGCCGCCCTCGACGACGACGAACAGGTTCATCGGGTCGGCCTTCCAAAGGGGCTGGTTCGGCAGCTTCGCCGCATCCGCGGTCACGACGCGCGAAGCGCGGATGTCGGCTTCGGCCCACACCGGTGCCGGGCTGACAGGGGTGTAGATCCACGAGGCGAGCGCGGCGATCTGATCGGATGCCAATTGCCCTTGAAAGCCCTGCATCTGCGTCGCGATGCGCCCCTGCGTGATGACTTTCAGCGCCTCGGCGCGACGCAAGCGCTCCAGGCTTTCGGGCAGCAGCGCCGGGCCCATGCCGCCGGTGCGCTGGGCGCCGTGGCACGCGGCGCAATGCTGCTGGTACAAGGTCTCGGGCTCAGCGGCGCGTGCGAGGTCGACGCCCATCAGCGCCAGGCCAGCGGCGAGCGCAAGGCGCCAGGCCAGATCGATTGCGTTTCGCATGCTCAATGCTCCAGGGTGACGAAGGGCGCGACGGCAACTCGCGCACGCCCAGGCACGACGCCGATCTCGGCGTCATCGAGGTAACACCCTGGGTCTTCGGCCCAGGCATTGCCGGTCACCTGCTGCGCACGCACTCGGGTGTTGCCGCCGCAGATGTCGAAATGCACGCACCCCGCGCAGCGCCCTTGCACCGGGCGCGGTTTGGCTTTCAGGCCGGCCATCAGGGGGTCGCCCGTGTCGGACCAGATCGCCGAAAACGGGCGACTGCGCACGTTGCCGAGCGTGTGGTGCCACCACATCGTGTCGGGGTGAACGTTGCCGAGGTTGTCGATGTTTCCGACGTTCACTCCGCTCGAATTTCCGCCCCAGGCGACGAGGTGTTCGCGCAAGCCGTCGTGCCACTGCGGGAAGCGGCGCTGCACCCATTGCAGGAGGTAGGGGCCATCGGCATCGTTGTTGCCGGTGACGTACTCTTCGTCGAGGTTCTCCCACGCCGCTGCCCAAGCGCGCTCGAACAGCAGGTCGAGCGCGTCGCGCGTGGCCGCGAACTGCGCGTCTTTGGCGCGGTGAATGTTGCCGCGGCCGGCGTAGTTCAGGTGCGAGAAGTAGAACTTGTCGACGTGCTCGTCGCGCATCAGCTGCAGCAGCGCCGGCAGGTCGTGCGCGTTCAGCGCCGTCATCGTGAAGCGCAGGCCGACTTTGACACCGCGCTCGACGAGCATCTGCACGGCGGCCAGGCTCTTCGCGAATGCGCCTGGCATGCGCCGGAACTTGTCGTGCGTCGCGGCGATTCCGTCCAGGCTGATGCCGACGTAGTCGAAGCGCGCAGCCGCGACACGCTCGGCCATCGGCGCATCGATCAAGGTGCCGTTCGTCGACAGGCCGACGTAGAAGCGCATCGCTTTCGCGCGCGCCGCGATCTGAAACAGGTCGGGCCGCAGCAGCGGCTCGCCGCCGGAGAGGATCAGCACCGGAACGCGAAAAACCTTCAAGTCGTCCATCACCGTGCAGACCTCGTCGAACGACAACTCGCCCGCATAGTCGTGGTCCGCCGACAGGGCATAGCAGTGTGTGCAAGTCAGGTTGCAGCGGCGAATCAGGTTCCAGATGACGACAGGGCCCGGCGCTCTGGCATGCCGCACCGGCGCCATCACGCCGTTTCTTTCGGCATCGGCGATCAGCCGCATGAAGTGCGAGATGCGCAACATGCGTCAATCCTGCGACAGGCGCAGCCCGGTCTTCTTCAGGATCGCGCTCGAATACAGCACGTCGTCGCCTCGGCACGCGCTGCCCAGCAGCGCGCGCAACTCCAGGCGCTGGCGCTCGACGTCGTCGCGCGAGCGGCCGTGCAGCATCACGAACAGGTTGTAGGGCCAGCCCGGCAACTCGCGCCTGCGCCGGTAGCAGTGGCTCACGCCGGGAACCGCGCCGACCCGCTCGCCCAACGCGTCGACCCGCGCATCGTCGACGTCCCAGACCGTCATCCCGTTTGCGACGAAACCCAGCCGGTAGTGGTTGGGCACGGCACCGATGCGGCGCATCAAGCCACTGGCGAGCATGCGCGCGAAGGATTCGCGCACCGCCTCGCCGCTCACGCCGAGCATCGCGCCGACCGCCTCGTACGGGCGCGGCACGAGCGGCAGGCCGCTTTGCGTGGCGCCGATCAGCTGCCGCTCGAATTCATCGAGTGCCATCAAGCGCTCCTTTGCGGCGCGAGCAACGGCAGGCGCAACTCGACGGCGTATTCGCGTTCTTTCGGGAACGCATGCACGCCCAAGCCCGTCTGCTGGGCGATGCGTTCCAGCACGGAACTCACCACGGCGGGCGACTCGGCGGCGACGACGAACCACATGTTCAACGGATGTTCGCGCCGGTAGTTGTGCGCGACCTCGGGGAAGGCGTTGACAATCTGCGCAACGGCGTCGAAGCGCTGCAGCGGCACTTCGAGCGCGGCCAGCATGTACATGCCGCCGGCGCGCTCGATCCGGTACAGGGGCCCAAAGCGCGTCAACACGCCTTGCGCGAGCAGCCGGTGCAGCCGCTCGAGCACGTCGTCTTCGCTCATGCCGAGCTCGGCGCCGACTGCAGCGAACGGCTGGTCCGTCAGCGGCAGGTCGCTGTGCAGCCGGTCGATCAGACGCGCGTCGCCGGCGTCGATGTCGGCGCTGAACTCAGGTCGCGTCATGCAAGGCTCCCGGGGCCGTGGCGCGGAAGTAGCGCGCGCCGACCTGCTTGAAGCGGCGCGCACTGAACAGCACCGAACGCGGCCGCCCGGCCAGTGCGCAGTGGCGGATCGCCGCTTCGATCGCGTCTGCCACCTGCGCCCGGTCGCGGCCGTGCACCATGCAATACAGGTTGAAGGGCCAGCCCGGTGCGCGTTCACGGCGGTACGCGAGCGTCACGCCGGGCTCGCCGGCGAGTTGCGCACCGACCGCGTCGACCGCAGCGTCGGGAACGTCGAACACCGTCATCGCGTTGTGCGTGAAGCCGGCCTCGTGATGGCGCACGATCACGCCGAAGCGGCGCAGTGTCCCCGTCTGCACCCAGCGGCGCAAGGTCTCGAGCACGTGTTCGTGCGGCTGACGCAAAACGCTGGCCCAGGCGTCGTAGGGCCGCGCGATCAAGGCGACGCCGCCTTCCACGAGCGCGGCGAGCGGCGCGTCGGCGTCTTGCACCGGCGCTATCGGCTGCGGGTTGCAGCTGCCGCGCGCGGCGAGGCTGCTGCGCAGATCGAAACCGAGGTCGATGCGGTACGCGCGCCGCATCGGCAGGCGCAGCGCCTGGCAGCCGGTCTGCTGTTCGAGAGCGTCGACGACTTGCGCCACCGCAGCGGTGCCGCGCCCGGTGACCACGAACCACAGGTTGTAGGTATGTTCGCGCTCGTAGTTGTGGTTCACGCCGGGGTGCGCCGAAACGACGGCAGCGACGTCTTCCAGTTGCCGCGGCGGCACCGCGAACGCGCACAGCAGCGCCGCGCCGCCGGCTCCCGCGCCCCACACGCCGCCGATGCGGCTGATCGCGCCGCTGCGCAGCAACTTCCGATAGCCGTCGAGCACAGCGCCTTGCGTCATGCCGCAGCGCGCGCCGATTTCGGCGAACGGTGCAGCCACCAGCGGAAAGTCGCGCTGCCAGTCGTTGAGCAGCGCGAACTTCGGATTGTTCAGAGTCGCCATGTCCACGTCAGAACCCCATTCGCGCCGCGCGGCTCGTGAAGAACACGCCGCTGGGCGTTTCGATGTCGAGCCTCGCCAGCGTCTCGAAGCGCTGCGTATCGATCACCGACACGCGGTTCGCGTCGCGCGAGCTGATCCACACCGCCTCGCCGCGCGGCGTGAACTCCATGTGCAGCACCGCCTTGCCGGGAAGCAGCGTCTGCACGATGCGGCGCGACGGCGTGTCGATGACCTGCACACGGTCATAGTCGGGAACCGCAAAGTTGACCCAGACCTGGCGCCCATCGGGCTGCGCCATCACGAACACCGGCTGGCCCGCGACTGCGATGCGGTCAACCTCTTCCCAGGTCGCGGTGTCCACCACCAGCACTTCATGGCGTCCGATCGCGGGCAGGTAGGCGTGGCGGCCCGCGATCGCCCAGCCGCGCAGGTGCGGCATCTTGTAGACGGGCAGGGGCGCCTGGCCGCGGCCATAGCCGGCGAGGATTCGCTGGGCTTTCGGCGTTTCCGCCCACAGGTCGACCAGCGCCAGCCCGTCTTCGCCGAACAGGCCGGCGATGTAGTAGCGCCCATCGGGTGTGAGCAGCGCGTCGTAGGGCTGGCGGCCGACGTCGTTCAGCTTCGTGATCCGCGGCTTCGACGGATCGGACAGGTCGGCGATCCAGATCGCGTTCGCGTCGAACAGGCTGAAGGCGAAGCGCCGGCCCGGCAGATCGACCAGGCCGACGACGCGCGAGAGTTTGCCCGGCTCGAGGGGAGTGTCGAAGCGCGCCGGAATGTCGGCGACCAGCGCGAGCGTACCCGCAGCGAACACCTTCACGCCGCCCGGCGTGTAGTTCTGTGCCGCGACGAGCGTGCCGTCGGCGGAAATGGCGCCGCCGATCGAGTTGCCCGCCTGCATGATGCGCGCGTCGATGCGCCGTGCCAGCAGGTTCACTTTGGTCAGGCCGCCGTCGCGCCCGAACACATAGGCGAACGCGGCGTCGCGCGAGAACACGACCGACGCGTGAGACAGGTCGCCGAGGCCTGGGACCTCCGCGAGCAGGGTGCGCGAACTCGTGTTCACGATGGCCAGCGTGCCGCGTGCGCGTTCGATCACGACTCCCAGATCGCCGGTGCCCGCGGTGGCGACGGGCGGCGTGACGGCACAAGCGCTGAGCAGTGCCCCGGGCGACATCGTGCCCAACCAAGTCAGAGCGTCGCGCCGTCTCATCGCTGCGCCCTCTGTTCCTCAGGAAAGCCCTGCATCAACTGCTGCGCGATCCACAGCGATTCGGCTTCACTGAGCATCCTGCGCCAGCCCGGCATCGGCGTTCCGGGCCGGCCCTGAAAAATCGCCGCAGCGAGCCCCTCCACGGGTTTGTCGGCGAGCGCGTCGCGCGTCAGCGCAGGCCCGAGACCGCCGGTGAGCCGCATGCCGTGGCACGAGCCGCAGTCTTGCCGCACCAAACGCACCAGTTCGAACTGCCGCGCCGCGGGCAGATCCACGGCTGCGGCAGGCGCCGCCGGCAGCGCGCACAGCATGGACAGAACAGCCAGGGCGGGCAGGGTGCGCACGGAAGGACCTCGGGTCAAATGTCGGCCCTCATTCAGTACACGTCGTGCTGCGTGTTGTTGACGTTGAAGTGCCCGGTCGGCGTGATCAGCTTCGGGTCCTTGATCACGGTCTTCAGCTTCAGGGTCTTGTCGTCGACGATCACGAGCGCCGACTGCTTGTCTTTCGCCGACCAGACCGCGAACCAGACTTCGTCGCCCGCCTTGTTGTACTCGGGTTGCACCACGCGCATCGCGCCGCCGTCGCTGATGCCGGCCCACTGCGCGATCGGCAGCACCTTGAAGCCGGCTTTCAGGTTGCGGATGTCGTAGACGGCGATCGACTGGCTGATCTTCGGGTCCGGATTGAGCGGCGTGTCCACATACAGGTGTTTCGACTTCGGGTGTGTCTTGATGAACAGGTTGCCGCCGCCCTGGCCGTCGAGCATTTCGCAGACCTTCCACGCGTAGTCCTTGTGTTTGGCCGGGTCGGTGCCGATCAACGCAACCTTCTCGCTGCCCAGGTGGCCGGTGGCCCAGACCGGGCCGCACTTCGGGTGCACGAAGTTCGCGCCGCGCCCGGGATGCGGGATCTTGTCGACGTCCACCAGCGCAACCAGCTTGTCGATCTTCGTGTCGAGCACGGCGATCTTGTTCACCTGGTTCGCCGCGACCAGGAAGTAGCGCTTGCTCGCGTCCCAGCCGCCGTCGTGCAGGAAGCGCGCCGCGCCGACCTCGGTGCTGCGGATGTTGTTCAGGTCGCTGTAATCGACCATCACGATCTTGCCCGTCTCCTTCACGTTCACGACGAACTGCGGGCGTGCATGCTCGGCGACGATCGCCGCGACGCGCGGCTCGGGGTGGTATTCCTGCGTGTCCACCGTCATGCCGCGCGTCGAGACGATCTTCAGCGGCTCGAGCGTGTCGCCTTTCATGATGACGAATTGCGGCGGCCAGTAGGCGCCGGCGATCGCGAGCTTGTCCTCGTAGCCCTTGGCCTTGGACGTGTCGACGGAGCGTGCCTCCAGGCCGATGCGCACCTCGGCCACGTTGTCGGGCTTGGCCATCCACAGGTCGATCATGTTGACCTTGGCGTCGCGCCCGATCACGAACAGGTAGCGCCCTGAGGCCGAGACGCGCGTGATGTGCACCGCGTAGCCGGTCTTGACGATGCTGATGATCTTCTTCGTGTCGCCGTCGATCAGCGCCACTTCGCCGGTGTCGCGCAGCGTCGTCGAGAAGATGTTGCTGATGTTGTAGTTGTTCAGTTTCTTCGTCGGCCGCTCGCCCACCGGCACCGTGACCTTCCACGTCGCCTTCATCTCCTTCATGCCGAACTCGGGCGGCTGCGGCGGGTCTTGCTGCACGTAGCGCGCCATCAGGTCGACTTGGGGCTCGGTCATCTCGCCCGAGGTCTGCCAGTTCGGCATGCCGGCCGGCGAGCCGTAGGCGATGAAAACCTTCAGGTACTCGGTGCCCTTCGGGATCGTCAGGTCGGGGGTCAGCGCCTTGCCCGTCGCGCCCTTGCGCAGCACGCCGTGGCAGCCGGCGCAGCGCTCGAAGTAGATCCTGCGCGCAGTCTCGAACTCGGCCAGCGTCATCGGCGGAGCTTTCGGATTTGAGCTTTGCACCATCGGCTCACCGGCGAGCGGCGAAGTGCCGGCCTGGTAGCTGATCTCGGGTTCGGTGACGGGTTTCTTCTCCTGCGCCGATACGGTCGCGGCAAAACCGACCATCAGCAATCCGATGAGGGGATGGAAGTGGAATGAAGTCATGGTGGCGACCCCCCGAGCGAAAGTGACGTGGTTGAGCAGTCCATGCCGCGGATCGTGACGCCTCGCGAGCCGCGGTGCCTTGAAGTGGATCAAGGCTCGGTGAAAGCGTGGTCGGAAGTCGTCGTCGCACTCACGACCCGACATCAGGGCGTGACTTCGACCAGCCCCTTCATCTCGGGATGCGGGCCACACGTGTAGGCGTAAGTGCCCGGCTTGTCGAACGCGCGCTGCCATGACTCGCCGGGGAAGATGCGTTCGCTCTCATGTCCGCCGGGTCCGGTGAAGAGGATTGAATGCGTCGTGCGCCTTTCGTTGTTCACCCACTTCACCGTCGTACCGACCTTGATCGTCAGGGCGGCGGGCGCGTACTTGTAGTCCTGGATCAGGACCTCGACGGTGTCGGCTGCGGCCACGCCGGAGCACGCCATCGCACCGGCGAGCAGGGCCGCGGCGGTGTTGCGGCGCGCGGCGGGGTGGTGCATGGCCGACTGTCCGTGGAGTCGAGAGGCGCCGAGCCGCTCATTGCTTGGCGGCGGTCACGTCGGCCTTCGTGTCGATGCCCAGCGTGTAGCCGAGCGACACATGGTGGAAGCGCCCGAGCGTGTGGTCGTCGTGGATCGCGAAGCCGAAGTTGTAGGTCTTGCCGCTCGCCAAGGCGACATCGCCTTCACCGCCGGTGAGCTTGCGCGTGAACGAGACCGACCAGTCGTCGCCCTTCTTCTCGCCCTTCGCCTCGAGCAGCGCCTTGCCGCCTTCCATGACGCGCTTGTCGGCGACATGGCCGTCGAATTTCGCGCCCTTCGCCGTCCACTGCACCAGGTCGTAATAGACACCGCTCGCGAGGTTGCCATCCTTCACGTACTTGGTCTTCTTGTCGTCCTTTGCGTCGGGCATGGTTCGGGCATCATCGTGACACGCCTCCCAGCAGCCCGACAAATTCGCTCCGGGAATCTTGTTGTCCTCGAGCATGAAGGCGAGTTTGACGGCGTTGTCCTTGTCCATCTTGTCGGCGCCCCCGGCAGGCTGCTTCCAGCTGAAGCGCAGGTACAGGTTCGCGCCGTCGTGCGCGGCCTGCACGTTCACCGGGATCGAGCCGGCCTTGCCCTTGATCGGCTTGGGCTCGATCTTCTGCCCGGTCGCGATCTTCTTGCCCATGTCCGCCGCTTCGTCGTGGTGGCAGCTCGCACAACTTTCACCCTTGCGCATCGCGCGCGCGCCGCCGTGCTCGGTGCCCTTGGTCACCCATTCGACCGGAGAGACACCGGGGTAGAACAGCGTGATCGTCTTGGCCGGCAGCTTGCCCCAGTCGGGCGGCGCTGCGTGCGCTGCCACGGCCAGGACCAGGCCGGCGCTGCCGGCGAGCAGATGCAGGGGTTGCAGTTTCATGATGCTTCAGTCCTCTTCTTTCATGCCCTGGGGCTTCTGGTGCGCGATGCCTTTGTGGCAGTCGATGCACGTGTCCTTGTTCTTCACCGCGAGTTCATGCGACTTCTTCGCGCGTGGCTTCTGCTTCTCGGCGTCCATGCTGATCAGCGAGTGGCAGTTGCGGCATTCGAGCGAATCGTTCGCCTTCATTCGCTTCCATTCGTTCTCGGCGAGGCTCAGGCGCCGCGCCTCGAACTTTTCGCGCGTGTCGATCGTTCCCATCACCTTGCCGTAGAGCTCGCGCGTCGCCTGCACCTTGCGGATCATCTTCGGCCCCCACTCGCGCGGCACATGGCAGTCGGGGCAGGTCGCGCGCACGCCGGTGCGGTTGTTGTAGTGGATCGTCTTCTGGTACTCGGCGTAGACGTTCAGGCGCATCTCGTGGCAGCCGATGCAGAACTGTTCGGTGTTGGTCGCTTCGACGATGGTGTGGAAGCCGCCCCAGAAAAGCACTCCGGCCAAACCACCGAGCATCAGCAAGGTCGCCAGCGAGTACTTCGCCGACGGCCGCCATAGGCGCTGCCACAGGGAGACCGCAGCGCTGTTCTTGTTGTTCATGGCACGCACCCGGCCCGTCAATAGATGTCCTGCTGCGTGTTCCAGACGTTGAACTTGCCGGTCGGCGTGATCATCTTCGGATCGGTGATCACCTTCTTCAGCTTCAAGCGTCTTGTCGTCATAGATCACGATCGCCGACTGATCGGTCTTGCCGCCCCACAGCGAGATCCAGACCTCGGTGCCGTCCTGGCTGTACTCGGGGTGCACGGCGCGGCGCAGCGCCTTGGTCACCGGCAAGGCCCGAGTCCTTGGCGACGTCGATCTTCACCGGCGGCTTGCCCAGGTCGTTCAGCGCATACACGTGCACCGACTCGGCGTTCTCGCGCTCCGGGTTCATCGGCATGTCGGCCCACAGGTTCTTCGATTTCGGGTGCGTCTTCACGAACAGGTTGCCCGCGCCGGGCATCTTCAGTTCCTCGACGACTTTCCAGTTGTGCTGCTTGTACTGGGCGTGTTCCTTCTTGTCCGACGCCGTCGAGATCAGCGACACCGCCGCGCCTCCCAGGTGGCCGGTGGCCCACACCGGGCCGAACTTCGGGTGGTTGAAGTTGGCGCCGCGTCCCGGGTGCGGGATCTTCGCGGTGTCGATCAGCGCGGCGAGCTTGCCCGTCTTGGTGTCCACCGCGGCGACCTTGTTCGATGCATTCGCCGCGACCATGAAGTAGCGCTTGCTGATATCCCAGCCGCCGTCGTGCAGGAACTTGGCCGACTCGATCGTCGTCGTCTTCAGGTTCTTGATGTCGCTGTAGTCCACCAGCAGGATCTGCCCGGTCTCCTTGACGTTGACGACCCACTCGGGCTTGATGTGCGAGGCGACGATCGACGCGACACGCGGCTCGGGGTGGTACTCGCCGTCGACCGTCATGCCGCGCGTCGAGATCACTTTCAACGGCTTCAGCGTATCGCCTTCCATGATCGAATACTGCGGCGGCCAGTAGCTGCCGCCGATCAGGTACTTGTCTTCGAAGCCCTTGAATTTCGACGTTTCCACGGAGCGCGCGTCCGAGCCCATGCGGATCGTCGCCACCGTGGTCGGCTTTTCGAACCACATGTCGATCAGCGTCACCAGGCCATCGCGCCCCACCGTATAGACATAGCGGCCCGACAGCGAGATGCGCGAGATGTGCACCGCGTAGCCGGTCTTGAGGATCTCCCAGATCTGCTTGGTGTCGCCGTCGATCAGCGCGAGCTCGCCCGTGTCGCGCAGCGTCACCGCGAACACGTTCTTCAGGTTGATCTTGCTCAGCTGCTTCTTCGGCCGCTGGTCCACCGGCACGATGAGCTTCCAGCTCGCCTGCATGTCTTTCAGGCTGAACTCGGGCGGCACGTCGGGCACCTGCTGGATGTAGCGCGCCATGATGTTGATCTCGTCCTTGCTCAGGATGTCGTCGTAGTTGACCATGCCGCCTTCGGTGCCGATGCCGATGATCTTTTCCAGCCGGTTCGTCCCGAGCTTGAGCGTTCCGCCTTCCTGCGCGGTGCCGTCCGGCGCCTTCTTTTCCCAGTGCGGCTCGAGGTTCTTGCCGGTCGCGCCCTTGCGCAGCACGCCGTGGCAACCGGCGCAGCGTTCGAAGTAGATCTTCTTGCCGATCGCCAGTTCTTCGGCGCTCATCGCCGGTACGCCTGCGGTTTGGGCGTTGGCGCCGATCGCCAGGAGGGCAAACGCCAGCGCGACCAGGCGGCTTGCGTGCGGTGAATTCATTTCATGCTCTCCGTCATCGATGCCGCGCGGGTGTCTGTCGGTTCGGCAGGTACGCAGGGGCGCGGCGGGTTGTTGAATTCGAACGGGGCGATGCTCCGTCCGCAAGCGCGGTTCGGCCTTGAACTGGATCAAGGACCTGCGTGATGAAGTCAATTCAGAATCGAGCCCGCAGTCACGCCGCACACCGCACCATGAGCCTGCTCAATGAGCCGCTGAATTTCGCCCAGGTATCGCGCCCGGCGCGTGTGACGTTGGTCGGCGCCGGCCCGGGCGACCCGGACCTGCTGACGCTCAAGGCGGCAAAGGCCTTGCGCGCGGCGAGCCTCGTGCTGTACGACCGCCTCGTCGGCCAGGAAGTGCTCGAACTCGTGCCGCGCCGCGCCGCGCGCATCTACGTCGGCAAGCAGGCAGGTCGGCACGCGCTCAGCCAAGAAGGCATCATTGAATTGATGGTGAGCCTGGCGCGCGCCGGCAAGCCGGTGTTGCGGCTGAAGGGTGGCGACCCGTTCATCTTCGGCCGCGGTGGCGAAGAGGCGCAGGCGCTGGCGGCACATGGCATCCCGTTCGAAGTGATTCCCGGCATCAGTGCGGCACAGGGTGCAGCGGCGTACGCGGGCATTCCGCTGACGCACCGCGACCACGCCGATACGCTGGTGTTCGTGACCGGGCATCAGCGCTGCGACGGCGCGAAGCGCAGCGTCGGCCTGGACTGGGCCCTGCTCGCCAAGCCGCACCAGACCGTGGTGATCTACATGGGCTTGAGCGCGCTGCCGACGATCTGCGCAGAGCTGATGCGCCATGGTCTGCACCCCGAAACGCCGGCGGCGCTGATCGAGCGCGCGACCCTGCCGACGCAGCGCACGCTCGCAGGCTGCGTGCAGACGCTGCCGACGCTGGCGCTGGTGCACGGCGTCAAGTCGCCGGCGCTGATTGTCATCGGCGGCGTTGTTGGCCTACAGCATCAATTGGGCGCTGCCCTGCCAGCGCGGGGAATGCATGGGGTGGGCGCTGCGCCGCTCTTCGCCGTCGCTTGAATTGATCGAGATCAAGCGACGCAGCCGCGTGCGCGCGCACGCTGACGCGACACGCACAGAATCGCCACGCCCCCATGGACTTCGCGCCCTCTCCCCGTGCCGCCGAGCTGCGAACCCAGTTGCAGCGCTTCATGGACGACCTGGTGCTGCCCTCCATGCCCGATTGGCACCGCTACGCCGACGCCGGCGTCTACCCGCTCGATGTGATCGAGCCCTTGAAAGAGAGAGCGCGCGCGCTCGGCTTGTGGAATCTGTTCCTGCCGGGCCTGCGCGACGAGCAACCGGGAACGCGCCTGAATCACCTCGACTACGCGCCGCTGGCTGAAACGATGGGCCGCGTGCCGTGGGCCGCCGAAGTCTTCAACTGCAGCGCGCCGGACAGCGGCAACATCGAATTGCTGCAGCTGTTTGCCGACGCAGCGCAAACGCAGCGCTGGCTCGACCCGCTGCTGCGCGGCGAGATCCGCTCGTGCTTCGCGATGAGCGAGCCCGACGTCGCGTCGAGCGACCCGACCCAGCTGCAAACAAGCATCGCCCGCGAAGGCCATGCGCTCGTCATCAACGGCCGCAAGTGGTTCATCACCGGCGCGGCGCACCCGAACTGCGAGCTGATCGTCTTGATGGGCGTCGACGCGGGAGCAGACGCGGACGATTCGCACCAGCGCCATTCGATCGTCCTTCTGCCCTTGAACACGCCAGGTGTGATGGTCGAGCGAAACATCCCGATGCTCGACCACCAGGCCCTGGACGGGCATTGCGAGATCGTGCTGCGCGACGTGCGCGTTCCCGCGGACCACCTCTTGGGCACGCCGGGTGCAGGCTTCGCGATGGCGCAGGCTCGGCTCGGCCCGGGCCGAGTCCACCACGCGATGCGCTGCATCGGCCAATGCGAACTCGCGCTCGAGCTGATGTGCGAGCGCGCGCTCGAGCGGCGTGCCTTCGGTGCGCGCATCTCTGAGCACTCGAACGTGCAGGACTGGATCGCGTGGTCGCGCGTCGAAATCGACCAGGCGCGCCTGCTCGTGTTGCACGCCGCGTGGCGCATGGACCGCGACGGCAACGCCGCGGCGCGGGTGGACAGCGCGGCGATCAAGCTCGTTACTGCTCGGCTCCAAACGCAAGTGCTCGACCGCGCGATCCAGGTCTTCGGCGCGATGGGCCTGAGCCCCGACACGCCGCTCGCGCGGCTGTGGAGCTGGGGCCGCGCCTTGCGCATCCTCGACGGGCCCGACGAGGTGCACCTGCGCAGCATTGCGCGCGCCGAGCTCGCGCGTGCCAAGGTGCGCCGCGGCGCGTCGCTGCCGCACCTGCGGCGCTGGCTGGCGCCACCGCAGAATTGAGTGGACTACGCCGCGCTCAAGCTGGTGCACCAGAGCGCCGTCGCGCTGTCGATCAGCGGCTTCGTCGCACGCGGCGTCGCGGCGTTCGTGGGTGCAAGCTGGCAACGCGGCCGTGCGGCGCGCACGCTGCCGCATGTCGTCGACACGCTGTTGCTCGCCTCGGCGCTCGGCCTGGCGTGGAGCGTGCGGCTGAACCCCATCGAAGTGCCGTGGCTGATGGCGAAGATCGTCGGGTTGCTGCTCTACATCGGGCTCGGCATGGTCGCGCTGCGGCCGGGTTTGCCGCGAGGCGTGCGCGCAGCCGCATTCATCGCCGCGGTGCTTTGCTTCGGCCAGATCGTCGCGATCGCCATCAGCAAGAGCCCGGCCGGCCTGCTGGCGTGGATTTGACGCGCGCACGAGGCGATTGCTTCGCACCTGCCTGTGCCGCGGTTGATGCAGGTCAACACCGATTCGACCGATGTGACTACCGTCTGCGGTTGCCCTCCACTTCGGCAGGGCTGTTCTTGCTGCGGTCACCCAATGCTTGTCGCCAACGATCCGATTCAATCAACTCCGGGCCACGCGCGTGCGCCGGGTGCCGAAGTGGGCGCCTTGCACGAGCTGATGCAAAGCGCCGGGTTGACGGCGCTGGCGCTGCGCGGCAAGACGCTGTTGCCGATCGTGCAGGGCGGCATGGGCATCGGCGTGTCGGCGCACCGCCTCGCCGGCAGCGTCGCTGCACTCGGCGCGATGGGAACGATTGCTTCGGTGGACTTGCGGCGCCATCACCCCGATCTGATGCAACGTTCCTCCGGATTGGGGGTGGGGGAGGGCGCCAAAGCGATCATCGACGCGGTCAACCTCGAAGCGCTCGAACGCGAGATCCGCGCCGCGCGCGAGCGTGCCGCCGGGCAGGGGCTGCTCGCCGTGAACGTGATGCGTGCCGTCAGCGCCTACGCGCCCTCGGTGACGCGCGCGCTCGAATGCGGAATCGACGCGGTCGTGGTCGGCGCCGGCTTGCCGCTGGACTTGCCCGATCTGGCGCGCGACCATCCGCACGTTGCGCTGGTGCCGATCCTGTCCGATGCGCGCGGCGTGCAACTGCTGGTTCGCAAATGGGAGCGCAAGCAGCGCCTGCCCGACGCGATCGTGATCGAGCACCCGCGTTTTGCCGGCGGCCACCTCGGCGCGGCGAAGATCGACGACCTGAACGATGCGCGTTTCGACTTCGAAACCGTGCTGCCGCAAGTGCGCGAGTTCCTGCGCACTGCAGGCGTCGAGCGCGAGGTTCCGCTGATCGCCGCGGGGGGCGTTCGTTGCCGGGCCGACATCGTCCGCTTGCAAGGCCTGGGCGCCGCGGCGGTGCAGTTGGGAACGCCGTTTGCGGTGACGCTGGAGGGCGACGCGCACCCTGAATTCAAACGCGTTCTGGCCGAGGCCAGCGAAGCCGACAAGCTCGAGTTCACGAGTGTCGCCGGCCTGCCGGCGCGCGCCGTCGCCACGCCGTGGTTGCTCAACTACCTCAAGGCGCTGCCGCGCTTGCAGCAAGTGGCGCATCCGAAGAAGCGCTGCACCAAGGTCTTCGACTGCCTGGTGCAATGCGGGCTGCGCGACGGGCTGCTCGGCTGGGGCCAGTTCTGCATCGACAACCAGCTCGCCGCGGCGCTGCGCGGCGACGTCAAGCACGGCCTGTTTTTCAGTGGCCGCGGCGACCTGCCGTTCGGGCGCGAGATCCGCAGCGTGCGCGAGCTGCTGGTGAAGCTGCTCGGCGGCAGCGTGGATTCCCTGGCGCAGGCGCGTGCGCTCAGCGCAGCGCCAACAGTCGGCGCAACTTGACGAACGCCAGTCCGGCCCTGACGGCGTCATTGCCGTGCTTACTCGGGCTGACCCGGCTGCACCGGACCGATGCGATACGGCCGCATCATTTCGTTGTCTTCGTGTTCGACGATGTGGCAATGCCAGACGAACTGGCCGGGTGTTGCGAACTTTGCCCGGATGCGCGTGACCTGTCCCGGATAGGCGATCACGGTGTCCTTGAAACCCGTCTCCCACGGCTCCGGCGGTCTTGGCGTGCTGCCGTTGACCACCTGCACCGTCTTGCTCAATCTCGTCGACGGCGATGTCCTGGCGGTTCACCACTTCGAACAGAGCCTCGTGCACATGCATGGGGTGCGCGTCGACCGTTGCGTTGTAGAACTCCCAGACTTCCACTGCATCCACCGCCGGGTCCTCCGTCACCGGGTCTTCCCATGCGTGCTCGGTCCAAAGGGCGGGCCCCGTGTTGGGGTCCCCGGCGACGGTGCCCAGTCTCGTCTCGGCCGGGGCGTCCGCAAAGGACTGCGACAGCTTTTCAAGCAGGACCAGACGGCGCGTCGTTCCACCCGTCAGCGCAACGATCGGCGGCAGCACGAGGAATTGCGGCGGCGTGCTGCGATCGGCGTTGAACGACGGGCCGACCCGGAACTGCAGCACCTGACCCGTCGTCGTGGGGTCGGCCATCTTGAAGTCGACACCGGGTGCTCCGCCACCGAACGGCTCATCCGGACCGACATTGCCGAGCACATAGCTGCCGTTCGCCACATCGGTGAAGTCGACGATCACGTCGGCGCGTTCGGCGGGGCTCATGAGAAGCCGGTTCCCATTCACCGCACTCAGATTCACGGGCGCGGCCAGGAAGCCGCCTTCGTTGCCGATCTGCCAGACCTGGATGTTGGTCATCGCAGAGAAATCGAGGATCAGGAACCTGGCCTGGCAGCCATTCAGGAAGCGGAAGCGATAGCGTCGCCGTTCGACATTCAGGAACGGCCAGGTGTTGCCGTTGACCATGATCATGTTGCCGAAGAACTCGGGATTCCACATCGGCGACACGTCGGTGGTCCGGGATGTAGGGGCCCGCGATCCCGTCGAAGAACGCCCGCGTGTCCGGGTAGAACAGCGAGCCGTCGGTGTTGAACGAGCGGTCCTGGATCGCGATCGGAACTTCGTAGTAGGGGCGGTCCGGCAGGACTTGGTCGAGCGCACTGGGCGCCGGGCCGGGCAGCGCGGCGACCCGCCCAGTTCGCGAGTCGCGAACCTGAAAGTCTCCCGCGGGCCCGCCGCGCACGTTGTAGAAGCCCGCCGGACCGGCGTAGACGTTGAGCCGCGTCATTCCCAGCGCATGGTCGTGGTACCACTTGGTCGACGCCCGATTGCCCTTGGGATACTGAAACGTCGCGAAACCGGGGCCCCAGGTGGTGCCGAACTTGGCCCTCGCCTTGGACTTGAAGAAGTTGTACCAGGTCCCTTCCTTCGCGTAGCCGGCGGGGATGTTCGCGGCCGCCGGCAGGTACCAGGCCTCGGCGTAGCCGTCGCTCTCGTCGCCGACACCGGCGGCGCCGTGCACATGCGTGACCATCGGCACCGGGCCGGTGTAGCGCCCGGGCGTCGCGGTGAACGTCGGCCGCATGTCGCGGCCCATCTCGCCTCCAGCCGGGTTCGCCCAGTGCAGCGTCGGATCGACCGGCAGCAGGTGCGGCAGGTAGTTGCCGTCCGCGTCGTGCAGCTTGTTGATCCACTTGATGCGCACCGGCACGTTGTAGTTGGCCTCGATCGTCAGCGACGGTGCGTTCCAGATCTTCGGTGCCCAGGGGCTGAGCGTCTTCTCCGGCCCGTAACCCCAGACGGTGGTCTGCGGCATGCCTGCGGGCAGGATCTGCTGCTGGAACTGCTTCACCGAAATCTCGTAGTAGTCGACCAATCCGCCGTTCGCAAACAACAGACCTGCGCGGGGCATTGCCGGTGGGATCAGCAAAGGTGTCGCGAATTTCGTGACAGCGCCTGGATCAAGCGTCCCACCCGGTATCGCGCCACCGCCTCTTTCACGCCGAACTTGCCGTACGTGAACAGCGTCAGCGTCGTGCTGCCTGTGTAGCTGAGAAAACTTCTTCGACTGAACATGGAATCCTCCGTTTGAACGTGCGCTGAAGACGCGCACAAGTTACCGAACGTAAGGCGGGCGGATTTGATTTCGATCAGACGAACTCGCAGCTCGAAAGAGCGGGTCTTGCCGCGCCTTAAGCGATCGGAATTGCGCCGCCGGCACCGTCGACATGAGGCATCCACCTATGAGAAACTGGCCATCAAAGCGCTTGCGCACGCGCTCCTGTCTAGGCAACAGGCTTAAGCCCGAGCCGGATTGCAGCGTTCCACTGCGACGACATGTCGCAGCCTGGCACCCGCCCAGCGCGTGAATACTCGTGCCACGTGCGCGGCGCTTGGGCAGCACGGTCGAAACTCGGCAGTGCGACGCGTTGCGGCACAGGAGGTCAATCCATCGACGCACACAGCATGTCTACCCCGATGGCCGGCGCGAACCTGACTCGCTGCAGCGTGCCTGCCGGTGCCTTCACGAGGGCCATCGCGCAGGCGATTTCGAACCGGAGTGTGTGGTGCGGTTGATCGACCGTGTCGACACGTCGCCCGGTGAGGCGAATGCCGCCGAGCGCCGCGGCCGCGCGCGATCCTGGCGCGAAGTCGTGGGAAGCACCGCAGCGCGCCGGCGCGGCGACCTGGTCGACCCGCATCGCCAAGGCGCGCTGAACCGTCGCCTGCTGGTCCTGCTCGTGATCGCGCGCCTGGTGATGGCAGGAACGGGCATCGCCGCGCTGTTGATCTGGGGCGGGCCGATCGCCGATTTCCCGTTGCTCCGCGTGAGCTTCGTGCTGCTGGCGGTGGGCGGTCTGAACTATTTCGTCCAGTCGATCCTGAAACGCATCGCGCCGCCGTCCGAGACCGAGTTCCTGGTGCAATTGCTCGGCGACCTCGCATTGCTCAGCTATGTCATCCATGAAACCGGCGGCGTCGACAACCCTTTCATCCTGTTCTACCTGGTGCCGCTGACCCTGGCGGCGTATGCGTTGTCGTGGCGCCGCTTGCTCGCCTTTGCAGCGACGACGTCTGCGTGTGTCTGTCTGCTCTACTGGTTTCACGACGACGTTCCACCCTTCGATGCAGGTTTGCACGGGGCCAGCGAATTGACGCTCATGGGCATCGTCACGTACATCGCCCACGCCGTGGCCCGACTGTTGCGTGCGCACGAGCGCGCCGTCGCGCGCGCCCGCGAAGACGCGCTGACGGCGCGTGGTGCCGAGGCGCGCGGGTCCGTGGCGGCGAGCGCCGCCGACGCGCTGAGCTCGCCGCTGGCGACGATCTCGGTGCTGATCCATGAGCTGCAGCAGGGCCGGTTGCCGCTTTCCGATCGCGCGGCGGCGCTCGGTGTGCTCGAGCAGCAGGTGCAGGCGTGCAAGGACAGCCTGTCGGCGTTGCTCGCGTCGGTCGGTCAGGCGCGCGGCGAGAGTGGTGCGCGCCGCGCGGTCGACGCGATGCTGTCCGCCGTGGCGCGTGAATGCGAACTGTTGAATCCGCGCGTGAGCATTCAGTTCGAGCCGATGCCGCCCGCGGCGCCGCAGATCGTCGAAGACCGGTCCCTGTTCGACGCTTTTGCGTTGATGTTCAAGCACTGCGCGCGAACGCCACCGCACAAGGTCAACGTTGCGCTGCGCTGGGACGCTGAATTCCTGACGATCGACGTGTCCGGCGCGCAACGCCCGGCGCGCCCCGCAGGGCAGACGCCACGCCCGTTGCCGGGGCTTGCGGGCAACGATTCACTGTCGCTGGCTGCTTCGCTGTTGGGCCGATTCGGCGCGACGCTGGCGCAACTCGGTGACGATCAGGAGATCAGCCTTCAAGTGCAATTGCCGATGGCCACGATCGGCGCGACGCGGGCCGTCGACGCGAAGCCGCAGAGCGCCGCAGATCAGGTGCGGTAGTCTGCCTCGCCGGGTCGAGGTTCAACGCGCCGAAACCGTGAAGCGCGAGCTTGCACCGCTCGCGGCCGGGGTGTCGGCGCAGTGGTCAATGGCCGAGTTCGATCTCCGCTTCCTTGATCGGCACCGTCGTTGCGCTGAAGTTGTCCCAACGCACCTTGATCACCGTGACGCCGGTGCGCAATTGCGCATAGAACTGCGCCTTGCTCACCGGCACGTCGGTGGACGAATTGCTGACGCGCCACTCGGTGGCGTTGTCTGAGGCGATCGGCGTTCCCAGGATCGTCAAGGTTCCGGCAGTCGCATCGGCGGCGCTCACCGGCCCTTGCAGGAAGGCACGCGTCGGATTGCCCGCGCCGACGACGATGCGCGTGGCGATGAGGTTGCCGTCGCGGTCGGGCAGGGCGCGCACCTCGACCTTGCCCGCCACCAGGGGCGGATTGTCGATGCGCGTGAAGGCGTTGATCGCGACCGTCTTGCCGAGCACGGTCAGGCTGCTCGCGCTGACGTTGGAAGCGACCGCCTCGATCTTGATGTTGCTGCGGAACGAGATCTTCACCGCCGCGATGGCACCGTTCGCATCGAGTGGACCCTGTGCTTCGAGTTTGACGCCGAGCGCGAAGTCGCCGCTCGTGCCGCCCTCGTAGAGCGTCGACGCGCTCGTCACGACGGTCTGGGCATTGATCGTGAAACTCGCCAGCGTGCCGCCGGTGACGATGCCCTCGACCTCGACCTTCTGCCCCGCCGTACCGATGCGGTCTTCCAGACGGATCAAGCTCGCCGTGACGCTGCCGCCGCTCGGCGCCGCATTCGTCTTCACTTCAACGATGGAGCCGTTGGCGATTCCCGCAGGCAACTGTCCGGCTGTGAAGTTGACCGTGATGAAGGCCGACGCGCCGGGAGCGGCGGCCAGGCCGAAGGAACTCGCGCCGAGGTTGACGACGAAGCCCATGCTCTCGAATTCGCCACCGCCGATCTTGCGCGCCACGCGCGTCGCGCGCACGCCGCCCTGGTCGTCGCGGAAACCGTGCACTTCCACATGCTCACCGAGTTGGAAGTTCGCCTGCGCAAACACCTTCTGCGCATTGTCGTCGTTCAGGCGCGTCAGGTTGTCTTCGATGCGCACGTTCTGACCCATCACCGTCAGCGCATTCGCGCCCAGCGCCTGGATCGTTCCTTCCAGAACGTCCCACGCCTCGACCTGCGTCGCGCTGCCCTGGCGCGTGGTGTCGTCGCGCGTTCCGCGCAGCGTCACGACCATGCCTTCCTTGAGGAACGAGTCGTTCGCGACCGGGTTGTCGTCGACCCTGAGCGTCGCGCCGCTCGTGCTGTACTCGATGCCGTTGACGAAGATGCTGCCCTTCGCGGTGATGACGCCTTGGCCGACGGACGGGGTACCGCCGCCGGTGCCGCCGCTGTCGGTGCCGCCACCGCCGCCGCAGCTGGCGATGAGCAGCGTGAGCGCGGCAACGATGGTCGTGTATCCAGGGATCTTCATGATGTTTCCTCCGATGTTCAAGATTCGGGCGCGCTGCGGCGTGCAGCCCTGACCCCGAGCGCGCTTGCAAACATAGCAAGACCTGCGCGGGTTTCGTTTGACGGCGATCAGACTCGCGTCGCGCGCCCGGCATCGGCTGCGACCAACGGTCGCATGTGACGAAATGTCACTTTCGCGAGCTCCGCGTCTTTCGTAATCTTCACTCGCACGACTACGAATACATCGCCGGAGGTTGCCATGGGCAGTTCATTCACTCGCAGCGCGCTCACCCGTGTGTGGGCGCTGATTGCGTTCGTTCTTTACCTTGCGCTCGGAGCCAGCGCAGTGCACGCGCAGGGGCAGGGCCTTGCCGCCGTGGGGCCGAATGGCGCAAGCGGATTCCCGGTGTTCTTCCAGGACCGCCAGGGTCTGGCACTTGAGCCCTGCCTGGTGCCCCCCACCACTGCGACGCCGGTTCCGGATCCGTGTTTCATCGCGGGCACCTTGCCCTTGGGCGATGCGCAGCCGATCGTGCTTCCCGACGAACTTCCCGGACGAATTTTTCTGGATGCGTGCCACCAGCGACATGGGGGGGATCGGTGGCAACGCCAACAACCGCGCGGTGCTCGTGCTGGCCTTGGAAGGTGCGTTCGCTGGCGCCGTTGCTCCGGGCCAGCAAATCGTCTTCGCGCGCTTTCGCCTGCGTGTGGACGGACTCCAGGCCGGCCAGACCTACAAGGTGATCTATCCCTACGGCGAGCAGAGTTTCCAGGCGGTCGCGACACCGCAGAGCAAGCGACATGATCAACGTCACCGACGACCAGGGTTGCCTGGCCGTTCCGTGTGGCACGTTCGATGGCGTGCTGACGTCGACGAACGTGGGGCCATTCCTGCAATGGGACCCCAACGTGGCGTCCCGCGGCGCCTGCGGGCTTCATCGGGGATCCCGCCGTCACGCACGCCATCACCGGAAGCACTTTCCCGGACCACAACAAGTTCCGTCTCGAAGGCCCCAACGTCGGCGGGTCCGGCCGCAATTTCATCGAGACGAATCTGTTCACGCTCATCGGCAAGAAGTTCGACGGCGTCCCGCCGCCGCCGCTCACCGTGAACCGGTCGAGTTATGTGCGGCCTTCGGCCGACAGCGCGCAGATCAATGTGTTCGTGCAATCTTCGGGCACGGCCACCGTGGTGGCCAGCGGCACCGGAATCCCCAGCACGACGCTGACGCGCGACGCCGCGACCGGCCGCTTCTTCGCGCCGATCACGCCCAACAATGCGTCCAGCCTGCCAGCTTTCATCCGTTTCACGGCCACCGCACCGGGGGCGCAGCCGTCGGTGCTCGACAAGGAGCTGGTCGATGAAGTCGGGGTCACGAATGCGACCTTCGACGAAAACAGCAACACGCTCACGGTGCAAGCGGCGTCGAGCGACCAGCTCGCGCCCGCACCGACCCTCGAAGCCCGCGACAGCATCGGCGCGCTCGGCGTGCTGCAGAACGGCAACCTGACGCATCCGATGCCGGTGCCGGCAGCCCAGGTCATCGTCAGCTCGTCGGCGGGCGGTGTCGCGACCGTGCCTGTCACCTTGATCAAGCGCGTACCGGTGGCCACCACCACAGCGCTCGCGGTCTCGCCGAACCCGGCGTTTCGCAATCAGAGCGTGACGCTGACGGCGACGGTCTCCGCGTCGACGGGAATCAATTCTCCGACCGGCTCGGTGACCTTCAAGGCCGGCACCGCGACGCTCGGCACGGCGACGCTGAACACGTCGGGCCAGGCCACATTCACCGTCGCGGCGAATACGCTCGCCGCGGCGACCCACGCGCTCAGCGCCGAATACGCCGGCGTCGCGACCTTCTTCCTCGCAAGCGTGTCGCCCCAGGTGAATCTGTTGGTGCAACTCGCATCGACGACGACGTCGCTCAGCGCGTCGGCGACGGCGATCGCCACGAACCAGACCGTGACCCTGACTGCGACCGTCAGCCCGCTCGGCGCTGGCGGCACGGTGACATTCCGTGACGGTGGCGCGAACTTGGCCACCGCGAATGTGAACGCCTCGGGCGTGGCCACGCTCACTGTGCCGGCAGGCACGTTCTCCGGATCGGCCGCCGGCGTGACGCATGCGCTGAGCGCCGTTTACGGCGGCAACGCCACCTTTGCCACCAGCACCTCTGCGGTCGTCAACCTGTTGGTGACGACACCTGTTGCGGCCGCCACAACGACGAGCCTCAGCGCGTCGGCGAGCACGATCGCGAGCAACCAGCCCGTGACGCTGACGGCAACGGTCACGCCCAATCCCGGATCGGGCGGTAGCGTGGCGTTCCGCAACGGCACCACCACGCTGGGCACGGCAACGCTGAATGCGCAGGGCAGCGCCAGCTTCACGGTGGCCGCGAACACTCTCACCGGCTCGGCCACGGGCACAGCGTACGCGCTGAGCGCCGCGTTCGCGGGAACCCCGAGCTTCGGCGCGAGTACCTCGGCGGCGCTGAACCTGACGGTCACGGCAGCCCCGCCGCCGACCGCGGTGGCGACGACAACCAGCGCGATCACGGCGACACCTACGTTTCTCGGCGGCGTGCGCAGGGTCAACGCCATCACTTTGAGGGTCACCGTCAGCTCGGCCTCCGGCGTTCCCTCCGGCACGGTGACCTTGCGCGACAACACGCAGAACATCACGCTGGGAACGGCGACGCTCAACGCGGCGGGCGTCGGCACCGTGGTCGTGCCGGCGAACACCTTTGCGCCGGCGGGCGTCCTGGGCACCGTGCACGCGATTGCGGCCACGTACAGCGGCAGCGCAAACCACACGACGAGCAGTTCCACGACGAACCTGCGGGTCTTCAACTGACGTCGATCTCACCGGCGCCACGCGCCGGGAGATCCCATCAGCTTGCGGGGCAGCTTCTTCGAGCTTCGCCGCTGGTTGCTCAGTCGGCCGGCTCGTCGCTCGGGTCGTCGGCGGGCTCGGTCACAGGAACATCGACCGGTGCCGCTGCGCCAGCTGGCGCGACGGGCTGGCTTGCGCCGGGCACAGCCCTTCGGGTCGTGGGCGCGGACACTGCGGGTTCGAACGCTTGCGCTGGCAGCGTCGGCTCCGCAGCGGGCGCCGACGCCGCCGGCTGCGCCCCCGGCGCAGCCGTGGCGCGCGGCTCGGCAATTGCGCTGAAGCGCCAATCGGCATAGCGTCGCCGCGACTTCGAAGTTCGTGTACGCGGGCGCCGAACTTGCCGGTCTTCAGCGGCACGCCCTTGGCGCGGCTGTGCACGCCGACGATGCGCCCCTGCGGGTTGCGGATCAATCCCCATTCGGTGCTGCGCGTGATCGGGTCTTCATAGACCTGGCGCAGGTAGCGGCGCGGCGCGCTGCTGCGCGGGTCGAGCAGCAGGTCCTGCAATTCGCGCGGGAAACGGTTCGCCGGGTCGGTGGCGAACTGCGAGTAGGCGACGATCGCCTTGCGCATCTGGTCCCCGGCCCACAGCAGTTGCTTTTCGCGTTCGCGGCGCTGCACCTGGCTCCACAGCGTGCCGCCCGCGGCGACGCCGGCGCTCGTGATCGCCACGCCGAGCAGCAGGGCGATGTAGGTCACGCCCTGCTGCGTTCGCTGCGTTCGCGGCATGCTTGCAGCGCCTTGCGGCGCGCGCTGCGCCTTCACCATGTGCTGAACGCCGAGCCGTCCAGGGCGGTCTCGTCCGAGCCGCTGCGCACGTCGTAGACGCGGCCGAGTTCCGGATCGGGCGGCGGTGTCGCGACCCAGGTGTCCTTCGCGCCCGTCACCGGATCCAGCGGAATGCTGCGCAGATAGCGTTTTGCCGCGAGGTCTTCCAGCGTCTCGGGGTAGCGGCCGGTGTCGGCAAAGTGTTTGTCGAGCGCGTCGCGCAGCAGCGCCAGGTTCTGTTTCAGCGTCGCTTCCTCGGCGCGCTTGACGCTGCCGTAGTAGCGCGGCAGCACGAGTCCGAGCAGCGTCGCGATGATCGCCATCACGACGAGCAGCTCGATCAGCGTGAAGCCGCGGCGTTTCACCATTGGCGATACGGGATGCCGTTCATCCCCTCCGTGTTGGACAGCGAATACACGTCGTAAACGTCGCGCCCCTCCCGAGGTGCGTCGTGCGCACTCTCGTAAGCGCGCCGGCCCCAGGTCAGCGCCGCCGGTGTCTGCACGTCGGCGTGCAGTGGATCGCGCGGCAAGCGGCGCAAGAAATGAATCCGCAGCTTCTTCGGGCTGCGCGCGTCTTCGACTCCTTCGACCAGCACCTCCAGGCTCGGCGGATAGCCGGTCTCATCGACCTTGCGCATGACGCGGCCTTCGTCGACCGCCTGCTTGTAGGCGTCGATCGCGCCGCGAATCTCGCGCAGCGCGGCGCGCAGTTCGTTCTCGCGCGTGCGCTTCACGTTGAGCTCGGCCAGCGGCAGCGCGACCGACGCGACGATGGCGACGATCGTCGCCGTCACGAGCAACTCGATCAGCGTGAAGCCGGCCTGAATCCGCATCGCTTTCATGGCACCACCTTCACCTCCAGCGGCGCAAAGCCCTCGACCGTGACACGCCGATTGGCCGCGTCGAAGCCGATCATCGAGCCGATCTGGAACGTCGCCGACGGCGCCGCCTTGCGCAGCTTCACGCGCAGCCGCAGCAGTGCGGCGTCGCCCGGAGTCGATTCGCCGCCCGACGCGCCGAGCGTCGCGAACACGATGCCCTGATTCGCGTCGATGCGCGGCGCGAACACGGCCGACCCGCCGACCCTGGAGAAGAAGCCGCCGTCGCTCGCAGCCAGCACTTCGATCAGCGCCGGATCGAAACGCACTTGCGCCGTCACGCCCTTGAGCGGGCCCTCGGTGCGCGCTTTCAGTTCGACGTCGAACTCGTCGCCCACCTTGGCCGTCGCCGGCCCCTGCCACGACAGGACCAACGGCGCCGGGCGCGCCGGCACGGCTGCGAGCGCGGTGGCCACGGCGACCCCCGGCGCGGCGCTGACCAAGGCGGGGCCCGCACCGGAGCCGCTGATGCTCAAGGTCGGCACGTTGCTCGGCGCGCCCGGCGCACCGGACGCGCCCGCGGCGCGTGCGTCGTCGGCCGCAGCGTCGCGAACGAACGGCGTGCGCGTGCGCACGGCGGCTTCCGTGCCGGACCAGAATTCGGCCAGCGTCGCGTCGCCGCGCGCGACACCGCGCACCAGTTGCGGCGTGATCAGCAACACCAGTTCGCGGCTGCGCCGCTCGGTGCGCTTCGTGCCGAACACCTTGTCCAGACCCGGCGCCTCGCCGATGTACGGCAGGCCCGAGCCGGACTGCGAGTCTTCGTCGCGGATCAGCCCCATCAGCGCCTGCGTTTCGCCGTCGCGCAGGCGCAGCACCGTCGTCGCGTTGCGCGTGCCGACTTCGTACGCGGTGGTTCCGGCATTCGTCTTGGTCTGCGCGCCGAGCGACGAGACGTCCAGGTTGATCTTGATCGCCACCGTGTCGTCGGCGTGAATCGTCGGCTCGGCTTCGATCTTGATGCCCACGTCGAGGTACTGGATCTGCTCCGTCGTCACCGGCGCGCTGCCCGACGTGCCGGTGCTCGTGGTGCCGACGATCGTGCTCGAGATCACCGGCACGCGGTCGCCCACGTGCACGCGTGCCTTCTCCTTGTTGCGCACGCGAACGCGCGGATTTGCGAGCGTCTTCGTGTCGCTGTCGGTGCGCAACATGCGCAAGCCGAAGCCGTTGTTCGCGCCGATCGTGCGTGGATTGAGCACGTTGATCTGCGACAGGCTGCCGCTCGGTCCAACGAACTCGGTCGGCAGCGTGATCCCCAGATCCCGGACCTTGGTGCGCGACACCTCGAGGATCTCGAGTTCCAGCATCACTTCGGGCTCGGCCGTGTCCTGGTTCGCGATCAGGCGCTCGGCGGCGCGGATCGCGTCGGGCGTGTCGCGCATCACGATCATGTTGTTGCGCTCGTCGACGTAGAGGTCCTTCGTCTTGAGCATCGTGCGCAACAGGTTCAGCGTCTGCTTCGGATCGGCGTTGCCGAGGTGGAAGGTGCGCATCAGCAGTTCCTGGTGCTCGCGCAGTTTCTGCGGCGTGCTCGGGTAGATCAGGATCGTGTTCTCGTTCAGGACTTTCTTTTCCAGCTGATGGTTCTGCACGATCAGGTCCAGCGCATCCTCGATCAGCACGTTGCGCACGAAGACGGAGATGCGCAGGTCGGCGCGCACGTCGCGGTCGATGATGAAGTTGATTCCGGCCGAGCGCGCCATCGCGTCCATCACGTTGCGCAAAGCAGCGTCGCGGAATTCGAGCGTCACCGGGTTTTGCAGTTTCGACTTCAGTGCCGGCACGGCGAGCGCGCGCCGGCGCTCGCGCTCGCGCAGTTCGCGCTCAGTCTCGCGCGCCGTGGCGTCGCCCGGGTTCTCGGCGAGGATGGACTTGACCATCAGATCGGCGCTCGCAACCTCACCGGCGGCGAGTTTGGCCTTCGCGTCGGCGTTGAGCACGGCGTGGCGCCGCGCCGTGTCGATCGCGGCCAGCCCGGCTGCAGCGCGCGCATTCGCGGCGTCGATGCCCTGCACCTGCGCGAGCGTCGCGGCGGCGGCGTCGAGCCGCCCGGCGCCGAATTCCGACGCCGCCTGCGCCATCAGCCGGTTGATCGCGACGTCGCGGCCGCGCAGGTATTGCATGCGCGGCTCCACGTCGCCCGGCCGTTCACGCATCGCCTGCTCCAACTGTTGCAGACCCTCCTTGAAGTTGCCCTGCTCGAGCAGGGTCTGGCTGTCGTTGCGCACGGGCGTCGTGCACGCCGCGGCGAACAGGAGCGCCGAACCCAGGAGCGTGGGCGCCAAGCGCGCCCTGGCGATGCTGCGAGTCACGGCGAGCCCCCAATCGAAAGTGTTTGCCGCTGGTCCAGCGGCAGGAATCTGAACTGCATTTGCCCGGCCTGCACGCCTTCGACGCGGTACACCGAATCGATGACATCGCCGACGGCGGCGACGATGAAGCGCTCGCCGGCGAGCAGGTACCACACCGTGCGCTGCGGCGTCTCCTGCAACATGCCGACGTACTTGAACGGCAACGGCGGTGCTTGCGGCGGCGGCGGTGGCGGCGGCGGGGGTGGAGGTGGTGGCGGCGCGGCGGGAGGAGGCGGCGGCGGGGGCACGACCCAGGCCTTGACGCCGAACGCATTCGCGCTGCGTGGATTCGCCGGTACGCGCCGCTTTACGGCCGCGGTGTCGAGCGCCGGCGATGGCGCGCGGCCATTGCGCGCCGCGGCGGACGCGGCAGGTGCCACTTCATCGGTCGGCGCCAGCGGCTGCGCTTCGCCGGTGGCGGCGCCCAGCGCGCCGCTGCCGAGCAGGGCGCCGAGCGCCGTCGCCAGCGAAGTCACCAGCGAAATCGAATCCATGCGCTGCCGGCGTTTCATTTGCTGAGGTAGAACGTGAAGCTGACCTGCGCGTCGACGGCGCTCTCGCCGATGCCCTTGCGCTGGAACACGATCTGTTCAAGCGCCAGCGTCGGCTGCTCGCGCAGCACGGTCGTGACGAAGCTGCGGATCGTCGTGTAGTGGCCCTGAATCGGCACGATCATCTGGTAGCGGTCGAGCCTGTGGTCGGCTCGAGAGTTCAAGCGGTAGTCGGCGCGCTTCATTTCCAGCCCGAGGCCGCGCGCCGCCGCGTGAACCTGCGCGAGCCGATCGGTCAGGCTGTCTTCACGCGCGAAGAAGGCGTGGAAACTGGCGAGCTGCGCCTGCGGTTCGGCGTCCGCCGCGAGTGCGTCGCCCAGGCGCTCCAGCGCCCCGTCGCGCGGCGCGTTGCGCTGCGCTTGCAGCGCCTCGATCCGCTCCTGCAGCGGCTGCACCGCAAGGCCGTGCAGCGCCAGCGCCGCGGCGCACAAGGCCAAGCCGAGCCCGAGCGCGATGGCCGAGCCGCGCCTGCGCAACAACCAGAGGAGTCGCTTCATGGCGCCGCCTTCCAGCTCGCTGCGACGATGAAGTGGACCGGGCGCCCCGCCTCCTGCTCGCGCATCTGGTGGTTCAGCAAGTGCAGGCCAGACAGCGTGGGCGACGCCTCCAGGCGCTGCATGAATGCCAGGATCGCTGGGTAGTTGCGCGCTTCGCCGCTGATGCGAACGCTGCGTTTGGCGGCGTCGGGTTCGATCGCGAGCAACGCGGTTCCGTTGCCGTCGGACGCTTCGATCGCGCTGAACAGCGCTTCCCAAGGCAAGGTGAGTTCTTGCAGGACGCGTTTGGCGGCGTCGAGTTCGCGCCGGGTGGGCTCGCTCAGCGGTGCCTTGGGTGAAACGCTGCCCACAGCGGGCTGGGCCCGGCGCCGCTCCAATTGCTCGACCTCCGCGCGCAGGCGCACGACACCAAAGCCCGCCTCGGCAGCGAGCAACACGCCCAAGGCGAGCATCGCCCACGCCGGCCACGCGGGGCGGCGGCGCACCAGGTCCAGATCGAGCGCGCGCATCATGCCGCTCCCACGAGCGCGAGCGTGCGCGGTTCGCGGGCCCGCGCACGGCCGAGCACGCGCAGGGGCCGGGCGCCTTGCAGCAGGCTGTCGGCGCATGCGCCGACCTGCACCACGCACAGGCGCGGCGGCGCTTCCTGCGTGGCGTGCGTCGCAAGTTCCTGTTCGATGACCTCGGCGGCGTCTGCATCGGCGCGGCGCGTCGAGATGTCGAGCCAACGTCCTTCTTGCAACAGGCTCAGGCAGACGCGCCCGGGTTCGATCACGGCCAGCGCCGTGTCGCCGCCGACCGTTTCAGCGTCGATTTCACGGCGCACTTCGTTCAGCGCCGCCATCAGCAAGGGCTGCACCGACGCCAGGCGCAGACCGCGTGCCGCGAGGCGCTCGCGCAGGGCGTCGAGCAGCGCGGTGTCGACGCCGCACGCCACCAACGCCACGCCGTAGCCGGCGTCGCAGCTGCGCACCGTCCAGCCCTGCGCCGCAGTGCCGAACACTTGCGCGAAGCGCAGGCGTGCGAGCTGCTCCACCTCGGCCGCACTGGTGAGCTCGCTCTGCCACGGCAGCACAAGGTAGCGCACCCAATGATTCGACAGCACCACCGTGACCGACGCGCCGCGCGCGCCAAGCTGCGCGAGCAGCGGCTCGAGCGCGTCGAGCGCGGCTTGCCACGGTGCTGCGTCGGCCATGGCGGCACAGTCCACGCCGAGTTGGCGCAGCACCTTGGGCCGCGGACCCCAGCCCAGGCGCGCCACGTCGACGCGCCCCGGCGCCAGGCCGATGCGCAGGCGCTCAGGCCACCAGCGTGACACGGTTGATCTCCAGCAACGTCGTCTCGCCGGCACGCACGCATTCGAGCGCCGCTTCGCGCAGAAAGCGCGTGCCGTGGCGCGCCGCGGCTTCGCGCAGCACACGCACCGGCTCGCCGCGCAGGATGAGTTCGCGCAATTCGTCGTTCAGCATCAGGATTTCGGCGATCGCGCGCCGGCCGCGGTAACCCGTGCCGCGGCAGCGCCCGCAACCGCGGCCGACGCGGAAGTTGAAGCCGGTGACCGCGTCGCGGCTGAGTCCCGATTCGGCGAGCAGCGCATCGTCGGGCCGCTGCTCGACCGCGCAATGGCTGCACACCTTGCGCACCAGGCGCTGCGCGACGATGCCGTTCATCGCCGAGACGAAGGTGTACGGCTCCACACCCATGTGCTTGAAGCGGCCGATCACGTCAAACACATTGTTCGCGTGGACCGTGGTGTAGACCAGGTGCCCGGTCAGGGCGGCCTGCACCGCGATCTCGGCGGTCTCGGAGTCGCGGATCTCGCCCACCAGGATCCGGTCCGGGTCGTGGCGCAGGATCGAGCGCAGCCCGCGCGAGAACGTCAGGCCTTTTTTCTCGTTCACCGGAATCTGCAGCACGCCCGGCAACTGGTACTCGACCGGATCCTCGATCGTGACGATCTTGTCCTGCCCGCTGTTCACCTCGGTGAGCACGGCGTACAAGGTCGTCGTCTTGCCGCTGCCGGTGGGGCCGGTCACGAGCAGCATGCCGTAGGGCTCGCGCGCGAGGCGCCGGATGTGCGCGATGCTGGCGGTGTCGAAGCCGAGGTTGCTCAAGCGCAGACCGAGGATCTGATCCGTCAGCGCCTGCTTGTCCAGGATGCGCAACACCGCGTCTTCGCCGTAGATGCTGGGCATCACCGAGACGCGGAAGTCGATGGCGCGGCCCTTCACCGAGACCTTGAAACGCCCGTCCTGCGGCAGGCGGCGCTCCGAGATGTCGAGCTCGGCGAGCACCTTGATGCGCGACAGCACCTGTTCGGCGAGTTCGGTGCCGGCGATGCTGGCCACGGGAACGAGAACGCCGTCGATGCGGTACTTGAGCGTCAGGCCGGTGGCCGTGGTTTCGACGTGGATGTCGCTGGCGAGCGACTTCAGTGCGTCGTAGATCGTCGAGCTGACGAGTTTGACGACGGGGCTGTCGTCTTCGCTGATCGACGCGAGCGAGAGCGACTCCACAGTCTGCGCAAGCGTCGTTTCCTCGAGCTGCGCGCTGCCCAGCACCGAATCCATCGCGCGCATCGACTCCTCGTGGCGCGACAGGTAGGCGCGAATGTCCGCCGGCGCCGCGAGCCGAAAACCAAACGCCGCGGGAATGCGTTCTTCGGCCCAGGCGCGCAAGCCCGCGTCGAACGGATCGCCGAACACGACGCGCAGCGCGCCTTTGGCGTCGCGCAGCGCCAGGCATTCGTGCGCCGCGGCTTCGGCGAACGGCAGCACGTCGAACGCCGGTTCGGCGCGGTGCAGGTCGTCCATCGTCAGCGCGGGAAAGCGCACTGTGGCGGCCAGGCGCTGCGTGAATTCGCCCGGCGTCGCGCCCAGGCTCGCCTCCAGCGCATCGAGCAGCTTGATTCCCGCCGCGCGCGCCTGGGCACGCGCTGCCGCCATCACGTCGGCCGGTATCGGCTCCGCCTGAATCGCCATGGCTGCGTCAACGACGTTCATTGCAGCGCCTCACTTGACGTTCTCCGCCAATTCGAAAATCGGCAGGTACAGCAGCACCACGATGAGCCCGACGAGCGCGCCCACCAGCACCATCAAGGCGGGTTCGAACAATCGCGTGAACCAGTCGACCCAGCGCGCGAGTTCGTCCTCGAAGAACTGCGCGATGCGCTCCACCAGCTCGGGCATGCGCCCGGTCTGTTCACCCACCGCGAGCAGGCGCAGCGATACGTGGGTCGTCAGGCCCTGCTTCTCGAACGCACGCGACACGGCTTGGCCCGCGCGGATTTCGCGCGCGGCGCGTTCCAACGCCTGGCGCAGCAGCGGCGACAACAGGCCGCCCGCCATGTCCAGCGCGCTCGGCAACGCGATGCCGCTTTTCAGCAGCATTCCCAGGGTGCGGTAGAAGCGCCCGAGTTCGTAGAGGCGCAGGCGCTCGCCGATCGCCGGCATGCGCCACAGCCGCGGGCCGATCCAGGCGTGCACGGCCGGACGCGTCAGCAACCACAGCGCGGCAGCGATGAGCATGAGCAGGCCGAGCAGCACCGCGACCGCGTGGGCTTCCAGCATCTGCCCCCAACCGACGAGAACCCGTGTGAGGAAGGGCAACTGGCTGCCGATTTCTTCATAGATGCGGCTGAACTTGGGCACCACGTAGAACAGCATGAAGGCGCTGACGAGTGCGCCCACCGCGAGCAGCGTCACCGGGTAGATCGACGCCGAGATCACTTTGCGGCGCACGACGTCGATTCTCTGGCGGTAGTCGAGGTAGCGCGACATGGCCTCGCGCACGTCGCCAGTGCGCTCGGCGGCGCGAACGCTGGCAATGAACAACGGCGGGAAAGTCGCGCCCTGGCGTTGCAGCGCGTCGGAGAAACTCGCTCCCCGGTGCAGGTCAGCCCGAATCGCGACAAGCGCGCTCGCCGCGGTACGGCCCGCTTCCTTCTGCACGAGCAGGTCGATCGCCTCGACCAGCGACAACCCGGCGTCGAGCAAGGCGCCGAGTTCCTGGATGAACAGGTCCAGCGCGAACCCGGAACGCTGCGGCCTGAGCCGCAGCCGCAGCGGATAGCGTGCCTTGATCGCAATCACGGCCAGGCCCTGGCCCACCGCGTTGAGTCGCGCCTGTTCGGCATCGCTCGCCTCGACGCGCAATTGCACGATCGCGCCGGCGCCGTGCAAGGCCTTGATGCTGAACGTCGCCATCGCTGCGCTACCAGTTGGTGATGTCGGCGTCGTCGCCGCTGCCGCCAGCGCGGCCGTCCTTGCCGAACGAGTAGAGGTCGAACTCGCCATGCTCGCCGGGTGCCTTGTACTGGTAGCTGTTGCCCCAGGCGTCGGGCGGCGGCGCCTTTTTCAGATACGGGCCTGACCACTTGGTTTCGTTCGCCGGCTTCACGAACAACGCCGCCAGGCCCTGCTCGGTGCTCGGGAAGCGCCCGGTGTCGATGCGGTACTGTTCGAGCGCCTTCTCGATGCCGTCGATCTGCGCACGCACCGCCTTCACCTCGGACTTGCCGATCTGCGAGAAGTACCTCGGCCCCACGTAGCCGGCGAGCAGGCCGATGATGACCATCACGACGAGCAGTTCGAGCAGCGTGAAACCGGCGCGGCGCGCGCCTGCCCGAGACGGTACGAAGTTGCGGTGGTCGATCGACATGGTGCGTGGCCTGGGTGCGATGCAGGAGCAGCGGCGCGCTACTTGCTGACTACTGGCGCGGCGGGTGTTTGCTCAGCTTGCGCTGCAGCGTGCGCCGGTGCATGTTGAGCGAGCGCGCGCGTGGCCGAGATGCAGCCGTGGTGATGCGTCAGAACGCTCTGGATGTGCTCCCACTCGAGGCGGTCCACCGACAGCGGCTTCGGCGCGGCCGCGATGTCGGCGTTGGGCGCCTTGGTTCCGAAGGCCGCGACGATCTGGTCGGCGTTGCTCGGCTTGCTCAGGTAGTGCCTGGCGCCGAGCTTGATCGCCTCGATCGCGGTGGCGATGCTGGCGTAGCCGGTGAGCAGCACGATGCTGGTATTCGGGTCGGCGGAGCGCAGGCGCTCGACCACTTTCAGGCCTGTCATGTCGGGCAGGTTCAGATCCAGGACGGCGTACTCGGGTGAGCACGCTTCGACCTGGCGCAGCGCCGACGCGCCGTCGTGGGCGAGCTTGACCGCAAAGCCACGCGCCTCCATGGCGCGCGCGAGCACGCTGCAGAGTGTTCGGTCGTCGTCGACGAGCAGCAGGGTGGGGCGATCACACAGCGCGGCGTCCATCATTTCATCTCCGTTGGGGGTTCAATCTTGATCGAGCGCAGCGGCACGCGAATCTCGGCACGCGCGCCACCCGCGGGCTCGTTTGCCAGGCGCAACGTCCCGCCCAGGCGCTCGACGCTCGCCGCGCTGAGCATCAGGCCCAGGCCCATGCCGCCCTCGAAGGCTTTTGTCGTCTGCACCTGTTGGCCCAGGCGCGCGAGCAAGGAGGGTGTGAAGCCCGGCCCGCGATCGAGCACCGTCACCACCAGATCGCCTTCGCTCCAGTCAGCGCGGACCTCCACGTGGCCGCGGCGACGCGCGGACCGCGTTGTCGATCAGGTTCGTGACCGCCTGGCGCAGCGTCTCTTCGGCAACGATGTCGTGCGGCGGGCTCGTCTTGTCGAGCGAGGCAACCATCGACGCGCCCGGATGCAGCATGCGGGCGCGCTCGACGATCGAGTGGATGAATTGGTCGATGCGCGCCGCGGTGGCCGCTTCGGCGCGACGCCGGTCGCCGGCGGCAGCGAGGTTGGAAATGATGCGCTTGCACGACGCGACCTGGGCGTCGATCACCTGCAGATCCTTCACCAGGTCGGCGTCGGCACTGCGCTCGCGCTGCAGCTCGGCGGCCACCACCGCCACCGTCGCAAGCGGGCTGCTCAGTTCGTGCGCATAACCCGCCGCAAGCGCGCCGATCGCGACCACCGACTCATTGCGCATCTGCGCGTCGCGTGCGCGCGCCAGCAGGTGTTCATGCTGGCGCAGTGCACCGTGCATGCGGTTCACGAAGTACGCCAACAGCGCCGAGGTGAACAGGTAGTTCACCACCATGCCGTTTTCGTGCAGCTCGTAGACCTGGGTTTCGCCCGAGGGGTGGAACAGCGGTACATGGTCGAAGCGAAGGAAGGCGTAAGCCAGCATCGTCGAGATCGCCGTCACCCAGACCCAGCGCGGCGGCAGCGCCGAAGCGGTGACGGCCATCGGCAGCACGAACAGCGGCGCGAACGGGTTCGACGCGCCGCCGGTGAGGTAGAGCACGGCCGCGAACAATGCAATATCGACATGCGCCTGAAGAAACAGCTCCAGCGAACTCACGCGCGGTTCGCGGCGCACGCGGATCCAGGTCGCGATCGCGACCATGACTTCGATCGCCAGCACCACCAGGAGGGCGCGGATCGGCACTTGCACTCCGTGCTGAACCGTCACGACGAACAGCGTCAGCACTTGTGCGATCGGCGCGAACACGCGAAGGAACGCGAGCAGGCGCAGGCCTTGCAGTGTTCCGTGCGGTGACGCGAACGACGCCGAACCCGCCGCCTGAAAGCCGAGCCATGTCAGGGCACCGGTGGTCGAGGCGTTCACGGGCGGGTCTCCGGTTGATCAGGGGTCGGTGAAATGCGATGTCGGATCGTCGTGCCGGAATTTTCAGGGCGCACCGAGCCGGGCAGGTTGACGCGCATCAAATCGCCGCCTGACGCAGGTCAAGCGACGGTGGCCCAGCCCCCCCTAACGCCGAAAGCGATGGAATGCCGCACTCATCTTGTCGGACTTCGAAGGCCCTTGCGCGAGTTTGCCCGCATGTCCCGGCGGCCCCCCGTTGAAGGAGGGTGCGACACCATGCCGCATTGGATACAGCTGCTCACGTGCCTAACATTTGCGCGTCCGTGGTCGATGCGGCGGACACGGCCGCACGCGACGGACCAGTTCAAAAAATCGAGACGCGGGGGTACCCAATGAAGCAGACTTTCACTGCCGGACGCGCTCCGGAAGACAACCCGGCCGAGACCAAACGCACGGCGCATTGGTGCAGCGCACTGGCGATCGCCGGCGTGACAGTGCTGGCCGCAGGCCAGACGCAAGCGGCGATCACGTGCACGCGCACGATCAGCGCCGACGTCGTGGCGATCGACATGCCGCTCCTGCACAACCGGCTCGGCTCATCGAACGTCAACGGCATGATGTACGCGCTGCGGCGCGATGTCGTCGACATCGGTTCCAACAAGCCGGAGAGCCAGGGTGGAACGCTCTCACCCGGGAAGGTGAAACTGCGCGACGACAAGCGTCCGCGGCCGCTCGTGCTTCGGGTTGCGGCGGGCGATTGCCTGACCGTCAACTTCCAGAATCTGGTGTCTCCTGTACCCAATGCGCGCAACTTCGCCGTCGACCGAGACGGTGTCGGTAACGACCGCAACCCCGTCACGGCAGACGGCACGCCGCAGATTCCGACGTCGGTGGACGAACAGGTCGCCGACCGCCGCACCAGCTTCCACGCGAACGGCATGCAGTTGCGCAGCGCGGGTGGCATCCTCAACGACGGTTCCTTCGTCGGCGCCAATCCGTCCAGCCTGGCCGAGCCGGGACAGCGCCTCACCTACAACCTGTACGCCGAGCGCGAGCAGGTGTACCAGGTCGTGAGCCACGGTGCGCTCGTCGGGTCGGACGCGAACCAGGGCAACGTCGCGAACGGCCTGTTCGGCCAGATCATCGTCGAGCCACGTGGCGCGAAGATCTACCGCAACACCGTGACGGAAGAAGAGCTGCGCCTGGCGACGCGCACCGCGCACGGCCGATCAACACGAACAACTGTCCGAGGTTGGGCGCCGCTGGTTCCCGGCTCGACCACGCGCAAGTACTGCACCACGCTCGCCGGCCACCCGGTCCTGAACTACGAAGCCACATACCCGAACCGTGCGCCATGGACCGCCGAGGGCCTGGCCGGTCGCACCATCCTCAACATGATCCAGGGCAACCAGATCGTGCACACCGAGATCGACGCCGTGATCGCGGGGCCGAATGCGAACGGCAGCTTTCCGGCCGGCACGTATCCGCTGGAGTCGATCGGCAAACGCAATCCCGCGTACCCGAATCGCCTCGAGCCGTTCCGCGATTTCGCCCAGGTCTGGCACGACGAAGTGGCGAACGCCCAGGCCTACCCGGGTTTCTACAGCACCGCCGGTTTTCTGCCGCCGGCAGGCCAGGAAGCGGACCCATTGACCACGGTGTTTGCCTACCTGCTCAAGGGCGTGAGCGACAAGTTCATGATCAATTACGGGTCCGGCGGCATCGGCACCGAGATCCTGTCGAACCGCCTCGGCGTCGGGCCCGATGTACGACTGCCTGAACTGCGCCTACGAAGAGTTCTTCCTCACCCACTTCACGGTGGGCGAGGTCGGGCAGCTCGTCGACTTCCCGGCCAACGCCGGCCTCGAGACGATCACGCCGCAGAACGTGCTGAACATCCTGCTGTTCCTGAAGAACGGCACACCCGCGCTGAGTCCGGCCGAACAGCAGTTCGTCGCGGCGATGGGACCGAAGGCGACGAAACCCTTCTATCCCGCGCGACCCGTCGAACGTGAACCACAGCTACATCGGCGACTTCGTCAAGTTCCGCAACACCCACAACGGTTTCGAGCAGCACGTGTTCCACCTGCACAACCACCAGTGGCTGTACAACCCGAACGACGACAACTCGAACTACATCGACGCGCAAGGCATTGGCCCGGGCATGGGCTATACGTATGAAATTGCCAACGGCGGTTCGGGCAATCGCAACAAGTCGGCCGGTGACGCGATCTACCACTGCCACTTCTACCCGCACTTCGCGCAGGGCATGTGGTACATGTGGCGCAACCACGACGTGTTCGAGGCCGGCACCCGCCTGCAGGCCTCCGGCAGCGGATTCCACGCCACGCCGTTCGCGCTGAAAGACGGCACGCCCGCGGCCTTGGCGCGTGCATTGCCCGACGGCGAGCTGACCTCGGGCGTACCGATTCCGGCCGTCGTTCCGCTGCCCGGCAAGGGCCTTGCGCCGATGCCCGCCGCGGGCGTGACGGTGGTCGCGGTGGACCGCAACGGCGCTGCGCCCGGCGGTACGTCCAGCCAGGTCAAGCTCCCCTACGCCACGATCGCCGGTCCGGACGGAATCTTCGGCACTGCCGACGACGTGAACCCGGGCTATCCGTTCTGGATCGCCGGCATCGCCTGCGAGAGCGACACCGCGTGCGAGCAAGGCATCGTCGGCCAACGCCCGTCGACGCCGCCGCTGGACATGCTGACGAAGAGCCGAAGCGCAGGCGCTGGTCGACCCGCTCACCGGCGTCGAGCCGTACAAGAGTTACTCCGCGGCGATGAAGGCCAACTTCGTCAACCTGGCCGGTGACTACAGCCAGATGCACGGCGGCCTGCCGCGCCACGCGCTGCACGGCGTCGCCGCAGGCGGCCAGGCCGGGCCGACGATCGCCGGCATCGTGAGCCCGGTGGACCTGAACAAGCACATCGCCAAGGCCAAGCCGGCGTTCTTCCCCGAAGGCGGTACCGACGTCGAGCGCAGCGCGATGGCGTTCCACTCCAAGGGCGACATCGCATCGTTCCGGGTGCTGCCGAACGGCAACGTGCAGGCCGCGAACTTCCGCGTCAACAAGAACCCGGCCGTGCCCGGCGGCGCGTACAGCGATCCGTGCCAGGACGACGCGATGAATCCGGTGAACTCCGGCGGCACGAACCTGTGGTTCAGTGCGAGCTCGAGCGCGCCGCTCGTGAACCTGCCTTCCGGCGCGTTCGGCGCCTACACGCCGCGGATCTACAAGGGCGTGAACATCCAGTACGACGCCGTGATCAACAAGGTGGGCTATCACTACCCGCAGCAGCGCATCGTGTCGCTGTGGGAAGACGCGATTCCGGTGATCGAGAAGAACAAACCCGGTGAGCCGCTGGTGATGCGCATCAACACCTTCGATTGCACGATGTACCACCACACGAATCTGGTGCCGGAAATCTTCGAAATGGACGACTACCAGCTGCGCACGCCCACCGACATCATCGGCCAGCACATTCACCTGCCGAAGTGGGACCTGACGACGACCGACGGCGCCGCCAACGGCTGGAACTATGAAGACGGCACGCTGTCGCCGGGCACGGTGCGCGAGCGCATCGAAGCCATCAACTGCTTCAACGGCGAAGCGACGGCGTGCAGGTTCGGCGCCTTGCCTGGCCCGGGCACGGGATTTCGATTGCACCCTGAACAGCATCCGTTCTTCCCCGCCACCGGCCCGGGTGGCGTGGATTGGCGGGGCGCGCGCATCACGCTGCAACGCTGGCTCGCCGACCCGCTGCTCAATGCCCAGCACGTGGACCGTGGCCTCGGCATCAGTCTTCACGCACGACCACTACGGCCCTTCCACCTTCCAGCAGATCGGCCTGTACTCGACGGTGCTCATCGAACCGGCGCAATCGGCCTGGCGCCACAGCGAGACCGGGAACCTGCTCGGTTGCGCATCGCCGGCAGGCGTTGCGAGCTTCGCGCCGACGAGTCTTGGGCAAGACGCACGCGACCAGTTGCCGGGCGGTTGTCGCAACGACGGTGGCCCGACGTCGTGGCAGGCGGCGATCGTCACCGGCGACCTCGACGGCGACAGCAAGAACGACAGCTACCGCGAGTTCTACTTCGAGTACACCGACTTCCAGCATGCGTACGAGGCCGGCGTCTACGTCGGTGCGGGCAACCTCGGCCAGCACAACGGCGACTTCGACGAGAGGGCGTACCTCGCGCTTCGTCGCCCGCGCTGCGGGATCTCTTCTATCCGGAGCCGCCCAACGGCGCGGCGACCGGCCAGTTCCCGGCGTTTGCACCCGGCGCAACGCAGTCCGACACGTTCCGCTTCGCGATCTCGCCGCCGCTGATCAAGCCGGTCATGCGCCGATCTTCCCCGACCTGACGGTGGAGAAGGCGGTGGCGTTCGGCAACGGCGCCTTGTCGTTCACACCACAACCCGGCGTCGAGGCGCCGGCCGGCAAAGTGCCTGAGTGCATCCAGCGCCCATGCCCGACGTCGATCGACTTCCTCGAGCCGGGCATGTTCGTCGTGAACTACCGCAACGAGCCCGGCGCGCTGCGCATTTTCGACCCGAACAGACAAGGGCCGGACGGCAAGAACGGCGCGCAAGCCGACGGGTCTGGCGGGCGACCTGGCCTACGTGTTCTCGTCGAATTCGGGCATCACGCGCGCAATTCCTGACGCTGAACCGGATGCCGACGAAGGGCGACGTGGCGAGCCCGCCCGCCGACGCGAGCATCCTGCCGCGCGACGAACCTCGCCGACACGGCATTCCCCCCGCACATCAACAGCTTCGGCTTCGAGCAGAAGGATCCGTACACGCCGATGCTTCGCACCTACTCGGGCGACCGGGTGCGCATCAAGGCGCAGGCCGGTGGCGACGAAGAGGAGCACAGCGTCTCGATCCACGGCATGAAGTGGCTCAAGGCCGGCTCGGGCTTCGGCCGCGCGCCGAACTCGGGCTGGGTGAACCAATCCTCGGGTGGCATTTCCGAGCAGTTCGCCTTCGCCTCGCCGGTGTTCATGGACTTCAGCCAGCGCGGTGGCGTTGCCGACTATCTGTACATGATGGACGCGATGCAGGACGGCATCTGGAACGGCGACTGGGGCATCATGCGCAACTACAACACCTTGCAGACCGACTCTGCCGGCCGGCCGACGCTGTATGCGTTGCCGAACAACCTGCGCCCGGTCCAGCCCTTGAATCGCGCGGCGTTCCAGGCCGGCGAGCGGGGAGTCTGCCCGCTCAACGCGCCGCTCAAGACGTTCGACGTGACCGCGGTCGCTGCCAATCTGGCGCTGCCCGAAGTTGCCGGCGTGACGATCACGCCGAGCGGCTTCTCGGTGCTGCGTGCTGCGACACCTGACGTGCAAGTCGTGCCGCTGGACGCGGACATCAAGGGGCTGCACGCCGGCGGCCCGCTGACCGGCAATGGCACGCTCGTCTACAACAAGCGCACGACACCGGTCACAGGCACGGCGCAGCACATCACGGTCAACGAGACCGGCCCGCTGCACGACCCCACCGGCCTGATGTACGTGCTGACGAGTGATCTCGATGCGAACGGCATGTTGATCGCCGGCGCGCCGATCGAGCCGCTGACACTGCGCGTCAACGCCGGCGACTGCGTCCAGGTCCTGCTCCGCAACCGCCTGCCCGCGGTGGCGCCCGATCTGCCGAACTACAACGACATGCGCCACGCGAACAAGCGTGACCGACTGCACCCGGAGGGCTCGACCGTCTTCGGCGTGAACCATGTGCGTCCGTCCAGCCATGTGGGCTTCCACACCCAGTTGCTGGAGTACGACGTGACGCGTTCCGACGGCACCAACGTCGGCATCAACCCGGTGCAGACGGTGGCTCCGGGCGGCACCGAGACCAAGACCTATACCTACTATGCAGGAGACCTGCGCCTGGCCGAGTTGCCGACGTTCGGCAGCCCGTTTCAACCTGGACGTGATTCTGCCCACGGCGACGGAATTCGGCCCCGTCAACGTGCTCTCGGCGGACCGCGTCAAGCAGCCGCAGAAAGGCCTGTTCGGCCAGCTCGTCGTGCATCCTCGCGGCTCGACAGTCACTTACCCGGTTCCCGGCACGCGCATGACGGCCGACGTGATGGCCCCGGCGCTTGCCCAGCAGAGCTCGATCCTGCTCAACACGCTTGCCGGCGACGACGGCGCAGACCTACCGCGACTTCTCGCTGGTGTGGCAGAAGATGATGAACTACCGCTACGCCTCGGGCAACGCCGTGCAGAACGAAGTCGAGGAAGGCCCGGGCACTGCCGGAGAACCCGCCGCACACGCTGTTGAGCGCGGCGAACTACCGCGCCGAGCCGACGTTCTTCCGCTTCGGCATCCCGCCGCTCGCGGCGGCCGGCAATGCCGACTGCGGTTTGCAGTTCACGGCGCCCAAGCGCGGCGAACTCGGCTGATGCGATCTGCTTCGGCTCGGTGCTCAACGCCGGCAGCCTGTTCAGCAATACGCTGACGGGAGGTGCCGACCCGGAGACGCCGATCTTCGTCGCGACGGCGGGCCAGCCGTTCCGCATCGGCCTGACGAACCCGAACTCGAGCAACCGCGGGACGACGTTCATCGCTGCACGGGCATGTGTGGCCGCGTGATCCGTTCCTGGCGCTGAAGCGCAATGCGGCCGGGTTCCCGAACAACGCCAACATCGACAACGTCGGCTCGGTCGTGATCGGCAACAACCCGCTGCAGTTCTACCTCGGCGCGCAGGTCGTCGAGGGGGCGGCCGGCCGCCATGTCGTAGCGGCGTCCGAGGTAGAAGAGGCCGAGCTTCTCGAAGTCCTGCATAGGGGTCCTGGTAGCGGTCCTTGTCAGAGAGCGGAGGTCACCGCAGATTCGGCGCCGCCCTCCCGCACCACCCAGAGTTCCAAAGGCACCGACAGCACCGGGTACTGCTGGCGGAGGGCGACGACGTGGTCGGCGTAGTCGCGCTTGGCAATCTGGCCGGCGAGGAGCGACAGCGGATCGCCTGATCTCGTAGCGATAGAGGTCACGGACCGCGTCGCGGAGCTGTTGCGGTGACGTCTCGGGCCGCGGAACG
>CAVZHI010000023.1:0-44571 GCA_963775015.1 uncultured beta proteobacterium | reverse complement strand
GGCACCAGGCGTGGCGCAGCGAACTTGGGGCCTTCCCGCATTGCCCCCGCCGTTCTTGACGCTGGCCACATGCGCGTGCTACACACCCGAGTCCCCACCCATGCGCGAGCCATGAACCACGCGAAGGCAATGCAGGGCCTCAGCACCTGCGACATCTCCGACGCGTGCGACGCGCTGGGAATCGCCGCGGTCACCGACGGCGCGGTGAAAGCGGTGCACGCGATGTGCACGCCGATCTGCGGGCCGATCAGCACCTGTCACATGTCGGCGCGCGGCAAGATCGAGATCGTGCTCGGAACGATCGGCCCGTTGCTGTCGGCAGCGCCGGGCTCGATCTTCCTCGTCGCTGCCGACGGCAATATGGCGCTGAACACGATCGGCTCGCTCGTCGCTGCGGTGGCGGTGCAGTCGCGTCTGGCTGGTGCCGTGGTCGACGGCTGTGTGCGCGACGTGCAGGGAATGCAGGAACTGGATTTTCCGGTGTACGCGCGCGGCACGGTCGTGCCTTCGGTGCGCGGACGCATGGCGATCGAATCGATCAATGAACCCGTGCCGTTTTGCGGGCACGCGGTGTGCCCCGGCTGGATTGCCGCTGCCGACGCGAACGGCGTGATCGTGTTCCCGCCCGAGCGCGCGCGCGAAGTCTTCGAATTCGCCTGGCGTGCCGTGGCGCTGGAAAAGAAGATTTTTCAGCAGATCGCGCACGGCGGTGACGCCATCGCGTTGTACAAGGCAATGAAATACGATTTGTCGATGCACGCCCAGCTGAGCGACAGGAGCCTGCCCGGATGAACCCATTGAAACTGCCCGCCTCGATGCGCGATTCGCTGCGCGCATCGCTCGCCGTCTCGATCTGCGTCTGGCTCGGCGCGGCGCTTTGGCTGCCGCAGCACGCCCACGCGCAGGCGTACCCGAACAAGCCGATCCGCATCGTCGTTCCGGTCGCCACCGGAGGCATCGCCGATTACTACTCGCGCTTCATCGGCGTGAAGCTGCAGGAGGCGTGGGGCCAGCCCGTCGTCGTGGAGAACCGCGCCGGCGGCGGCGGCAACATCGGCGCCGACATCGTCGCCAAGTCGGCGCCCGACGGCTATACGCTCGTCATGGGCTTCATCGGCCCGCACGCGGTGAACCAGTTCATGTTCGCGAAGATGCCTTTTGATGCGCAGCGCGACTTCACGCCGGTGGCGATGGTGATCGAAGCCGAAGGCCTGCTCGCGGTGCACCCTTCGGTGCCGGTGAATACGGTCGGCGAACTGATTGCATTGGCGCGCGCGCAGCCCGGCAAGCTGTCGTACGCGTCGGGCGGCATCGGCACGTCGAGCCACCTCGCCGGGGAACTCTTCAAGTCGATGACGAACACCTTCATCGTGCACATCCCGTATCGCGGCAACGCGCCTGCGCTGAGCGACCTGATCGGCGGCCAGACGCAGATGCAGTTCGCGACGTTGCCCACCGTGATTCCGCATGTGCGCGCCGGCAAGCTGCGTGGCATCGCCGTGATCGGCGCGACGCGCTCGGCGGCGGCGCCGCAACTTCCCACCATCGCCGAAGCCGGCGTCCCCGGATTTGCCGTGAACAACTGGATCGGCCTGTTCGCGCCCGCAGGGACGCCGCCCGAGATCGTGCGCCGCCTCAACACCGAGCTGATGCGGATCATGCAGGCACCCGAGATCGTGAAGCGAATGGAAGTCGAAGGCGAACGCCACACCCCGAACACGCCCGAACAGTTCGGCCAGTTCGTTCGCGACGAAACGACGAAGTGGGCGAAAGTGATCAAGGACGCGGGAATCAAGGCCGAGTGACGCCCGCACGGTCGGATCGCGGTCTGACCTGCCATGCAAACAACACGCTGGAGACGAATCGAATGGATGCGGACACCGAACAGAAACGCCTGATCGCTGAGTACCGCATGCTCTCCACGGCGAACGTCTCCGACGGCCTGGATCGCCTGGGAATCAAGGGCTGCCCGCACGGCATCGGCCCGCTGTGGGACGCGTGCACGAAGATCGTCGGGCCGGCGGCGACATTGAAACTCGTGCCGGTGGGCCAGGCCGAAGAGTCGCCCGTGCTCGGCACGTTGGAGGCGGTGAAGCTCGGCCACCCTGGCGACGTTCTCGTCATCGACCAGGCCGGGCGCATGGACGTGAACAGCTTCGGCGGCGTCGCGGGTTTCACGACGCGCCACTACGGCTTGGTCGGCTGCGTCATCGACGGCGTGACGCGCGACATCGACGAATTCAAGCAACTCAACTTGCCCGTCTACGGCCGCGGCTTCATCCAGCAATCGATCCGCAATCGCTGCGCTTGCGCGGGCTACGCGATCGAGGTGCAGCTGGGTGGCGTGACGGTGCGCCCCGGCGACCTGATCATGGCCGACGAAAACGGCATCTGCGTCATCCCCAAAGAGAAGATGAGCGAGGTACTCGGCTTCGCGCAGCTCTTCAAGGCGATCGAAGACAACGTGATCGAAGCGGTGCGCAGCGGCGTCGACCCGGTGCTTGCGCACGACAGGGTGCGCTACGACATGATGACGGCCGCAGGCTACAAGGCCTAGCGCGACGCAGCGTTGCCGCAGCGCGCTAGCGGCGCGCTGCGTTGCGATACGTCCGGATGCGCTCCTTCAGTCCGGGCCTGCTCGCCGACCGCACCAAGTCCGCCAAGTCTTCGGCGCGCGTATCGACGCGGGTGCAGCGCTGCAGCACGGCAGCGGCGCCCGGATCAAGAACCTCGCTGTCCTGGGCGCACTGCGCGGTGATGCCCGGCCAATCCTGCGCCGGCGCGATGCGCGTCGCGAAGCCGAGCGACACGGCTTCTTCCGCAGCGAACGATCGTGCCGTGCGCAGGGCGTCTCTTGCGGCTTCGCCACCGATGCGTTGCGCAAGGCGCCGCGTTCCGAGCACGATGCCGAAGCGCAACCCGGGCATGCAAAACGCCGCGTCCGGCGCAGCGATGCGGGTGTCGCAGGCGGCGATCAGATCGGCGCCTGCGCCGAAAGTCCTGCCTTGCGCCAAGCCCAGGGTGCGAAACGGCGCGTGGTAGAGCTTTTGCAGCAAGGTCTCGATGCGGATGAAACGCAGCACCAGATCGGCGTCACTGCCGTCTTCGAAGCCGGTGAAATCGAAGCCGGCGCAGAAATGCGTTCCCGCCCCGTTGAGAACGAGCAGGCGCGTGCCGTCGTCATGCGCTTCGTCGATCGCCGCGAGCAGCGCCTCGACCAAGCCTGCCGACAGCGCGTTCGCCTTGTGCGGGCGATTCAGCGTGAGCTGCGTGACCGACGCCTGGCGGTCGCGCAGCAGTTCCTCGGCATGCGCTGGCGCGGCGCCGGGCAGTGAATCGCGCACCGCTGCGGAGCGGTCCCAGAAATTGGGAACGTCCTGCGACGAATAGCCCGACACGAAGTCCTTCTGCGCTCCGCTCGCCGGATCGACCACGTGCCGCAACACCGCACCGATGTTCGCCCCGTAGACGTGGATGCTGATCGAGGGCCGATCGGCAAACGCGTTGGCGACCTCGTGGATGTCGCCGATGGTGGGTGAGACGGCGTCGACCTGGCCCGGCTCCAAGCGCTGCTCGGCGCCCGCGTGCAGCGCCTGCGTCGCCGCGTCACGCGTGTAGCGCCGGCACAGCTCGGCGCCGCGCAACACGCCGATCAGTCCCCACACCATGTGATCGTGCACCGGCGTGCGCTGGCCCGGCCCCCAGACGAAGCTGACGACCGAGAAGCGCTCGAGCGGATCGCAGTGCAACAGATATTGCTGATAGCGCTCGGCGTGCGGCCGAGCGCAGCGCTGCGGAAGCCAGTCGTCGTGGCGCACCAGCTCGCCGAGCAATCGGGAACCCGATTCGAGCAGCGCCGCTTCGTCGGTGCCGCAGCGCTCGACGAGCCGGGTGAATTCGGCGATGAAGGTCGGGAATCGAGACGCGTTCATTGCAATGGCTCCGGGGAATGTCAGGCGTGATTTCGGCGCGTTGCGCGCAGCGGCGGCGCGGTCTGCCCGCGGCTGCGGGTGCGCCGCACTCAGTGCGCCGGCTCGGCCGCGTCGTCGATCTGCAGCGCTTCGTTGAAGCGGTTGAAGAACCCGCACAACGCGATGCGCAGCGTCAGTTCAACGATTTGCGCCTCCGTGAAATGGCTGCGCAGACGTTCGAACACGTTGTCGCGAATGCGCTGCGGCGCGTTCGTCACGGCGATGGCGTACTCGACGACCAGCTTGTCGACTTCGTCGAACTCGGGGTGGGTTGCGTAATCCAGCGCGCTGTCCACGCCCTCGGGCGAAAGCCCCTCGATCATCAGCAGCGGCTTGTGCTGACCGACGCAGAAGTGGCACTCGTTGAGCTTCGATACGACGACGACCGCGAGCTCGATGTAGCGCAGCGGCACGTTCTTCTGCGCGCGCAACTCGAGCAGCATGCCCATCAGGTGCTTCACGGCGATCGGCACATGCGCGAACACGCCGACCTGGCCGCGGAACGCACCGTAGCCACCGGCGAAGTTCTCGTAGACCTCGCGCACGTCCGCAGTCAGTTCCTGCGGGCCGACGTCTCTCACGCGCGGCATTCGCGTCTCCTTTGCGTTTGACGTGGATCAACGCCCACGGCGTTCGCGCCGGCAAGATCGCAGCTTGCCCGTCTGACTCCAGCGCCATGAAGACCCCCGACACTGCGCCGCCCACCTCGTCCGCGCGTGCCATCGACCGCATCAAGGACGATCACCGTGCGCTCGCCCGGGTGATGGGTGCGATGCGCATCCTCGTCGCGCGCTTCCGCGATCGCGCGACGGCGCCCGACATCGAGCTGTTCGAGGCTATGCTGCGCTACGTCGAGAACGTTCCGGACCGGTTGCACCATCCGCGCGAAGACCAGACGCTGTTTCCCGCGGTGCGCGCTCGCGACCCCGCCGCGGCAGCGCTCATCGCAAGCCTGGAGCGCGACCACGCGCGCGCCGCGCCGCTGCTGGCGCAACTGCGCCATGCGCTGACGGCGTTGCGCGCCGGCGGCGCAAACGCGGTCAACCCGCTCGGCGAAGCGCTCGATCAATTCGCCGACTTCTACTGGGCGCACATGCGCGCCGAGGAAGAACGGCTGCTGCCCGCCGCCCTCGCCTGCCTGAATGCCGACGACTGGGACCGCGTCGCGCGTGCGTTCACCGACTCGCGCGATCCGCTCTTCGACGCGCCGTGCGCCGCCGAATTCGGCGCGCTGCTGCGCTTCATCGCCGCGCACGCGCCGCCCAGCGCGGCGACGCTTTTCTCCGGGACGCCGCGGCCGGACTAGGCGTCTGGGGCCAGCCATTGCGCAAACACCTCGTCGTTGTGCTCGCCGAGCAGCGGCGGGGCGCGATAGACGTCGAATTGATAGCCGCTGATCGCCATCGGAAACGCAATCGTTCGCGTCGCGTGGCCGTTGGGAAGCATCATCTCGCGCACCCAGCCGGCGGCGCGAACATGCGGATCGGCGATGACTTCGGCGTAAGTGTTGATCGGCGCGCAGGGAACGCCATGGCTGTCGAGCGCCTCCAGCCACTCGGCCTTGGTGCGCGTCGCGAACACGCGCTGCAGCGCGGCGACGAGCGGCTCCTGATTGCGCGCGCGCAGCGCATTCGTCGCGAAGCGCGGGTCGGTTTTCAGCTCGGGAGTGCCGATCGCGTCGCAGACCGACAGCCACAGCTTGTCGTTGCCCGCCGCGAGCATGAACGGCGCGTCGCTCGCCTGAAAGCCCTGGTAGGGCGCGGAGCGCGGGTGCGCCGAGCCCAGGGGCTTGGGCGAGCGCCCGGTGCCGAAGTATTCGCTCGTCTGCAGCGCCGCCATGCCGAGCAGGCCGGCCAGCATCGCGCAGTCGATGAACGCGCCCTCGCCGGTTTCGCGCGCGCGCAGGATCGCCGCCGTGATGCAGAACGCGCCGTACAGCCCGGCGCCAAAATCGCCCAGCGGCACGCCGCATTTCACCGGCGGACCGTTCGGCTCGCCGGTGACGCTCATCACGCCGCTCATGCCCTGGATCGTCGCGTCGAAAGCGCCCTTGTCAGCGTACGGGCCGGTGTGGCCGTAGCCGCTGATCGAGCAGTAAACGAGCCGCGGCGCGACGGCGCGCAAGGCCTCGTAGCCCAGGCCGAGGCGCTCGAGCACGCCGGGGCGGTAGTTCTCGATCACCGCGTCGGCGCCGGCGCACAGGCGCTTCAGGCGCTCGACCTGCGCCGCGTCTTTCAGGTCGACCGCGATGCTGCGCTTGTTGCGGTTGATCGACGCGAAGTTCTCGCTGTAGCCCGGGCCCATCGCGCCGGCGCTCAGCGGCGGCCAGTGGCGCATGTCGTCGCCGCCGTCGGGCCGCTCCACCTTGACCACGTCGGCACCGAGGTCGGCGAGCAGGCAGCCGGCAAAAGGCCCTGCGGCGATCTGGCCGAATTCCAGCACCTTCAGCCCGGCGAGCGGGCCGCGACTCCCATCGTTGGCCATGCGCTGCCGATCAGGGCTTGGCGTATTCGACGAATACGCTCTTGCCACCCGTGATGACCCACTGGCCCATGCCGCGGCCGAGCTGGTCGCCGTTGGGCGTGAAGTCGCAGGTCGAGCCCGCGCCCTGGAAGTTGATAGCCTTGCCTTCGCGAACCAGTTTCAACGCGTCCACCACGTCGTCGACTTCCTGCCCCGGCCCGTTGCCCACGGCGATGATTTGCTTCGACCAGTCGACCGCCATCGGGCTCTTCGCGCGCTCCATCGCGAGCGCCGTGATCGCGACCTGGTCGTGCGTGTTCGGCGGGAACAGGAACACGCGATCGGCCGGCGCGCCCATCAGTTGCAGGAAGCGCTTGTAGCCCGGCGCGGCGACGTCGGGCATCGGCTGGAAGTGGCGGATGCCTTCGGCGACCTGGTTCCCCACCGCCTGGACGAACTTGCCTTCGGCGTCGGCCATGATCGACAGCGCGACCACCTTGCTGTCGAAGCCGCCGCGGTACACCTCCTTCATGATGGAGACAAAATCCGGCAGCAGGCCGAAGCAGTACACCGCCTCGGGCTTCTTGCCGAAAACGCGCTCGACTTCGGCGCGGTACGAGGGCTGCTCGGGGTTGTAGACGAGGGCATCCACCACCTGGCGCCCGGCGGCCTTCATCTGCTCCTCGAACACCTTCATGATCGGCAGCACGAACGCGTTCTGCAGCCCGAGAATGCCCACGCTCTTGAAGCCCAGGCGCAGCGCCGCGCGGCTGATGACGATGCCCCAGTCGGTCGCCTTCATCTGGAAGCGCCACACATAGCCCTGGCTGTCGCCCTCGGTGATCGCGTTCGCCGCGCTCGACACCATCAGCACCACCTTGTTCTGCACCACGATCGGCCGCGACGACATGCCTTCCGGCGTGCCCCAGTAGCCGATGCACGATTGGCACTTGTGCACGTTGATGAACTTCTGCGTCAGGTTCGCTGCGACCGACGCGCTCGACTCGGAGTCTTCGATGAACAGCTCGAGCTTGCGCCCACCGAGGATGCCGCCCGCGGCGTTGATCTTTGCGGCGGTGCGTTTTGCGGCCTCGCCCATGTCCGGACCGTAGGCGCCGGCGTTGCCGGTGAGCGGCAGCGCGACGCCGATCGGAATCGCCGCGCCCTGCGCGTGCGCGAGGTTCAGCGCCGGAAACGCGAGCGGCGCGCCAAGCGCTGCCGCAGTCTTCAGCACCTTGCGGCGGGTCGGTCGATTCATGGGATTCTCCTTGACGACGGTTGGGAGTGGCTGGCCTTCGTGGCGGCTACTGGGACCAGGGCCGTTGCATTCTTGCAGTGGTCAGATCGACCTGCAATCGGTGTTCACGCAGGAAACCCTGAGGGCGGAAGATGAGCAGCAGGATCAGGCCGACGCCGATGATGATGATGCGGATCGCGGCGAGCCGGTCGGAGTCGAGCCCCGGGATCACGTCTTTGAGGAAGCGCGAGCCCTCCAGCAGCACCATCACCGCCGCAGCGCCGCAGATCGTTCCGGTGTGCGCGCCGCGCCCGCCGGCGATCACCGCCATGAAGGCGTAGGCGATGACGATGTTGGTGAATTGCGTCGGGTCGATGTACTGGTAGTAGAAGGCGTGCAGCGAACCCGCCAGGCCGATGAATCCGCCGCCGATGGCGAACACGCGAATCCGCGCCCACAGCACGTGTCTGCCCAGCGTCGCGGCGACGACGTCGTCCTCGCGCAGGGAACGGACGATGCGGCCAAACGGCGACCGTGCGAGCACCTTGAGCACCCACCACGTGCCGAGCACCGCCGCCGCGGACAGCGCCAGGAGGAAGATCGCGTAGAACTCGGCGGGCACGACATCGCCGAACGGGCGTGGAATGCCCGACAGGCCGAGCGCTCCCTTGGTCAGCCAGTCTTCGTTGAGCGCCACGAGGCGCAGCATTTCGCCGACCCCGAGCGTGACGATCGCGAAATAGTCTTCTTCGGTGACGCGCAGCGACACGAGCGCCGTCGCCGCGCACGCGGCGGCGACGATCGCCATCGCGCCGAGCGTGGCGAGCAGCGTGTTCGCGCCACCCTTCAGGATCAGCAGCGCACACGCGTAGGCGCCGAGCGCGTAAAAGCCCGCCAGGCCGAAGTTCACCATCCCGCCCAGGCCCCACTGGAAATTGAGCGCGAGCGCGAGGATCGCGGAGAAGCAGACGACGATGCCGAGCAGCACGAAAAACGAGATCACGCCGGCCTCACTTGCGGATGTAGGGTTGCCCGAACAGGCCTTGCGGCCTGAACACGAGGATCGCTGCGATCGCGGCGAGCGGAATGCCGATCCGGTAATTGGGCGGGATCACCAGCGTCGACAGTTCGCCCACCACGCCGATGATCATCGCCCCCACCAGGGCGCCGAGCGGACTGCCCAGGCCGCCGAGGATCGCGGCGGCAAATACCCCGACGACGTAGTTCGAGCCCATCGGCGGCTCCAGGGCCCGGTCCATGCCGATCAGCACGCCGCCCGTGGCGAGCAGCATGCCGGCGATGAACCAGGTCCAGCGAATGATGCGCTCGCTCTCGATGCCGCGCACCAGCGCGAGCTGCGGGTTGTCGGCGACGGCGCGCATCGCGCGCCCGACCGGCGTGCGCTTGAGCAGCCACCACATCGCGAGCATCGCCGCGGCCGAGATTCCGAGCGTGATCATCTGCTCGCGGTTCATGCGAATGTCCATGAAGCGGAACGGCCGCGCGAGTTCGATCGCAAAGCTGCGCGCGCTGTTGCCGTAGGCGAAGCGCGCCAGGTTCTCGAGGATGAAGCCCAGGCCGAGCGACGCCACCATCAGCGTGATGCCGCCGCGCTCGCGCAGCGGCCGGAAAGTGAGACGGTCGATGATCACGCACAGCACGCCAAACGCCACCGCGACCGCGGCGCCGGCCGCCGCCAGCGGCCAACCGAGTTGGACGTTGAGCGCGAACACCATGTAGGCGGCCACCGTCATCATCGCGCCGACCGCGAAGTTCGGAAATTTGAGGACGCCGAAGAGCAGCGTCACGGCGAGCGCCGGCAGCGTCATGATGACGCCGCTCACGAGGCCATTGAAGGCGGTCTGCAGCATGTCAGTGGCGCCCGGCCGCCCGAAGCCACTGACCGCCCCCTCGGGGGGCAGGAGCGAAGCGACGTGGGGGCTGTTTCATCCTAGGCCGCCGCGCGCCCGTTCCCGGGCGACGTGTCGCCCAGGTAGAGGCTTTGCAGGTCTTGCATGCCGAGCACGTCGCCGGCCGGTGCGGTGAGCCTGATTCGCCCGCCCGCCATCACGACGCAGGTGTCGGAGATGCGCAGCGCCAGGGTCGCGTTCTGCTCGACCATCAGCACGCTCACGCCCATCGCGTTGACGCTTTTCACGGTGGCGAAGATGTCGGCGGTGAACTTCGGCGACAGCCCGGCCGAGGGTTCGTCGAGCATCAGCACCTTGGGGCGAACCGTGAGCGCGCACGCGAAGGCGAGCATCTGGCGCTGCCCGCCGCTCAAGTGCCCGGCAAGCGCCTTGTAGCGCGAGGGCAGTTCGGGGAACAAAGCCGCCATGTCCTGCGGCAGCGGCGCCCCCTTGCCGCCGCCCATGAACTCGTGCGCGATGCGCAGGTTCTCGAGCACCGTGAGGTTGCGAAACACGTTGTATTCCTGCGGCACGTAGGCCAGGCCGCGCTGCACGCGCTGCGGCGGCGACAGGCCGCCCAGCGATTCGCCGGCCAGCCGGATTTCGCCCTGGCGCGCGCGCAGCAGCCCGGCGAGCGTCTTCACCAGCGTTGACTTGCCCGAACCGTTGGGGCCGATCACGGTGACGATCCGTCCCGCGTCGAGCGCGAGGTCGATTCCCTTCAGGATGTCGCCGGCGCCGTAGCCGGCGTGCACGCCCGAAATTTCGAGCACGGCGGTCACTGGTGCACCCTCGCGCTGCGCGCGGTCCCGCCAAGCGGGACGGAGCGCCCCCTTCGGAACGGCCGGGCGGGGGCACTCATGCCACCTTGCCCAAGTAAGCGTGCATCACTTCCCGGTTCGCAGCGACTTCGCGATACGTTCCGCGCGTCAGCGTGCGGCCTTCGGCGAGCACGTAAATCGGGTCGCACAGCTCGGCGATCAGGTCCATGTCGTGCTCGACGATCGCGAACGTGATGCCCTGCGAGCGAAGTTTCTGGATGGTTGCTGCGAGCACCCGGATCATCAACGGGCTGACGCCCGCCGCCGGTTCGTCGAGCAGAATGATGCGCGGCGTCTGCATCAGCGCGCGCGAGATCTCGAGCAGCTTCTTCTGCCCGCCCGAGAGGTTGCCGGCGGTCTCGTTGGCGAGCGGCCACAGGTTCACCTCCTCGAGCAACTGGCGCGCGCGCGCGATCGCCGCTTCCTGTTCGGCGCGCACGCGCCCTGGCGTCACGAAGCAACGCCAGGCGGAATCACCGCTCTGCGCGGGGTTGCCGAGCAGCATGTTCTCGAGCACGGTGAGTCCGCGCAGTTCGCGCGACACCTGGAACGTGCGCACCAGGCCGGCGCGGGCACGCTGGTCGGGGCGCAGGCCGAGCAGGCTGCGGCCCTCGAGCGCGACGCTGCCCGAATCGGGCTCCATCAGGCCGCCGAGAACGTTGAAGAGCGTCGACTTGCCGGCGCCGTTCGGCCCGATGATGCCCGTGATGGTGCCGCGCTCGACCGTCAGCGAGCATTTCGCGAGCGCGTGAAAGCCGCCGAATGACTTGACGACGTCCGTCGCGCTCAGCATGGCGTGCCCATCGCGCTGCGCTCGAACAAGCTCGGCGCGGCGATGCTCGGGATCAAGCGACCGTCCGCAACGCCCGCGGCTGGGCCGCGCCTGCGCCGTGCCAGACCACGCCCAGCGCCTCGACGAGAGCGAGGATCGCGGGATCGGTTTCGCGGCCGCGCGCGTAGACGAACGACAGCGCGGTGCGCGCCGTTGCCTCGCGCCAGACGAACACCTCGCCGGCGTGCTCGGCGGCAGAAGCGAGGTCGGCGCGCATCAGGCCGATGCCGATGCCCGCCTTGACGAGCGTCGAGATGCTGGCCTCCTGGTCCGCCTCGACGATCGTCGCCGGATTCAGTCGCAGCGGCTCGAACAACTCTTCCTGCATGCGCTGGTGCGGCGACTGGCGTGGCGGGCGTATCCAGGGCAGCGCGGCGACCTCGGCCCAGCCGCCGCGCTCGATGCGCTCGCGCCATGCAAGGGACGCAACGCAGTGATAACAGAGTTCGGCGAGCCGCACGTCGCGCACGTTGCTGTGAAAACCGCTGCCCATGAAGAACGCGGCGTCGAGCGTCCCGTTGCTCACCGACTTCCATCGCCCAGGTGGAAATCCCGTGCGCGAGTTCGAGGTCGAACCAGGGCTGGCGGCCGAGCAGCGTGCTGACGAACTCGCCGAGCCGGATCACCTCCGGGTCGAGGATCGTTCCCACACGCGCCTTGCGCGTCACGTGCCCGGCGAGTTGCTTCGCACCCTGGGAAAATTCGGTCGCCGCGGCCAGCGTCGCCGCGGCTTTGGGCAGCAGCGCTTCGCCCGCCTTCGTCAGGCGAACCCCGGTCGGGCTGCGCTCGAACAGCTTCAGGCCGAGCGACTCCTCCAGCGCCTTGATCTGCCCGCTGATCGCGGGTTGCGTCACGTGCAGCAGCGTCGCCGCCCGGGTCAGGTGGCCCTGCTCGGCGACCGTGACGAAGGTGCGCAAGAGGTAGAGCTGCATCGTCGTTGGAGGAGCCAGCGGAAGAGCGGCGCGCGGCGCGGGCTCAGGCGGGGACGCGCCGGCTGAACTCGCCGATCTTGCCGCGATTCGCTTTCTCCAGGTCGGCGAGTATCTTGCGTGCGCGAAGCAGCGCCTGGTCCGAGCGCAGGAACACTTCGCTGTAGTCGTCTTCCGGGTATTCGAACATCTTCTGCTGGCGCTCGAGCGCCCAGAGGTCCTCGTCCATCACCGCGGGGAAGGTCTCGGCGATGTGCTGCGTGCACGACTTGGACGGGTCTGAACCCGAGCGCGTGCCGGCGCGCGTGCTGACCCAGAGGCGCCAGACGTGGTTGCCGCCGTCCACCGGCGTGTGCGCGTGGTGGATGATGTAGCCGAACTCGGCCTCGGCCTGGCCGAGCTTGCCGGGCGGCGCGCAACGCAGTTCGACGCGCGTCAGACCCGGCGCAACCATGTGGTGCGTGTGCCACCGGTCGACGACGGGCACGCCCCACCAGCCGGCCATGAACGGCGGCTGCTTGTATCCCTCGACGCGGCGAATCGTCTTCACCGTCGGCGCGCCCCAGAGTGTCTCCTCGACCAGCTCGATCGGAATCTTGCTTTGTTCGATGTCGCCGATGTTGCCTTCGTGCAAGGGGTAGAAGTGCGTGATGTCCATCAGGTTTTCGATGAGCAGCATGTAGTTCGCCGGAACGTTTTTCGGCTCGAACATGTGCGTCTCCCACTCGGGACCCGCGAGCTCCGGCGTGCGCGGCGCCTGCACCGCGCCGATCTTCGCCGGGTCCCCGGCCCAGACCCACACCAACCCGTCCTGCTCGACGACCGGGAAGGGCGACAGCTTGGCCTTCGTCGGCACCGGGCGGTCGAGCTGCGACGGGATGCGCTGGCACTTGCCCGCGGCGTCGTAGCAGAAGCCATGGTAGGGACACTCGAGCATGCCGTCGGCGAGCACCCGACCCTCCGACAGCGGCATGCGCTTGTGCACGCAGCGGTCGTCGAAAGCGCCGACCTTGCCGTCGCGCGTGCGCCAGACGAGCACCGGCCGGTTCGCGATCCGCAGGCCCTTGGGCTCGTCGACCGGGAACTCCTCCGACCGACCGGCGACATACCAGGTGTTCTCGACAAAGGTATCAATGGGCATGGAGTCCTCCGTTGACAAGTTGCCGCTCAAGGTGGCGGCAGGGCCACGCCACGATAGTCGATCGCTCGTCGGCGGAACAGTGAGCGTTGGTGATGCACCGTATCAGGCATGCTGATGCCGCAAGCCGTGTCGTGCCTGACGTGCCCCGTTGCATCTGACCCCACCGCGCGACCTTCGGGCGCCGGTTCAACGCGCGACCACGCCCGCCGACTCTTCCTGCTGCACCGCGAAGATCGACGTGTAGCCCTTGGACCAGTCGGGCGGAATCAGACAAGGCCGCGGGTCGTGGTGCGCAAAGTGCGCACGCTTGCCGCGCAACAGGAACTGGTCGTGCTTCGGTTTGATCGGGTTCACCGTGTACGGAAAAGCATCTGCGGACGTCATCGTATTCAGCAGCAACGGCCTGCCGAGGTCGGAATCGTTGCGCGCCGAGTAGTGCAGCGTTCGGCAGTTGTGGATCGTGAGTGACCCGGCGGGCGCCGGCAGAAACACGGCTTTGTTCAGGTCGAGCTTGGCGCAATCAGCGTCCGACAGGCAACCGGTCCACGCGCCCTTGGCGTCGTACTGCGACAGCATCGGCTCGATCAGGTGGCTGCGCGGCAGCACGGCGAGCGGCCCTTGCGCCATGGCGCAATCGTGCAAATACGTTCCCACCGTCAGCGGCGAGTAGTTCGTGTGCGGCCAGAAGCTGATGTCGTAGTGCCACTTCACTTCTTCGCCGCCTTGCGCCCACTTGAAGTTGAGCTTGGAGTGGTGGAACTTGACGTCGGGACCGACCAGGTCGGCGACGATGTCGGGCATCGACCGAGTTCAGGCAATAGTCCCAGAACGCCGGGTGGTGTTCGACTGGGTTCGATACCCGGCGCAGCCTCGGTGCAGCAGGCGTGTGGCGCGGTTCGAGGTCGAAGATCGCATCGGCTTTGATCACCGCGCGGCTGCGCTGAACCATCTCGTCGGTTGCCGCACGCAGCTTTGAAAGCCAAACGTCGTCGATGATCCGTTCCAGGCACAGATAACCTTGCGCGAAGTAGAACTCGCGCTGCGCCTGCGTCAGCACCTTGGGCGCGATGGCCAGGACTTGTTCCGGTGTCATGGGCGTGCTCCTGTGCTGCCGTGAAACAACAAATCATCGCGCGGCGCGACGTCGCCGCGCATGAAAGCGAGCTGGGCGGAAACGAACTGCGGGTGGTCCACGCCGACGTCGACAGCCAGGCGAGCGGCACACCAGCCTCGAGCAACCGACGCTGGAAGCGCATCAGCAGTTCACCGCGCTCGCGCACCTCGGCTGGCGCGACGCGTTCCTCGAGCGCAAACGCCGCCAACGATCCCGCCGCCTCGCCGATGTTCCACTCGATCGGGTGCAGGCGGTAGCAGCCGTTCGTGATGTGCGTCGTGCCGATGTTCTTCGCGCCGGCGATCAGGTTGATGATGCGCACCGGCAGCAAGGCGCCGAGCGGTATCTGGAACGGCTTGGTGCGGCAGCTCGCACCCACGTCATCCGGGCCGCTGCGGTGGATGTCGATCGGGTACCAGCCCACGCCCACCGAATCGGCGAAGTGCGCGGCGCGCGGCCCGCTCTGGTGCTTGGCTGAAACCTCCTGCTCGACGATGGTCTTCTTCGCCTGGATGCGACGCGACTCGCGGATGTAGGGGAATTTGCAGAGGCCGTCGGCGCTGCCCATGACGTCGGGCCGCAGGCGGATCTCGGGCGCGCCCAGGCGCCTGCCGCTCGCCGGCGCCTCGGTCTGCAGCCAATGCAGGAAGCCCAGGCTGACGCGCTTCGCGTCTTGCAAGGCGCGCGCAGCGTCGAGCGCCGTGCTTTCCAGGAGGCTGCGGTCGCGGTAGTCGTTGCCCGGCCAGTTGAAGAGCGTCAGGTCGTGTTCGACATGGCCCGCGAACGTGGCGCGGTCGAGCAGCCTGCGGTAAGTCCACAGGCCGCCTTTCGTTCCGGGCATCGTGTCGTAGAGCTGGTAGTCGAGCCAGCCGCTCGTCTCGCCGTAGATCTCGCCGCCGTGCACTTCGATGCGCAGGCTGTACGGTTGAGTGGCTCGGTAGTGTTCGTATTTTTCCGGTCGCGGGATCGTGTGGACTTCGCCCTCACTTCGCCGTTCGCAGGCGAAGGTGTAGGTGAAGCTCTGCACGCAGTGCGGCATGGCTTGCACGGGTTGCGCCTGCGGCTCGCCCGTCTGGGCGACCGTCTCCGCACCGACCACATGTTCGGCGCCGCACAGCGGCAACAGGTCGCCGAGTTCGGTCGCGTCGATGACCAGGTCCGGGCAAAAGCGGATCAGGCGTGAATCATCGAGGTTCATTGCGACGACGCTGTCGATCCGGTCGCCCTCGGTCGCTTGCCGCGACGACCTTCGTGCGGCGGTGAATCGCCAAACGGCCCGACTCGACAAACGGGCCCAGCATCTGCTCGATCACGTCGACCGCGATCCGCGGCTCGAACGCCAGGCGCGTCACCCAGCATCCGCCGGGATTCAAGTCGCTGCGGCGTCCCCTGTCTCCTGCACGGTCGCGGTAGCGGTCGCGCAGCGCGTTGCGCAGACGGTAGTAGCTTGCCGTGGCGCCGAAGGACTCGATGTATTCGTGCTCGTCGAGCGCGCTCACGCCCTGCGCCGTCAACTGCCCGCCAAGCCAGTCGGTCTCCTCGAGCAGGACGACGTGGCGTCCGGTGCGCACCGCGGCGAGCGCCGCGGCCACGCCGCCGGTGCCGCCGCCGGCGATCAGGATGTCGCAGCGCTGCTCGGGCGCCGCGCCGATGTCGCCGACGGCGACGAACCGCGACGCTGGAATCGCCGCTCGCCGGCACGCGCATGACGTCAAGCACCTCCGGCAGCGACGCTTGCATCGCACCCTCACCGCGCCATCGTGCTCGGCAGCCAGAGGGCGATCTGCGGAAATGCGATCACGAGTCCGAGCGCGACGAATTGCAATCCGAGGTAGGGCCAGATCGAGCGGAAGATGTCGGCGAGCGTGATGTCCGCCGGCGTCACGCCCTTCAGGTAGAACGCCGCCGGGCCGAACGGCGGCGAGATGTACGAGATCTGCATGTTCATGCAGAACAGCACGCCCAGCCACACCGGGTCGAAGCCGAGCGCGAGAACGACCGGAACAAAAATCGGCGCGGTCAGCAGCAGGATGCCGATCCAGTCGATGAAACAGCCGAGAACGATCCAGATCAACTGGATCAGGATCACGACGCCGATCGGCCCGACCGGCAGCGCCGTCATCACGTCCTGGATCAGCTTCGTCCCGCCGGCGAGCGTGTACACGCCGATCAGCGCCGACGAGCCGAAGAACAGCCAGTACAGCATGATCGTGACCTTGGCCGTGTCTTCGGCGGCCAGGCGCAGCTTGGTCCAGTCGAACTTGCCGTTCCACCACATCGCGACCAGCGCGCCGAGCACGCCCACGCCTGCAGCTTCGGTGGGCGTGGCCCAGCCGAGGTAGAGCGAACCGAGAACGCTGAAAGCGACGAGCGCCGGCACGACGAGCTCGCGCAGCATGCCGATCTTCTCGCGCAGCGTGATCGCGAGTTCGGCGTCGCTCGCCGCGGGCGCGAAGTCGGGGCGCAGCTTGCAGCGGATGATGATGTAGGCGATGTACATCGCGGCGAGCATCAAGCCCGGGACGATTCCCGCGGTAGTAGAGCTGGCCGATCGACACGCCCGCCGTCAGGCCGTACATGATGAAGACGACGCTCGGCGGTATCAAGGTCGCGAGGCCGCCGCCGGCGCAGATGCAGCCCAGCGCCAGCTCCTTCTTGTAGCCGCGCGACAGCATCGCCGGCAGCGCGACGACGCCCATCGTCACGATCTCGGCGCCGATCACGCCGACCATCGTCGCCATCAGCGCGCAGGAAATGATCACCGCGACGGCGAGGCCGCCGCGCATCTTGCCCGCCCACAGGTGTGCGGCGCGGAAAATCGCTTCGGCGATTCCGGCGCGCTCCAGCACGCACGCCATGAAGACGAACAGCGGCACCGAGACGAGCACGTAGTTGCCCATCAGCGTGAAGACGCGGCCGACGATCAACGTCAGCCCGGGCCAGCCGAACAGGCCGACGGCGAACACAACCGCGACGGCGCCGGTGGCGAACGCGAGCGGCAAGCCGGTGAGCAAGACGGCAACAAACACCGCGACGAACAGCAGGCTCAGCAGTTCGATGCTCACGTTGCGCGGCTCTCGGATCGCGCGACACCGGTGTCGCGCAGCAGGTTCGCGACGCCCTGCAACAGCAGCAGCACGGCAGCGAGCGGAATCGCGAGCTTCACCGGCCAGATCGGCGGGTTCCACGGCGTTCCGGTGCCTTCGCCCTGCAGATACGAGGTCCAGCCCATCGTCGCTCCGACCCAGGCGAGCGCGCCGACGTAGAGCACGAAGAAGAGGAAAGTGAACGCGTCGAGCCTGCGCTGCGTGCGCCGCGCGAGGCGCGCGTGGATCAGGTCGATTCGCACATGGCGCCGGTGCGCGAGCGCGTAGCCGCCGCCGACGAGGTAGGCGACTGCCGACAGGTAGATCGTCGTCTCGTTGCTCCAGATCGTTCCCTGGCCGAACACGCCGCGCGACAGCACCTCGTACAGAACCGCGAGCGTGACGGCGAAGATCGCGAGCGCGAAGGCGCGCCCGACCCAGCAGTTCAGCCGGTCGACAGCGTCGCAGAAGCGATTCGCGAACGATGCGCTTCGCGTTGCGTTCGGCGAGTCGGCGGGCGAGCGAGCGCGCTCGCCCTCGCTCAAGCCACCACCTTCAGGTCACGCAGCCAGGCGAGCTGCGAGTCGTACGCCGCCTTGGCCAGCGGCGTCTTCTTCGACCAGTCTTCCCAGGTCTTCTGCGCGAGCGGGCGGATGCGCGCCATTTCGGCGTCAGACCAGGTGGCCGGCGTCACGCCCTTGGCGATGAGTTCCTTGGCGACACGCGCGTCGTCGACGGCGACGCGCTGGATCTGGTCCCAGGTCCACTCGCGCACGGCGCTGGAGAGCAGCGCCTTCAGATCGTCGGGGAGTTTTTTCCACGCGTCGTTGTTGACCGCGAACTCCTGCAGCGGCATCGAGTGGAACAGTTTGGTCGGGTTCTTCGCGATCGCGTGAAAGCCCATGCGCTCGTTCATCGACACGGTCGCCCAGTCGGCAGCGTCGACGACGCCCTTGTCGAGCGCCGAATAGACCTCGCCGCCGGGAAGCACGACGATCGACGCGCCGAGCTTGGTCAGGATCTCGGCCGTCATGCCTTGCGGCGAGCGGAACTTCACGCCCTTGAAGTCTTCCATCTTGTCGATCGCCTTCTTCGACACGATCGACTCGACGCCCCACCAGGTTGCGCCGACGACGTGAACGTTGTACTTCGCGTACGCCTCGCGCAGCATCTGCAGGCCGCCGCGATGGTAGAACCAGGCTTCGGCCTGCCACGGGTGCTGGTAGCCGAAAACGAAGTCGCTGATCACCGCCAGGCCGGCGTCCTTGCCGGTCCAGTAACCGGGCCACGACGCTTGCGCCTGCAACACGCCGGCGCTGACGGCGTCGAGCGTCTCGAACGCTCCCGTCACCGCGCCGGCGGCGAACGGCTGGATCACGAGCCTGCCGTGCGACGCCGCGCCGACGCGCTCGCAGAAGTCGACAAAACACTTGTGCGTGAGTTCGGCGGCGCTCCAGAGCGTCTGCGCGCGCCACGTCGTGACGGCTTGCGCGCGCAGCACTGCGGGTGCGCCCGCCAGCACGGCGGCGGCGCCCGCGACGGCGCCGGTTTTCAGGAATCCTCTTCGGGCTGCGGCCATGGTCGGTTGCTCCTGGTTGGAAATCGTGTCGGGAAAGCGTGCGGACTCACGGCGCCCGTGATATGCCTGCAACATATTAGGCGGCGAATTCGCGCAGTGTCAACGGTACTAGCGAGCGGTCAGGGAGAACCCGAACCGGCGCGCAGCAGCGCCGCGGCAGGCAGCGCGCTCAGCTCTTCAGCAGCACGGTCGCGCGAGTCAGTTGCTCGACGTAGTCCATCAGCGCGTCGGCCGCCGTCCCGGCGCGCGCCTCCTCGCCCAGGGCAATCGCGCGGATCACGTCGGCGTGGTGTTTCGCTGCGACCGGTAGGTCGTGCGCCTGGCGGTAGTGCAGGAAATAGAAGCGCCGCGACATCGCGTGGCTCGGCGCGATCGCGTTCGCGGCGAAGGCATTGCGCGCGCAGACGCCGATGTAGCGCTTGATTTCGTAGTGATAACGCAGGTACTTCAGCACATCGGCGTCGACCAGCGCTTCGAGCCGGTCCGCCATGCGCAGCAACTCCTCGCGCTCGTCGGGGGTCGCACGGCGCGCCGCGTTCTGCGCGATGAGCCGCTCCAGGACGCGCCGCACTTCGAGCAGCAGGAGCTGCTGCGTGACGTTGATCTCGGTGATCTGCACGCCCAGGCGCGGCAGGACCTTCACCAGGTACTCGGCTTGCAGGCGCTGCAGCGCTTCGCGCACCGGCGTGCGGCCGATGCCCAGGCGCTGGCTGAGCTGCAGCTCGGACCAGACGCTGCCCGGCGCCAACTCGAGCTTGACGATCAGCTCCTCGAGCTGCGCGTGCGCCTGGTCCGCCAGCGCGAGCCCGCCCGTGCCGGGCGCGGCCGCGCGCGCCGCGTTGCGCCGCGGCGGCGCAGCCGCAGGCTTGGCTTCGTGGCTCGTCGCACGGCGCTTCGCGCGTGTCGGGCTGGCGCTGGCTTTGCTCATGCGCGCGGTCTCGCTTTGATTTCGGCCATGGTCTTCAGACATACTGATAATATGTCAGCGCCCCCGCAAGTGGCCTCCTGCAAAACGCCGAAGCACCATGACCAAGCTGTTGTCGCCCACCGCCGTCCAGGCCTTTCAACGCGACGGCTATTGCGCCCCGGTCCGCGTGATGTCGGCCGACGCCGCGCACCAATACCGCGCCGCGCTCGAGGCGCACGAAGCGAAAGCCGGCCAACCGTTGCAAGGTAATCTGCGCCACAAGACGCACTTGCTCTTCACCTGGGCGGATGAGCTCGTTCACCACCCGAAGATCCTCGACGCCGTCGAAGACGTGATCGGCCCGGACATCCTGTGCTGGACGTCCCTGTTCTTCATCAAGGAAGCGAACAGCCCGGGCTTCGTCTCGTGGCACCAGGACTCCACCTACTGGGGCCTGGAGCCCGACGACGTGATCACTGCCTGGATCGCGTTCACCGAGGTCACTCCGGAGAACGGCTACATGCAAGTGATTCCGGGCAGCCACAAGATCGACCAGCTGCCGCATGTGGACACCTTCCACAAGGACAACCTGCTCTCGCGCGGCCAGGAGATCGCCGTTGACGTCGACAAGAGCAAAGCGGTGGGCTTAGGCCTGCACGCGGGCGAGATGTCGCTGCACCACATCAAGCTCGTGCACGGGTCGGACGCGAACCGCACCGACGACCGGCGCATCGGCCTGGCGATCCGCTACATCCCGACCTATGTGCGCCAGACCAAGGTGCGCGACGCGGCGATGCTCGTGCGCGGCACCGACAAGCACCGTCACTTCGACTACGAGCCGCGGCCGCAGGCCGATCTGGACGCTGCAGCGCTCGCGGCGCACGCCGACTCGGTGGCGCGCCAGGTGAAGGCGCTTTACCAGGGCACCGAGAAGACCGCGTTTCGCGCCTGACCGGCTACAACCAATCCAACAACAGCGAGCGCTTGATGGCCGAAGAACGCAAGAAGCTCACCGTGCCCGACCTCGCGCTGCGCAAGAAAGCGGGCGAGAAGGTCGTGATGGCGTCGATCCCCGACTACCCGAGCGCCGTCTGGGCCGAGCGCGCCGGAATCGACATCGCTGCGGTCGGCGACAGCCTGGGCATGGTCAGCTACGGCTTTGCGAACACGTTGCCGGTGACGATCGAGATGATGATCGCGCACGCCCAGGCAGTGCGGCGTGGCGCGCCGAACTGCATGATCATGGTGTCGATGACGTACGGCAGCTACGCCACGCCTGAGCTCGGCGTGAGCAACGCGCTGCGCCTCATGAAAGAAGGCGGCGCCGATGTCGTGAAGATGCAGGGCGGGAAGGAGAAGGCACACATCATCCGCGCGATTGCCGACGCCGGCGTTCCGGTGATGAGCCATGTCGGCATGTGCCCGCACTTCGTGCACCAGTACGGCGGCTTCAAGCTGCAAGGCAAGAGCGCCGTGGACGCGCTGCGCATCATCGACGACGGCCTGGCGATCGAAGCCGCCGGCGCGGTCGGGTTCGAGATCGAGGCCGTTCCCGCACCCGTGGCGAAAGCGGTCGACGACGCAGTGAGGTGCTTCACCTTCGGCATCGGCGCGGGCAGCGCAAGTTGCGGCCAGTTGCTGCTCGCGTTCGACCTGCTCGGCGTGTTCGACCAGTTCAAGCCCAAGTTCACGAAGCGCTACGCGCAGATATCGGAAGTCGCCGTGGACGCATTGAAGCGCTACGCTGCCGAGGTGCGCGAAGGCAAGTTCCCTGACGCCGAGCACTCGTACGCGATGCAAGCGCCCGAGCAGGAGCAGCTGCTGCGGCTGCTCGCCGAGCGCCAGGCTGGACGCAAGGCCACGCCGTGATGGAATGGAAAAAAGTCCCTCCCGAACTCATCACCCGCTTTGACGCGGCGCTGCCCTCAGGCGCCGACGTGCAGCGAAGGCAAATGTTCGGTTGCCCCTGCGCCTTCGTCAACGGCAACATGTTTGCCGGCTTGCACGAAGACCGGCTCATGGTTCGTGTGCCCGACGAAGCAGCCGCGCACCCCGCCGTCATCATGGGCAAGACGATGAAGGAGTACGCGCTGCTGCCGGGCGCCGTGGGCTTGAGTGCGAAGGCGTTTGCCGATTGGATCGAGCGTGGCTACCGCTACACGCGCGGCTTGCCGCCCAAGGTGGCGAAAGCGGCGAAGGCCACGAAAGCTCCGAAAGCTTCGAAAGCGGCCAGGCCTGCTGCGCCGAGAGTCACCTCGGCCAGGGTCATGAAGACGGTGGGAACGACCAAGGCGGCAAACAAAAGGTCACCGGTCAAGCGCTGAGATCAATGGGCGACGTAAGCCCGGACTGAGACAATGTACGGAGTAGCTCAGGCCGGGCTTACAGTGCCTGCCGTAGCGGGTCCGATTGAGAGATGGGTTAGGCCTGGCTTACAGTGCCTGCCGTAGCGGGTCCGATTGAGCGATGGGTTAGGCCGGGCTTACAGTGCCTGCCGTAGCTGGTCCGATTGAGAGATGGGTTAGGCCTGGCTTACAGTGCCTGCCGTAGCGGGTCCGATTGAGCGATGGGTTAGGCGCCCATTCGGCCAGACGCCGCAAATCGCGCCGAAGAAACACCGGGTTGTGCAGTTGTGGCAATGTGGAAGGTGGCACCGGCGAAGACCGAAAAGCCACTGGCGCGCAATGCCCGCGGGTTAGGTTGGTCCTGGGTGACGTCATCGACATTGGTGAATCGAAGTGTTGGCGTTTGCCGTCGCTGCGATATCCCGTTTGAGAGAGTGAGGAAGACGACGTACCCGCAGCCGGTGCCACATTCCACAACGAATGATGGAGCAACTTATGGCACAACGCAATCGAGCCTTCAGCCGCGGCGGCCTGCAGGTCACCCACCCGGACGCTGCCGCCGTGGACGTGGGCGGCGCCACGCACTACGCAGCCGTTCGGCCCGACGCCACGCACGAGCCTGTTCGTGAGTTCGAGTGTTTCACCCGTGACCTGCACGCCATGGCCGACTGGTTCGAGCAGTGTGGCGTGAAGATCGTGGCGATGGAGTCCACCGGCGTGTACTGGATCCCGCTGTACGAGGTGCTCGAGCGCCGCGGCTTCGAGGTGCTGCTGGTCAATGCGCGGCATGTGAAGAACGTCTCTGGGCGCAAGTCCGACGTGCTGGACTGCCAGTGGTTGCAGCAGCTGCTCACCTTCGGTCTGCTGCGCGGGGCGTTCCGCCCGGCCGATCAGATGTGCGCGCTGCGCGCGCTCAACCGTCAGCGAGCCCGGCTGCTGCGCGACCAGGGCCGCTTCGTGCAGCACATGCAAAAGGCGATGACGCTGATGAACATCCAACTCGCCAACGTGATCAGCGATGTGGCGGGCGCCACCGGCCAGAGAATCGTGCGTGCGATCGTCGCCGGTGAGCGCGACCCGCACGTGCTGGCCGCCCACAGGGATGCACGCATCCACGCCAGCGAGGAGGAGATTGCCGCCAGCCTGCTGGGCAACTGGCGCGACGAGCACCTGTTTGCACTCAAGCAAGCGCTGGGCGCCTTCGATTTCTGCGGCTCTCAGCTTGCCGAATGCGATGGCGAGGTCGAGCGCGCGTTGGCGTTGCTGCACAAGCATGCGGGCTCGCCTGCGCCGGGCAAGCGCCGCAGCCGCGCGCGCAATGCACCGAAGTTCGACGTGCGTGAGCATCTGTTCAAGGTCTGCGGTGTCGATCTCACCCGCATCGACGGCATCGACGTGACCACCGCGATGACCGTCATCAGCGAGGTCGGAACCGACATGAGCCGCTTTGCCACCGTCAAGCACTTCACGTCGTGGCTTGGCCTGTGCCCAGGCACGAAGATCAGCGGCGGCAAGGTCCTGGGCGCGGCCACCAAGCGCAGCGTGAACCGCGCCACGCAGGCGTTGAAGCTGGCGGCTGCCGCGCTTCGCTCCAGCAAATCCGCGCTCGGGGCGTACTACCGGCGAATGTGCGCCCGCATGGACAAGGGCAAGGCCGTGACGGCGGCCGCCCACAAGCTGGCTCGCCTGATCTACCTGATGCTCACCAAGGGCGAGGAGTACACCGATCAAGGGCAGCTCTACTATGAAGAGCGCTACCGCGAGCGCGTCGTGCGCAGCCTCAGCAAAAAAGCCAACGAACTCGGCATGCTGCTTGTGCCTTCGACAAAACCAGCCTGATCACCTCTAGGAAAATCAATCACTTAGCGAGTGTTTCTTGAGAGGCGTCACCGCGCGACGACACAACTACTTCCCTTCCAGGAAGGCGACAACCGCGGCGTTGAAGGCGGGCGGGTTCATCCTTGGCATAGAGTGCGCTGCATCTGAGATACTGACCCGCTCTGCGCGCTGTAGGCAGGACTGAAACTTGTCCAGTAGTTGATGCCATTTCGGCAAGCTGTTTGCCCCCCCGACGATGAGCACCGGCAGCGCAAGGCGCATAGCGTCTTCGCATGCGAATGCTGGCCACCGCGGGCTGTCACGTTGCCCGGCGAGGAGAGTCCACGCGTTGTCTCGCAATGACTGGCGTGCAACTTCGGGCATCACCTGCCATGCGCCAGGTCCAGCCACTCGCGCAACAAACGTCTGCACGCCCCCCTCGATGTCTCCTTGAACAAACTTCTCCGTCAGCGTGCGAACATACTGCGCCGTATCTTCTTGCGAGGCCGGGTCTGTGGGAGTGAACCCCGACATTCCCATACCTCCTTCAGCGAATACAAGCGTCTTGGCGATTGAGGGGTCGGCTGCTACGGCGAACATCGCGACCGTTCCACCGCGCGAGTGCCCAACGAGGTGTACGGGTCCCGCGCCCAATTGATGGATGAAAGCGATGAGGTCGGCGACATGCTGCTTGACGCTGAACTCCCCCTCACCGCGCCAGCGCTCAGGGTAACAGTGCCGTAGGCTCACGGCGATGGTCCGGTACCTCGCGGCGAAGGTCCCCATTTGCCCGGCCCAGTACCTGTAGTCCAGGCCGGCCCCATGGACGAGGACCATAGGTGGCCCAGAGCCCTGTTCCACGTAGGCCATCTCATAGCCGTTGACAGAGAGCGCCTTGACGCCCTCAGGGAGCGCCCAAGTGCGCGGTGTTGGGATGGTCCCGGACATCTCAGTCGGTGGAGAAGGCATGCCCGTGACCTCCGTTTGCGATTGCTCTGAGGGCCTCGCCGCGGCCCAAAGACCTCGATCTTACAGGGCAGTGAAACGGCGGCGCCGGGAGAGTGGGGCCCATCGGCCACAGCCGGCGAGTACGGCGAGACGGGTCCCTGTGACGCCTAACCATTCATGATTCAGGCGCATCGCCCCCGAGCATGAAAGCCTGAGGTTGGTGCACGATGCGGGGCGGCACACTGGGCGATTGAGGTCGTTTTACGAGTGAAGGCCCGACCCCGCCGCCTAACCGGATCTCCACCGGGCTGGCTCGAACCCCCGACTGTCGCGCGGCGCGACCCACTGAACCGGGCCGCGTTGCAGCACGAACGGTAAAGAGGCCCGAATCGAGTTCGATTCGAGGAGTCTTCCAGCCCTCGGGCGATTGCGTTTTGCATTCGGCCGAAGAGGTGATCGCCCTGTGTGCCACATGGCACTTTAACCACAGGAGCATCAAGATGGAAGACCTTGGATTGCGAGCTTTGTACCGGTGCGTGGCCGGTATCGACGTGCACCGCATGCTGCACGTGGTCACCGTGCTGATCGAGCAAGCCGATGGCGCCATGCAGCGTCACACGCGCGAGTTCGGCGGCTTTCGGCGGGACTGCCGCGCGCTGGCCGCCTGGCTGCGTGAGTTGGGCGTGCAGCTGGTGGTCATGGAGAGCACCGGCATCTACTGGAAGAGCGTGCACGCCCACCTGGAAAACGCCGGCATCCCCGCGTGGGTGGTCAACGCCCACATGATCAAGCACGTGCCCGGACGCAAGACCGACATGGCCGACAGCGAATGGCTGGCTGTGCTGGCGCGCTTCGGCCTGGTTCGCGCGAGCTTCATTCCGCCGAAGGACCTGCGCGAGCTGCGCCTGGTCTCGCGCTACCGGCGCAAGCTCAGCGCGATGCGCGCCAGCGAGATCAACCGGCTGCACAAGATCCTGGACGATGGCGGCATCAAGCTCGGTGGCGTGGTCAGCGACATCAATGGCGTGTCGGCCCGGGCGATGGTCAGCGCGCTGATTGCGCAGCAACCCATCGAGCACATGCTCGGCCTGGCGCGCGGCAAGCTCAAGCAAAAGCGCGAAGACCTCAGCGCCAGTCTGGAAGGCGATCTCAGCGCACGGCATCTGTTCGTGCTCAGGCACATTCATGCCCACATCGAGACGCTGCAAACCGAGCTGGCTGAGATTGATGCCTACCTGCTCAACGCCATGGCCCCTTACGCCTGGGCGCACGGCCTGCTGCAAACCATTCCTGGCATCGACCAGATCGCAGCAGCCCTGATCCTGATCGAGATTGGCGAGGACATGGCGCGCTTCGGCTGCGCCGCGCGGCTGGCCTGCTGGGCCGCGCTGAGCCCGGGCAACAACGAGAGCGCGGGCAAGCGCAAGTCGGGCCGCACGCGCCACGGCAACTCGATCATCCGCTTCATCCTGTGCGAATGCGCCAACGCGGCTCGCCTGACCAAGAGCACGCTGGCGGCCAAGTACCGAAGCCTGATGGTGCGCAAGTCGCACAAGAAGGCGATCATCGCCGTGGCGCACAAGATGATCCGTTTGATATTCGTGCTGCTCAGCCGACGCCAGCCCTACATCGACCAAGGCACCGACTACGCGGCCATGAGCGCGAAGAAGAACGCGCCGCGCTGGATCAAGCAACTCAAGACCATCGGCCGCTGGCCGCCAACTCAGGCCGCTGCCGCCAGCCACTGAAGCGTCGCTGCTTTCGAGGGGTCGGGCCCAGCGGCTGTTCATATCCCCTACCGCTGCGGGAGGCTTACTCGTGTCCGCCTCGGTAGGGGCTTTCACGGTAACGTGTGAATTCAGCCGCGCCCGAAGGGCGTCGGCTGGAATGAAGGGTTAGGCGTCGCCGGTGTGTGTGAACACAGTGCTGTCATTTGTAGGGGCTGGTGGCAGGTTGGTCGGCTCAGTGTCGCTCAGAGGGCTGAGCCGTCTTTACGAGTGAATAACCATCGGCCTTCGACTTGCTTCGCACTCACATCATCGTCAGGATAGTAGCCTTCGTCGCCAGTCGCTCGGTCGCCGACCTCTAGGTAGACGGCCTCCTCATCTGTGTTGTTGATAAGACGATGCGCGTTTCCTGTGCCAGCTTTGAATCCAGCACACATGCCTGGAGTCAATTGAGTGAATCCCTCGTCCGTATGAAGGGTCGGTCGACCATGCAGCACGTAAACGAACTCGTCTTGCTTGGCGTGTGCGTGGCGCATTGAAGAGGCCGCCCCAGGAGCAAGACGCGTGAGATTGACACCGAAATTGGTAAGACCGAATGGGTCGCCAAGTGGAACTTTTCGACGGCCATCGACTCGTGAGGCGTGTGGCTCCGGGTAGCGGGCAATTCTCTCCAGAGCGTCTTCAGCCCGCATGGCAACGCGGGGCGGCTGCAAGGTAGACATCATTAAATCACCTCCAGTATGGTCAAGGCGATCTGTGGGTCAGTGACTAATACACCGCTACCAGGAATGCAACGTGGACACCACAATTTTCAGTCCACTCGCCGTCTCGAGCAGTTGATAGGTTTGCCGCCACTTTCCGAGTGGTGTTTCGTCGGCGCGCAGCGGCTCCCAGTCCATTGTCGCCAAGACGCATCGCTCGCCCAGCGTCGCGACCTCCAGGTTCGAGTACCTCCAGTCACGGCACCCCTGCGAGCGAAGCTGTTCCGCACGCTCCTGGAAGAACAGGACGATCTCGTCGAATGAACCGAACGCGCGTACTGTTCCGTCTCTTGCGAAGATCAGACTCGGCAGAACGTAGCACTCCGCTATTCGAGTACCGCTGTAAGAATTGAATGCGGCAATGTAGTCCGAGAGGAGGCCGATGACTTCGTCGGTCAATTTGGAATCGGTCATGCTGTACTCCTTCTGATAGCAACCGCACGAGATGACGGAGAGTGCGACGCCTAACCATTCATGATTCAGGCGCATCGCCCCCGAGCATGAAAGCCTGAGGTTGGTGCACGATGCGGGGCGGCACACTGGGCGATTGAGGTCGTTTTACGAGTGAAGGCCCGACCCCGCCGCCTAACCGGATCTCCACCGGGCTGGCTCGAACCCCCGACTGTCGCGCGGCGCGACCCACTGAACCGGGCCGCGTTGCAGCACGAACGGTAAAGAGGCCCGAATCGAGTTCGATTCGAGGAGTCTTCCAGCCCTCGGGCGATTGCGTTTTGCATTCGGCCGAAGAGGTGATCGCCCTGTGTGCCACATGGCACTTTAACCACAGGAGCATCAAGATGGAAGACCTTGGATTGCGAGCTTTGTACCGGTGCGTGGCCGGTATCGACGTGCACCGCATGCTGCACGTGGTCACCGTGCTGATCGAGCAAGCCGATGGCGCCATGCAGCGTCACACGCGCGAGTTCGGCGGCTTTCGGCGGGACTGCCGCGCGCTGGCCGCCTGGCTGCGTGAGTTGGGCGTGCAGCTGGTGGTCATGGAGAGCACCGGCATCTACTGGAAGAGCGTGCACGCCCACCTGGAAAACGCCGGCATCCCCGCGTGGGTGGTCAACGCCCACATGATCAAGCACGTGCCCGGACGCAAGACCGACATGGCCGACAGCGAATGGCTGGCTGTGCTGGCGCGCTTCGGCCTGGTTCGCGCGAGCTTCATTCCGCCGAAGGACCTGCGCGAGCTGCGCCTGGTCTCGCGCTACCGGCGCAAGCTCAGCGCGATGCGCGCCAGCGAGATCAACCGGCTGCACAAGATCCTGGACGATGGCGGCATCAAGCTCGGTGGCGTGGTCAGCGACATCAATGGCGTGTCGGCCCGGGCGATGGTCAGCGCGCTGATTGCGCAGCAACCCATCGAGCACATGCTCGGCCTGGCGCGCGGCAAGCTCAAGCAAAAGCGCGAAGACCTCAGCGCCAGTCTGGAAGGCGATCTCAGCGCACGGCATCTGTTCGTGCTCAGGCACATTCATGCCCACATCGAGACGCTGCAAACCGAGCTGGCTGAGATTGATGCCTACCTGCTCAACGCCATGGCCCCTTACGCCTGGGCGCACGGCCTGCTGCAAACCATTCCTGGCATCGACCAGATCGCAGCAGCCCTGATCCTGATCGAGATTGGCGAGGACATGGCGCGCTTCGGCTGCGCCGCGCGGCTGGCCTGCTGGGCCGCGCTGAGCCCGGGCAACAACGAGAGCGCGGGCAAGCGCAAGTCGGGCCGCACGCGCCACGGCAACTCGATCATCCGCTTCATCCTGTGCGAATGCGCCAACGCGGCTCGCCTGACCAAGAGCACGCTGGCGGCCAAGTACCGAAGCCTGATGGTGCGCAAGTCGCACAAGAAGGCGATCATCGCCGTGGCGCACAAGATGATCCGTTTGATATTCGTGCTGCTCAGCCGACGCCAGCCCTACATCGACCAAGGCACCGACTACGCGGCCATGAGCGCGAAGAAGAACGCGCCGCGCTGGATCAAGCAACTCAAGACCATCGGCCGCTGGCCGCCAACTCAGGCCGCTGCCGCCAGCCACTGAAGCGTCGCTGCTTTCGAGGGGTCGGGCCCAGCGGCTGTTCATATCCCCTACCGCTGCGGGAGGCTTACTCGTGTCCGCCTCGGTAGGGGCTTTCACGGTAACGTTTGAGTTCACCCGCGCGCGGAGGCCGCAGGCCGGAGCGCGTCGGGTGGAGCGAAGGGTTGGGCAGCACGCGTTGTTGCACGGTGATGGATTGCGCTACGCCACGAGTATGCAACGACGCCGCTGCGCTTATGCGGCGCAGCCCTGAACCGGGAGTAGTGCGGTGCCAGACAGGCGGAGCGAAAGCAACCGATTCCGGTGAGACGCTCTGACAAGAGCAGCTTGCCGCCAATTGCTGCAAATGCTCGCGAGCTGGAACCGCGATGAACCTCTGTTGCTGCGCGCGGCAGCTTGCTCCGACGCAGGCAGGCCGCCACTGTGCATGAGTGCTGGGCAACGAAGAGCGATATCTGCAGCAACGCAGCGCAGACGCAGGAAACGCCGCAGACGGTGGTGTTGAAACTGAGAAGACCGTGCGCGGGCCGCCGAAGGACGGACAGCCCACTCCGACAGCGGCAGGAGACTTCGCAGGAGCGCAACGACAGGATGCACGCTGAATGGCTCGTTGCTTGCAGCTGCTACGGTGCGGCTGGGGCGAATAGCGAGAGTGCACGACCGGCATGTGTGCGGCCCAACGTTTGAGTTGAGGCGCAGAGCCCGGCGCCACGACATTGGGAAGAACACACAGACGCTGCCCGCCGGGGGCTGTCGGCTCGAACGAAGGGTTGGGCTTCATCTTTCCTGGCTGCGACGAAGGCACTGTACTTGCGGCAACGACTGGACTACGCGTTGATATGCCGCGACGATAACAAGTATTTGTGTTCCGTGAAAGTGCAGGTACCGAGGCGAAACGGTGCAGCCACAAGGGTGAGATTGGGACTGTAGCCATGGCGAAGACGCTGAAACCGGAGGCGCGTACATGAGCGCCAAGGTTCGACAGCGGCAGGCCGGCTGCGTGGAACACCTTGGCACGCAGAGAACGGTGCGCGCGAGCTGCCGCCACACCATGGCGCGGCACCTCTAAACCTCGCAGCCGATAAGCTGGGTTGCGGGCGCGAATGGCGCGGTAGTGAGAGGGGCAACCTGCGGGATGACGCTGGCGGGCCGAATACAGGTGGCTGCGACAGAAGCAAAGCGCACTGCTCGCGCGGAACGCGAGAAACGGTTCGGTGGCAGGCGAGCGAATTGCACAGCTCAGCATTCGCGACCTCGGATGTATGAAGCCGAACGTCAAAGGTGAGCCGCGATGACCGTACCCGGGCAGCGTCGGCTCGACCGAGGGTTAGGCCGGGTGGCTGGCCCCACGGAACTGAACAGTAGCACGAGCCGATGGGTACTCGCATGGGCGTATTGAAACCGGCTCGCGTAGCGGGCCAGCAGGGGGTACGACGATGAAGGTTGAATTCGTGAATGTGGGACGCAACAAAGTCTCCTGGGCCATCGAGACGAAAACTGTTGACGAAGATTTCCTCGCTTTGCAGGTTCGGAAGAGAGGGGTGCTGATGAGCCGGGACATCGACGTTTCGCTGAGCGAAGACGGGACTGGCATTATCTTTGCCGGGATACGTCCCGTTGGAGATGTGTACGTGACGGCAGGCTGAAGACTTTGTGCCTAACGTTTGAGCTCAGCCGCGTGCGGAGGCCGCAGGCCGGAGCACGTCGGCTGGAGCGAAGGGTTAGGCGTCGCGCGCACTGCAGTAGTAGGTGGTGACACGCTACCGGCAGTGGGTTGCAATCGTCCGCTACCACATGTATAGTGTGCGCGGTAGTAGGGGAAACCCTGAGGCAAAGCAGAAAAAGGCCGCTCTAGGGAGTACCGAGTCCCGAGAGCGGCTCTGATGGGCCACCGTTAAGCCAGCGATGCCCGTCTGTCGTTGTGGATCGGGTCCGAGGTTAAGGGAACTTGCTGAGGACCGCAAACGGTTTTTCGATTGTCTGGTTGGCATGCCATTACTCTAAGGAGACTTGTATGGCAGACACCACGAAGCGTGGACGCGATGCGGGGAACGGTCAGTTTATCCCCGTACGGGTAGCGCAGCGCAGGCCGTCGACGAGCGTCGTTGAGACGATTCCGGTGCGTCGGCCGGCGCCGAGCCCCACGAAGCCGAAAGGCAGATGATCGGAGCGTAAGCCCATAGGGCAAGCGCGGGGCTGGCCTCTTACAGGGCCGGCCCTTCTTGTTCCTGCGACGCCCAACGGTTGAGGTGAGGCGCGCGCGGAGGGCGCAGCCCGGAGTGCGTCGGCTCGACCGAAGGGTTGGGCGTCATATTCGGCGAGCGAGCTTGTGAACTGCGCATTTCAGCGATCGTGGACGCCTGTTTCAGGCTGATCGTGGACGGCAGATTGGCGCTGCCGTTGACGCGCGGGGGAAGCACGCAAGTCCTGTGTTGAATGTAGCTCAATCGTCCACGATCAGTCTGAAACGCCTCCCGGTTGGGCGACGTGGGCCGCGGGTTTTGGGTTTGAATTGATCTTCAAATTCGAGGCCCCTGCCAGGCCGCCGGAGGCGCCCCGAGCGTGCCATGTACTCATGCACGGTCAAGCAGTCAGGTAGGTGGGTGCTCATTGGGCAGGTGATGCTTGGTTGTCGCGCAGAGACTTGGTGCCCTTGAGCTCGATCTTGTGGCTGCTGTGCACGACGCGGTCGAGGATGGCGTCGGCCAGCGTTGGATCATTGAGGTAGGTGTGCCAGGCCTTGACCGGCAGCTGACTCGTGATCAAGGTCGAGCGCGAGCCGATGCGGTCGTCGAGCAACTCGAGCAAGTCGTTGCGCTCAGCCGCGCCGATGGGAGAGATCGCGAAATCGTCGATCAGCAGCAGATCGAGCTTGGCCAGCTGAATCAGCCGCCGGCCGAAACTGCCATCGCCGTGGGCGACCTGCAACTCATCGAACAGCCGGGCCGCGCGCACGTACAGCACCGAGAAGCCACTGCGCGCGGCTTGATGTGCCAGTGCGCATGCCAACCAGGTCTTACCGCTGCCGGTGGCGCCGGTGATCAGCAGGTTGCGTGCATTGCGCAGCCAGTCGCCGCCGGCCAGCGTGGCGATGAGGCCGCGGTCCAGCGAGCGACTGGCGCGCCAGTTGATGTCCTCCACGCAGGCTGAGCTGACCTTGAGCTTGGCCGCCTTGAGCAGGCGAGCCACGCGCCGGTCATCGCGCCAGGCGATCTCGCGCTGCACCAGCAGCGTCAGCCGTTCGTCGAAGCCCAGCGCGTCGGCGGTGGTGCTGGTGGCCTGCTCCTCGACGGCGCGGACCATGCCGTCCAGGCGCAGGCTCTTCAGTTGGTCCAGGGTGTGTTCGTTCAACATGAGGCGGCTCTTCCTTCGTGAGGTTGGGGGCAATCGTGGTGTCAGTGGTAGTAGTCGGACCCGCGCACGTTCTCGTGCTCGATGGCGGGGCTGACTGCGGCGGCGAACAGCGAGGGCTGGCGGTCCAGGCCGCACTTGAGGATGTTGGTGACGCTCTTCAGGTTGGGCGCGCGAATGGCCATGGCCCGCGTGCAGGCGGCCTCCAGCCGCTCGGCGCTGTAGCGGCGCACCAGCGCCAGCAGGCCCAGACAGGCCCGGTAGCCCTGCTCGGGGTGCGGGCGATGTTCGAGCTGCCAGGCGACCACCGCGGCGGTGCTCATACCGATGCGCTGCCCCCACGCGATGAGCTTGGCCGGCGTCCAATCCCGGTGCGCGCGGTGCGAGGCCGGCATGTGGTCGGCCAGTGTGGTGAAGCCCCCGCGCACGGCGCTCACGGCGTGACAGGCCACGCGCTGGTTGGACGCGAAGCACTCCAGCAGGCTGCCGGTGACGCGCACATCGAGCTTGGCACCCACCAGCCGATGCGGCACGCTGTAGTAGTGGGCATCGAACTCGACGTGATAGTCGATGTTGACCTTGGCAGCCTTCCAGCGGCCGATCAGATAGCGGGTGGCCGGCAGGAGTTGCAGTGCCGGCGCGTCGAGCAGCTCGAAGGCGCTGCGCCGGCAGCCGGGCAGCTTCTTGAAGGGTCGCAGGTTCAGCTCGACCAACAGCTCGGCGATGGCGGCGTTGAGCTCGGCCAGGCTGAAGAAGCGGCGGTTGCGCAGGCGCGCCAGGATCCACCTCTGCACCAGCAGCACCGAGCCCTCGACCTTGGGCTTGTCGCGGGGATGCGCCGGGCGGGCGGCCAGCAATGCGCAGCCGTAGTGCTTGGCGAATTCTTCGTACGTCCGGTTGGGCTCGGGGTCGTAGCGGTCGGGCGTCTTGATCAGCGCGCGAGTCTGGTCGGGCACGATCAGGCGCGGCACGCCGCCGATGAACTCCAGGGCCAGCACCTGAGCGCCGATCCAGTCGGCGGTAGTCTGTCGCGCCGTGGCGCAGGCGAAGGTGTAGTTCGACGCGCCCAGTGTGGCCACGAAGATCTGCGCCTGGCTGATCTCGCCGGTGGTCGCATCGATGATGGGCACCGCGCCGCCGGCATAGTCGACGAACAACTTCTCGCCGGCGATATGGATCTGGCGCATCGAGCGTTGCTGGGTGGCAGCGAATGCGCGGTACTTGATGCAAAAACTCGTGTACTTGTAGGCCAGCGGGTTGTCGCGGGCGTACTCCTCCCACAGCAGCATCAAGGTGACGCCGGCGCGCTTGAGCTCCTGGTGCACGAGCGCAAAGTCGGGGGCGAGTTGGTGGCTCGAGCGCGGCACTGCCGGGCGGAACAGCCGGGCCTCAAGGTCCTCGTCGCTCAGGCTCTGGGCACGTTCCCAGTCAACGTCCGCCGCGCGGGCCAGCGAGACGTACTTGCCCACCACGCTCTTGGAGATCTTGAGGGCGCGGCCCACCTCGGTGTAGCTCAGCTTGGCCTGCAGGTGCAGGCGCAATGTCTCTCGGATTCGTCGCATCGTGATTCTGTTGGTTGGCATGGGCTCGGACCGTCAAAAGTCGGTGAGCTTGAGGCCGATCAGAAAATCACTTGCGCGCCACCCCTGTCGTCCACGATCACGCTGAAACGGCGTCCACGATCAGCCTGAAACGCCGTCCACGATCACGCTGAAATGCTGTCCACGATCAGCCTGAAATGCCGTCCACGATGGGCTGAAATACGCACTTGCGCCCACATATCCGAACTGAGGTGTGCGATCGTCCTCTGCAACGTCCGCGGAACGGCTGGCTGGTAGATCGCAATCTTCGCTACCAAAGAAGGCCGCGCGTCCAAGGCGAATCACGCGCAAAGCGGAGGCATATCCGAGGGGATGGGATGTAGTCATGCGGTCTAACGTTTGACATGAGCGGACAGCCACCGGCTTGCCGGTGGCTGTCCGCTCGATGGAATGGTTAGGCGGCTTCTAGACCATGGCAGGTACGACCGTTTGACTCAGTTACCAGGACAGCGAACTTACTAACTACTTGAGATGCCGCCGCCTTTGCCTTTTCGAGTACCTGTTCCTTGGTTGCTTCGCCGTCAAAGTTGTATTCGGCTGGCGGCAATTTAAGGCGGCCGCTTTGAGTGGAAAGTGTGTCTGTGAGCCCCTCGTGAGCCAATTTGCCATAGAGCTTTTCGTATTGCTCCCAAGTGGCGTCATGAAGTTCCACACGTACCGTAAATCGTGCCATTTCTTGCTCCCCTTCGTACGTAAACGAGTTCACCCACCCGTCCGATGTGCCCGGATTGCTTGGGTGTAACGCCCCGGACTGGGTTAATGTACACGAGGTGTGCGGGTAAACCCCTATAGACAGTTCGAAACCCATTCTGCAAAGGTGGAATTGGGCGGATTGAGGGCTTCGCAGCCGCCTAACGAATAGCGTTTATCAGCCGCGCCTTCGATGGAACGGGGTCGCCGCGATGCTGCCCGCGGCTGATAAACCTTGTTGAAGTAAACCGCCGGCACGGTGCGGCGGGTGCGGGGTATTGGGCAGTGTAAGGTTGGGGCTGAGTTGGTCAAGCGCTGTGCGTGCGGCGCCACCGCACCGAGGGCGTTGAGCAAGCCTTGGCCGACACCGACGCGCTGCGGATCGACGACGCGATTGGCGTTGCAGGAGCTGCGTGCAGTGGCCGGCGCGGTTGGCGCGCACGGCCAAGCCGCTGCGCTCGTGCACGCGGTTGGAGGAGAGCGGTCTGGCCCACGCGAGGCGCCACCATCGTCACGGCGCCTGCGGCATCGGGCTGCGCTGGGGTGGGCGCTGCTGCGGGGATGGTGGCACGGCCAGCAGTGCGGCACGATCGGCCGGTGCGGTCTGCACCACCTGCCAGCGGGCGCGGCAATGCGGGCAGCACTCGATGTCGATGCGCGCCACGCGACGCATGAACTCGGCCGCCACCTCCTGCGCCACGGGCTGCGCCGGGGGCATCGCCAGCGCGTTGCGTGCCGCGGCCAGGCAGCGCGCCTTGTGCGCCGGTGCGAGGATCCCGAAGTGGCGGATGCGCTTGAAGCCCATCGGCAGCACATGCTGCAAGAAGCGAGCGATGAACTCCACCCCGTCGATGCGGATGAGCTTCTTGCCGTTGACGCCGGCGTGACCATTGACGCGTACACGCAGCAGCACGCTGGGGCCCTTGATGGCGACGATGCGCTGCTCGCCGATGGCGGTGCGGTGGGTGTAGCGCGAGAGGTACTCGAGCACCGCCGCGGGCCCGGCCAGGGGCGTCTTGGCGTACACGACCCAGGGCTTGCGCAGCCGGCGCATGCGCTCGCGCCGTTGGGCCGCGTCGGCCGGGTCGCGCGGCAGAGCGCCGGCACGCTCGGCCGCCTGGAGCGCAGCGCGGAACTTGCCGGCGAACACCTTGGACAGGGCATGCACGGGGAACAGGAAACGCTGCGAACGGCGCGGCTGGACCCACTGGCCCTTGTCGCCCAGGGCCCCGCAGGCGATGAGCGCGTGGGCATGCGGGTGCAGCCGCAGGTCCTGCGTCCAGGTATGCAACACCAGCGTGAAGGCGCCTTGGCCGCCGAGCCAGCGCGCGTCGGCGCAGAACTCGCTCAGCGTGGCCGCGGTGGACGCCAGCAGCGTCTCGTAGACCCAGCGCGGGTGCGCGCGAGCCAGAGCGAGCAGCTCGTGCGGCAGCGTGAACACCATGTGCGAATACGGCACCTCCAGCAGTTCGGCCTGGCGCGCGCGGCGCCAGGCGTCCTGTGCCGACTTCTGGCAGCGCGGGCAGTGTCGGTTGCGGCACGAGTGCCAGCGCCACTGCTGGGTGCCGCAAGCCTGGCAATGCCAGCGCTGGCCGCCCAGCAGTGGCGTGCGGCACGCCACGATGGCGCGCCACACCCGCGCGCAGGCGCTGCTCAGCACGTGCTGCGTAAGATACTGGCGCCCGAAGCGCAGCAGCACCTCGGCCAGCGAGGTGGCCATCGGCAACTCCGGCAGCTTCAGTGCACGGACGGCGGCGCGATGTCGATGGTGGGCATATCGATGGCCGGCAGCGCCGCCAACAGCGCCAGCGGCGCGCGCTTGGCGCCGTCGGGCACGTCCGGGCGCACCAGGTGCAGGTAGCGCGAGGTGGTGCTGACGTGCTTGTGTCCGAGCCAGCGCGACAGCGTGTACAGGTCCACGCCCGCTTCCAGCGTGTGCGTGGCATAGCAGTGGCGCAGCGTGTGGATGCCGCCAGGCTTGGTGATCCCGGCGTGGGCGCGAGCGGCGTGGTACCACTTCTGCGGGCTGGTATCACTGATGGGCCTCGAAGCATCCTCGGGGCTGGGAAACAGCCACGGCTGTGTGCGTGCCAGCCCTGCGAGCCGCCAATGCCGGCGCAGCAGTTCCAACACGTCAGCCGCCAGCGGCACATAGCGGTCCTTGGCCCCTTTGCCCTGCTCGACGCGGATGCACATGCGGTCGGCGTGGCTGTCGATGTCGGCCACGCGCAAGTGGCGCAGCTCCGACAGGCGCAGCCCCGTGGCATAGGCCAACATCAAGAAGCTGCGCGCCGCCTCGTGCCGCGTCGCGGCGAACAGCCGTGCGATCTCCTCGCGCGAGAGGATCTGCGGCAGCCGCTGCGGCGCCGCCGCCAGCGGAATCTGGAATTGCGCACCGTCCAATCCGAGCACGGTGCCGTACAAGAAGCGAAACGCGCAGCCGTACTGGTTCAGCGTGGCCACCGAGCGGCCGCGTTCGCGCCGCAGGTGCAACATGTACTCCTGCACCTGCTGCGAGGACAGTGTGTCGGGGCTGCGCTTGTAATGGCGCGACAGCAGCGCCACCGCGCCGATGTAGGACTCTTGTGTGCGCTGCGCCATGCCGCGCAGCACCAGTGCGTCAAGCATTCGTTGCCGAAGTGGCGTCATGATCATCTCCTCGATCGATGCGCGGGCAACATTGCCCGCAACGATCAAGGTACGACTGCCAACGGCGCCCCCGACGTGCCCCTCTTGCGCGAGTCACCTACCGCGCCAGCGGTTTAGTTCAACTTACTGTGGGCCGGCTGAATTCAAGCCGGCCAGTCCGGCTATTGTCGATCGAATTCATCGCCTCCAAGGAGTCATCTTCCTCTGAATCAACCCGGCTGCCATGCCTGGTTCGGGCTTGCGGCTGCGGAAATGGACGGCTTAAATCTGGCCGGATGGACAGCCCCAATTCTGCTGAACCATTTAGCCCGAACGGGTCGCTTGGTTGGGTGCAGCCCATTTCGGTTGAATTCCGGATTGTCTGACCTCCCTGATTGACATCCCCCTCTCGGGGGCACCCGTCAGTCCTACCTTCGGGCGATGGCGCGGGCGAAATGGGCCGCCTACATTCGTCGGCATGAACACACGCCCCCACAATCGCTTGGTGCCAACTGCGTCGGAGGCAGGACTGTCGACCAAGTTGGCCAGCGGCATCAACACTGAGGCTTCCATTGAGGGTTCCGCGCAGACTGCCTACGAGGCTTGCTCCGTGGCTCCCTCTGAAACTCAGCCTGTGACCCGGCCTTTGCAGGCGGCGCAGGCAAGGTCTGCCACGCCGCAGCTGCCCGAAGCAGCTGCGGGCTCGCCGCCGCCGCGCCTGCTCGACCGCCTGCGGCATGCGATTCGGGTGCGGCACTACTCCATTCGGACCGAAGACGCGTACGTCGACTGGGCGCGCCGCTTCATCGTGTTCCACGACAAGCGCCATCCCGCGGACCTGGGGCCTGCCGAGGTGATGGCGTTCCTGACGCACTTGGCTGTGAACCGGGGCGTTGCCGCGTCGACCCAAAACCAGGCCAAGTCGGCGCTGCTCTTTCTCTACCGTGTGGTGCTGGCAGTGGAGTTGCCGTGGCTGGATGAAGTCATTGGCGCGAAGAGCCCGCGGCGCTTGCCGGTCGTGTTGACGCCGGGGCAGGTGCGCTCGCTGCTGCATGAACTCAGCGGCACGATGGGCTTGGTCGCTTCTCTGCTCTACGGCACCGGCATGCGCTTGCTGGAAGGGCTGCGCCTGCGCGTCAAGGACATCGACTTCGAACGGCGCGAGATCGTGATTCGCGACGGCAAAGGAGGCAAAGACCGAGTGACGGTGTTGCCGGAAAACCTGATGTTGCCACTGGGCGAGTTGCTCGCGCGGCGCCAGGCGCTTCACAACCGGGATCTGGCCGCTGGTTTGGGCGAGGTCTGGTTGCCCGACGCACTCGCGTTGAAGTATCCGCGCGCGCCTGCTGCCTGGGGCTGGCAATGGGTCTTTGCGAGCAGTGTCGTTTCGGCCGACCCGCGCAGTGGCGTGCTGCGCCGTCACCACTTGAACGAGACATCGGTTCAAAAAGCCGTGGCCGGCGCGGCGCGCCGCGCGGGAATCGACAAGCCGTGCTCGCCGCATGTGCTGCGCCATTCGTTCGCGACCCACATGCTGCAGGCGGGCTACGACATCCGCACGGTGCAAGAGCTGCTCGGCCACAGCGATGTGTCGACGACCATGATCTACACCCACGTGCTGAACCGCGGCGGGCGAGGCGTGCGCAGCCCGCTGGACCAAATGTAGCCGGGGCGCCTCGGCCGCGGCAGGTCAGCCCTGGCCACTCCGCAGCGCGGGCGCAGCCTTGGCCGCGGCGGGCATGGCGGGCACCGCATCCACCACCGGCCCCTTGCCGCTGAACCGCTCCAGCGCCAGGTAGATCACCGGCGTGATGTAGAGCGTGATCGCCTGAGAAGCGATCAACCCGCCCACCACCGCCAGACCCAACGGCTGGCGCAGCTCGGCACCGGCGCCGAGCGCGAATGCGATCGGCAGCGCGCCCATCAGCGCGGCCATCGTCGTCATCATGATCGGGCGAAAGCGCAGGATGCACGCTTGGCGGATCGCCTCGTGCGGGCTCAGGCCCTGGTGGCGCTGCGCGTCGAGCGCGAAGTCGATCATCATGATCGCGTTCTTCTTCACGATGCCGATCAGCATCAAAATGCCGATCGTCGCGATCAGCGTCAGGTCGATGTTGAACAGCCACAACGTGATCAGCGCGCCCGCCGCCGCCGAGGGCAAGCCGGCGAGGATCGTCAGCGGGTGGATGTAGCTCTCGTACAGCACGCCGAGCAGCACGTAAATCACGAGGATCGCGACGATCAGCAGAATCGCCTGGCCGCCTTGCGAACTCTGGAACACGGCTGCGTCGCCGCCGTAGCTGGTGATGATGGTCGCGGGGAACTTCAGGTCGGCCACATAGCCTTCGAGCTTTTTCGTCGCTGTCGCCGAGCGGCGTGTCGGGCGCGAGGTTGAAGCTCAGCGTGATCGCCTGCAACTGGCCCTGGTGGTTCACCGCGGTGGGCCCCACGGTGCGCTGCACGCCGGCGAAGGATGACAGCGGCACCAGTTCGCCGCTCTTGCCGCGCAGGTAGATCTTGTTGAACGCGTCTTCGAACTGGCGGTCGGCGTCGGCCGCTTCCATGATCACCTGGTAGCTGTTGCTCGGGCTGTAGATGGTGGAAACCTGGCGCTCGCCGAACGCGTTGTAGAGGGCGTTGCGCAAGTCGCCCATCTGCACGCCGAGCATGTTGGCCTTGTCGCGGTCGATGTTCAGCGTGGCCTGCAGGCCGCGCATCTGCGAATCGCTCGTCACGTCGCGGAACAGCGGGTCGTCGCGCAGTTTGGCCTGTAGCTTGACGGCCCATTCGCCCAACGCGTCGGCGCTCACGCTTTGCAGCACGTACTGATATCGGCTCTTGCTCACCTTGCCGCCGAGCTGCAGGTTCTGCACCGGCCGCATGTAGACCGCCACACCGGGAACGGCGCGCAGCTTGCGGCGCAGTTGCTCGACCGTCACTTTCATCGATTCGCGCTGCGCGCGCGGTTTCAGGTTGATGAACAGGCGCCCCGAATTCTGCGTCGCGTTCGGGCCGCCCACGCCGATGAAGGCGCCGACGCTCGCGATGTTCGGGTCGGCCTGGAAGATCGCGGCCACACGCTCCTGGCGCTCCATCATCGCGGTGAACGAGATGTCTTCGGCGGCTTCCGTCGTCACCTGGATCTGCCCGGTGTCTTCTTCCGGGAAGAAGCCCTTCGGGATCACGACGAACAGCACCGCGCTCGCGACGAAGCTCGCCAGCGCCACCAGCCACACCGTCTTGCGGTGCGCGAGCGCCCAGTCGAGTGTGTGCGTGTAGGTGCGCAGTATCCAGTCGAAGCCACGCTCGAAAACCCGGCTCAGCGCATTCTGGTCTTTCGGGTCGTGGTGCTTCAGGAAGCGGCTGCACAGCATCGGCACGAGAGTCAGCGACACGGCGGCCGACACGATGACTGCCAACCCCACAACCACCGCGAACTCGTGGAACAACAGGCCGATCACGCCCGGCATGAAGAACACTGGAATGAACACCGCGACCAGCGAGACCGAGATCGACAGGATCGTGAACGCGACTTCGCGAGAGCCCTGCAGCGCCGCCTGGAACGGCGGCACGCCGGCCTCGATGTGGCGCACGATGTTCTCGAGCATCACGATCGCGTCGTCCACCACCAGCCCCACGGCGAGCGTGATGCCCAGCAGCGAGATGTTGTCGATGCTGTAGCCGAACGCGTAGAGCAAGGCCACCGCGCCGAGCAGCGACACCGGCAGCGACAGCGCCGGGATCACGGTGGCCGAGACGCGCCGCAGGAACAAGAAGATCACGAGCACGACCAGCACGATGGTCAACGCGAGCGTGATGTTCACGTCGTGCAGCGCAGCGCGGATCGACATCGAGCGGTCGTTGAACGGAATCAGCGACACGCTCGCCGGCAGTTGCGACGCAAAGCGCGGCAGCATCGCGCGCACCGAATCGACCACCTGCACCGTGTTCGCATTCGGTTGGCGCTGCACCGCGAGCGTGATCGAGCGCTCGCCGTTGTACCAGTTGGCGGTTTTCACCGACTCGAAACTGTCTTGCACGTCGGCCACGTCGCGCAGCCGCACCGGCGCGCCGTTGCGCGTGGCGACGACGATGTTCGCGAACTCGCGCGCGTTCACGAGCTGGCGGTTCGCCTGCACCGTCAGCGTCTGCCGCGGGCCCTCGAGCACGCCCACCGGCGTGTTGGCGTTGGCCGCGCCGATGGCGGCGCGCAGTTCGTCGAGCGTCAGGTTGCGTTCGCTCAACTGGTCGTTGCGAACGCGCACGCGCACCGCGAAGCGCTTCTGGCCGAAGATGCCGACCTGCGCCACGCCTTCCACGGTGGACAGGCTCGGCGAAATCAGGTTCTCGGCGTAATCGTTCAGTTCCGACAGATTCAGCGACGGCGACGTGAGCACCAGCAACAGCACCGGCGCGTCGGCCGGGTTCACCTTGCGGTACGACGGCGGGATCGTCATCTCGGTGGGGAGAGACCGCTGCGAGCGGAACAGCGCCGCCTGCACGTCGACCGCCGCCGCATCGATGTCGCGGTTCGTGTCGAATTCGAGCGTGATCGTGCTCGCGCCCAACGTGTTCGTCGAGCTGATCGTGTTCAGCCCGGCAATCGTGGAGAACTGCTTTTCCAGCGGCAGCGCGACGGAACTCGCCATCGTGTCCGGGCTGGCGCCGGGCAGCACCGCCGAGACGCTGATCACGGGCGTGTTGTAGCGCGGCAGCGCGGCCACGGGTATTTCACCCAGCGCCACGACGCCGGCGACGACAACGGCCGCGTTGAGCAGCACCGTCATCACCGGGCGGCGAATGAAGAGTTCAGAGATGTTCATGGGCGCTCCTGGGGACTGGGCGACTTCGGGAAAGCAGGCTCGGGTCGCGCTGCGGCGCCGCTGCGTCTGCGCGAGTCTATGCCGGTGGCTCTTTGCCCGCCGGCGCCGTGCCGCGCCCGCCGGCCGGTGCCGCGCCGGCTTCGCGCACAGGGGTGCCGGGGCGCAGGTTCTGCTTGCCGTCGGTCACGATGCGTTCGCCGGGCTTCACGCCCTCCACCACCGCGAACTCGCCGAAACCGTAGCGCACCTGCACCGGCCGCAGTTGCGCGGTATTGGCTTCGTCGACGACGTAGAGCGTTCGCTGCTGCGTCGCGCCGAGGATCAGCGCCGCCTGCGGCACGACCACAGCGTCCTTGATCGTGCGCAGCGTCATGCGCGCGGTGACGTACTGGCCTGGCCACAGCAGTTGCTGCGGGTTCGCGAACGTGCCCTTGACGCGGATCGTGCCACTTTGCGTGTCCACTGCACTGTCGATGAAGCTGACCTTGCCGGTGATCGCCGCGGGCACGCCGGGCACGGCGCCCGGGGCTGCGCTGCGCGGGCCTGCGGCCCCGGGTCGGGCACCTGGCCCCGCGGCGGCGCCTGCGCCGCCTGCGGGACCACCGGTACCACCTCCGGCACCGCCCCCTGAGCCGCCCGCACCCTGGCCGCCACCGCCCTGCCCCGACAAGCGCAATGTCACGGTCGCCGCTTCACCGCGGCTGCTCTGCAACAACGGCGCGAGCTGCGCCTCGGGAACGCTGAAGGCCACGCCGATCGGGTCAATCTGGTTGATCGTCACCAGCGGGGTGCCGGTCTGCGAGACCAGGCTGCCCTGAAATACGCCGATCGCACCGGCGCGCCCCGACAAGGGAGATCGGATCTGGTTGTAGCCGAGCGCCACTTCGCTGACGTGAATCGCGGCCTCGTCGGCGGCCACATTGGCGCGCTGCGCTTCCACGCTCGACAGCACCGTGTCCACCGCGCTGGGCGCGATGAAATTCTGGTCGCGCAGCTCTTGCGAGCGCTTCAGCTGGCGTTCCAGGTCGGCCAGCGTCGCGCGGTTCTTCAGCAGCTGGGCGCGCGCTTTTTCCAGGTTGGCGCGGTCGGCGCGGTCGTCCAGCGCGAACAGCAGATCGCCCTTGCGAACGAACTGGCCTTCGCGGATCGCCACCTGCCGCACCATCGCCGCCACCTGCGGCCGAATCTCCACGGTGTTGAGCGACACCACCGTGCCCGTGGCTTCAATCGTCACCGGCACGTCGCGCAGCTGCGCGCGCACGACGCTCACCGACTGCGGCTGCGCTGCCGCGCCAGCCGCGGCGCCACCCGGGGCCCCGGGCGCGGGCGCGGTGCCCTTGATGCTGCCGGAAGCGTCAGACGTTGCTTTGTCCGCAGGACGCAGGGCGTGATCGGCAGCGGCTGCGCCGGCGAGCACCACGACGGCGCCGAGCGCCAGGTTTCTAGCTTTCATTGAGATTCAATCCTGCCTGCGCCGTGATGATGCAACGTGCATGTTGCTGCAAGATTGCCGCGCCGGACATCGGGAGTTGCCCGCCGCGCCCTGTCGATCCAGCCGGCAGCGCGCCTCTGGCCGACGCTGGAGCCGCGCTTACACTGGTCTTCATGGACGAACCGGTGCACGAGCCGGCAGCCACCCAGGCGCGCAAGCTGCTGCTGGGCCTGGTCGGCTCGGGAATCCAGCGCTCGCTGACGCCGGCGATGCAGGAGGAAGAGGCGCGCCACCACGGCCTGCGCCTGCACTACCAGTTGATCGACCTCGACACCACCGGCGCAACGGTGGACGCGCTGCCCACGCTGCTGTGCGCGGCGCGCACGATCGGCTTTGCCGGCCTGAACATCACCTA
>CAVZHI010000022.1:0-25118 GCA_963775015.1 uncultured beta proteobacterium | reverse complement strand
GGCGCACGGCGTCGTGCAAGAGGTGCTGCACGTCATGGAAGTGCGCGCCCGGGAAAAGGGCATCGCGCTGCGCGTCGAGTTCCCCGAGGCGCTTCCGGCGCGCGTGCTCACCGACCCGTCGCGCCTGCGCCAAATCGTGACGAACCTGGTCGGCAACGCCCTCAAGTTCACCCAGCAAGGTGCCGTAACTGTAGTGATGCGCATGCTGCCCGATGAGCCGAACCGTTCGCTGATGGTGATCGAGATCAGCGACACCGGCATCGGCATTGCCGCCGACAAGCTCGAAGCGATCTTCGAGCCTTTCGTGCAGGCCGAGGCGTCAACCACGCGCCAGTTCGGCGGTACCGGCCTGGGCCTGGCGATCAGCCGGCGTTTCGCGCGTGCGCTCGGCGGCGACGTGACTGCGCGCAGCGTTCCCGGCAAGGGCAGTACGTTTCGGATCACGCTGGAGACCGGTTCGCCGGAGGGTGTGCCGTGGCTGGCACCGGATTCCCTCGCCGAGGCCGACGTCGAGCGCAGCGAAGCGGATGTGGCGCCCTGGCAGTTCGCGCCGGCACGCGTGCTGGTGGTCGACGACGGCGCCGAAAACCGCGAACTGGTGCGCCTGGTGCTGGAAGCCGCGGGACTGCAAGTGAGCGAGGCCGAACACGGCGCAGCCGCGCTGGAGCACATGGCTGAATACGGCGCGGACCTGGTCCTGATGGACGTTCAAATGCCCGTCATGGACGGCTACACCGCGGCGCGCCTGCTGCGCGAGCGGGGTTGCACGGTTCCGGTGCTGGCACTGACCGCGAATGCGATGAAGGGCTTCGAGCACGAGATCGAAGCCGCCGGATTCAATGGCCATCTGACCAAGCCGGTCGACATCGACGCGATGCTGGTCGAACTCGCCTTGCACTTGAACGGCTGGCGCGTCGACGTCGGTGCGGCGCCGAGCGGATCCACCGCCGCGCAAGCTCAGCACGCCGAGGCACCGCCGCCGCAAGAGACGGCCGAATCCCCCCTTGCGGGCGAGCCGATCGTTTCGCGGCTTGGGCAGCACCCGCGCTTGGGGCGCGTGGTGCGCAGCTTCGGATTGCAGCTTCCGGCCAAGCTGCAGGCCATGCTCGACGCCCAGGCGCGTGGCGATCTGAACGAATTGGTGGCACTCGCGCATTGGCTCAAGGGGGCCGGTGGCAGCGTCGGCTACGACGAGCTGTTCGGGCCCGCGCGCGATCTGGAGGAGTACGCCCAGCGCAGCGACATGGCAGCCGTCGCCACCGTCCTGCGCCAGTTGCAGGAGTTGGCGCGGCGCATCGTCATTCCGGATGAGCCGGCGCCAGCGCCACAACAAGTCCCACCAACCCCGGTGTCCGTCTGACCCCTGTCATGGACCCGACCATCGCCCCCATCGCCCACGAGACTGTGTCAGACGCCATCGGCTTCGCTGAGTCGCGCCATGTGCGCTGGGCGAACACATCGTCGGCTGCGCTGGAGGGGCCCCCGACCAACGCCGGAGAACTCGCACCAACCCAGCCTTCGGGGTTGTACGAGGTCACCGTCATGATGGTCGACGACGAGCCGCTGATGACCGACGTCATCCAGACCTACCTCGAAGAAGCAGGGTACCGGCGCTTCGTCTCGATCAACGACCCGCTGCTTGCATTCGACGCGGCGCGCCGGCACCGCCCCGGCCTGCTCCTGCTCGACCTGATGATGCCCGGCGTGTCGGGTTTCGACATCCTGGAGCGAATCCGCAGTGACGATGACTTGCGCTACACCCCCGTCATCATCTTGACCGCGGCGAACCAGACCGCGACCAAACTCAAGGCGCTCGAATTGGGCGCGACCGAATTCCTCTCCAAACCGGTGGATCCGAGTGAATTGGTGCTGCGAGTTCGCAACAGCTTGGTCTTCAAGGTGTACCAGGATCGGCTCGCCAACCAGGACCTGCTCACCGGACTGCCGAACCAGCGCGTCTTCACCGAACAAATGCTCGCGGTCTTGGCGCACGCCAAGCAGGAACCCTGCGCGCTCGCGATGTTGCAGATCGGCCTGGACCGCTTCAAGCAAATCAACGACAGCCTCGGCCGCGGGGCGGGAGATCGCCTTCTCGAAACCATCTCGCAGCGCCTTCGGGCCTGTGTGCGGCGTTCCGATGCACTGCTGCTGTCCCGTCTCGAGGGCGATCAATTCGGGCTGCTGATGCCGGGTATCGAATCGCCCGACGCCGCCGATCGCATGGCGCGCCGCATCCTCGCCACCATGTCGCGACCATTCCAGCACGAGGGGCGGGAATTGTTCGTCACGCCCAGCATCGGCATCTCGGTCTACCCGGGTGACGGGGTGAACGCCGAGACCCTGCGGCGCAATGCGGCGGCGGCCATGCGGCACGCCAAGAGCAATGGCCGCAACACGTTCGCGTTCTATTCGACGGAACTCAACAGTGCGTCGGTGGAAAGGCTCACGCTCGAGACCCAACTGCGCCGCGCGATCGAACGCAACGAACTGGTTTTGTACTACCAGCCCAAGATCGACCTTGCCACGGACCGCGTCGTCGGCGCCGAGGCGCTGCTGCGCTGGGTGCGGCCGGTGGTGGGCTTGGTACCGCCGGCACAGTTCATCGGGATCGCAGAAGAAACCGGCCTCATCGTCGAACTCGACGAGTGGGTGATCACCACAGCATGCGCCCAGATGGCGGCCTGGCGCGACGCCGGCCTGGGCGACATCAAGGTGGCGGTGAACGTGACCCGCCACGACCTGGCCGCGGGCGGCCTGATTCGCACGATCGGCGATGCCATGGCACGCCATGCGATCAAGCGTGGACAACTCGCGATCGAGTTGACCGAGAGCATGCTGGTGGACCGCGTCGAGCACACACGCCAGCAACTCGAGCAGTTGCGCAGGCTCGGCGTCGAAGTGGCCATCGACGACTTCGGTACCGGTTACTCGTCGATGAACTATCTCAAGCGTTTCCCGCTCGACGAGCTGAAGATCGACAAGTCGTTCGTCGACGGCATGCCGGACGGCGCGACCGATTGTGCGATCGTGAAGGCGCTGGTCGTGCTCGCGCACAGTCTGGGAATGCGGGTCGTCGCCGAAGGTGTGGAGAGCACCGGCCAGCGCGATCTGCTGCGCAGCCTGGGATGCGACAGCTACCAGGGATACCTGTGCAGCAAGCCGCTGCCCGCCGCGGCGTTCCAGGCACGCATGCTGGAAATCAACGCAGCGGTTGCCTGCTGAGCGGCAGAACTGCGTGGGGCCGCGCTCAGCGCCCGGCGCCGATCAACGCCTCGCTTGGGGTTGATGGAGGTCAGGTCAGCTCGGCCTCAGGCGTCGGCGTGCGTGCCGCTTGGTGGGGTGACAAGCTGCGCCGCGGCAATAGTGCGCCGAGCGCGCCCGGGGCCAGCGGGCGGCCGAAGTAGTAGCCCTGGGCCTCTTGGCAGCCCCACTCGCGCAGCAGATCCGCCTGGGCGAGCGTTTCCACGCCCTCGGCGGTCACCGACTTGTGCAGCGCATGCGCCATCGCGATGATCGCCTGCGCGATGCCGCGCGCACTGGCATCGCTCTCCAGGTCGCGCACGAACGACTGGTCGATCTTCAGCACGTCGATCGGCAGACGCCGCAGGTAGTTCAGCGACGAGTAGCCGGTGCCGAAGTCGTCGAGTGAGATCGTCACGCCGCTGTCGCGGATCCTTGCCAGCGTTTGTGTCACCCCCGCCACGTTGTCGAGCAGCAGGCCTTCGGTCACTTCGAGTTCGAGCGCTTGTGGCGGCAGCCCTGTTGCGGCCAGGGTTCGAGCAACGGTGTCGACGAGCGCATCGGTGCGCAGCTGGCGCCCCGAGACGTTCACCGACACGCGTTCCAGATCCAGCCCGGCGGCGCGCCACGCGGCGAGTTGCTGACACGACTGCTCGAGAACCCAGGCCCCGATCGCCTCGATCAGGCCGATGTCTTCGGCCACCGGAATGAAGCGACTCGGCGCCACCCAACCCCATTGTGGATGGTGCCAGCGCGCCAGCGCCTCGACCGAGACGAAGCGTCCGGAGCTCATTTCGACACGCGGCTGGTAGTGCACCTCGAGCTGGTTGCGCGCCAGCGCCTGGCGCAGTTCGGCCTGCAGTTCGGCGCGCTGCTGCTCCTCGATGTTCATGCTCTCCTCGTAGAACATGACGCAGCCGCGGCCTGCGTTCTTCGCCCGGTACATCGCGCTGTCGGCGTGGCGCAGCAAGGCGTCGACGCTGCCCGCGTCGCCGGGGAAGAGTGCAATTCCGATGCTCGCGCCGATGACGCAGTCCTGGCCGCGGACTTGCACCGGCTCGCAGAGCAAATCGCTGATGTGTCCGGCGACATGCGCCGCCTCGGAGGGCGTCTGGATCGCCGACAGCACGACGACGAATTCGTCGCCGCCGACGCGTGCCACGAGGTCGCCGACGCGCACGCCGGCCGACAGGCGGATCGCGACCTGGCGCAGCAAGGCGTCGCCGCCTTCGTGCCCGAGCGTGTCGTTGATCGACTTGAACCGGTCCAGATCGACGAACAGCAGCGCCAGCCCCGTCGCTTCGCGTTGCGCGCGGGCGAGTTCGTGCGTCAGGTGGTCAAGCAACTGGCGCCGATTCGGCAGGCCGGTGAGTTCGTCGTGCAAGGCACGCACGATCAACTGCTCTTCGCGCGCGCCGCCGCCAAAGCGACGGCGATGCGATCCGCGAGGCTGCTCAGTTGGCGCGACGTGTCGTCGTCGATCACGGCCCCCGCCGCGCCGCCGATCGCGAGCATGCCGCCGATGCGCTCGCCCCAGCGCACCGGGACGATGAAGCTTTGCGGCTCGTGCCACAGTGCCTCAAGTTCGGTGCGCAGCGCCGCGGGCTCGACGCTGGCGTGCTCGATCCAGCGCCCGGAGCGACCCGGCAAGGCGGCGCCGAGCCGCGCCGCGTCGAGCTCCATCTTGCGCCGCTGCGTCGGCCGATCGTGCTGGCGCAGGTAGGCCGTGGCCGCGCCGTCGCTGACGCCGTCGTAGACGATCACGCCACGTTCGGCGTTCGGCAGCAATTCGGCCAGCCGCGCGTGGACCCGCTCCACGACCTGCTCCACGTCCAGCCGTGTCAAGATTTCATGGTCGATCTCCGACAAGGCGCGCATCGCGCCGATCTGGCGCCCGAGGCGCACCGCCATGCCGTTCAGTGAGTGCGCGAGTTCGCCGAACTCGTCGCCGCGCTCCACGTGCACCGGCCGGTCGAAAACCTCATTCGCGATGGCGCGCGTGCCTTCGACGAGGCGCTCGATCGGAACCAGCGTGCGGCGGATCTGGATCAGGCTCAGAAACGACGCGAGCAGCAGCGTGAGCAAGGCGACGCCGAGGAAACTCGCCATCACCTTGCCCACCGCTGCCGACGCCGCACCATGCGGCAGCAGGGTCACGAAAGTCCAGTCGGGGGCGCCGAATTTCGGTCGCAGAAAGAGCGCCTTGCTGCCGACCAACCAGCGGCCGTCGGCGGACTCGCGGATCTGGCCGATTCCGAACTGCGTCGACCCTCGGGCGAGCGCGCCGAGCGCCGGATCGGAACATTGCAGTTCAACCGGCCCCCCGGCATAGATGCACAGCTGAATGCCGTGCGTCAGGTCCTCGGCCTTGCCCCACAAATAGTCGGGCACCAGTTCGGCGACGACGATTCCATCCTCCAGCCGCGGTCCGTGCAGGGCGCGCGCGAGCCACGGCGCGGCACCTTCGTCCGTTGACCTCGGCGCGAGCAACGCGGTTTCACCCTTTTCCAGGTGCGAACGCGCCACCGCGTCGATCCACGGCCGTCCGGTCACGGGGTCGGCGTGCAGCGCGTCGTGCAAGGCGGCGCCGGCGAGTTGCAGCGTGCGGCGAAAGACTTCGCTGCGCGGCGCCGCGTCGGTTTCGGCGGGTCCCGGGTGCGGCAGCGTGAATGATTCGAGAACGAAGCGCGCGCCGAGCAGCCGGTCGTAGACCGAGTGCATCTGCGCCGAACCGGTTTGCCACAGGCGCCGCTCTTCCTGCGCGCGCGTCAGGTCGCTGACCTGCTCGTACGACAGGAATCCGAGCACCGCCACCGGCAGGAATGACGACGCGACGAACAGCAGAAAAACCCGCCGCGCGACAACGCTGCGCAAGAATGTGCCGCGGATTCGCACCCTCAGCCTCGACATCCGACGCGCGCTGCAAGCCGACTCTCACTCGGTGAAGTCGGCCGCCACGCCGATGAAAGCGCCGTCGCGCGCGCGCACGATGTCGTCCAGGCTGTCCTGGTTCGTCAGCTGCTTCTTCGTGACGCCATCCGGACCCATGCTGTAGAGGTCGTAGTCCGAATTGATCGGGTTCAGCTTGTGGTCCTTGCGCGCCGCGCCGAGGCCGCCCGGCGCGCCGATGTCGGTGTACATATAGGCTCGGCCCCAGGGGTCGAGCATTCCGGCGCGGCCGACGTCGGCGAGCGAGCCCGGAACCTTGTGCTCTTCGAACTCGTACTGCGCGATCACCACCTGCAGCGTCGTGATGTCCAGGATTGCCTGCTGGCGCCGGATCTTCTCCCGGTAGTCGGAGTACTTCGATTGCGCGATGCCACCCAGCACGCCGAGGATCAGCACGGCAAACAGGAGTTCGATGACCGTGAGGCCGATCGCACGGCGGCGCGGCGACCGATGAAAGCGGAGTTCAGGCATGGCGCAGGGCAGATTCCCGGGGGACGCGTTCTCTTCGGCGTTTCGACGCCGAACTGAATCCCTGACCTTCAGCTTCGTCTCCGGAACTGTCTCAAGGCGGCGGAACAATGTCACACGCGCGGCTTGAGCCTCGCTGCAAGTGGCGCATGGCTTTGCAGGTCGTGCTTCGGGCTGGCAAGCCCGAAGTTCTTCGGCAGTCGCGAGGGCACTTCCGCGCTCAGCGCCCGGCGGCGACGAGCGCCTCGCGCACTGCGGCGACCTGGCGCCGCGACACGGCAAGCCATTCGTCCACCGGCGCCAGACACACGGCCCAGGTCTCGCCGCCTTCGTCGTCGCCCGAGCCCGGCAGCGTGCGCCGCTCCAGCGCACGCACCGCAGGCCGTGCGACGAGCGCGTTGCGGTGCACGCGCAGGAAGCGCTCGCCGAGGCGCGTTTCGAGATCCGACAACGGGTCGTCGATGACGTAGCTGCGCGCCGCGGTGCGCAGCGTCACGTATTTCAGTTCGGCCTTGAAGTAGAGGATCTCGGTGAGAGGCACGCGCACGACGCGGCCGCGATCGCTGACGATCAGCGCCGCGTCGGCGTCTTCGGCGGGCGCTTGCACGGCCGCACTCGGCGCGAGCTGCGCGGCGACGCGCTGCAACGCGGCGTTGAGGCGCTCGCGCTTCACCGGTTTCGTCAGGTAGTCGAGCGCCGCCAGGTCGAACGCCTTCAACGCGTGTTCGGGGTGCGCGGTGACGAACACGACCGCAGGCGGCTTGGGCAACTGGCGCAGCTCGGCGGCAAGCTGGGTACCGTCGCGGCCCGGCATGTGGATGTCGAGCAGGACCACGTCGCAGCTTTGAGTCGTGAGCCAGACCAGCGCCTGCGCCGTGTTCGACGCTTCGCCGACGACGCTCGCCGAGGGTTCGCGGCACTCCGCGATCAGCGTGCGCAGCCGCAGCCGCGCGAGCTCTTCGTCGTCGACGAGCAGGACACGCAGCGGCGCCACGATCGTGTTCATTCGGGCACCCCACGCGCTTCGCGCGGCCCCGCCGAGCGGGGGGATGAGAGCTTGGGGCGGCCCGGCGCTCTCATAGCGGCACCAGAATCTGCACCCGAAACACGCTGCCGTCGCGCCGCGCGTCGAACTGCGCCGCCACGTCGTGCATCAGGCGCAGCCGCTCGCGCACGTTCGCCAGCGCCATGCCGTTGCCGGGCGCCGACGCTTGCTCGGGAACGTTGTTCGTGATCAGGATCTCGGCGCGCCCCAGGCGCACCCGGGTGCGCACGCGGATCGTCCCGCCTTGCGCCGCCGGCTCGACGCCATGGCGCACCGCGTTTTCGACGAGCGGCTGCAGCAGCAGCGGCGGCACGCGCGCGTCGCTCGCGGCGGCATCGAGTTCCCACTCCACCTGCAGGCGGCTGCCGAAGCGGATCTGCTCGATCGCGAGGTAACGCTTCGCGAGTTCGACTTCTTCGGTGAGCGTCACCGCCTGCCCATGTTCCGAGAGCGCGACGCGGAACAGTTCGGCCAGGTCTTCGAGAACGCCCTCGGCGCGTTCCGGGTCCAGACGCACCAGCGTCAACGCCGTGTTCAGCGTATTGAACAGGAAATGTGGGCGGATGCGCGACTGCAACTCCGCCAGCCGCGCTGCCGTCTGCACCGGCAGCAGGGCCTGGGCGCGCATGCGCAGCCACTGGAACGTGAGCCCCGCCATCCCGGCGCCGGCGAGCGCCGGCGCGAGCACGCTCGGCGCGGCGCCGACGTCGGGCCCGGCGAGGCCGGCGAACCAGGACCCGACGATGCCGCAGGTCGCACCCATGGCGATCACGCCGCACCACTGCGCCGCTTCCGGCAATGCCGTGAGCAGCCGCTTCAGCGCGCACGCGAGCAGGAGCCAGAGCAAGACGCCGGGCAATGCCGCCGCCGATGCGGCAGCGAGCAAAAACAGCCAGGAGCGCACGCCCGTCGCCTGAAAACTGACGCCGACTGCGACGACCCCGTGCACGAACAGCAGGGCGCGCAAGACGACGCCGACATGGCACACGTCGAACAGCGAGTCGGCCTTGCGCGGCGGCGCGAGCGGCACGCCGAACGTCGACACGCCGAAGCTCGACGACGACGCGGCAACGCCGGGCGCGGCGCGTCCTGTAGCTTCTGCGGCGGCGGGGTCGGCCAAGGTCAACAAGGGTGATGGCGCGTCAGGCGTGGGTTCGAAACACCTCGAACAGGCGGATCAATTCGAGTCGCTCGATAGAATCGGCGCGGCGTGCGACATCTTGAGTCGGCAGCGCATTGTCACCAACTCCGGCGCCGGCGCGACGCGCCCAATTGCGTCATCCCTCACAGACCATGACCAGCAACCCCCTCGAATCCAAAGCCCAGGCCTGGTCGGCGCTCTTCTCCGAACCGATGAGCGAGCTGGTGCAGCGCTACACGGCCAGCGTCGGATTCGATCGGCGCCTCTGGCGCGCCGATATCGCGGGCAGCCTGGCGCACGCCGAGATGCTCGCGCACCAGGGAATCATCGGCGCCGCCGACCACGAGGCGATCCGGCGCGGCCTGGCGCAGATCGCGCAAGACATCGAAGCCGGCCGCTTCGAGTGGAAGCTCGAACTCGAAGACGTGCACCTGAACATCGAGGCACGCCTGACGCAAATCATCGGCGACGCCGGCAAGCGCCTGCACACCGGGAGATCCCGCAACGACCAGGTTGCGACCGACGTGCGCCTGTGGCTGCGCGATGAGATCGACGTCCTCGGCGACCTGCTCGTGGCGTTGCAGCGCGTGCTCGTCGACGTGGCGGCGGCGAACGCGACGACGATCATGCCCGGCTTCACGCATTTGCAAGTCGCGCAACCGGTGAGCTTCGGCCATCACATGCTCGCCTACGTCGAGATGTTTGCGCGCGACGCCGAGCGTTTTGCCGAGGTGCGCGCGCGAATCAACCGCTTGCCGCTCGGCGCCGCAGCGCTCGCCGGAACGAGTTACGCGCTGGACCGGGAACGCGTCGCACGAACGCTCGGAATGGTCGATCCGCAGGGCCAGGCGTGTGTGTGCCAGAACAGCCTGGACGCAGTGAGCGACCGCGATTTCGCGATCGAGTTCTGCGCCGCCGCGGCGCTGTGCATGGTGCATGTGTCGCGCCTGAGCGAAGAACTCATTCTCTGGATGAGCCAGAACTTCGGCTTCGTCGAACTGCCGGACCGTTTTTGCACCGGCAGTTCGATCATGCCGCAGAAGAAAAACCCCGACGTTCCCGAACTCGCGCGCGGCAAGACGGGCCGCGTCGTCGGCCATCTGATGGGTTTGCTGACGCTCATGAAGGGTCAGCCGCTCGCCTACAACAAGGACAACCAGGAGGACAAGGAGCCCTTGTTCGACACGGCAGACACGCTGCGCGACACCTTGCGCATCTTTGCCGAGATGATCAAAGGCCTGCGCGTCAAGCCCGAGGCGATGCAGCTCGCCGCCGCGCGCGGCTACGCCACCGCGACCGACCTCGCCGACTATCTGGTGAAGAAGGGCCTCGCGTTTCGCGACGCGCATGAAATCGTCGCCGCCGCGGTGAAGCAGGCACAGCAGCGCGGCGTGGGCCTGGCGGAACTCGCGCTCGAAGACATGCGTGCGTTTCACGCCTCGATCGACGCCGACGTTTACCAGGTGCTGACGCTGCGCGGCTCGCTCGACGCGCGCAACGTGCTCGGCGGCACGGCGCCGGCGCAGGTGCTCGCGCAGGTGGCGCGGCACCGCGCGCGCTTGGGGTGACCTGACCCGCGCCAAGGCTCAGCGAGAGAATCTGCCGAGCGACGTGCACGACGCAAAAGACTGTCATCCCGGCGCAAGCCGGCCGATCCACTGCGTGAGCGCATCCGGCACGGCGTTTGCCGCGCAGCCCGCACAGGGCACGCCTCACCAGCGCGCGCCTGAGATTGGAGGCCAAGTGAACTTGCGCGGGCGCTGCTTTTTTCTGTTGGTCGGTGCGGCGGCTTTGCTGCTCGCGCTGATCGGGCTCGCCGCAATCTACCCAAGTGCCACGCTGAACCGCCTGGCCGCTCTCGATTCGCACCAACGGGAGGCTGCGGTGCCCTACGGCCCGCTGCCGCGCCAGCGCCTGGACGTCTACGCTCCCCGCGGCGGCGCACCGACCGGCGGCCACCCGGTGGTCGTGTTCTTCTACGGAGGATCCTGGAACCGCGGTGAACGCGCCGACTATCGATTCGTCGGCGAGGCGCTCGCGGCACGCGGCGTGATCGCGCTCGTGGCCGACTACCGGCTCTACCCCGAGGTGCGCTACCCCGACTTCCTGGCCGACTGTGCGCTCGCCCTCGCTTACGGTTTGGGCGAAGCGTCACGCCTGGGCGGCAACCCGCGGCGTGTGTTCGTGATGGGCCACAGCGCGGGCGCCTACAACGCGGCGATGCTGGCGCTTGATCCGAGCCGCCTCGCAGCCGCCGGCCATTCGCCGCGCGAGCTCGCCGGCTGGATCGGCCTGGCGGGGCCCTACGACTTCCTGCCGATGAGCAACCCCGACGCACGACCGGTGTTCTTCCATCCGAACTATCCGAGCGGCACGCAGCCGATCGAGCATGTGACGCCGAGCGCGCCGCGCAGCTTCATCGCCGCACCGCTCGAAGACAGCTTCGTCAATCCGCAGCGCAGCAGCGTCGGGCTGGCGACGAAGCTGATGAGCGCAGGTGTGTCTGTCGACCTGAAGCTCTACTCGGGCGTCAACCACCAGAGCCTGATTGCCGCATTCGCCTGGCCGCTGACCCGGCTCGCGCCCGTGCTCGACGACGTGGTCGGATTCATTGCCAAGCCCGAGTGACCTTGATCAACGCCAGCCCAACCAGGCCAGCCAGACCGATCGGCGCAACCACAACAGCGCCGCGCAGCTGAGCCACACGCCGCAGGCGAGCAGGAACAATTCGCCGCCGTCGCTGCTGCCGTCGGTATTCACCACCGCAATCCCGAGCGGCGTGAACAGGTGGAAGAAGATCGCGCCGCTGATCACGCCCAATCCCAGCGCCGCGCCGAGCACTTGCACGACGCGCTGCCGCGACAGCGCCGCGCCGCAGAGCAGCAACAGCGACGCCACGAGTTCGGCAAAGCCGACGACCTTCGCCGAGAAAATCCCCCCGGCGCAAACACGCCGGGGAAGCCCAGCGTCGCCGCCCAGGGGTCGAGCTTGGCCTCGAAAATGTAGACCGTCTCGGGTGAGCCGCTGAACTTGAAGAACAGCGACTGGATGAAGACGAATGCGACGAACAGCGTCAGCAGCCAGTGCGCATTCTGTTTGAGCCAGGCCATGGGGTTTCTCCTCACTTCTTCAACAGGTCCGCGAACTTGCCGTCGGCGATGCGAATGTAGCCCGCCGGATCCTTGAGCCAGGTGGCTTGCACGCTCGCGTCGTAGTTCAGGTACAGCTTGCCGTCCAGGATCTTGAACTGATCCGGCTCGACCTTCACGAGGTAACCCTGCGCGACACCGTAGGCGCAATAGCCGCCGTATTGCGGTGCGTACTTTTCCGGGCTCGCCTTGAACTGGTCCAGGTGCGCTCGCGAGTCGAACTTCCACGTGGCGCCCATCCAGCGCGTCGCAAACGCGTCTTTGCCTGGCACCGGCTTGCCGTCGGTGAAGTAGGCGACGGTGTCAAAGCCACGGATCGCCACCTCGCCGCGCCCGCCGAAGAAGCCGGCTTCGAGGGTATTGATCGACGCTGCGGCGAACGCGGTGCTCGCGCCAAGAAGGGCGGCGCCGCCGAGCATGAACTTGAACAAGCGAGTCGCCTTGGCGGTGAGGGTCATGGTGAGTCCTTTGCGGAAGGGGGTTGGAATCGTGCATCCTGCGCGCGAGTCAAGAGCGCAATTCGTGCGCGACGGTCGCGGGCGCCTTGCCGAAGTGCTGCGCCGTCGAGATGCCGTGTTGCAGGCAATAGACCTGGAGCAGCGCGAAGTGGTGGACCGCGTGGCTCGCGAGGAACATCAGCTCGCGACCGACGCTCGAGGGATTCGAAAATTCGACCTCGCCGAACACGCCGCCACGCGTGCGCACCCGGATCGGCGCCGACAGGGCGACCGCGGGCCAGTCGATGAGGCGCTGCGCAATGCGCAGCAAGCGCGTGCGCGCCAGCGTCGTGCTGTGTTCGAGCGCCCGATCGCGCGAGCGTGCGTCGTAGTCGACGAGTGTGGCGAGCGGCGCAAACAGCAGCGCTTCGTAGTGCTCGATGACATGGCGCACATGCGCCCCGGCATAACTCGAATACGCCGGGGCGCCGGGAGCGTCGTGCGCGGCGACGAGATCGAGCGCCTGCTCGAGCAGCTGGCGGTTGAATTGCAGCAGGATCGCTGCGTCGCGTTCGGGGGTGTCCATGAGCGGTAGTCGCGCCGCGGCGCGCCACCTTACGCAGCGGTGCGGCTCATCTCAGTGCGCTTTGCGCGACCCGTGGTGCATGAAACGCGAATGAGGTGTGAAGGACTGCTTTCGAGCCCGTTGCTACCGTTCGTACCCGCCCGTCTTCGGGTCAAGGTCGGCGCGCCGCTCGGACAACCGAACGCACGGCGGACATTCAAACGGCAGCCAAGGGCTTATAGCAGCCATTGCGCCGAACATTTGGGCCCGCGCCGCGGAGCGTGAGGCTCGCTCTAATCGGTCGCCGGGTAGAGCGGAGTGAGGTATTTTTCGCGCCGGTAGTCGCGAACGAACTGCGCCAGCGGCAGCGGTCGGGCGCCGCGCGCGCGGTTCGCGTGGCCGATCTCGAACAGCCAGCGGTATTGGCGCATCAACGCGCGCCAGGCCTCGATGAGGCCGGTACTGCGGTCCCAGATGTGCGTGCTCTCGGCGCCCGCGCCGTTGATCTCGACGATCGTGAAGCCGTGCCCCGCCTGCACGTCGGCAAAATTCTCGAAGCGCACGTCGAAGCGGCCGAAGTGGAATTCGGGCAGCTGCTGCGCGATCGCGTCGAATGCTGTTTCCATCGCCGGCGTCACGAGCGCCGTGCCGTTGCGGAAAATCGCGCCGCGGCTGTGGCTGCCGGCAAACGCGAGGCGGATCGCCTCGCCCGCTTCGGGAACCGTGTCGAGCCGCGCCACGTGGCGCCGCAGGTAGAGGTGCGAGAGTTGCCCGGCGCGCGGGTCGGCCAGAATCAGCTCGCGCAAAGTGCGCTGGCCGTCGCCGGTGACGTACGGAAAGTACTTGAGCGTGATCGAGACGATGCGGCCACGCGCTTGCCCCGGCCTGCGGCAGTAGAAGATTCCGGCTTCGCCTTCGAACGGGACGAGGCGCTGCAAAAGGTAGCGCGCGCCGCGCGGGAACGCGTCGATGTAGGCGAGCAGTTGCGCGCGGCTGCGCACCAGCTTGACGCCTGCGCCGCGGCAGCCCAGGTCGGGTTTGGCGACGACGGGCAAGGCGATTCCCGCCTCCTCAAGCCGCCCCAGCGCGGCGTCGCATTCGCGTTCTGCGTCGACGCCGGCTTCTGTCGCGGAACGGTCTACGCTCACGAATGGCGCGACCCACTGCGGAATGTGGCACATCGCCAAGGCGAGGATTTGCGCCTTCGATTCGCCGAAGAATCCGCCGCCCGGAAACGACGGGTTCGCCACCGTGGGCAAGAGCACGCCGCGGTAGCGCAGCATGAGCCACAGCGCGTAGAGCGCGATCGGCGGGTAGAAGGCCCACATCGGCCAGAACTCGAAGAAGCTGAGGGGCGCGCCGCTCTGATCGAAAGCCGGCATGCCCTGGTGCGGGCGCGCTGCGGGCGTGGCGACACGCAGAGGGGGCAAAGGCAGCGGCGCTGCCGGCAAGCTGGCGTTGATGGTGTGGGTGAGTGAAGTCATGAGGTTTGCCCTTGCAGTTCGGGACGGCGTGGTTGCGCCCAGCGCCACAGCGAGAAGGCGAGCGCGAGAATCACAATCGGCAGCGCCACGGCGATCGGCGCCGGAATTCCCAGGCTCGCGGCGAGCGCCTGGCCGATCGCTGCGCTGAGCACGTACAGGCCCGCGGTCCAGAGCAGCACCGCGAGCAGTACCCAGGCGCAAAACGCGGCCAGCGGCACACGCAAAAAGCCCGCCGCGGTGTAGGTCACGAGGCGCAGCCCGGGGACGATTCGCGCCAGCAGCACGGCCGCCGCCAGGCTGTTCACGAGCTTGTCGCGCCACAAGACTTCGCGCTCGCGCACCGTGCGGCGCCGCAGCCAGGGCATGCGCAATGCGGCAACGCCGAGCGCGTAGAGGGCCAGGTCCCCGGCAGCGATCCCGCCGGCGACCGCAGCGAACGACAGTTCCCATGAGATCGCGCCTTGCGCGGCGAGCGCAACACCGGCGGCGATCGCCAGGTCTTCGAGCAGCAGCGTCGTGAGCGCGAGCGCGAGTGCAATCGCCCACGGCTGCGTGAGCGTGGCGAGCAGCTGCTCGAACGCCGCACTCGCGCCTTGTGGATTTCCGCTCAGCAGCACGCCATCTCCCGGGCCAACTCGATCGCGTGGCGCACCTGGTCCGCTGAGTTCCACGGCAGGAAGTGATTCCTTCCCTCGAGCAGAATCGTCTTCACCCTGGCCGCGCCGTGCAGATGCGCCTGCATGAAAGCGACGTTCGCCACCGGCACCAGGTCGTCGCGCGTGCCATGCAGCAGGACCACCGGCGCGCTGACTCGCGGCAGGAGCGCGGCGAGTTCTTCGAGCTCGGGTTCGAGCGCGAGCAACTCGGCGTTCGCGTGTGCAATCGAACGCGGCAGCAGCCAGCGCACGCCGGGCCAGGCGCCGATGCGCTGCAGCGGGTGGACCTTCTCCAGCGCCGGATCGAGCGACGCCGAGAGCAGAACGAGCGCGCTGATTCGCTCCGGGTGCTCGGCAGCGACGCGCGCGACGATCGCACCGCCGAGCGAGTGGCCGAGCAGAATCGCGCGCCGGCCGTCGCCGGGCAGCAGCGCCACCACCGCAGCCGCCTGCGCGGCGAGCGAAGTCACTTCACCCGTCGCCGCACTGCGCCCAAAACCCGGCCGGTCCAACGCCACCACTTCCACGCCGGGCGGCGGGTCGACGAGATAGTCATTCCAGCCTGTTGCCGAACCCGGCGTCCCGTGCACGAGGATCAGGCGCACGCCGAGCGGATCACCCGCGACGAGTGCACTCACCTGTGCGTTCAGCGGCGCGCCGGCGCTGAAGCTGCGGCGCATCGCTTCGGTGGCGTGTTCTTGCGCTTTCGGGCCGGGAACCGTGCAGCCGAGCGTCGCGAGCACGACGGCGGCGGCGCTCCACGCGGGCCCGCGCGTGGCAGCAAAGGCGTCGAGTCGGGCTGCAGCGAGGGCTTTGGTGGGCATCGGGGGGGGTCACGCGTGAACGATCGAAGGGCGCGGTGTTGGCGCCCGCAGAGAAGTCGTGCCACCACGCCCTTCCTTACAACGGCGTGCTGTAAGAACCTCGTACCACGCGCCGACGATTCACTCGAGGCCCGCCACCACCGCACATCCATGCTCACTGCCACCCACCTTGAAGCGCTGCAGCCTGCTGTGGCCGCGGCACCGGCGTATCGAATTCGTTTGGCCGCGAGCGCCGCCGACGTCGAGGCCGCCCAAGCGCTGCGCTTCGAAGTCTTCAACCTCGAGCTCGACGAAGGCCTCGTGAACTCGTACGACACGGGTCTGGACGCGGACCCGTTCGACGCCGTGTGCGACCACCTGCTCGTCGAAGACGCTGCCCAGGGCAGCGTGGTCGGCACGTACCGCCTGCAAACCGGCAGGACCGCGGCAGCATCAGGCCTGGGCTACTACAGCGCACGCGAATTCGACTTCGCGCCGTTCGAGCCGTTGCGGGGTGAGCTCGTCGAACTCGGCCGCGCCTGCATTCACCTGCACCACCGCAGCTTCGCCGTGCTGAACCTGCTCTGGAAGGGCATCGCGCAGTACGCACATGCGCATGGCGCGCGCTACCTGATCGGTTGCAGCTCGCTCACGTCGCAGGATCCGGCGCTCGGCGCCGCGGCATACGCGCAGTTGCAGAAACACCTCGCGCCGCCGCAGCGCCGCACGCAGCCTGTGCCGCGCTTTGCCTGCACGCTCGATGCGCGCTCGAGCGAGGCCGTGCACATCCCGCGTCTGCTCGCCGCCTACCTGGCGCTCGGCGCCGAGGTCTGCGGCGCGCCGGCGATCGACGCCGAATTTCGCACCATCGACTTCCTGACCTGCCTCGACTTGCGTTCCAAGGGAATCGCGACGCTGCTCAGGCGCTGGGGCATCCAGGCGTAGCGGTTCGCGCACCGCGCGGCTTGGCCCGCGGCGTGAGGCGTGGACGCAGCGCGGCGCCATGCGAAGATCGCGCGCCATCCGCCTTGGCGCCCGCCCCTTGCCCCGTGGGACCCTCCGCACCCGCCCCGTCGTCGAACTGCGGCAATTGCCGCCAGCCGCTGCAAGCGCTCAGCCTGCCGGGCCACTACGGCCGCAGCGTCGAGCTCGACCTGTGCGCGCCCTGTCACCTCGTCTGGTTCGACCAGACCGAGACGGCGCGACTCCCCGGGATGGCATTGCTGGAGCTGATCGGCACGATGGCGAACTCGCAGGCGTTGCCGCACGAGCCTTTGCGCGCCGACCCGCGCTGCCCACGCTGCGACGGGCGCCTGAAGACAGTGCACAACAGCACGCGCTGGGGCCGCTCCCTGCAGCTCGAATGCCAGCGCGGCCACGGCGCGTACCAGTCGTTTGCCCAGTTCCTGCAAGAGAAAGGGCTGCTGCGGCCGATGTCGCGCCTGGACCGGATGCAGCTGCTGCAACGCCAAGGCGCGATCCACTGTGTGAACTGCGGCGCCGCGGTGGGCACTGAGGACGCCGAGTGCGCGTTCTGCCGCAGCGTACCGAGCCTGCTCGACGTGGCGCGCCTGGCGCGCGCACTCGACCCCGAGGGCGCGCTCGCGCCGCAGCCGGTTCACGCTGCGCGCGCTCAGCAGGAGGCACTGCAATGTGCGGCGTGCGGTGCGGCGCTGCCCCCCGAAGGATCGCTCGGCTGCGCGCAATGCGGCGCGATTCTCGCGATCAGCCGCCTCGCAGAAGTGCACGCGAGCGTTGCGGCGCTCGGCCCGGCACTGCGCGCGCACGCGCAAAAGCCCGCGCCCGAGGTCGTGAAGCGCCGCCTCGAAGCGTTGGAGGCGGACTTGCCACGCCGGCGCGAATGGGCGGCGAAGATGCAGGCCGAGGCCGCACAGGCCTATGGCGCAGAGGGCGAAGCGACGCCGCTGTTCAGCTCGGGAACGAACCCGTTGCGCGCCGTGCTGATTGCGCTCGTGATCTGGTTCATCTGGTGGTTCTGGTGAGGCTTGCGATGGACTGGACTGCGCGGCCAGCGTGGATCCCGGCTTTCGCCGGGATGACGATGCGTGCGTGTCATCCCGGCGAAAGCCGGGATCCACCCTCGCGCTACCGCGTCAGGGCCCAGCGTCCGCCCGGCTCGCCCCGGGACGACTGTTCCTGCGCTGCAGCACGGCGTCATCCCAAGCCGTCGCTGGCACCGCCTCACCCCACAAATCGAGACTCACCGGCGTGCCCTGGTGCACCGCCTGCGCCGCGGCGCCGCGCACGTAACCCAGGCCGACACAAGCGCCTGCCGCCGGGCTCCAGCCGGCGGAGCTCAACTCGCCGAGCGTCTGCCCGTCGAGCGAAACCGCTTCGCCGCCCCAGACCCAGGCGCGTGGGTCGTCGAGAATAAAGGTCAGCAGCTTCTTGCGTTGCGGCTGGTGCTGCGACGCGAGCAGCGCGTCACGGCCGATGAAAGGCACTGCCTTGTCGAGCTTTACGGCGAAACCGAGGCCTGCTTCCCATGGCGTTTCGTCGGGGCCGAGTTCGGCGCCCCAGGCGCGCCGGCCGGCTTCGATGCGCAGCGCATCCAGGGCGTAGTAGCCGGCGTCGACCAGGCCGAGATCAGCGCCCGCGTCAAGCAGCGCGAGGTAGACATGGCGCGCCATCTCGATCGGAACGTAGAGCTCAAAGCCGGGTCCGCCGACGTAACTCATTCGTGCCGCGCGAACGCGAGCCAGGCCGAGGTCGATGTCGCGCGACGTGGAGAACTTCAGCGCTTGCGGCGACAAGTCGTCGGGGCTGATGCGCGCGAGCAGCTCGCGCGCCTTCGGTCCCATCACCGACAGCACCGAAGTCATCGCGGACACGTCGGTGACGATAGCGTGTTCATCCGGCTCGATGTGGCGCGCGATCCAGTCGTGGTCGCGCTGCGGTTGCGCCGAACCGGTGATGAGCATGAAGCGGTCCGCGGCGAGGCGCAGCACGGTGACGTCGCTCTCGAATCCGCCGCGCGCATTCAACATCGCGGTATAGACGAGGCGATCGACCGCGACGTCGATATCGTTCGCGCACAACCGTTGCAGAACGTTCAGCGCGTCGCGCCCCTGCACGAGCAGTTTGCCGAACGACGTCTGGTCGTAGAGCGCGACGCCTTCGCGCGTCGCGCGCTGCTCGGCTTGCACCCAGGGCAGCCAGCCCGGTGCGCCCAGCCCGAAGTCGGGGCGCTTCGCGCCGCCTTGCCTGAAGTAATTCGCGCGCTCCCAACCGTTCTTCGCGCCGAATTCGGCGTCGCGCGATGCGAGCAGGTCGTAGAGCGGCGAGGTTCGCAGCGGCCGCGCCGTCTCCAGTTCCTGGCGCGGCCAGCGCATCGCGTAGTGCAGGCCGAGCGTCTCCACGGTGCGCTCGGCGAGAGCCCGACGATTGGCGCTGAACGGTCCAAAGCGACGCACGTCCACATCCCACAAATCGCTCGGCGCCTCGCCACCGTCGATCCACTGCGCGATCAACTGCCCGGCGCCGCCCGAGTTTGCGATCCCCGCCGAGTTGAAGCCGGCGCAGACAAAATAGTTGCGCAGTCCCGGCGCCTCGCCGACGATGAAGTTGCCGTCCGGCGTGAAGCTCTCCGGCCCGTTGAGCAGCATCTTCACCTGCGCCGTTTCCAGACACGGCGTGCGGTGGATCGCGTTGTTCATCAGCACTTCGAACTGGTCCCAGTCTTCGCCGAGCAGCTGGAACTGGAACGTGCTCGGAATCGGGTCCACTTTCCACGGCTTGGCCTTGGGCTCGAAGCCGCCCATCACGAGGCCGCCGACCTCTTCCTTGTAATAGATGAAGCCGTCGGGGTCGCGCACCACCGGCATCGTCGGCAGCACGCCATCGATTCGATCCGTGACGATGTAGAAGTGCTCGGCCGAATAGAGCGGCACGTTGACGCCCGCCAGGGCACCGAACTGGCGCGCCCATTGGCCGGCGCAATTGACGAGGACTTCGCAGCGAACTTCGCCCGCCGCAGTGCGCACCCCCGCGATGCGTTCGCCGCTCGCCCCGCGCTCGATGATGACGCCGGTGACTTCGGTGTCCTCAACCACCTTCACGCCACGATTGCGCGCGCCCTTGGCCAGGCTCATGCACAGGTCCGCCGGGTTCGCCTTGCCGTCGCCAGGGATCCAGATGCCGCCTTGCAAGTCGTCGGTGCGCAGCACGGGGACACGCGCGCCCACCTCGTGCGGCGTGATGAGTTCGACCCCGACGCCGAAACTTCGCGCCAGCGCGACCTGCTTCTTCAGCAGGGCAAAGCGTTCGGGCGTGCGCGCGACGTTGACGCTGCCGCATTGCTTCCAGCCCGTGCTCAAGCCGGTCTCGGCTTCCAACGTCGAGTAGAGCTCGATGCCGTATTTGCTCATCCGCGTCATGTTGCGGTTCGGCCGCATCTGCCCGACGAGGCCCGCGGCGTGCCATGTCGTGCCGCAAGTCAGCTTGCCTTGTTCGAGCAGCAGCACGTCGGTGATGCCGAGCTTGGCGAGGTGGTACGCCGTGGAGCAGCCGGCGATGCCGCCGCCGACGATGATCGCGCGGGCTTGGGTGGGCAGGGTCATGGCGGGTGCGAGAAGGCGACGCCGCGCATCGCGCGGCGCAGAGTCATGATGATGATGCCGGTTCGCATGCGGGTGGGTGAACAACGCTTTGTCAGCGTCGCCACGCCGGCCTGTACCCCTCGGAGACCGTTCCGGCACACGCCGGCGGGCACGCGTCGGCGCCGACGAGGCCGAGCGCCGGTTGGCCTGCGCCTTCGCGCGCGCGCCAGCCGGGGTCCTTGAGCAGCAGGTTGTTGATCAAGCCGCCCGGGTCGTACGTGATCGGCTTGCCCGGATTTTTCGCGTTCCACTCGTCGTCCAGGCTCTTGTGGCTGCGGTACCAGTCGACGCGGCCGACCCAGGCCTTGAACGTCGCGCTGCGCCACGGAACGTCCTTGATCTCGCCCCACACCTGGTCCGCGTACTTGATGTTGAACGCCGGGTCCAGGCTCCAGTAGGAATGGCCGACGATGTCGCCGAAGATGAAAAGGCGCCCGTTGCGAATTTCCCATTCGGTGGGATCGCTGCCGAGCTTGATCTTGAACGGCGAGCCGTTCGAACAAAAGCCGCCGTACTGCGGCTCGTACTTCTGCGGGTCGGCGGCGAACAGGCGCCGGTGCTCCTCGTTCGCAAAGTAGTAGGTGCGGTGCGGCAGCGTGACCTTGATCTTCGGGTCGCCACGCAGCGGCTGGCCCAGCGTGAAGTACGCGACCGGGTCGTGGCCGAGCAGCATCACCGGGTCGCCGTCGGCGGATGGCATCGTCGCGTAAAGCGTTCCGCCGCAACCCGAGAGAAGCAGCGGCAGCGTGGTGCCGATCAGGAACAGGCGTGTGGCGGAGCGTTGCATTGCGTGGCCCTCCGGATCTGGAGTCGGACGTCAATTCACCAGGAAGACCCGCGCTCCGAGCAGCTTGCCGTTGCCCCGGTCCAGCACCTGCAGCGTGGCCTGGCGCGGCTTGAAGGCGTCGGGAAGCGCCAGGCTACCGCGCGGCACCTCTTGGCTGCCGACCGCGAGCGGCACCGGTGCGAGCGGAACGGTCGCTTCGACGCCGCGCGCGTTTTGCCCGGTGACGAGAATTTGCAGCGTCGCCTGGACCGGCTGCGCGCCGCCGCGCTCGCGCGTCAGCACCATGTCGTAGGCGAGCTGCCCCTTCTTCGCGCTGATGCGCGCCGCACGCACCTCGACGCTGCCCGGGCGTGGATCGGGCGGCAGTCCGGCGATCACCGAGGCGAGGTCATCGCGCAGGCGCTGCGCGGTCGCGCGTGCCGCGGCGACGTCGGCGAGCGAAGACTTGCTTTGCTCCTGCAGCGCCTCGAAGCGCTTCGTCACGTCGGCGAGTTCGCTCTCGGCGCGTTTGTGCTCGGCGTCGGCGCGCTCGAACGCGGTGCGCAGCCGCGTCGATGCGTCGACCGTCAATCGCGCCGGAAGGTAAAACTCCTGGATCGCCACGACGCCCGCGGCACCGAGCAGCGCGCCGAAAAGCAACAACACGAGCCAGCGCGGTACGCCGGAGCGGCGCCTGCCATAGGGTTCGTAGGCGACGGGTTTGAATTGTCCGAGCATGCTCGTGTTGGACTCTGGAGTTGACGCAGGCCCTAAGGTTACCTCCTTGGCGCAGATGACCCCATGTCGACCCGAAATCGAAGTCAGCAAAGGTGAGTTGGGCAGCGCACGCTAGCATGAGGCCCCCGTACACGAGCGAAGGCGATGCCCAGCCCCCCGAGCCCACGACCCGCCTCCCCTGCGAGCAGCCTGATCGCTCAGCTGCGGCTCGAGCTGATGCGCGGCTTGCCGTTTTCGCGCATGCGGGCCGATCACGTCGACCGATTCATCAGCCTCGCACAGCAGGCCTACTTCGCCCCCGGCGAAGTGCTGCTCGAACCTTCGCTGGGTCCGGTGCGCGCATTGCACCTGATCCGCCAGGGCAGAGTCAGCGGGACGCGCACGCTGCAAGGCAGCGAAGCGGCGGTCGAATATGTCGGCGGCGATCTGTTCCCGGTCGGCGCGGTGCTCGGCGAACGCGCCGTCACGGCGCGCTATGTGGCGCACGACGACACCTTCTGCCTGCTCTTGCCCGCCGCCGCGGTGCACGAACTCGCCGCCCTCAGCGCGCCGTTCGCCGAGTTCCTGCAACACCGCATCACGCAGTTCCTCGACGCGTCGCGCCAAGCACTGCAAGCGCACTACGCGGCCCAGGCGCTCGCCGAACAGTCGCTCGACGCGCGCCTGGAAACGCTCACGCGCAAGGCGCTGCTCGCCATGCCGCCGCAGACGCCACTCGCCGACGCGTTGGCGGCGATGCAGGCGCGCCACGTCGGCTCGGTGATTGCGACCGACGCCGCCGGCGCGCCTTGCGGAATCCTGACGCGGCACGACATCGTCGGCCGCGTGACGCTGCCACAACTACCGCTGTCCACGCCGCTCGCCGCCGTCATGAGCACGCCGGTGCATACCCTGCGCATCGACAACACCTTGCAGGATGCGGCACTGCTGATGTCGCGCCATGGCGTACGCCACGTGCCGATCACGCACGACGGCACGCTGGTCAACATCGTCTCGGAGCGGGATCTGTTTGCGCTGCAGCGCCTGTCGCTGAAACAACTCAGCACGCAACTGCGCGCCGCACCCGACGTTGCCACGCTGAAGCATCTCGCGGCGCAAATCCGCCAGCTCGCGCGTTCCCTGCTCGGCCAGGGCGTCCAGGCGCGCCAGCTCACCGAACTCATCAGCCATCTGAACGACGCATTGACACTGCGGCTCGTTCAACTTGTCGCCGAGGCGCGTGGCATGAACCTCGACCATGCGTGCTGGCTCGCCTTCGGCTCCGAAGGGCGCGGCGAGCAGACCATCGCCACGGACCAGGACAACGGCTTGATCTTCGTCAGCGACGACCCGCAGCGCGATCGCCCAGCGTGGCTCGCCTTCGGCCGCGATGTAAACGACGCGCTCGATGCCTGCGGCTACCCGTTGTGCAAGGGCAACGTCATGGCGAGCAACCCGCAGTGCTGCCTCACCGCTGCAGAGTGGCGGCAGCGCTTTGCCGATTGGGTCGCGCAGGGCGCGCCGCAAGACCTGCTGAACGCGAGCATCTACTTCGACTTGCGCGCGCTCGCCGGCAACCTGGCGCTGGCGCAGCCGCTGCGGGAGATGCTCGGCACGCCGCAGCCGCCGCGCTTCATCAAACAGCTCGCCGAAAACGCCTTGCAGCGCCGCGCGCCGCTGAACTGGCGCGGCGCGATCGACACGCAAGACAGCGTCGACGGCCATCCGATGTTCGACTTGAAGCTGCAAGGCAGCGCCTTGTTCGTCGACATGGCACGCGTCTACAGCCTGGCGCATGGCGTCGCCGCGATCGGCACGCGCGAGCGGCTCACCGCGCTGCAGGCGCAGCTGCAGGTCGCGCCGCAAGAGGGGCAGGCTTGGGTGAGCGCTTTCGAGTTCCTGCAGATGTTGCGCCTGCGCATCCAGGTCGGCAGCGGTGAAGTCGAAGCGCCGGCGCTGAACCCGAACCTGATCGACGTCTCGACCCTGAACGACATCGACCTGCGCATGCTCAAGGAAACGTGCAAGGTCGCGCGCGCCTTGCAGCAGCGGCTCGAGCTCGACTACCGGCGCTGAGAGCGCGCCTGACGCCTTGGTGACGACGCTGCTGCAGACCGTGCAACGCTGGTTCGCGCGCAGCGCCGGCGTCGACGAAGATCGCTGGGTCGTTCTCGACGTGGAAAGCAGCGGCCTCGATGCGAAGCGCGACCGCCTGCTCGCGTTCGCTGCACTCGGCGTGCACTTCGACGCTGGCGCGCCGCGAATTCACTTCGGCGACAGCTTCGAAGTCGTGCTGCGCCAGGGCGATGCACAAGCCGCGCCGGACAAGGAAAACATCCTGCTGCACGGCATCGGCGTCGCCGCGCAGCGCGGCGGCGTGGAGCCGGCGTTGGCTCTCGCCGAATTCGACGTCTGGTTGGGAGAGTCGCCGCTGCTTGCGTTTCACGCTTCCTTCGACCGCACACTCCTCGAACGCGCCTACCGCAGCACGCTCGGCCGGGACTTGCGCAACCCGTGGCTCGACCTGGACCCGCTGGCGCGCGTCCTGCACCCGCAAGTTCCGGCGCGCGCGCTCGACGACTGGCTCGACCATTTCGACATCCGCTGCGCCCAGCGGCACCAGGCGGCTGCCGATACGCTCGCCACTGCTGAACTGCTGCTCAAGCTGTGGCCGGCGCTGCGCAAGGAGTTGCCGCAGCCGCGCTTTCGCAACGTTCAGGCGCTCGCGGCGTTGCAGCGCTGGTTGCCAGGGTGATTCGGCTGCCCGGGTCGGCATCGCGCCGGGACTCCGAGGCGAGCGCTTCCGTCCCGTCAACCGCCCTCGGTCCCAGCCCGGTACCAGCGCGGAAAGAACTTTGCCACCTGCGGCCCCGACGCTTTCAGCGCGTGGCAGCCGTCGATGCTGAACGGCTTCGTCTCCGCGCCCAGCGTCATCTCGGTCCAGAGCGCCTGCAGCGCGGCGCTGCCCATCGCACCGGCAAGTTCGTTGATGTGGGTGCAGCCGGCGGTGCGGCCGAAGAGGCGCCGGATTGTGTCGCGATAGCCGCCGGCGACCTTCACGCCCACGAGTTGGCTGTAG
>CAVZHI010000021.1:0-169582 GCA_963775015.1 uncultured beta proteobacterium | reverse complement strand
CCGCGAGGGTGTGATCTACGAGGGCGCATTCGGCAAGCGCGTGCTCGGCCAAGGCCCGGCGATGACGCCCGACACCGTGGTCTGGATCGCCTCGATGACCAAGGCGATCACCGGCGCCGCCGCGATGCAGCTGGTCGAGCAGGGCAAGCTCGCCCTCGACGCGCCGGCGAGCCGAGTGGTGCCCGGAGCTGGCGACGGCGCAGGTGCTCGAGGGCTTCGACGCGGCGGGCAAGCCGCAGACCCGCGCGCCGAAGCGGCCGATCACGCTGCGCCATCTGCTGACCCACACCGCGGGCTTCTCCTACGAGATCTGGAACGCCGACATCGCCCAGTACCAGGAGGCGACGGGCACGCCCGGGATCACCGACCTGCACGAACGCCGCGCTGCACCACGCCGCTGCTGTTCGATCCGGGCGACCGCTGGGACTACGGCATCAACATCGACTGGGCCGGCAAGATGGTCGAGGCGGTGAGCGGCAAGCGGCTCGGCCGCTACCTGCAGGACAACATCTTCGGGCCGCTCGGCATGAACGACACCGCGTTCAAGATCACGCCGGCGATGCGCGCGCGGCTCGCGCAAGATCCACCAGCGCGGCGAGGACGGCGCGCTCGCGCCGCGATCGACCTCGAGATCCCGCAGGAGCCGGAGTTCCAGATGGGCGGCGGCGGCCTCTACGGCACGGCCGGCGACTATCTGAAGTTCGTGCGCATGATCCTGAACGGCGGCACGGGCAACGGCACGCAGGTGCTGAAGCCCGAGACGGTGGACCTGATGGCGCGCAACCACATCGGCGACACCGCGGTCAGGTGCTGAAGACCGCGATGCCGCCGCTCTCGAACGACGCCGAGCTCTTCCCCGGCATGCCGAAGAAGTGGGGCCTGAGCTTCCATGATCAACAAGCAAGAGCGCCGACCGGCGCTCGGCCGGCAGCCTGGCCTGGGCGGGCTCGCCAACACCTACTTCTGGATCGACCCGACCAAGGGCGTCGGCGGCGTCTATCTGACGCAGATGCTGCCGTTCGCCGACGAGAAGTCGCTGCCGCTGTTCTACGAATTCGAGACCGCGGTCTACGACAGCTTGCGCTGAGCCTGGTGCAGCACGCCCGCGCATGACGTTCACCTTGCGCGAGCGCGCCGACACCCTGCTGCGCGACGCCGTGGCGTCGCGCAGCGTGCCCGGCGTCGTCGCCATGGCGACGGACCGCGAGGGCACACTCTACGAAGGCGCGTTCGGCGAGCGGATGCTCGGCTCGGGCGAGGCGATGACGCGCCGACAGCGTGGTCTGGATCGCCTCAATGACGAAGGCGCTCACGACCACCGCGGCGTTGCAACTCGTCGAGCAGGGCAAGCTTGACCTCGACGCACCCGCACGCAACGTCGTTCCCTTGCTCGGCGAGGCACGCGTCCTCGACCGGTTTCGACGCCTCCGGCGTAGCCGATCACCCGGCCACCGAGGCGCCCGATCACGCTGCGCCATCTGCTCACCCACACCTCCGGTTTCGGCCACGAGATCGTGGAGCGCCGACGTGCAATGCGCCCAGGCCGCGTGGGGCCTGCCTCGAATCGGCTCGGGGCGCAAGGCGGCGCTGCGCGTGCCGCTGCTGTTCGACCCGGGAACGCGCTGGCAATACGGCATCGGCGTCGACTGGACCGGCCCGCTGATCGAGGCCGCGAGCGGGCAGACGCTGGGCAGCTACTTGCACGACCATGTGCTCGCGCCCCTGGGAATGAACAGCACCGCGTTTCGACCTGACGCCCGACATGCGCAGCAGGTTGGCGAAGGTGCATCAGCGCGACGCCGAATGGAACGCTTACGACCGATCGACTTCGAAGTCGTGCAGGAACCCGAATTCGAACTCGGCGGCGGCGGCCTGTATTCAACCGCCGGCGACTACCTGCGCTTCGTTCGTGCGATCCTGAACGACGGCGTGCTGGAAGGCATGCGCATCCTGCGCAGCGCCACGGTGCACGAGATGGTGCGAAACCAAATCGGTGCGCTGCGCGTGCAGGCGCTGAAGACGGCACTGCCGGCGCTGTCCGATGACGCCGAATTCCTGCCCGGGATTCGCAAGACCTGGGGGCTCGGTTTTCAAATCAATGAGCAAGCGGCGCCCACCGGACGCCCCGCCGGGGTCTTGATGTGGGGTGGGCTGGCGAACACGTTTTACTGGATCGATCGCAGCAGCGGCGTGGGCGGCGTCCTGCTCACGCAGCTGCTTCCGTTTGCCGACGCGAAGGCCGTGGCGCTCTTTCAAGCCTTCGAGACCGAGGTGTATCAAGGCCGGAGCTGAGCGGCACTGCTCTGGGCTTGCGCGCGGCGCCGGCACCGAGCCAAACGGGCGTCAGCAGAAAGGAATGCTGACGACCGAGGTCTGAAGGCGTGCCCGGTCAGGGCTCGCCCAGGAGGCTGGAATCGTTGGTCGAGCTCATGCCGGTCTGACCCGATTCGCTCAGCACGATGCCTTCGCTCAGCACGATACCTTCGCTGAGCACCAGGCCCTCGCTGAGCACGAGGCCTTCGCTCAGCACCAGGCCTTCGCTGAGCACGAGGCCTTCACTCAGCACCAGGCCCTCGCTGAGGACCATGCCTTCGCTGAGGACGATACCGCTGCCGGAGACCAGCCAACCACTGAGTGTCGCGGTTGGGATGAAGGTACCTTCTTGCCGGTCTTCGAGCTGAATCCCGCCAGCGATGTGGCGTTGACCACACCGCCGGTCAACAGCGACTGGTTCGACGCCGGCGCCGCGATGATCGATTTGACGAAGGTGTTGGCGGGAATGCCGGTGGCCGCGGGCCAGTAGGTCACCGCATGGCGGCGCGCGACCTTGCCCGCCCACACCAGGCGATGGTCCCAGATCGGCTGGAACTTGGTGAACAGTGCGTCGCCGCTGACCACCTGGTTGCCGCCAGCGAAGACGATGCGGCTCCAGTTGAAGGTCTGGCCGTTGACAGTCGAGGCCTTGGCCGGCATCGCCTTGCCTGTGGCCAGCAGGTTGGCACCCGATGCCATCGTGCCGGCCTCGACGGCGGTCTTGATGTCGGTGCGCAGCGCCTTCGCGAGCGCGACCGCGCCGTCGACGTTGAGAAGCCCCGCGCCCTGTTGCAGCAGGTTGGCGCCGGCAATCGGTTGCGCGCTGATACTGCAGGATGGCCTTGATCAGCGGCGGCGTCAGGCCGGGGTTGGCCTGCAGCATCAGCGCCACGGTGCCCGAGACCGCCGGCGCGGCGATCGAAGTGCCGCTCAGGTTCATCAGCGCCGTCTTGCCGTCCTTGTTCGGCAGTGCGTAGGCGCTCGAGAGCACGGTGTAGGTCTTGGCGAGGTAGTTCCAACTGCCGCCCGCGCCGGCCTTGTCGGTCGCCAGCGCGCCGACGATCTTGTTGCCCGGCGCGACCAGGTCGGGCTTGAGCAGGTTGTCGACGCGGCGCACGCCGGCCGCGTCGACATACGAGCCGCGGGTCGGGCCGCGCGAGCTGAACAGGTTGACCGTGTCGTCGTTGCGCACCGCGGTGCCCTTGGTGTTGGCCGAACCGACGGTGATCACCGACGGGTCGTGGCCGGGCGAGCTGATGGTGCCGAAGCGCTCGGCGCCGCTGGCGTTCTGGCCAAAGTTGCCGGCGGCCACCACCACCGTGATGCCGCAGCCACTCCGCTGCGCGCAGCGCGCGCCAGGGGGTCGGTCTGCCAGGTCTCGGTCGAATCCGCGGCCAGGCTGAGGTTCATGACGCGGATGTTGTATTCCTTGGCGTGGTAAATCACCCAGTCGATCGCGGCGAGCACGTCGGACAGCTGGCCGACGCCGTTGCCGTCGAGCACCTTCACGTCGTAGATGTCGGCGTTTGGCGCAACACCGGTCGAGTCGGTCGCCTGGTAGTAGCCGCGGCCGGCGGCGATGCTGGCCACGTGCGTGCCATGGCCGTACAGGTCGGGCTGGTTGATGGCCAGGTAGTTGATGTTGGTCTCGTAGGTCGCCATCGTCGCGCTGCCCGGGTACAGGCCGGCCGAGGTGTCGATGCCCTTGGTCCAGTCCTTTACCCCCAACGCGCTCGCATCGCCGACGCGCTGGAAGTCGACCGCCTTCTTCACGCGTTGCGTCGTGCCGTCCTTGCCGAGCAGATTGGTGTGGTGCTCGAGCACGCCTGAATCGAGCACCGCGATACCGACGCCGCGCCATCCAGGCCGCTATACGTCGTCGCGTTGGAGTAGGTGCGAACGTTGCTGGTCAGCGTACCAGTGGCGTGCTCCAGCGTGCTGGCGGTGCGCGCGGTCATGCGGTTCGGTGAAATGCTGAGCACGTCGCTGCGCGCGGCGATCGCCGCCACCTGGTTGGCCGGCAGCATCACCGACAGCGCTGCAACTGACACGTAGCGCAGGTAGACCGTGCCGCCGCGCGCCATGACGTCGGCGCGCAGCGCAGTGAGATTCGGGTCGGTGCTGCTGGCGATCACCAGCGCCTTGACGTGGCGAACGTTGTCGATGTCTTTGGTCCAGCTGATCTTGGGCGTGCTCGGCGCGGAGATCACTTGCTGCAGGTCCGCAGCGATCTTGCTCGATGCGGTCTGGGCATGTGCGCCTTGCAGACTGAACAGCGATCCCACCAACGCCAACGACGCCAGCATCCAGGCCAGCGCCCGAGGCAGGCGCCGCCTTTCGATCAACACGATGAACTTCGAGACCGCATTCATTTGTTTGCTCCCTGCGTTGCGAATCAGCCGAGCCACCCATTCGGTGCGCCTGCGGATCAGGTGTCAGGGATTGACATGTCCCGAACACTTCTGAGCGCAATTGTTGTGGAGCCCTACCTCGTGCGCCTGGGGTTCTTCGGGAAATGGGAGGTAGTCACGGTGCATTTCCGCGCTTCAAATATCGACCAAATTCCCGCGACAAATGCACGCCGAAGCCCCGATTCGCGGGGGTGGCGGTGGGTTCTTTGCACGCCTGCACCGTGGCGCCGGATTCCTGCCGTTACAGGCCTGGACCTCCGGTGACAGTTGCATGCACAAAGTGCCATTGAGCGCCCGAACGCCGAAGGCGTTGTCGGGGTTCGATTCGGCGCCGTGAGCGCGCATTGCATCCCCTTGTGGAGGTGCGCAAACGACGACAGATCAGCGGGACACGACGGCGACCTTGCGCGCCCAGCAGACATGGCGACGCCTGACCGACCTCAAGGAACGCCAGCCCACGCGGGCGTCGATCTCCTGCGCCCCACGGCGGGGGGCACGATCAATGCAGCAGCGCTGCGCGCTCCGAGTGGCGCATGGCCGGTTTGGGGGCGGCTTTGGAGGCCAAGCCGTCGAGCAGCTGGTCGATCAACTCCGCAGCGAGCGGGCGCGACAAGTGGTAGCCCTGGCCGGCTTGGCAGCCCATCTGGCGCAGTTGCTCGAGCTGATCTTCGGTCTCGATGCCCTCGGCGATGATCGCCTTGCCCAGCGACTTGCCGAGCATGATCACGGCACGCACGACGGCCGATTCATTGGAATCGCTGGTCATCTCGGAAATGAATGCGCGATCGATCTTCAGGCTGTTCACGGGCAGGCTCGACAGGTGCTGCAGCGACGAGTAGCCGGTACCGAAGTCGTCCACGCTCAGGCACACGCCCAGGCCGCGCAGCTCCTTGAGCATCGGCAGCGCAGCCTCCAGGCGGGTCATCAGGATGTTCTCGGTCAGTTCGAGCGTCAGGTGCTGCGACTGCAACCCGGCGTCGACCAGCGCAGCGGTCACCCGCGCGACGAACGCCGGGTGCGCGATGTCGTTGCCGGAGACGTTGACGTGCATGTTCAGTCTTGCGTGACACGCGTGGCGCTGCTGCCACTCGTGCAGTTGGCGGCACGCGCTGCGCAGCATGAAGTCGGTGAGCGGCACCATCAAGCCAGCGTCTTCGGCCACACCGATGAACGTGAGCGGGCTGACCAGCCCCAGCTCGGGGTGGTCCCAGCGTGCCAGCGCTTCGAAACCGGTGATGCGTTCCGTGTTCAGGTCGAACAGCGGTTGGTAAGCCACAGACAATTGCCCGGTGGCCAGCGCGCGGCGCAAGTCACCCTCCAGCCGAAGCCGCTGCGACACCTCGGTGTGCAGCGCCGTGTCGAACAGCGCGTAACGCGCCTTGCCGCTCGTCTTGGCCTTGTACATCGCCGTGTCGGCGTCGCGCAGCATGTCGGCCGGCGTGGCGTAGCCCATGCCGCTGAACGTGATGCCGATGCTCGCGCTGGTGGTGATTTCGGTGCCCGCGATCTGGAACGGCTGGCGCAACGCTTCGAGCAGCCGATCGGCCAGCGTCACGGCGTAGCGCTGGTCGTTCAGGTCTTCGGCGAGGATCGCGAACTCGTCGCCCCCCAGGCGCGCGACGATGTCGCCCGGGCGCACCTGGTGCTGGATGCGCCCTGCCACCGCGATCAGGAATTCGTCGCCCACCGCATGCCCCAGGCTGTCGTTGATCAACTTGAAGCGGTCGAAGTCGAGGAACATCAGGCCGAATTGGCGCTGCGGCTCCGTCTGCACACGCGCCAGCGCCTGGACGAGGTGCTCGTGGAAGCGGCGCCGATTCGGCAAACCGGTCAGGCTGTCGTGAAACGCGATGTGGTGCAACCCGGCCTCGGCCTGCCTGCGCGCCGTAATGTCTTGAACTTGCAGGATCAGGCACGGCGAAGTCGAATCCACTTCGGAGAACAAGCTGCCGTGCACCGCCGCCCAGACTTCGAGCCCTTCGCGATGGCGCAAGCGCAGCTCGACGGTGAACGATGCGACTTTCTGCGAGTTGAGTTGCATCAGGCGGTCATTGAGCAGCGCCACGTGTTCGGCCTCGATGAAATCGCCGAACGGATGCTGAGTGATGACTTTCCCGTCCTCCACCCCCAGCAAGGTGCAGAGCGCGGCGTTGACTTGCAGCACACGCGCGTCGAATGACACGAGCGCCATCCCGATCGACGCGTGCGTGAAGGCACTGTGAAAGCGCCGCTCGCTCACCTCGAGCGCACGCACGTGGTGCGCCGCCAGTTCCGCTTCGCGCTCGGCGGCTTCAAGGCGACTCTTGCGCGCCGCCTCGTCAGACTCCTGCTGACGGAAGAAATAGTGCAGCGTGCTCAGCAGCATCGCGATGATCGGCGCGGCGGCCATGAGCACACCCAGGCCCGACTGCTGGAACGTCAAGAACAGCAGGCAAGCGATTGACGCGCTGCCGGCAAACGTGATGCCGACCCAGCCGAAGCTGCCGAACATCTCACGCAACGCGGGCCATTGGTTGCGTTTGAGGTAAGGAACAGCCGTGATCAGCGCTGTATTCAGCACGAAGTAGAGCACCGCGCAAAGCATCGTCGCCACCAGCAGCAGAGCGGCGCTGTACCAGCCTTGCGTTTTTGACGCGCCGATGACGGCGTGCAGCAGCGTGCCCACGCTGAACATGGCCACGCACGCCATCGCCGGGCTGGCGATGCGACTTGTCCAGCGCTTGGAGGTGCGCCACGAGCCGATCAGGCCCTCGCCCGCGGCGGCCAGCGTCGCCGCCGCCGGGCCGTTCAGCAACAGCAGCAGGAAGATGAAGATCTCGCCGGCGGCGAACGAGTTCTTCGAGCGCGGCACGCGCACCGGGAAGAAGCCGGCCAGCATCGCGATTCCCGCGCCGGCGCCGACTTGCAATAGATCCGCCAGCGGCAGCGCCAGCAGAGTGCGCAGCGTGTAGGCCAGGATCGTCGCGCCGAGCAGCACCATGGCCCACCAGTAGAGCGCAGCCTGGCGGTTGTAGTCGGGCATCAGCGCCCGGTGCAGGCGCAGCCACCATGGCCCAGCAGCGGTGGCTGCCGTTTCTTGTTGGGCTGGGCTCATGGGGCCGCCGTCGCCATTGAGGGCCAGGGGAACGCTTCATCAGGCAGATATCGGCCGCCGGAGGATCACCTTGAGCGCATGGAGGCGGGCCCGGACGCGGCAACCGCCATGTACATTGCCCGGCGGGCTGTTGTCTTGGCCTCCGGGCCGGTCAGCGCGGGCCCTCACAGGACAGGCTTGGCGAACGGCTGAAGGTCGCGCCGGCGCGCGCAGCGCCGGCGCATCCAGGTCAAGGCTCGCCCAGCGTCAGGCCTTCACTCATGACCAGGCCTTCGCTGAGCACCAGGCCTTCGCTCAGCACCAGGCCTTCGCTGAGCACCAGGCCTTCGCTGAGCACCAGGCCCTCGCTGAGCACCAGCCCTTCGCTGAGCACCAAGCCTTCGCTGAGCACCAGCCCTTCGCTCAGCACCAGGCCGCTGCCGCTGACGAGCCAGCCCGACAGCGTGGCCGTCGGGATGAACACGCCGGTCTTGCCGACCAGCGAGCTGGCGCCGGCCAGCGAGTTGCCGCGCACGACGCCCGAGCTCAGCAGCGTCTGGTTCGGTGCCGCGACGTCGGTGAAGTACTTCGGGAACGTGTTGGACGCGATGCCCGCTGCCCGACCAGTACACCGCGCTGCGCTTGCGCACCACGCTGCCGGCCCAGGTGGTGCGCGGGTCCCAGATCGGCTGGTACTTGGTGAACAGCGCGCTGTTGCTGACCACCTGGTTGCCGCCGACGAAGGCGATGCGCGACCAGTTGAAGCTCGCGCCGTTGATCGTCGAGCGACTGGGTCGGCATCGACATCGCCGCTGGCCAGCAGCGAGGCGCCGGTCGTCAGGCTGCCCGCCGCGATCTGGCGTGGCGATGTCGGTCTTGAGCACCTTGGCCAGCGCCACCGCGCCGCTGAGGTTGATCAGCCCCGCGCCCTGCTCGAGCAGGTTGTAGCCCGGCAGCGGCTGCGCGGTGTACTGCAGGATCGCCTTGACCAGCGGCGGCGTCAGCCCCGGATTGGCGTGCAGCAGCACCGCCGCCGCACCCGCCACCACCGGCGCGGCGACCGACGTGCCGCTCATGCAGCATCTGCGTCTCGGAAGTCGTCTGGGTGATTCCCAGCGGCGCCACGAGAACGCTGTCGAACAGCCTGGCCAGCAAGTTTCGATTCGAGGACGAGCTTGATGCCGGCCTTGGTCGCCATCGCGCTGACGATCTTGTTGCCCGGCGCCACCAGGTCGGGCTTGAGCAGGTTGTCGGCGCACGCGCACGCCGTTGGCGTCGATCATGCCGCCGCGCGTCGGCCCGCGCGAGCTGAAATTGTTGACGACGTCGTCGGCGCGCGCGACGGTGTCCTTGAAGTTGACCGAACCGACGGTGATCACCGACGGGTCGTTGCCCGGGAGAGCTGACCGCGCCGTAAACCTTCTGCCCCAACAGCGTCGAGCCGAAGTTGCCGGCCGCCACCACCACCGTGATGCCGGCGGCGATGGCGCTGCGCACCGCGATGCACAGCGGGTCGGTCTGCCAGCTCTCCGTGGATTCGGCGCCCAGGCTGACGTTGAGCACGCGGATGTTGTATTCCTTGGCGTGGTAGATCACCCACTGGATGCCTTCGATGGCGTCGCTGAGCGTGCCGAAGCCCGTGCCGTCGAGCACCTTGACGTCGTAGATGTCCGCGCCGGGGGCGATGCCGGTCGTGTCGGGCGTGCCGGCGGAGTAAAGCGCCGCGCGCCCGGCGGCCACCGCCGCCACGTGCGTGCCGTGGCCGTAGGCGTCTTGCGTGCGTGGCGCTGTCGTTGTTGATCGACGACTCGTAGCTCGGCCAATGCGGTGCTGCCGGGCTGCAGCGACGTGGTCGAGCCGTTCACGCCGGTGGTCCAGTTGGCCTGGGTCGTGCCCAGCATGCTGACGTTCTTCTTGACGCGGTAGGCCGCGCCGCTGGTCTGCAGGCCTTCGTGGGTCTTCATGACGCCCGAGTCGAGAATCGCGATGCCCACGCCGGCGCCGTCAAAGCCGCTGTAGCTGGTCTTGGTGCTGCTGCTGCGCACGTTGTTGGCGAGCGCGCCGGTGATCGACTCGAGCGTGCTGGCGGTGCGCTGCGTGACGCGGTTCGGCGAAACGCTGACGACGTCGCTGCGCTGCCCCAGTTGCCGCACCCGATTCGCGGGAAGCTGAACGGTCAGCGCACTGATGCCGGGGAGCGCCGCGTGCACCGAGCCGCCGGTGCCGAGCACCCAGGCGCGCAGGTCGGTGAGGGCCGGGTCCGCGGAGTTGCTGACGACGATCGCCTGCACGTGGCGCACGCCGTTCACGTCGCGCGCCCATTTCGCTTTCGGCGCGCCGACGTTGGCACTTTCTTCATCCAGGTCGCGCGCCAGCTTGGTGGCCTTGTCGTGGCCCTTGGGCGCCGCATGCACGCTCGCCGGGACGAAACCGGTGGCAAGCATCGACAGCGCCGTGAGCGCGGCCGTCAGGCGCCGGCCCAGCCGCTTCCTTTCGATCAGAACGATGAACTTCGAGACCGCATTCATTGCTTTACTCCCTGTGTTGCAACTCGGCCGAGCCACCCGTTCGGTGTGCCTTCGGATCAGGTGTCAGGGCTTGACGTGTCCCGAACACTTGTGGGCGCAATTGTTGTGAAGGACGACCTCGAGTGCGGCTTCGCACTCCGGAAATGCGCGGTAGTCACGGTGCAATTCCGCGCTTCGAATGCGGACTAAATGCACGCGACAAATTCACACGGGAGCACCGATTCGCGGGGGTGGATGCCGCTCATTCGGCCCGCTCCCCGGGGCGCGCGACGCTTGTCCTTACACGCCTTGCAGCTCCTGACCGCCAGAGACAAGCGCAAACATTTCTGCGCTGCCGGCGCCGCGTGCGCGCAAGGGCTTGCGGTTCAGCGAATTTCGGCCACGCCGATGCCAGCCGCGTCGAAGCCGCCATCGACAGCCAGCGTCTGGCCGTTCACATAGCTCGCCGCGTCGCTGCACAGAAATCCCACTGCGGCGGCAATTTCTTCGGGCGTGCCGTAGCGGTTTTGCGGGATCGCCGCGTGGTAGCCGGCGCGGATCGCCGGGGTGTGGACTTGTTTGGCCATCGCCGTATCGACCGGCCCGGGAGCGATGGCGTTGACGCGGATTCCGCGGTGACCGAGCTCCACCGCCTGCTGGCGCGTCAGGTGGATCAGCGCCGCTTTGCTCGTGCCGTACGCCACGCGCAGCGTGCTCGCGCGCAGGCCGGAAATCGACGCGATGTTGACGATCGCGCCGCCGCCGCTTTGCAACATCAGCGGCACCGCGGCCTGGCTGCACAGGAAGGGGCCGTTCAGGTTCGTCGCCATGACGTGCGACCAATCGTCGAAACTGGTTTCCTGCAGCGGCTTGAATACGGCCACGCCGGCGTTGTTGATCAGCGCGTCCAGCCGCCCCCAGCGCGCGGCGACGCCGGCAAACGCGGCGTCGACCTGGGCCGGCAGCGAGACGTCGGCGTGCAGCGCGAGGCAACGCTGCGCATCGCCCAGCTCGGCGTGAGCCTGCTGCAGCGTCGCACGATCGACGTCGATCAACGCGACGCGCCATCCGGCGTCAAGAAACCAGCGCGAGATCGCCAGGCCGATGCCGCGCGCGGCACCGGTGATCGCTGCGACTTGCTGAATGGCGGGTGTCATGCTGCGGTCGATCGTACCGCGCCGCCGCGCGCCCGCTGGCGCGGCACCCTGCCGTGCCCCTCAGGTCGTCGCCCGGCGCGGCAATTCTCCAGGGCGGCGTTGCCGTTTCAGCGTTGGCGCCTTGATCCGCCAGCGCCAGGTGACGCCGGCCGCGACGAACAGGAGCAAGGCGCTCAGCACACTCGGCGAGTGCATCCCGAACAGGCCCAGTGTCGCCACGCCACCGGCCGCGTAGAGCACGGGCATCTTGCGATACAAGGGGTCGGGGATCCACATGGTCAGTCCTTTGAAAGGTCACGCCTTCGTCTCAGGTCATCAGCAACTCAGTCGATGCGGTTCATGGTGAATCACGGCGCGCGCCATCGCCGCGGCGAAGCGGCGCGCCGCGGCGGGCGACGGCCAGGGCTTGCCGCCGGCCAGACAGTCTTCGCGATAGGCGATTCGCGTCCCGGCCATGGCGTCGTCGAGGCGCTTCACGATCACGGAGGCGACGTAGCCGTCGCGCAGGGGGCTTGGCGCGGCGAGCGCAAAGATCCGGTAACCCCCTTCGTTGAACTCGTCGTATGTCATTTCCTGCTCTGGTTGCACTCTGTGGGCCCACCTTGGCTCGCACGGGTCCATCATTGCCGCAGGTCGACCTTGTAACCATCCCCAGCTTGCGGGTCCGCAGGTCGTGCGATTCGCGGCCCGGTGTGCCAGGTGCGAACAAAGCCGCATTCGAGCCCACACGCAGGGCGTTCCCCCCTGCATTCGAGGCTCTCGGCCGGGAGGCACGCCATGCGCGGCGCCAATGCCCAGGCGAAGTGTGTGCGCGGGCGGGCGCGGAACGCGCTGCGCTCACGCGAGCCCGCCGTTTCAGGTCACTTCAGGCGATGCAGGTTCGGTTTTTTCCGCTGCGCTTGGCTTCGTACAAGGCGCGGTCGGCGCGCTCGAGAACGTCTTCGATGCTCTCGCCGACGCCGCACGCGGCGACGCCCGCGGAGAAAGTGACGAGCACGTCCCTGTCCTCGTGAAGGAACAGGCCGCCGCTGAGCTTGCGCTGCATTCGCGTCAGGATCGCCTGCGCCTGCTCCTGCGTCGTCTCGGGCAGCAGCACGACGAACTCTTCGCCGCCGTAGCGCGCCACCAGATCGGTCGCGCGCAGCGCCTGGCTCACCAGCGCCGCGAGCGCCTTCAGCGCCTCGTCACCGACGCCATGCCCGAGTTCGTCGTTCAGGCGCTTGAAGTTGTCGATGTCGAGCAAGCCGACGGCGAGCGGCAGCTTGCTGCGCTCCATGCGCGCACGCTCCACGTCGAAGACCTTGAGCAGGCCGCGCCGGTTCGCCACCTGCGTCAGCTGATCGGTTGTGACTTCGTTCGACAGACGCAGCAGCTCGCCCTCGAGTTCCTTGACGCGCTCGCTCAGCGCCCTTGCCTTGTGGTGCTCTTCCTCGAGCCCGGCACGGGTCTGTGCGACGAGGCCCTGCACGCTGCGCGTCTCGATGACCATCTCGCGCACCACCGATGTCAAGCTGTCCAGCGTCTGCGCCTGTTCGATCGCCTCGGTGTATTGGCTCACGTTGTCGTGCAGGCGCCCGGTGTGCGCGCCCAGATCCTTCAAGCCGTCGAGCATGCTCGCCACCAGGTTTTTCAGCGCCTCGCGCGCCTGCTCGCGCTCCGTGCGCAGCACACCCTGGCGTTTGCGCGTGTCGCGCAGCAGCACGCTGACGGCTTTCACAGCGCGTGTCGTCACGCCCGGCTGCAACGCATTGTGCATCGCCTCGCATTGGCCTTTCGCCCAGGAATCGCTCTCGGCGAGCTCGGCCATGCTGGCGGCGAGTTCGCGGCAAAGGTGGGTGAGCTGTTCGACGAGGCGCTGCCGCTGTTGCGCCGCGGCCCGAACCCCCTCGCAGACCCGCTCCAGTTCGCCCACCGGCGCGGCTGCAGCGGCCTGCGTCGGCGCCTGTTGTGTGAGTCGGAGCAATGCGTCGCGAAGGCTGCGGGAGCCCGGGTCGTCGTCGGGCAGCGCACTGGCCAGCGCGGCACCGAGCCGCGCGACAACCGCTGGCCATGTTTGCGCCTCCACCCCAGGCAACGCAGCGGGGCTCGGACCGTCTGCGTATGCGGCCGGATCCGCGACGCCGCCGACGGGAGGTCCTTCCAGCCCGTGCGTTGCGGCGAGCGGCGCGCCTTCAGGGTCGACCACACCCGCCGGGCTGTCGGACTCCCAGCTCGACACGAGCATGCCCAGCCGCTGCTTCAGGCGCGGCAGGTCGGCGCGGCTGCTCTCGAGCACGCGCTGCAGGCTGTCTTTCTTGCGCGCCGCGGTCCAGGCGCGGCTGCCACGCTCGACACCCCGCACCACGCGGCCGATGAGCGCGGCGATTTGCACTGCCGCGTCGTCGGCTTCGGCCGCCGCGGGAGCGGGTTTGGCACGCGCCGCTTGCCCACCTTCCTGTTCGTAGGCCCGCGCGTAGTTCTCCGGAGTCGGTTCGCGCTTTTCCAGCACCAGGCGCCGCAGCGCGGCTTTGGCGAGCTGCGCCGCCGACAGGGTAGCCGGTGGCGCGGCCGACGGCGTGGCAGGGAAGTTCATGTCACGTCACCTCGTTCATGGTCAGCGCTTCGCCGGCGCCAAGCGCTTCGCCGGCGCGCTTCTGCGGCGGCGCGGCGATCATGGAACACCACGCCGCATTGCGCGGTGTCAACACCTGTTCAACCCACTCCTCGAGCGCCTGCGGCGGCAAACCGCGGCTGAACAGAAAGCCCTGCATCGTCGAGCAACCGAGCTCTGCGAGCACGTGCATTTGGCCCTCGGTCTCGACGCCCTCGGCGACGACGCGCAAGCGCAGCGATTTCGCCAGCGCCATGATGGCCGTGATCACGGCCGTGCTTTCGCGCTGCTTGCCCAGGTTCTTCACGAACGAGCGGTCGATTTTCAGCTCGCTGATCGGCAGCGACGTCAGGTAGGCGAGCGACGAATAGCCGGTGCCGAAGTCATCGATCGAAATCTCGACGCCGACCGCCTCGAGGCGATGCAAGGTCGGGATCACGCCGTGCAAATCCGACATCAGGCCGGTCTCGGTGATCTCGATCGCGAGCGCCCGGTGCGGCATTCCCGCGCGGGTGACGGCGGCGTGGATCTTGTCGACCAGGTCGGCGCGCTCGAACATCCGATTCGGCAAGTTCACCGCGATCGATTCCTTGAAGCCGAAGCGCTGCGACCAGCGCCTCGCCTGCTGCGCCGCCTCGGCGAGCGCCCATTCGCTCAAATCGACGATCAGGCCCGACTCTTCGGCGACCGGAATGAAGTCCCCGGGCGGCACCAGCGCCTTGCCGCGCTGCCAGCGCATCAGCGCCTCGACGCCGACCATGCGGCCGCTGCGCACATCGACCTTGGGCTGGTAGTGCAGCACCAGCTCGTTGCGCTCGATCGCCTTGTGCAAGGCGCTCTCCAGGGCGAGCTTGTCGCGCCCCTTGCCCGCGAGTTTCGGGTTGAACTGGAGCGCGGCGTTGCTGCCCTGCGCCTTCACCGCCGACATCGCGACGTCGGCGTTGCGCAGCAGGTCGGCGGCGTTCAGCGCGTCGCGCGGGTACAGCGCGACACCGACGCCGGCGCTGACAAAACACTCTTCGCCGCCGACGACGATGGGCGTGCGCAAGGATTCGACGATGCGCTGCGCAATCCCCTGCGCGTGCGCGATGTCGGTGACCTCGGGCAAGAGCGCGGCAAATTCGTCGCCGCCCAGGCGGCCGACGCATTCGAGCCGGTGCGCCGCGAGCGCGCCGAGGGGCGCGGGGTCGTCCGAAGGCGGCGCTTCGAAGTGGCGCACGCACGCGCGCAGGCGCCGCGATGCCTCGCGCAGCAGCTCGTCGCCCGCCGCGTGGCCGAGCGTGTCGTTGATCATCTTGAAGCGGTCCAGATTGATCTGCAGCAGCGCCACGCCATGCTGCGAGCGTTGCGCGTGTTCGATCGCACGTTCCGTGCGCTGCAGGATCTGGGCCCGGTTCGGAAGCTCGGTGAGCGTGTCGAAATTCGCCAGCTGCTTGATTTTTTCGTGCGCCGTCAGGCGCTCCGTCACGTCCTGCACGATGCCGCTGTAGCCCAGGCGCTTGCCGCTCGGATCGCCAACGATGTCGGCCTCGATGTGGATGATGCACGTCTGCCCCGTCGTGCCGCGCGTGATGTGCACATCACACACGAGCGGCGTGGCGCGGCGTGCCGCATGGCGTCGCGCCAGCGCCAGGTGGGACCGATGCGAGGGCGCGACGCTGCGCAACAGCTGGCGCCACGAGGTCGACTCGGCCACGCCCATGCCGAGCACGCGGCGGGCCTCTTGCGAGAGTATCGGTGCGCCTTGGTCCCAGCGCCACTCGACGCTGCCGATGCGCGCCAACTCCTGCGCCTGCGCCAGGCGCGCCTTGCTTTGTTCGAGTTCGATGCGGATCCGCGACGCGCGCAGCAGGTAGCGCAAGCGCTGCGAGAGCAGCGTCCAGTTGGCCGACTTGACGAAAAAGTCAGTCGCGCCGGCGTCGAATGCACTCTGGATCGACACGTCGTCGTCGAGTCCCGTCAGCATCAGCACCGGCACCGCCTCGAAGCCCGCCGTGGCGCGGATGCGCCGGCACGTCTCGAAGCCGTCCAGCCCCGGCATCATGGCGTCGAGCACGATGATGTCGGGCTGCCATTTGCCGAGCAACCCCAGGCCCGCTTCGCCATGCGGCGCCTGCTGGATCGCGAAGCCGCGCGACTCCAACGCAGTCGAGCAGATGAGCAGCATGACTTCGTCGTCGTCGACGCACAGCACGCGCGGCGTGGCGACTTCCTTCGGGGTGTCGAGGGTCGGCATGGCGCGTCAGCTCAGGCCGGCGCGGCGCGGCACCGGCGACGTCGGGCGCGCCAGGGTGCGCGCCGCGCCTGCCGTGGCATCGTCGTGCAACAAACCATGGCGCGGCATGGCGCGGCGCTCGCCGCGCTGCGTCTCGTCGCTGTGCAGTGCTCGCGCGCTCGCGATCAGCCAGCGCGGCGCGCCGTCGGCGTGGCGCAGCGCGCACAGGCTCACGTTCGCGCCGCGCTGGCCGCGCGGCGTCGCCCAATGCAGTTCGCGCTCGACGATTCTGCCATCGTCGAGCACACGCCGTACCGCCGGTGCGCCGCCGCCTGGGCGATCGACTCGCCGAACGCCTGCGCGATGGCCTTGCCGATCACTTTGCAGCGGCGCAGCGCGAAGTCGCGCTCGGCGCGCCGGCTCAAGCCGACGATGCGCAGGCTTTGCGGCTCGATGACGAACAGGCTCACCTGGCAGTCACTCGCGACGGCGGCGAGGAAGTCGGGCGCGTCGAGTTCGGCGCGCAAGGCGCGCAAGCGCGCCGGCGACAAGCCCTCGGAGTTGCTGCGGCAGCGCTGCGCCACGTCGTTGAGTTCGCTGCGCACGACTTCGAGGAGTCGGTTCAGCGCGGGCGCCGGGACGGCGATTTCGAGGGCCGCGAATTCGATCAGCGCGACCGTTTTCGCCGACTCCAACACGGCCAGGGCGTGGCCGGACTGTGGATCGCTGACGACGCCGCGCTCGCGCAGCGCGCTCGCCGCCACGGCGCTCAGCGCTCCTGCAGCCCGCCTGGCGCGCGGCGGGGCCAGGTCGAGCAGCGGTTTCAGGCGCACGTCGCCAACTCCCGGCCCGGCGGATTCGATGCGCGCCACGAGCACATGGCGCGCCCCGAGTTCGTGCGTCAGGACGTGACCGACGCCACGCAGCGCTTCGTTCAGGTCGGCAGCGTTGGCGCAGCAGCGCGCGACCTGCGCCGCCGCTTCGAGCAGGAAGCCGTCGTCGAGCGACGACTCGGGCGCTTGCTCGGCCGCCTGCGCCAGGCCGGGCGGCTTCCAGCCACGCCAGACGAGCAGCGCCACGCCGACGGCACCTAACGCGAGCAGCGCGAGGCGCGCCGCCCAGAATTCGGGCAGCCACAGCGAGGCCAGTGCGAGCAGCGCGGCAAGCCAGATCAGCAGTGTCAGCAAGACGGGTCGAAGCGACATCGGCGAGGCGGCGCTGAGTCAAGAAAGGCGTGACGACATGAAGCGTTGTCGACGCCGCGCCGGAGAACTTGAGCGCGTCAGGCTGAGCGCTGGGCGGCGCGCCAATTCAGCGACGACGAAGCACGCACACGCGGGGTTTCTGTCCAGCGAGTCCCGTCCAGATCAGCACTGCGCCGGGCCCTTGGCCGTCGTCAGTCGAGCTGCCCTGCCGCGGTCAAGGCGCGCAACAGCGCGCGGTTGATCTCGCCCACGTCCATCAGCAGCGAGTCCGCCGCCTCGCGCAGGTCGAAAGGCGAACCGGCTTCGAGCGCGTTCACCAGATTCATATAAGGCGCAAACGGGCCGCTGCCCTTGATGAGCGCCAGCTGCACGCGTTCGGGAACCTGAATGCTCGGCAGCAGGTCGGAGAACGGCTGGCGGAACATGCGGTCGAGCAGCGAGAACACGCCGCAGATGAAAATTTCGCTGCGCATTTCGGCGTCACCGCCGTCGCGCGCGAGTTCTTCCATGAGCATGCCGCGGCGCACCGAAGCGAACAGCATGGGCCGCAGATTCGGCTCTTTGCTTGCCGTGGCCAGGAGCAGCGCGAGCCAGCGCTTGAGCTTCTGGTAACCCAGCAGCATCACGGCGTGGCCGAGCGAACTGACTTCGACTTTCATTCCCAGTGCCGGCGAATTGATGAGGCGCAGCAACTTGAAGGCGAGCGTCGGATCGCCCTTCAGCGTTTCCTCGAGCTTGGCGGTGGGCGCTTCGGCGTCGACGAGCTGGATCAATTGCACGAGAACGCGCAAGTCGTTCGGTACCTTGCCTTTGTCTTTTTCGGCGGCGACGATCACCGCGTCGTCGATCGGCCAGCCCAGCACCGCCACGGAACCGCGGGCGAAGCTTTTTTCCATGTCCGACACGTTGTTGACGCCGCTTTGCACCGTCGTGATGGCGCGCGTCACGCCGGCGGGCACCGCGGCATCGGTGCGGCGCTCTTCGCTCAAATCGACGATCGCGTGCTTGAAATACGGCAGGATTTCACGCGGCAGTTCCTTCAAGGGCCGACCCTTGAGCAGCAGCGTGTTGCCGTTCGCGTGCGCCGACCCCAACGCGGCGACCACCGCGGGCTCGCCCGCCATGAAGGCGGGAACTTCGATTGAAAGGTTCTTCGCCGGCTTCGCGCCGAGCAACTCCACCAGCAACGCTTCGCTGGCGAGGTTGAGAAACACCTTCGGTCCGTCGGCCGGCCAGACCTCGCTGATCGCGGCGAGCAAGTCCACGACGTTGAGTCGAGTCTCGGCGTTGAGCGGGAACACCCCGAGCCGCGTCGCGATGATGGCGCGGCTCTTGTCGACGATGGGCGAATAGCCCAAAGCCACTTGACCCAGGATGGAAGTTGCAGCCACGGTAGACCTCTGCTGTCAAGGATTGATGTACTGGAACAGCGACAGGCGCTGCACGGCCGAGTAGGTCTTGAGCGCCGCGTCGTAGCCGATCTGCTTCGCCTGGAATGCGGAAATCGCCTGCACCATGTCCAGGTCTTCGGCGTCGGAGCGCTCCGAGCGCGCCTGGAGTTTGGTGTCGGCCAGGCGCGCGTCGGTGCCGTCCATGCGGTTCAGCGCTTCGCCCGCGTGGGATCGCGCCGACTGCAAATGGCCCAGCACCGCGTCCACATCGCGCAGGTCGCGCGACAGGCCCTGCTGAATCTGCGAGGCGCTGCGCAGCGGCGTGCGCAATGCGGCGGCGGCACGGTCGAGAACGTCGAAGGCGCTCGAAGTCTGCGTCGACGGCACGGCGTCGAACACGTCGCCGTTGGCCGGGCTGCCGTTGATCCGCAGCGCGATGCCGTCGATCTCGATCAGGCCACCCGAGGTGTAGGGCACGCCGGCGAGTGCTGTCGCCGCGCCGTCTTTCAACACCGAATACGTCGTCACGCCGGCGGCGACGCTGAACTGCACGCTGTAGCTCGAGCCGGTCAGGCTCGCCGGATCGGTGACGCTGCCGGCGTCGACCCACGCGGCTCCCGTGCTCGTCGTCGCGCGCGTCTCGAACACGCCGTTGCCGCTTGGCGCGCCGAGCCAGATCGACTGGCCGTCCATGCTCAGCGTGAGCCCGGCTTCGCCACCGGCGACGAGCTCGCCGGCGACGCCACGAAATTGCACGCCGCCGGGCGCATCGACGAACGGCGGCTGGCTCGAGCCCTGGCCGCCGAACAGGGCGCGCCCTGCCCCGTCGCCGCTGTTCGCCAGCGCGAGCAACTGGGAACGGATCGACGCCAGCGCATCGCCCAGGTGCACGCGCTCGGCGTCGGAGTACGACGCGTTGCCCGCGCCGAGCAGCGCTTCGCGCGCTTGCTGCAACAGCTCGGTCGCGCTGCCCAGCGTCGCTTCGCTCAGCTCCATGTTGGAGCGGCTCGACTGCACGGCGCGCAGGTTCGCGTCGGTGTGCAGTTCGCGCGCCAGGGCGCGCTCGGCGCGCGCCGCGGCTGCGGGATCGTCGCTCGCGCGGTTGATGCGCTTGCCGGTGGTGAGCTGGCGCTGCGTTTCGGCGAGGTCGCGCTGCCGGTTCTGCAGCGCGTCGATCGACGCGTCGTAGAGGTGCGCGGTGGAAATTCGGTTCGTCATCTGCGCATTCCTTGTCAGACCCTGCCGGTGGCGAGCAACGCGTCGAACACGGTTTGCGCCACTTGCAGCAACTTCGCCGCGGCCTGGTAACTTTGTTGATACTGGATCAGGCGTGCCGCCTCTTCGTCCAGGTTCACGCCGGCGACGTCGTCGTTCGCCGCTTTCGCCGCCGCGCTGGCGCTGGCCGACATCTGAGCGCTCGTCTGCGCCCCCTGGACGCGCACCGCCACATCGGTCATCGCGTTCGCATAGGCGTCGGTGAGGGTCACGCCACCGCCCTGCGCGCTCGCACCGACGAGCGCCGCGCCGCGCAAGTCGAGCAGTGCGCGCGCGTTGCCATTGTTCGCCGCCGGGAACGCGGTCTTCGCCACTGTGAGCGTATCGCCGCTCGCGGGAACGCCGGCGAGCTGCAGCTCCCAGCCGTTGAGCTGGATCGGCACCCCGGCTTGCCAGGTCGCCGAGCCGCTGCTCACGATCGTGTTGCCCGGGTCGCGCAATTCCCAGTCGTAATTGCCGGTCGCCGAGGTGAACGTGAGGGTGGCGCTGAGGTTCGGGTCCAGCGTCGAGTTCACGGCGCGCAGCGATGCGACGCTCGCCGTGCCGGCGTTCGCCGCGCCAAGCGACGCAGTGACCGGCGCCGCCGCGGCGATGCCGCGCGGGTCGGCGAGCACACGCTGCATGCGGCTCGCTGCGCTGCCCACGGGCTGGAGCAGGAACTTGTCGTTCGCCACCGGCAGCGGCCCGGTGATGTCGATGCGCAAACCGTCGACCACATCCCCCGAGACCACGCTTTGCGTGAGCCCGTCGCGCAGCCGCGTCAGGAAGTAGTCGCCCGAGCCTGCCGGGTCGGCGACCAGTTCATAGTCGCTCGCCTGAAGCTGCGTCGCATCGATGATCGTGATGCCCACACTCGGCACGCGCACGCCGTTTGCGTCGAGGAACGAAGCGACATCGACGCCGCCGGCCCTGGCGTTGTTGCTGCTCGGCGCAACCCGAGGCGCACCGGTGCCGAAGATCGGCGCGCCGGCGCCCGCCGGTTGGGTCAGCGAGAGGCCGAGCGCCTGCTGCGAATTCACCGCCCCCGCGATCGCCTGCGCCATTTGCCCGAGCAAATTGCGCGCGTCGACGAGGTCGCTGTTCTGAAAGCGCAGCAGGCCGCCGATCTGCCCCGCAGAAACAATCGCACCGGGCAGTGGCACGGTACGGCCCGCCTCGACGAGCGCGACGCTCACTTTCGTGGAATCGAACTCGTCTGCGGTGAGCGCCATATTCGACGCGTGATTGCCGAGCACGAGGCGCAGCCCACCGCCGATGAACACGCTCATTGAACCGTCGCTCGCGCCGACCGTTGTGACCTGCACCAGCTCGCTGATTTTGCGAATCATTTCGTCGCGCTGGTCGAGCAGATCGTTCGGCGGTTGGCGCAGGCCGAGCGCGTCGCCGATGCGCTGGTTCAGGTCCGCGACGCCCCTGGCGAGCGTGTTGAGAGTCGATACCGCGACGCCCAGTTCCTGCACGACGCCGTTCTGCAATTCCGAGATCCGGTCCCCCGCAACAGCGAAACGCTGCGCCAGCGCATCGGCGTTCGACAACACGACCTGACGCGCCGCATAGTCCTGCGGGTTGCTCGCCACGTCGACAAACGAATTGAGGAATCGCGACGCGGCGAACCCCAGGCCCGCTTCGCCCGGCGCAAAAACGCTTTCCAGGCGCTGCAACTGGCTCGCGCGCGCCTGGTCGCCGGCGGAGACCGATGTCGCGACCTGCAACTCGCGCGTCAGCAGCTCGCTGTGGGAGCGCGCGACGGTCGCCACGTCGACACCCTTGCCGAAGAAGCCGGCGCCGCTGAACTGGCTCGTCGACGTCGCGAGTTCGACGCTCTGGCGCGAATAGCCCGGCGTGTTTGCGTTCGCAATGTTGTTGCCGGTCGTCTGCAGCGCCGCGTAATTCGCGAACAGGGCGCGCGCGCCGATCGAAATGAGTGCGGTGGACATGGTGGTGGCTTATCCGGCGACCTGATTAGCTACAAAGCTCAGCATGACAAGGCGCTGAGCCAAGGGCACGACGCAAGAAATTCGTCATCCCGGCGCACGCCGGGATCCACTGGAAGGACCCGATCAACAATTCGCCAGGGGTGCGGCTTGAACGAGTGGATACCGGCGTTCGCCGGTATGACGAGGGATGGCTCAGCCCACGGCATGACAAGGCGCTGAGCGAAGGGCACGACGCAAGAAATTCGTCATCCCGGCGCACGCCGGGATCCACTGGAAGGACCCGATCAACAATTCGCCGAAGGTGCAGCTTCAACGAGTGGATACCGGCATTCGCCGGTATGACGAGGGGTAGCTGATTCATGTCGCTCATCAGGTCCGAAGAAGGGCTCAGCCCACGGCGCGCTGCACGCGCAACGTGGTGTTGATGGTGCGCGTCAGCTTGTCGGCGTAGTGCGGATCGGTCGCGTAGCCGGCGCGCTGCAGTTCCTGCGCGAAGTGCGGAGCCGATCCGGTGTTCTCGAGCACGCGCGCGTAGCGCGGGTTGTCGCTGATCATTCTGGCGTAGTCGTTGAACGACTCGGCGGGAGACGCGTAAGCGCGGAACTTCGCTTTCACCGAATGCGCCTGGCCGGCGATCACTTCCGTCGTCATGACTTCGGCAACGTCGCCTTTCCAGTTCGCGCCGGCCTTGATGCCGAACAGGTTGTTCGCGCTGCGCCCGTCGGCGTGGCGGATCGGGTGCTGACCCCAGCCCGATTCATGCGCCGCCTGCGCGAGCATGAAGCTCGCCGGGATGCCGCTCTCCTGTTGCGCAGCGCGCGCCGCCTGCGCGTGTTGCTGGACGAATCCGATTTGTGTTGCGGACAGGGCCGGCAAAACCCGCTTGTCATCCCGGCGAACCGCCGCCCCGTGCTCGACACGGGGGCCGGGATCCACTTCCGGCGGCGCAGGCTGGATCCCGACTTTCGTCGGGATGACGTCGCTGGCCTGCAGCGAGACTTCGACGTCTTGCGCGGCGGGGCCCGGAGACACGCCCATCTGCCGCTCGAGATGGCGCGCAATCGCCTCGCTCAAGCCACCGCGCAGGCCCGTCATCTGCTGCGCGAACTGGGTGTCGAGCATCTCGGTGCCAAGCTCGGTCGTCGAGTTGTCGAGCAAGCCCGAGGACAGCGTCGCCTGGCGCATGCTCTTCATCAGCTCGCGCATGAAGAGCGCCTCGAACTGTTTCGCCGCCTCCTTGATCGCCGCCTTCGGATCGCGCGCCGCGCTGGCGCGCAGGGCGTCGATGCCGTGCGAGTCGGCAGCGAGTCCGGCGCCCACGCCGAGCGTCATATGACCTCGAGCTCGGCGTTCAATGCGCCGGCGGACTTCATCGCCTGCAGGATCGCGAGCAGGTCCTGCGGCGTCGCACCGAGTGAGTTCAGCGCTTTCACGACTTCCGACAATTTGGTTCCGCCGGGCAGCTGGATCAGCGTGCCGGGTTCCTGCTTGATCGAGATGTCGGCCTTCTCGCGCACCACCGTCTGGCCCCCTGTAGAGAAGGCATTCGGCTGGCTCACGACGGGCGTCGAGTTGATCGTCACCGACAGGCTGCCGTGCGCCACCGCGCACGCCGACAGCGTGACCGAGCCGTTCATCACGACCGAACCGGTGCGCGCGTTGACGACGATTCGCGCCGCCGGCGCGGCGCGCTCGACGTCCAGGTTCTCGATGTCGGCCATGAATCCGACGCGCGCCTCGGGTAGCGTCGGCATGCGCACCCGAACGACACGCCCGTCCACCGCCTGCGCCAGGCCCTCGCCCATCGCCTTGTTGATCGTGCGCGCGACTTCGCGCGCCGTGTTGAAGTCGTTCGAGTTCAGGTCGAGTTGCAGGAATTCGTTCTGGTGCAGCGGCGTGGGAACGCTGCGCTCGACCGTCGCGCCGTCGGGGATGCGCCCGGCGCTCAAGTGGTTGATCTGCACTTTCGAGCCGCCCGCCGACGCGCCCGCGCCGCCGACGATCAGGCTGCCCTGTGCCATGGCGTAGATCTGCCCGTCGGCGCCTTTCAGCGGTGTGGCGATCAGCATCCCGCCGCGCAGGCTCTTCGCGTTGGCGAGCGACGAGACGTTGACGTCGATCACCTGACCCGGCTGCGCAAACGCCGGCAGCTGCGCCGTCACCATGACGGCGGCGACGTTCTTGATCTGCATGCTGATCCCCGGCGGCACCGTCACGCCCATCTGCTGCAACAGCGCGTTGAGGCTTTGTGTCGTGAACGGCGCCGAGGTCGTCTGGTCACCGGTGCCGTCCAGCCCCACGACGAGGCCATAGCCCGACAGCGCGTTGCTGCGCACGCCCTGCACCTGCGCAATTTCCTTGATTCGCGCCGCCTCGGCGGGCGGCCACCACAGCGCCGCCAAGGCGATGAACCAGGCCAGCGCAATCAACAGGCGCAGCCACCTGTCGCTCGTCCACATGGTGTCGCTCCCGGAGGTCGTCAGTTGAGATGGGGTCATCAGATCGGCAACACGTTGAGGAAGAAGCGGCTCAGCCAGCCCATGCCTTGCGCCTCCGCCTGGGCGCCGCGGCCGCGGTGCTCGATGCGCACGTTGGCGATGAGCGCCGAGGCGACCGAATTCCCCGGCTGGATGGCGCGCGGGTCGACCTGCCCCGAAAAGCGCAACACGTCGACGTTGTGGTTCACGCCGATCTGCTTTTCGCCGGCGATCAGCAAATGCCCGTTGGGCAGCACTTCCATGACGGTGGCGGTGATGGTTCCGGAGAAGTCGTTCGTGTTTTCCGTGCTGCCCTTGCCGGCGAAGCTGTTCGTCGACGCGCCGCTGACACTCGCGCGGCCGAACGAATTCGGGTTGATGAACGGCAACGCGGTGATGCCCGCACCCACCTCGCCGCTCTTGTCGATCGAACTCGTGCTCTTCTGGCTCGCGCTCACTTTTTCGACGATCTGCACCGTCAGCGTGTCGCCGATCAGGCGCGCGCGGTGGTCTTCGAACAGCGGCCGGTAATGCGACGCCTGGAAGATCGCGCCGTTGTTCACGACCGGCTGCACGACCGGCTGCGGCCGCGTCGACGTCGGCAACGCCAGGTCGACCGGCGGGCGCGAGTTGAGCGTGTCGCACGCGGCGAGCAGCAGTGCGAAGGCGAAGGCGACGAGGCGCAGCGGTCTTGGTGCGGCAGGCTTGCGGTGGATCCCGGCGTGCGCCGGGATGACGCGGCAATGAACGTCATCCCGGCGAAAGCCGGGATCCACTGCCAGGGTACCCACGAAGTTCAAGACACGCCTCACAACTGCCCCAACTTGGCGAGCATCTGGTCCGCCGTCTGGATCGCCTTCGAGTTCAGTTCATAGGCACGCTGCGTCTGGATCATCGCGACCAGCTCTTCGACGACGTTCACGTTGGACGTCTCCACCGCTCCCTGCTGCAGCGCGCCCAACCCGTTCTGCCCCGGTGCCGCGGTGTTCGGCGTGCCCGACGCCGCGGTTTCGGCGAACAGGTTCTGCCCCTTGGGCTCCAGGCCCGCCGGATTGACGAAGCTGGCGAGCGGGATCTGCCCGATCACCTGCGGCGTCGTCTGGCCCGGGAGGCTCGCCGTGACCGTGCCGTCGGCGCCGACCGTCACGTTCTGCGCGTTCGCCGGGATCGTGATCCCGGGCTGCACCGTGAAGCCGTTGTTCGTCACGAGCTGGCCCTGCGCGTTCACCTGGAACGAACCGTCGCGCGTGTAGCCCACCGTTCCGTCGGGCATCTGGACTTCGAAAAAACCGCTGCCACGGATCGCGATGTCGAGCGGGTTCGCGGTCTGCTGCAAATTGCCCTGGCCGAAGTTGCGCGACGTCGCGACCGCGCGTGTTCCCAGGCCCACTTGCAAGCCGGTGGGCAAGGTCGTCTGCTCCGAACTGTTCGCGCCGACCTGGCGCAGGTTCTGGTACATCAGGTCCTCGAACACGGCGTGCGAGCGCTTGAAGCCGTTCGTGCCGACGTTGGCCAGGTTGTGCGTGATCGTGTCGAGCTGGGTTTGCTGCGCCTCCATGCCGGTCTTGGCGATCCACAGTGAACGCATCATGGTGTGTGCTCCCTCAGCTCAAGGTCAACAATTTGGCAGCCGAATTCGCGTCGGCCTGGGCGGTCTGGAGCAATTTCATCTGGGTCTCGAACTGGCGCGCCGCGCCGATCATCGCGACCATCGCTTCGACCGGGTTCACGTTCGAACTCTCCAGCGCGCCGTCCTGCAGACGCGCCGTCGCGTCGGCGGGCAAGTCGCCCGCGTCGGCGCGGAACAGGCCGTCGTCGCCGCGTTGCAGCGCCGCTTCGGGGGTGACGAGCTTGAGCCGCCCCACCGACGTGCTGACGCCCGCGGCGCTGCGCGCGCTCACCGTGCCGTCGGCGGCGATGCTGATCTGGCTGTTCGCCGGCAGCTGAATCGGCCCGCCGTCGCCGAGCGCGGGCAAGCCGCCGCGCGTGGTGAGCATGCCGTCGGCCGACACGTCGAGCGAGCCGCCGCGCGTGTAGGCCTCGGTGCCGTCCAGCGCCTGCACGGCGAGCCACGCGTTGCCGCGCAGCGCCACGTCCAGATTGCGCCCGGTCGCGCTCACGACACCGGGCGTCGCATCGTAGCCGGGGGTCGATTCGAGCGCGTAGACGCGTGTGCTCGCGCCGTCGCCCAGCACCGGCACGGCACGGAACGCGCTGAGTTCGGCGCGGAAGCCTGGCGTCGTGACGTTGGCGAGGTTGTTCGCGAGCACCTCCTGGCGCTGCATCGTCGCTTTCGCGCCCGACATCGAGAGGTAGATCAGACGGTCCATGATGTCTTTTCGGTCATCCCGGCGAACGCCGGGATCCACCGTGAGGAGTCCGGCCACTGCAATGCAGTGGATCCCGGCGTGCGCCGGGATGACCACCGCCCCACGTCATCCCGGCGCACGCCGGGATCCACTGCCCGACGCGATGAACATTCGCCGAACGCGCGGCTCCAGCGAGTGGATCCCGGCGTGCGCCGGGATGACATGCGAGGCGGCGAGCTACGCACCATCACGATCAACGCAAGTTGACGAGCGTCTGCAGGATCTGATCCTGCGTCTTGATCGTCTGCGCGTTCGCCTGGTAGATGCGCTGTGCCGTGATCATGTTCACCAGCTCGGCCGTCAGGTCGACGTTCGATTCTTCGAGCGCACCCGCCTGCAGCACGCCAAGCGTGCCGCTGCCCGGAACGCCGGAGACCGGATCGCCCGAGGAGAAAGTGCGCGACCAGGTGTTGCCGCCGTTCGGTTGCAGACCCTGCGGATTGCGGAACGTCGCCAGCTCGACCTGACCCGCGGGCTTGGACTGTCCGTTCGAATATTCGGCCATGACGATGCCGTTGCCTTCGACGTGCACGCCGACGAGCTGGCCCGCGGCGTATCCGTCCTGGCTCAGTGCGGCGACGGAAAAGCTCGAACCGAATTGGGTCGCGCGGCTCAGGTCCAGCGCCACGCCGGGAATGGGTTCGGTGGCGGCGCCGGCGAGGTTCGTGCTCGCCGGGATGTCGAGCAGCACCGGGCCCGCCGGAACCGTCGGTGCGCTGCCGTTCGTCGGGAACGTGATCGTCGTGGTCACGACCGGATTGCCCGTTCCGTCGTCCACCAACGGTGTGCCGTTGGCAGTGACGTAGACGTTCCAGTTGTCGGTGGCGGTCTTCTGGAAGTAATACGTGAGCGCGACTTCCTGGCCTTTCGCGTCGTACAAGGTCATCGTCGTCGCGCTGTTGTACGTCGCCGGGTCGCTGGTGTTGATGTTCGGCACCGCCGCGGCGGCGGGAACGGCCAGGCGCGCGTCGAGGTTGAATTCGAGTTGCATCTCGGTGGTCGCACTGGGTACGAGGCCGGAGACGGGCATTTGCAGACCGGTCGGCTGACCCGGCAGGATCACGCCCGCCGCGTCGGCCAGATAGCCCTGCAGTTTCAGGCCCTGGTTGCTCACGATGAAACCATCGCGATCGACCTTGAACTGGCCGTTGCGCCCGTACACGATCACGCCGCTCGGCTCGGCGAGCTGAAAGAAGCCCTTGCCGTTGATCGCCAGGTCGAGCGGGTTGTCCGTCGTCGTCACGTTGCCCTGGGTGAACTGCTGCGCCACCGTCGACAGGCTCACGCCGATGCCGATCGCGCTCACGCCGGTGCCGCTCAAGGCGTTCGCGTACAGGTCGACGAACTCGGCGCGCGACACCTTGGCGCCGAAGGTGTTGGCGTTGGCGATGTTGTTGCCGATGACTTCGAGGTTCTTGCTCGAAGAGTTCAGACCGGACAGACCTTGCTGGAAGCTCATGGGTTTTCCTTGGAAATTTGACGCGTCGCGCCGTGGGTGAGAGTCGAAAGCGGTTGAAGCGGTGGCTGGCGTTGCATCAGTTGAACGCCTTGATGTCGGCGTAAGCGACCGGCCCGTTGCGCGCCAGCTCCAGCAGCAGCGAATTGCCGCTCGCGCTGACCGCGGTGACCGTGTCGCGCATCAGCGGCGTGCTCGTGAGTGCTGTTGCGCCGCTGCTCGCGCTGATCCGAAAGCGGATTCCGCTGTCCTCCAGCGCGCCTTTGGCGGGCCAGTTGAAGCTGTGCCTGCCGGCGCTTTGCGCGCCCAGGTTCAGCGTGTCGATCACCTGGCCCGCGCCGCTCAGGACTTCGACCTTGACATGGTCCGCGGCCGCGGTGAGCTCGAACCCGCCCTGGCCGACGTCGTTCTCGATCGACATCTGGTTCCCTGGGACGACGACGTCGCGCCCGACCAGCGCCGCGCCCTGCAGCGCCTGCATCTGCAGGAACTGGTCCGACAGGCCTTGCACCGACAGGTTCAGTTTTTCGATCCCGCTCACGGTGTTGATCTGCGCCATCTGGCTCGTGACCTGGGCGTTGTCCATCGGATTCAGCGGATCCTGGTTCTGCATCTGCGTGATGAGCAGCTTGAGGAAGCGGTCCGCGCTCGCCTGCACATCCTTCGCCGCTTTGGCGGCTGGGTCGAGCGGTTTCGATTCGAGAACACTGGAGACGGGGTTCGTGGCCATGGAGGGGTTGCCTGTTCAGTGAACGTCATTGACCGAGTTGCAAGGTCTTGAGCAGCAGCGTCTTGGCCGTGTTCATGACTTCGATGTTGTTCTGGTACGAGCGCGACGCCGAGATCATGTTCACCATCTCCTCGACCGGGTTCACGTTGCTGTACGTGACGTAGCCCTCGGCGTCTGCGGCGGGGTGTTTCGGGTCATGGACGCGCCGCCCCGGCGCTTCGCTTTCGCTGACCGTGCTCACCGTCACGCCAGCGGACGCCGGATCGCTGCTGCTCGCGCCGAGCATCTGTGTCTGGAACGTGACCTGGCGCGCCTTGTACGCCTGGCCGTCGGGGCCGGCGACGGTATCGGCGTTGGCCAGGTTCGACGCCACGACGTTCAGGCGCTGGCTCTGCGCGCTGACCGCACTGCCCGCCACATTGAAGATGTTCAACATGCTCATATCAGCCTTTCGCCCGGGAATTTGTGCAGCCGATCTGCCGACCCACCGAAGGCGCAGCTCCAAAGAGTGGATCCCGGCGTGCGCCGGGATGACGCCTGCCCAATGTCATCCCGGCGTACGCCGGGATCCACTGCCGGTGGCGATGAATAAATTGCCGAACGCGCGGCTCCACCCATGACATACCCGCGGTTCATGTTCATTGCCCCTTGATCGCTTCGAGCATGGTTCGCATATGCCCGTTGATGAAGCGCAGCGTCGCTTCGTACTTGACGGCGTTGTCGGCGAAAGCGGCGCGCTCGCGGTCCATGTCGACGCTGTTGCGGTCCAGGTTCGTCTGGCTCGGCGTTGCGTAGTTCAGCGTCGGTTGCACACCCGGCGCCGCGGCCGTGCCGATGTGGCCGCTGCTGGAGCGCAGCAGGCCGGGCTGGCCGGGCAGCGCGCTGCCGGCTTCGCGCAAGGCGCGTGCAAAGTCGAAGTCGCGCGCCACGAAGCCGGGCGTGTCGGCGTTCGCGATGTTGCTCGCGATCAGGCGCTGGCGCTGCGAGCGGAGCAGCAGCGCCTGGCCCTGGAAATCGAGTGTGTCGTTCAATCGGTTCAACATGAGAGCCCTTCCCCGGCAGGCTTGCGACCTGCCACTTTGGCGATGTGAAGCCATTCTGGTGAGCGGAGCCACGATTCATTAGCCCGAATAGAGGCGGGATGGGTGCTCTGTTCGCGCCCCCCTTTCGATTGCTTACGCCTAGAGTGCGACCCATGCGTGATCGATTCGCAGGGTTGAGAGGTCGCGTCTGGCGCGCCGCGGCGTTGCGCCTGCTCGCGCTTCTCGCGCCATGCGCGATCGCACACGCGGGTCCGGCGGAGCCGCCGTGGGCGCTGCAGGTGCAGCAGTTCGTTCTCGAAGCGGCGCGCCATCAGACGCCGGGGCGGCGCATCGAGGTGCAGGTCGGAACGCTCGATGCGCGGCTGCGCCTGGCCCCTTGCCGGCGCACCGAGCCTCATCTCGCCGGCTCGCAACGCCTGTGGGGCAGCAGCCGTGTCGGGCTGCGCTGCGTCGACGGTGCCACGCCGTGGAACGTGTCCGTTCCGGTCACGGTCAAGGTGTTCGGCTTGGCCTATGTCGCGGCGGCGGCGCTGCCTGCGGGCAATGTGCTCGGCAGCGCCGACATGATTCAAGCCGAAGTCGACTTGGCCGAAAACCCGTCGAAGCCGTTCACCGACCCGGCGCGCGCCGCCGGCCGGACCCTGGTCCGCGCCGTCCCGAAGGGCCAGGTGCTGCGCGAGTCGCACCTGCGGCCGCGGATCTGGTTCGCCGCCGGCGAGCAAGTCAGGCTGATCTCGCGTGGCAGCGGCTTTCAGGTGACAAGCACGGGGCAGGCGCTGACGCCGGGAATCGAAGGCCAGCCGGTTCGCGCCCGAACCGAGTCGGGGCGTGTCGTGACCGGCGCTGCAGTCGCGATTAAGGAGATCGATCTCACGCAATGACGGGGGTTTGCCCGATGTCTGCGCAAATGGCCTTAAAGTTACCGGCGGAAAGATCGATAACCCATGCAAGTCGAGCTGGCAGTCCCCCTGCCTGCCGTTTGGAGAAGCGCATGAAGATCGGACAACCCAGAGAGCCACTCGCGGGCACAACCGTCGCAGGCGAGGCCAAGGCGACGCCGCTGAAGGGCCAGGCCAAGGCGGACGGCAGCGTCGGCGCCACGGGCAGCAGCAGCGCCAAAGTCAAGTTGTCCGACGCCGTCTCGGGCTTGCTCGCCGGCAAGGAACTGAACGGCGACGTTTTCGACGCCGCCAAGGTCGATCGACTCGCGACCGCGATCGCGCAGGGCAAGTTCGTCGTCAATCCGGCCGTCGTCGCTGACAAGCTGATCGCCAACGCGCTCGAACTGCTCGACAAAAAGACACACTGAGCCGCGCTTCCCGAATCGACAATCCTCGAACCATGAACGATCCGCGTTTCGAAGTCCGGCCAGACAGCCCCCAGAACACGCTCGAAGCGACGCTGAACCGCGTCGAAGGGCACTTGGCGAACCTGGGCACGGCCCTGTGCGCGCGCGACCTGAGCGCGATCGGCCAGCATGGCAACGGCCTGCACCTCGCGTTGACGCAAGCGGTCGACCGTTTCAGCCTCGCCGCGAAACAGGGCTCGATTCCCGAGCCGCTGCGGCGCCGCCTGGCGCAGGCGAGCGCCCTCGTCGCAGCGCAGCGCGAAGCGTTGGCGCGCGCCACCGCGGCGCTGGACCGCGCGATCGACGTGCTCCTGCCGCGACCGGCCGCGGGCAGCGGCTATTCGCGCGACGGCGTCGCCGAGCGCAGCAAGACGGCGGGTGTGATTCAGGTCTGAGGCAACGGCGCCCGGTACACGTACACCGCGCGCCCGTCCGCACCGCGCAGCACTGTGTGCGCCTCGCACGACACGACTTCAAACTCCAGGCTCACAAGCCACGCGCCCGGGCGCAGTTCCAACCCTGCCTTGGCGGCGGCGCGCGCCATGCTCTCGGGGCGCTGGAACAGGTACACCAGCGCGTAACCCGACCAGTCGACGGCCCAGATGTCGGCGCGCTCAACTCGCGCGAAGCGGCAGCGCCAGGCGCAGAGCAGCGCGAGCAGGCGACTCCATTCGAGGCCGTGCAGTTGCGCTTGCGGGTAGACCTTGCGCAGTTCGATCAAGCCCGCGCCGAGGCCACAACCGGCGTCGACGACGCACGCGCCGGGGGGCAGCGGCGCCACCGCCGACAGGCCACGCAAGGCGTCGCGCGGCGTGGGGAACAAGGGCGCGTCGCTCCACGCCTTCAGCGGGTACAGCGCCACCAGCAGTGCGAGCGGCAGGAGCCAGGTCCACGCCGGCAGCGCCGCAGCCATGCCGCTGGCGGCAAACGAGAGCGGGAAACCAGCCGCCAGAATGATCCGGCGCCAGCGTGTCGCGCCCAGCACCGTGGCTGCGCTCGCCGACACGCCGCTGAGCGTCGCGGCGAGCGCGGCAAACAGCATCGGCACGCCGATCCAGCGCAGCGCGGCGAACAGCGCCCAGGCGAAGGCCCAGACCAGCAGCGCGGGAAGGGGCCAGCGCATTGCCGGCAAGCCAGGTGGGCGGGCGCGGCGCGGCTGTGCGCGTCAGCCCGGCGTCAATAAGCCCGCAGCTTGACGCGCAGCCGCGCGATCGACTGGCTGTGCAGCTGGCAGACGCGCGACTCGGTGACCTTGAGCACGGCGGCGATCTCTTTCAGGTTCATGTCGTGCTCGTAGTACATGCTCATCACGTACTGCTCGCGTTCGGGCAGATGTTTGATGGCCTCGATCAGCGCTTCGCGCATGCGATGGTCTTCGAGCCGCGCGAGCGGGTTCTCGTCTTCGGCGCCGATGTGGCGATCCAGGAAGTCGTCTTCGCTGCCCGATCCCGTCATGTCTTCCAGGTAGACGAGCTGCGTGCCGCGCACCCGGCCGAGCAGCTCCTGGTAGTCGGCGAGCGAGAGCTGCATTTCGGCGGCGATTTCGCTTTCCACCGGCGCGCGCCCGAGGCGCTGTTCGAGGCGGTGCACCGCGCCTTCGATGGCACGCTGCTGCTTGCGCGTGCCGCGCGACAGGTAATCGGTGCCGCGCAGCTCATCCAGCATCGCGCCACGGATGCGCTGCGTGGCGAAGGTTTCGAACTGCACGCCCAGCCCCGTGTCGAAGCGCGACAGCGCGTCGGTGAGGCCGATCATTCCCACCTGCACCAGGTCGTCGAGCTCGACGTTGGCGGGCAGTTTGGCCAGCATCTGGTGCGCCAGGCGGCGCACCAGCGGGCTGTATTGTTTGAGCATCGAGTTGACGTCGAGCTTGCCTTTGGCGGTGTACATCGTTTGTCTCGGCTCCGGGGGATCAGTGCATCTTCAATTCAAGGTGTGGCGCAGCGCGCTGTTCGAGCTCGCGCTTTGCGCCTGCAGCGGGCGCGGCGCCGGGCTCACGCCGGGGCTGTTCAGCCATTGCTGCGCCCAGCGCAGCAGGTCCGCCGGCGCGGCGTCGTGGGCTTGCGCTGCCGGGTCGATGCGCAACGCGTGGCGCACGGTCGCGTGCAAATAGAGTTCGGCGCAAGCCGCGAGCTGATCGGCGATGCGTGCCGCGCGCGGCGAGTCCGGCGCGGCGCCGAGCAACACGTCGTGCACGCGCAGCAGCGCGCGCTGCGCGAGCAGCTTCAGCGCACCGTAGGCGTGCGTCACGCTCGTCGGCCGGTCGTCGCAGAGCAGCAAGGGGTAGACCTCGCGCCGCGCCGCGTGGCGTGGGTCGTGGCGCGAGAACAGTCGGCACAGGTCCGCCGCCGGCGCGTGCACGAGAACGACGTCGATCTCGCCCGTCGCGTCACCCACGCAGTCGAGAAAGGCGGACGTGAACCCTTCGGCGTCGATGCAGCGCGCCGGCAGGCCGCGCGCCGCGAGGTAGGCGACTTGCGGCGACAGGTGTTCGATCGCTGCCGCCAGGTCGATCAGCACGCCGGCGTCGGCCGGCGCGGCGCGCTCTGCGGCGTCGACGACGAGCGTGCGCGCGCCGTGCGCGCCGAACGCGCTGCACAGGCGTTCCAGCATCAGTCCGCCAAAACCGACGTGCGGGTTCGAGACGACGGGAACGAAGCGCACCCGGTGCCCGGAGAACAATTGGCGCAGGCCATGCGCCTGGTCCAGCGGGCGCGGCCGCGCCATCGGATGCACCAGGGGGGCGGGCGCGTCGACACCCGCGGCGGCGCTCAGCGTGGCCTCAGGCATACGCCACCCGCGCAGCGTTCGACGCCACGCCATGCCTCGCGCCGGGTTGCGCCGGCGTGCTGAAGACCAAGGGCAGGTCCTCGGCCTCGAAGCGGTACGCGCTCCACGCCGTCGCGCGCAGCGCCAGGTGCACCAGCACGTGCGACGACAGGCGGTGCCAGTCCTCGGGAACGCGCTGCCCGTTCGCGACGCCGAGCACCGGCAGCTTGTGACGGATCACGATGTCCAGCGCCGGCGCGAGCTTCACGGCTTCGTCCATCTTCGACAGGATCACGCCGCGCGCGAGCGGACCGCGGTACGAGACGATCACGTCTTCGAGCGTCTCGCCCTGCGCCGCGGCGTTGAGAACGAGCAATTTGTTGATCGACGCATGGTCCAGCATGTCGAGCAGCTCGGCGGTGCGAACGTCGCGCTGCGCCATGCCTGCGGTGTCGATGAGCACCATCTTCTTCCCCGCGAGCAGCTGCAGCAGATCGTCGAGCGACGCCTTGTCGTGCGCCGTGTGCACCGGAACGCCGAGGATGCGGCCGTAGGCGCGCAACTGCTCGTGTGCGCCGACGCGGTACGCGTCGAGCGTCACGAGGCCCAGGTGCGCCGCGCCGTGTTTTGCGGCGAACGCCGCGGCGAGCTTGGCCGTGCTCGTCGTCTTGCCGACACCGGTGGCGCCCACCAGCGCGTAAACGCCGCCCTGGTCTTCGAGCGCGGCTTCGGCTTCGCCGGTGATGAGGTTGCGCTGCAGCACGCCGGCGGCCCACTCCGCTTCGTCGCTGACGCTCGGCGTCATGTGCTCGGCGAGCTTGCGGATCAGCGCCGCGGAAAAACCGCAATCGAGCAATTTCTGCGTCAGGCGCGCGTGCGCCGGATGGCGCTGCAATTTGTCCATGAAGGCGAGCGCGCCGAAGCGGTCTTCGATCAGGCCCTTCACCTGGCGCAGCTCGGCCATCATCGCCTGCTGGTTGCGCTGCGCGGCGACTTGTTCTGCGCTCGGTGCCGCGGCAGCGCGCGGCGCGGCGGGAAAGCCGACGCTCGGCACCGGTGCGGCGCGTTGCGGCGCAGGCTGCGCGACGCGTTCGGCGAGCGGCTCGAACCACGACGGGTCGCCGAGCATCGAAGGCGGCAAGGCGATCGGCGCGCCGAATTGCGGCTCGGTGCCTTGCGCCGCGGGCTGCCGCTGTTGCGCGGGCTGCGGCGGCTGCGAATGCCTTGCGTACGGCACCGGCGCGACGGGCGGCGCCAGCGGCGTCGTTGGCGGCGTGTACGCAGGCGGCTGCGCCATGCGCACCGGCGCCTGCGCCAAGGCACGCTTGGCCAGCGCTTCGCTTGCCTCTTCACGCAGCGCGGCGTCGCGGCGCTTCAGCATGCGCTCGCGCACGTAGCTCTGGAACGACATCGTGCTCATGCCGAGCTGGCCGACGTCCTGCGCCACGCTCGGTTCGCTGCGCGGCTGTGCCGGTGCGGCGAGCGGCGCCGACAGGGGTGTCGCTAGCGGCGCCTGGCGCATCGCCGGCGCTGCGGCGGCGACGCGCTCGAACTGCGCCAGACTCTCCGGCGCCATCGCAACGACTTCGATGCCTTCCAGGCACGGCTTGGTGGAGAGCACGACGGCGTCTTCGCCGAAGGCCTGGCGCACACCGGCGAGCGCCTCGCGCGCGGTGCGCGCGGTGAATCGTTTCACGTTCATGCCGTTCCCCCTATCACGGAGCCGATCCGGATCGAATGCGTCTCAGGAATCTCGCTGTGGCTGAGCACGCGCAGCCGCGGCGCGGCGCGCTTCAGCAGGCGTGCCAGCGGCGCGCGGATCAGGTCCGGAACGAGCAGGCATGCCGGATGACCGAGGTCTTCCTGGCGGCGTGCCGAATCGGCTGCGCTTTTTGTCAGCGTTTCGGCCACACCCGGGTCCAGCGCCGCGCCATGCGGCGAGTTCAGCGCCTGCGCGACGAGGCGCTCCAGGTCCGGGGCGAGCGCGATCACGTCGAGTTCGCGCACCGGGCCGTAGATCTGCTGCACGATGCTGGAGGACAAATGCACACGAATGCGCCGTGCCAGTTCCACCGGATCCGTGACGGTGGCCGCGTGTTCGGCGAGGCACTCGACGATGGAGCGCATGTCGCGGATGTGTACGCCCTCCTCCAGCAGCAGCTGCAACACCTTCTGCAGTGACGCGATTCCCACCATCTTCGGCACGACATCCTCGATCAGTTTGGGAGCCAACTTGTTCACGTGTTCCACCAGTTGCTGCGTCTCGACCCGGCCGAGCAATTTGGCCGCATGAACCTGCATCAAGTGTGAAAGATGGGTCGCGACGACGGTCGAGCAATCAACCACCGTATAGCCGGCCATTTGGGCCGCTTCGCGATGCGCGTCTTCGATCCATACCGCGGGCAGGCCGAACGCCGGATCGGTCGTCGGGGTGCCGATCAGGCGCTGCGTCGCGTGGCCCGGGTTGATGGCGAGGAACATGCCGGCGTACGCCTCGGCTTCGCCGACCACGGCGCCGCGCAGCGTCAAGCGGTACACGCTGGGTTTGAGCTCAAGGTTGTCGCGGATGTGCACCGGCGGCGGCAGGAAACCGACGTCCTGGGCGAATTTCTTGCGCACGCCCTTGATGCGCGACAGCAAGTCGCCTTCGCGCGATTTGTCGACGAGCGCGATGAGGCGGTAACCGACTTCCAGGCCGAGCGTGTCCACCGGCACCAGGTCGTCCCAGCTCGCTTCGCCGTTGTTCGGCACGAGTTCGGTACTGGCAGGCGGCAGCGCTGCGGCGCGGCGCTGGCGTTCGCGCATCAGGTAGGCGGCATAGCCCATGCCGGCGGCGATCGCGCCGAACACGAGGTGCGGCATGCCGGGGATGACGCCGAGCAGCCCGATCACGCCCGACGTGATGGCGAGCGAGCGCGGCGAATCGAAGACCTGCTTCGCGATCTGCTGGCCCACATCGCGTTCCTTGCCGACGCGCGACACGACCATCGCCGCAGCGACCGAAATCAGCATCGCCGGAATCTGCGCGACGAGTGCGTCGCCCACCGCGAGCAGGATGTAGCTGTCGGCCGCGGCGCCGGCCGACATGTCGTGCTGCACCATGCCGATGATGAGGCCGCCGATCACGTTGATGAACAGGATCAGCATGCCCGCCATCGCGTCGCCACGAACGAACTTCGACGCGCCGTCCATCGAACCGAAGAACTCGGCTTCTTCGCCGACTTCGGCGCGGCGCCGTTTTGCTTCTTTCTCGTCGATGAGTCCGGCGTTCAAGTCGGCATCGATCGCCATCTGCTTGCCCGGCATGGCGTCGAGCGTGAAGCGCGCGCCGACCTCGGCGATGCGCTCGGCGCCTTTCGTCACGACGACGAAGTTGATGACGACGAGGATCGCGAACACGATCAGGCCGACCGCAAAATTGCCGCCGATCAGGAAGTGGCCGAACGACTCGATCACGCTGCCCGCCGCGCCGGAGCCGGTGTGGCCCTCTAACAGCACGACGCGCGTCGAAGCGACGTTCAGCGACAGGCGCATCAAGGTGGTGAGCAGGATCACGGTCGGAAACGCCGCGAAGTCGAGCGGCCGCAGCATGTACGCGGCGACGACCATCACCATCAGCGCCATCGCGATGTTGAACGTGAACAGCAGATCGAGCAGCAGCGGCGGCAGCGGCAGCACCATCATCGAGAGCACGAGGATGATGAAGAGCGGCGCGAGCAGCGCCTTGATCGCCAGGGCGTTCGGGCCGAGCAGGCGTTGAACGGATTGCAGGAGGTTCATCGAGTGGGCTCTCGGGTGACCGAGGGGGCAGCATCAAGGGTGGATCCCGGCTTTCGCCGGGATGACGAGGACACTGTTGGTCATCCCGGCGAAACGCCGGGATCCACTGCGCTGCAGTCGCGGCCGCACCGAGGGTGGATACCGGCTTGCGCCGGTATGACAGGAGGGCGGTTGGCATTTCGGCCCGTGGTGCGGGTCGAGTTCGGCGGGAACGTCGAGCGCCGGCAGCGCCCCCGGCGCAGGCCCTGGCCCGCAAGCGACGCGCGCAACTGGTACACGTAGGCGAGCACCTGCGCAACGGCGGCGAACAGCGCCGCCGGCACTTCACGGTCGACTTCGGCGTGTTTGTACAGCGCACGCGCGAGCGCCGGAGACTCCAGCACCGGCACCGACGCGCCGCGCGCCGCGTCGCGGATTCGCAGCGCCATCAGGTCAGCGCCCTTCGCGACGACGGTCGGCGCGCGCATGCGCGACTCTTCGTACTTCAGCGCCACCGCGTAGTGCGTCGGGTTCATCACCACCAGGTCCGCCTTCGGCACCGCGGCGAGCATGCGCCGGTTCCCGATGTCGCGCATGCGCGCCTTGATGCGGTTCTTCACCTCGGGGTTGCCCTCGAGTTCCTTGTGTTCCTGGCGCGCTTCCTGGGTGCTCATCTTCAGGCGCATCGCGTGCCAATGGCGCTGCAGCGGCGCGTCGATGGCGGCGAACAGCGCCAGCGCGAGCGCGAGGAACAGCAGGCCACCGAGCACGACCTGCCCGGCCTGGCCGAGCGCCGCAGGCAGCGGCAGGCCGAGCAGCGCGGGAAAGCTGTCAGCGTGACTGCGCAGGTAGAGCGCGCCGATGCCGCCCAGCAGCAGCGCCAACCCGCTCGCCTTGAGCGCTTCGATGAGTTGCGACTTGGACAGCATGCGCGGCAAGCCGGTGAGCGGATTGAGCTTGCCGAAGTTCGGCATCAGCGGCTTGAGCGTCCAGTTCCAGCCGCCCAGGCCCAGGCTCGCTGCCATGCCGGCGAGCATCATCAAGGCGCCGAAGGGCACCGCGACCCAGAGCCCGATCTGCGCCCATTGCGCGAGCTGTTGCGTCATCAGCGTCGGGTCGCCCGCCGCGCCGGCGCGCAATCGCAAGGCGCTCGCGAGCACCTGTTGCAGCCACGCCGAGACCGTAGGCAGGCTCGCCATCAGCGCCAGGCCTCCCGCGGCGAGCGCCGCGAAGTGGCCGAGGTCGCGCGAACGCGGCACCTGGCCGTCGGCGCGTGCCTTTTGCAGCTTGCGCTGTGAAGCCGGGAGATTGCGGTCTTGTGAGTCGGAGTCGGCCATCGGTGCGGGCGCAAGCGGTGCGCCCGGCCATTGTTCCGAGGGCTCGGCTGGACTTGAGCCGGATCAGCAAGGCGAAGGCGCGCCTATTCGGCGCCCTGCCCTCCGTGACCTCAGCGCAACGCGCCGCGCTGCGTGAACACCGTCACGCTGCGGCGCGCGCGCTGCGCTGCGCCTTCAGCTTGAGCTGGATTCGGCTTGGCCGACAGCGCCGGGCTCGAACATCGCCTGACGGCGCAATTCCGGGCTCACGAAGGAACGCTCCAGGATCTGCTCGACCGCCTGCCGCAAGGCGTCGGCGCTGCTGCAGATCTGGTCGATGCGGTGCCGCAGTGCCGGTTCGGTAGCGGTTCCCGAGACGCTTTGCACAGCGCCCAGCAAGCCGCTCAGCGGTTCGCGAATCGCGCGGCTCATGGCGGACAGCGATTCCGCGCTCGTCTGCTGCGCGCGCTGTGCCGCCGACCACGCCGCTTCCAGGCCGGCATTCGTGCGTTCGAGTTGCGCCGTGCGCTCGTGCACGCGCAGTTCGAGGTCGTCGTGCGCGGTGCGCAAGGCCTGCGACGTCGTCTGCAACTGGTCGTATTGCTGGCGGATCAGCCGGTCCGCAATACGCACGACGAGAAACAGCACGCCGTAGAGCAGGAGCAGGACGCCGACCACAGCGCCGCTGACCCAGGCCTGGGTGCGTGCAAGGTCTTGCATCAGCTCGGTCACGTCGCCGTAGAGTTCGAACACGACGCGCACCTGCGCGGTTTGCGTGTCGCGGATCGGGATGTAGGCCGAGAGCAGGTTGCGCTTCTCCACCACCTCGTCGAAGGCGCTGAACTTGTCGCGGTAGGTCAGTTCGGTCGCGACCTGACCGACGCGCGACGCGGCAAAGCCGGCGTTTTTGCTCTTGTCTTCGCCGATCTGCTTCAGTTCGGTCGAGAACACGGTGCGCCCGTTCAGCGCGTAGATCTTGATCTTCGCCACGTCGGTGCCGCGCATCTGGCGCTTCGTGACTTCGAGCAGGGCGCTGGTGCGCGGGTGGGCGCGGATCGCATCGGCCGGCAGGGTGGCTGCTTCGTCGACCCACTCGAGCAGCTGTGGGCCGAGCGAATTCGCGAACGCGTGGGTCAGCGCGACCGTATCGCGCTCGCCCATCGTCACCAGGTTGGCCACCGCAGTCTGGCGGTAGACCACGCTCAAGATCAACGCCACCAGCGCGATGCCGGCCAGGCTGATCCAAGCATAGGTTCTTGACAAGCGAAACATGGGCATACCCTCGCCTCGTCAGCGCGACTGAAGCGTCACGCGGTTGGCGCCTTTCCGGGATGTCTATCGGTCCGCGGGGGGCGCGGCTGAAGAGTTGCAGGGATTCGTGTCATGCCGTCTGCAAGGTTTGCACGCTTTGGGCCGATTCGTCGGTACAGCCGGTGCCCACCCCCGGCCCTGGCGGGGCCCGCGGCGCGATGCGGCTCAAGTCCGGCGCGGCCAAGGCCGATACGAGGTTTGACGCAGTCCGCGTCGCGATCGATTTCGTGCACCCGCCCGTCCACCTCATGAACAAGACCTTGCCCCGATTCCTCGTCGCGTTGGCGACCCTGGCGTGCCTTGGCAGCGTGCGCGCCGAAGAGCTGGTGATTCCCGGCAGCGGCAACCTCGAGTACGTGCTCGGCGAGCTCGCCAAGGCGTTCAACGCGCAACAAGGGCAACACCGCGTCAGCGTTCCACCCTCCAGCGGTACCGCCGGCGCGCTGCGCGACGTCGAGTCGGGTGCGGCCGTCCTCGGCCGCGTCGGCCGGCCGTTGAAGGACGCGGAACGCAGTCGTGGCCTGCACTTCATCCCGATCGGCCGCGACGCGGTCGTGTTCGTTGCCGGCGCGAGCGTCTCGGCGCGAACCATCAGCCGCGCCCAGGTGCTCGAGGTCTACAGCGGCAAGGTCACCGACTGGCGCGAACTCGGCGCCAAACCAGGAACGATCCGCGCCATCGGCCGCGAAACGACGGACGCGTCGCGCATGGCGATCGACCGCGAGATCAAAGCATTCGCGACGCTCGCATTCGACGACAGCGTCAAGCTCGTGCACCTGGACCCGCAGTTGCTCGAACTTCTGGATCGCTTCGGCAACAGCCTGGGTTTCCTGAACCGCTCGGCGTTGTTCGCCGCGAAGACCAAAGTGACTCCCCTTGCGCTGGACGGTGTCGACGGCGACCCGCAAACGCTGCTCGACGGGCGCTACCCGATGTGGCTCGAGTTCGGCCTGGTTCACAAGGACGCCAGCCTCAGCGGCGCGAGCAAGGCGTTCGTCGCCTTCGTGCAGTCGCCATCGGGCGAGCGCATCCTGCGCCAGCACCACGTGTTGCCGATCGCGGCGCCGAACTGAGCGCGGCGCGGCACCTTCGTCCACCCCACGCTGCAGCCTCGATGAGATTCCTCAAGAGCACGACGTTTCTCGTCACGACGGTGTTTGTCGTGATCGCCGGCGTCGGGCAATTCCTGAACCTGCATTCGACGAGCCTGCTGCTCGACGAAACGCTGCACCAGCGCGAAATCGACAAGGTCCGCACCGTCGGCAGGCTGGTGCAACGCCTCATCGACCAGGAGGGCACACAGGCGCGCGTGGTCGCGCGCCTGGTCGCGTCCAAGGGCAAGCTGCGCGAAGCCTTGAGCCAGCCCGACCCGCGGCGCTCGGGCCATTTGATGGTGATCCTCGAAGAGGCGCATGGCAGTTCGGACTTCGATTACATCGAGGCGACCGACGTGCACGGCGTCGTCGTGCACCGTGCCCACGAACCGTCGCGCCACGGCGACCTCGACAAAGCCTGGGGCGTCGAAGAAGCGCTCGCCGGCCAGTCGCTCCTGGCGACGTCGAAGCGGCCGGGCGAACTGCTGCTGCGCGCGATCGAGCCGGTGCGCCTGCAAGGCCAGGTGATCGGCACCGTCAGCGTCGGCGTGCGCCTGAATCAGGCGCTTCTCGCGCGCTTGGGCGCGGAAATCGGCGCCGACCTGGCGCTGCTCGAGCGCTCCGGCCGTCTCGTCGCGAGCGGCGCGCCGGGCGCGGTGACGCCCGAAGCGGCAGCGATCGCCGAAGCGTTCGAACAAAAGATCCCGATCTACCGCACGAACGGCGCGACGCACAAGACACTCGCCTACCTGCCGGTGAGCATCGTCGACGAGGCCTGGGTCGTGCTGACGCAGATCGACAGCGCGTCGGCGTTTGCGGTGCAAAACCTGGCCAAGCGCAAGGCGACGTGGATGACGGCGTTGATCCTGCTCGGCAGCGTCGGTATCGCCGTGCTGACTCTCTGGTACGGGCTGCGGCCGCTGCGCCGCCTGCGGGTTCGTGCCGAGCGCACCGCGATGGAGTTCACCGGCACCGCGATCGAGTTGCGCGACGACGACGAGATCGGCTCGTTGGTGCACGCGCTGGACACGCTGACGCAGCGCCTGCTCGAGCGCAATCGCGCACTCGCCGAGGCGAAGGCCCTGGCCGACAGCGCGAGCGCAACCAAGTCGCAATTCCTCGCCAACATGAGCCACGAGATCCGCACGCCGATGAACGGCGTGATCGGCATGGCCGATCTGCTGTTGCAGACCTCGCTGCAGCCGCGCCAGCGTCACTTCGCGCGCAGCCTGCGCACGTCGGCGGACGCCATGCTGCACTTGCTGAATGACATTCTGGATCTGAGCAAGATCGAAGCCGGTCAGGTTGAACTCGAATCCGTGCCGTTCGAGCCGCGCGCGCTGCTCGGCGAGCTGGCGCAGCTGTACGCACCGCGCGCCCAAAGCAAGGCGCTGGAACTGGTCTGCGACGTCGCGCCCGAAGTCCCCGACTGGGTGCTCGGCGATCCGCACCGCATCAAACAAATGCTCGGCAACCTGCTCAGCAACGCGATCAAGTTCACCGCGACCGGCGACGTGATTGCGCGCATCAGCTGCACCGGCTCGGGCGAAACGACGCATCTGCGTTTCAGCGTGCGCGACTCGGGAATGGGCATTTCCAAGGAAACCCAGGCGCGTCTGTTCCTGCCTTTCTCCCAGTCGGACAGCTCGACGACGCGTGAATTCGGCGGCACCGGCCTGGGCCTCGCGATCACGCGCCAGCTCGCGGCGCAGATGGGCGGCGAAGTCGGGCTGAACAGCGAAGCGGGACAAGGGGCGACGTTCTGGATCAGGGTGCCGGTGGCCGCCTTCGCGAGTCCCGAGGCCACGGCGAAAGAGCGCGGGAAGTGGGCCGGTTCGACCGTATTGCTCATCGAGCCACACACCGCGGCGCGCGCCGCGACGTTGCAAATGCTCCGCCACGCAGGGCTGCACGCCGAGACTGCGGCAGACCTGGCGCAGGCCTTCGACCGTCTGGTTGCGAGCGCCTCCGCAGCCCCGATCGATATCGTTCTCTACGTCGAGGCAGATCGGTCGAAACGTGATTCACCGTTCGCGAAACAACTGCGCAGCGCTTTGGGCGCACGCACGCCGCGCCTCGTCAAGCTGGTCGCCGTCGAAGCCCTGGCCCAGCTCGACGTTCCTGGCCTGGACGGTGCCGACACCTGGTGCCCGAAACCGGTCACGGAAGTGCAGTTCATGCGCGCCTTGCGCAACCGCAATGAGGGCGACCAGGCCGTCGCGAGCCCGAGCGCGCGAGGTACGGCGGGCAAGCCCATGGGTGCGGCCCGGCTGACCGCACATGTGCTGCTCGCCGAAGACAACCCGATCAACGCCGAAATCGCCACCGAGTTGCTCACCGAGATGGGCTGCAGCGTCGTGCACGCAAGCAACGGCGCGATCGCGCTCGAGCACTTTCAGGCCGAGCGCTTCGACGTCGTGCTCATGGACTGCCAGATGCCGAGCATGGACGGCTTCGAAGCGACGCGGCGCATCCGCGAACTGCAAGGTCAAGCCTCGGCCGCCACCGCGTCGCGCCGCCGCACGCCCATCATCGCGCTGACCGCGAACGCGCTCAGCGGCGACCGTGAGCGCTGCATCGGTGCCGGCATGGACGATCATCTGGGCAAGCCATTCGTGCAGGCCCAATTGCACGCCGTGCTCGAGCGTTGGGTCGACCGCAGCGCGATCGCGCCACCCGCCGACCGCACCCAGGCGCACGTGCAACCCGAAGGCGCAACTGCTTCGGCGCCCGCGCCCGAAACGTCGGGCGAGGACAAAACGACCGAGCCGGTTGACCGCAACGAACTGCTGAACGGCCTGCGTGTCGGCGGGAAAGTTCGCTCCACCCTCGTGAACAAGGTGATCGACCTGTTCGTCACCGAGACGCCAACCTTGTTGCAGGCACTTCGGGACGCCGCCGCAAGCGGCGATGCGCGCGGCGCCGAACGCGCGGCGCACACGCTCAAGTCGTCGGCGGCGACGGTGGCGGCGCGCGCCTTGGCGCGTCTGGCCGCAGCCGTGGAGGGCCAGGCGCGTGCGGGCCAACTGCAGGAAGTGACCCGGCACCTGCCCGAACTCAGCGCACTCATCGAAAAGGCGACGCACCAGTTGAGCGCGATTCGCGAGCAACTGCAACAAGGCGAACCCGAGGCTCACCCGGCATGACCGCGCCGACGCCCGATACGATTCTCGTCATCGACGACGATCCGATGATCCGCCTGATGGCACGCGAAACCCTCGCCGATGCAGGCTTTTGCGTCGTCGACGCACCCGACGCGCAAGCCGGCCTCGCGCGGTTCGAGGCAACGCCGGCCGATCTCGTGCTGCTCGACCTGCTCATGCCCGGCTTGAACGGCTACGAAGCGTGCCGCGGCCTGCGTGCGAGTTCCGCCGGGCAGAACGTCCCGATCATCGTCATGACCGGCCTGGACGACCGCGCGTCGATCCAGCAGGCGTACGAATCGGGTGCGACCGACTTCATCACCAAACCGATGGTCTGGGACCTGCTGCCCTACCGCGTGCGCTACGCGCTGCGCGCGAGTCAGGCGCTGCGCGACTCGGTGCAAAGCCAGGCCTTGCTCGCGGCGTCGCAGCGCATCGCGCAGATGGGCAGCTGGGAGTGGCGCAGCGGCAGCAACGCCTTGTCGTGCTCCGACGAATTGCAGCGCATTCACGGTTTCACGCGCGATCCAGCGCGGAGCGCGATTTTTCGGAGCTGCTGGCGCACGTGCATCCGGAGGATCGGGATGCGGTGGACTCGCGCTGCAGGGTGCGCGCCTGCGACGGAAAGACCTACGCGGTTGAATTTCGCATCGTCCGGCCAGACCTCAGCGTGCGCACCTTGAAGGAGCAGACCGACGTCGAGCTCGACGCAGCCGGCCGAGTGATCGCAGTGCGCGGAATCCGCCACGACATCACGCAGCAGATCGAAGCCGCACGCCGCATTCATGCACTCGCGTACATCGACTCTCTCACCGGGCTGCCGAACCGGGCCCTGTTCGGCGACACGGTCCAGCAATGGCTCGGCTTCGCCGCGCGCCGCGACCTGCGCTGCGCCGTTGTCGTGGTGGCATTGCCGCGCATCAAAGTCATCGCCGATGCACTCGGACCGGATGCTGCCGACGCAGCGCTGAAGATGGTGGGCGGCCGGCTGCGCGACGCGTTGCGCACCGAAGACTTGAAGGGCGCGCTCGACGCGGAGATCGGCGACGACCCTCTGGCGCGCCTGGGTGCCGACGAATTCGGCGTTCTGCTGGTCGACATCGGCAACCCCGACAACGTGCTGCGTGTCGCGCAGCGCCTGAGCGACAGGCTCGGCGCGTCGCTCGTCGTGCAAGGCCAGGAACTGGCTCTCGGCGCCTGCCTTGGGATCGCCTTGACGCCGGGTGACGGTGCCGACGCCCACACCTTGTTGCGCAACGCCGGAACCGCTGTGCGCGCCGCGCAAGCGGCGGGCCAGTCACGGGTGTGCCTGTACAGCGAGTCGATGAGCCGAGCCATGCAGCGGCGTCACACGCTCGAGACCGAATTGCGCCATGCCGTCGAGCAGGGTGAATTGCGTGTCGTCTACCAAGCCAAGGTCGATGCACGCACGGGACGCATCGTCGGTGCCGAGGCGCTGGCGCGCTGGCAGCATCCGCAGCGGGGGAGCATCAGCCCGGCGGAGTTCATCCCGATCGCCGAGGAGTCGGGTCTGATCGTGGCGCTCACGCATGTGGTGCTGGACCTGGTGGGGGCGCAACTCGCGACCTGGCGCGATGGCGGCCTGCCGCCCCTGCCGGTCTCGGTGAATCTGGACGGCCAGAGCCTGCAAAGCGACGGCTTGGTCGAGCGCATCCGCTCGACGCTGACGCGTTTCGCCTTGCCGACGTCGCTGCTCGAACTGGAAGTGACGGAAACCGGCCTGATGCAGGACCTCGACGCGTCGACACGCGTGCTGCGCGACCTGAAGGGGCTCGGCATCAAGCTCGCCATCGACGACTTCGGAACCGGCTATTCGTCGCTCACTTACCTGAAACGCTTCCCCCTGGACATCCTCAAGATCGACCGCAGTTTCATCAAGGACTTGCCGTCTGACGCGAACGACGCCGCGCTCACCGCGGCGATCGTCGCCATGGGCCAGAGTCTGCAACTCGAGCTGATCGCCGAAGGCGTCGAGACCTGGGAGCAGGCCGACTTCCTTGCCGCGCTCGGCTGTCACGTGATTCAGGGTTTCCTGTTCAGCAAGCCGCTGCCCGCGGAGGACTTCGCCAGGCTGCTCGTGCGCGGCGTGCCGGGTCGGCCCGCAGCCGCTGCGGCATCGCAGGCGGCCGTGGTGTGACTCGCGCCTGCGGGGGGCGCGGCGCGGTGTGCCGGCGCCGGCTCAAGCCGCCGGCGGGGACGCCGATAACTCGACAGCCTGCTGCGCGAAAGCGCGGGCTGCGAGCCTGTCGCGCGCAACTGCTCATGTCGAGAATTCATGCCTTCCGCCCTGGCCACCACGCCGCGCACCGCGAACCCGATCCAGGTTGACTTCAGCTTCGACCAGGCCGACTTCGAGCGCGTGCGCAAGCTCATCCGTCAGCGCGCCGGCATCAGCCTGAATCCTGGCAAGCAGGCGATGGTCTACAGCCGCCTGTCGCGGCGCCTGCGCGAATTGCGCCACACAAGTTTCGCCGGCTACCTGCAGTGGCTGGAGGACGCGCGCGGACCTCAGGCCGAGAACGAGTGGCAGGAGTTCGTCAACTGTCTGACGACGAACCTCACGTCGTTCTTTCGCGAACGCCACCACTTCGCGGTGCTCGCCGAAGAATTGACGCGACGCGCAAACCAGCGCACGCGAATCTGGTGCAACGCGGCATCAACCGGCGAGGAGCCCTATTCGCTTGCGATCACGGTGCTGGACACGCTCGGGCCAAACGCCCAGGTCAGCATCCACTGCAGCGACATCGACACCAAGGTGCTGGCGCACGCGGAGCGCGGCGTCTACGACATCAACGCGCGTGGCCTGAGCGCGGCGCAGCAACGCCAGCACTTCCTGCGCGGCGTCGGTGCGAACAGCGGCAGCATGCGCGTCAAGCTCGAACTGCGCCGCCTCGTCGAGTTTCACCCCTTCAACCTGACGGACAAGCACTGGTCCCTCGGCGAGCCGTTTCACGTCGTGTTCTGCCGCAACGTCATGATCTACTTCGACGCCGCGACGCAGCGCCGCGTACTCGAGCAGATGCACCGCGCGATGCAGCCGCAAGGCGTGTTGTTCGCCGGGCACTCGGAAAACTTCAGCGATTCGAAAGACCTGTTCCGCTTGCGCGGCAAAACGGTCTACCAGCGCGTCTGAGCCAATGTCAAGCCCTGCCGCCCCGCTCGCGCCGGGCACACGCCTGCAGCGCCTGAGGGCGATGCCGCGCCAGAGCGGCGAAGCGTCGTTCTTCTGGTACGAGAGCGCCCTGAAATCGGAGGCGGTGAAGGTGCTGCCCGGCGAGTACTTCGTCATGAACGAAGAAATCCTCATCATGACGACGCTGGGTTCGTGCATCGCCGCCTGCCTGTGGGACCGCAACGCCCGGGTCGGTGGCCTGAACCACTTCATGCTCCCCGAAGGCAGCGACGACTCGGGGCGCTACGGCTCGTACGCGATGGAAGTGCTGATCAGGGAGATGGTGAAACTCGGCGCGCAGCGCGGGAGTCTGGAGGCGAAAGTGTTCGGCGGCGGCGCCGTGATCGGCGGCATGGGGTCGAGCAAGGTCGGCGAGCGCAACACCGAGTTCGTCATGGACTATCTGAAGACCGAGCGCATTCCGGTCGTCTCGAAAGACGTGCTCGACATCTACCCGCGCAAAGTGTGTTTCATGCCGGCGAGCGGCAAGGCGATGGTGAAGCGCCTGGCGTCGGCGAACACGGGAGCCCTGCTCGCGCAGGACCGCGCAGCGATGCAGCGCGCCGCGCCGGCAACGAGCAGCGGCTCGATCAACCTGTTCTGAGCCGCAACCCAACGAAGGAATCACGCCATGGCCAAGACCCGCGTCGTCGTCGTCGACGATTCCGCGCTCGTGCGCAGCCTGCTCGGCGAAATCATCAACCGCGAGCGCGACATGGAGTGCGTCGGCGCCGCCGCCGACCCGCTGATCGCGCGCGAGATGATCCGCGAGCTGAACCCCGACGTGATCACGCTCGACATCGAAATGCCGCGCATGGACGGCATCGACTTTCTCGCCAAGCTGATGCGCCTGCGGCCGATGCCGGTGGTGATGGTGTCCACACTCACCGAACGCGGCGCCGATGCGACGCTGCGCGCGCTCGAGCTCGGTGCGATCGACTTTGTCGCCAAACCGAAGATCGGCGTCACCGACGGGTTGCGCCTGCTCAGTGAAGACATCACTGCCAAGATTCGTGTTGCCGCGCAGGCGACGGTCCGCAGGATCCGCACGCAGGCGCCGGTCGCCTTTGCGGCGGGGCAGGCCGGCAGCGTGGCGGGCTGTCCCGCCCGAGTGGCAGCCGCGCTGGGCCGGCTTTCGACCGAAAAGGTCATCTTCATCGGCGCCTCCACTGGCGGCACCGAAGCAACCAAGGAGGTGCTGACCCACCTGCCAGACGACTGCCCGGCGGTGATGATCACGCAGCACATGCCGCCCGGCTTCACGAAGAGCTACGCGACGCGCCTGAACAGCCTGTGCCGCATCGCGGTGGCCGAAGCGGTCGACGGCGAACGCGTCCTGCCCGGCCACGCCTACCTCGCGCCGGGCGGCCTGCAAATGAGCGTCGAGCGTTCGGGAGCGAACTTCATCGCTCGGGTGCGCGACGCCGATCCGGTGAACCGGCACAAACCTTCGGTCGAAGTGCTGTTCCTTTCGGCGGCGCGTGTCGTCGGGCGCAATGCGCTCGGCGTGATGCTCACCGGCATGGGCGCCGATGGCGCAGCAGCGATGAAAGCGATGCGCGACGCCGGCAGCTACAACCTGGTGCAGGACGAGGCGAGCTGCGTCGTGTTCGGCATGCCCAAGGAAGCGATCAACGCCGGCGCGGCGCACGAAGTGCTGCCCTTGCCGCAGATCGCGGCCAAGCTGATCGAGCACTTGCGCCGCTCGGGTGTGGCGAGCAACCGGGTGTAGCACAAGGCAATTTGGCGTCACGCGGTGGTCGAGCGGCCCGCCTCGACACTCCGCGACTGGCGGCAATTCGCCCACCTATTCGGCGCATCGCTGCGCCGCGCCGATTCCATACTTTGGGCATGCCTCGAGGCGACTCGGGCGCTGTGGATCCCAGCGTGCGCCGGGATGACGTGTTCTCGCTCACCCGACTCAGCCGACGTTCATGAGCAACCAGGTCCTTTCGCAAGACGAAGTCGACGCCCTGCTGCAAGGCATCACGGGCGAGAGCCAGAAGCCCGCGGAAAAGGAAGTCGCGCCGGGCGGTACGCGCGATTACAACTTGGCGAACCAGGAACGCATCGTGCGTGGGCGCATGCCCGCCATGGAGCTCATCAACGAGCGTTTTGCGCGCAATCTGCGCCTGGGTCTGTTCAACATGATGCGCAAGAGCCCGGAGATCGCGATCAACGGCATCAAGGTGCAGAAGTACAGCGACTTTCTGCGCGAGATTGCGCTGCCGACGAACTTCAACATCATGAGCGTTCGGCCCTTGCGCGGATCGGGGCTGATTGTGTGCGAGCCCACGCTGGTGTTCGCTGTCATCGATTCGTTGTTCGGCGGCTCGGGAAAGTACCAGGCGCGAATCGAGGGACGTGACTTCTCACCGACCGAACAACGCGTCATCCGGCGCCTGGTCGACGTCGTCACTGCCGAGTACAAGAAGGCCTGGACCGAAATCTACCCGCTCGAACTCGAATACCAACGATCGGAAATGCTGGCCCAATTCGCCAACATCGCCTCACCCAGCGAGGTCGTCGTTGCGAGCTCGTTCACACTCGAATTCGGCGACTCCAGCGGCACGATCTACTTTTGCATCCCCTATGCGACTCTCGAGCCGATTCGTGACGTGCTCTACTCGACCGCGCAGGGCGATTCGAGCGACTCGGATCGCCGCTGGGTGAACCTGCTCAAGGATCAGATTCAGCCGGCCGAGGTGGAAGTGGTGGTCACACTGGCGCACGCGCCGACAACGGTGGCGCAATTGCTCGCCCTCGAGCCGGGTGACTTTTTCGAGCTCGACCTGAAACCCGTCATCGCGGCGACAGTGCTCGGCGTACCGCTGTTCGACTGTCATTACGGCACGTCCAACGGGAGGTATGCCCTGAAGGTGAATCAGCTGCTCACGCACTCGACCTCAAGCTGGCTCAGCCAGCCCCCGGCAGGCTGAGCGGCCAACTGGTTGCCAATCGTCGAGCGATCGCGCCCGTCCGACCTGGTGCCAGCCAGCGCCCGAATCCGTCGCAGCCTGTTAAGCGGGCGCGTTCGAAGGCGCGCACCACGCCGATGCGCTCAACGCACCGCCGGCGCCGGCAGCTTGAACCGGTCCACTTCGGCCATCAGCTGTCCGGCCTGTTGCTGCAGCGCCCGCGCAGCGGCCGTCGTTTCCTCGACCAGCGCGGCATTCTGCTGCGTCATCTGGTCCATGTCCTGCACGGCCAAAGCCACCTGTGAGATTCCGCCGCTTTGCTCGGATGCCGCGCTAGAAATTTCAGCGACCAAGGCGTTCATTTGACGCGCGTTGGCGACCAGCTCCTGCATGGTCTGGCCCGCGCTTTGCACCGCGCCGGCTCCGGCGGCGACTTTCTCCACGCTCTCGGTGACGAGCGTCTTGATCTTGCGTGCGGCGAGCGCCGAACGTTGCGCGAGCGCTCGCACCTCGGTGGCGACGACGGCAAATCCGCGGCCCTGCATACCTGCGCGCGCCGCTTCGACGGCGGCGTTCAGGGCCAGGATGTTGGTCTGGAATGCAATGCTGTCGATGGTGCCGATGATCTCGCCGATCTTGCGCGACGACGCCTGGATCTCCAGCATCGTCGCGCCGACTCTCCCGATCACCACACCACCCCGCTCGGCCACCTGTGCGTTGGCTGAAGCGAGCTTGGCTGCGCACTCCGCGTTGCCGGCAGTCTGGCGCACCGTCGCGCCGAGTTGCTCCATCGCCGCAGCACTCTGCTGCAGACTCGTCGCCGCTTGCTCGGTGCGCGTTGAAAGGTCTGACGCTCCGCTGGACACCTCGGTGCTGGACGTCGCGACCGCGTTCGCCGAGTCGCGGACCTTGGAGACGATGCCGCGCAGCGACTGTTGCAGGTCATGCACGGTGCGCATCAAACGCGCCATTTCGTCGTGTCCGCGCGGGTTCGGGTAGGTCGTGAGGTCACCTTGCTTGATGGCCGTCATGTGGCGGCTCACCTCGCGCATCCCACCACTGAGCACGAGGTAAAAGGATCGAAACAGATACACCGCCACGAACAGCGCGGCGATCAGCGCCGCGAGGATCAAGTTGCGCTGCGTCTCGTTGCTGCGCATTCGCGCGGCGAGCAGCAGATCGAGCTGGTCGAGCGCGCGCGCCAACATCGCCCCGGTTTGCTCGATCGCCCGGCGGCCGAGCTCGGCAAATTCCACCGCATCGCCCTTGGGCCCGCCTTCGGCAAGAGGTGCACCATCGATCTTGGCCAGAAACGCCTCGACGGAGTTGACCGCCTGCGGATGACCCAACGGGTTCGCGGCCGCGGGTGCTGCCAGCTCGACCTTGGCAATCGCGGCCTTGATTTCGCCCAGGCGACGCGCCGCGAGGGGTTGACCGCGAATCAGCTCGTGCGCCTGCGCGGGGGTGACCGTTCCTGCGACCAAGACGTCGGTGCCGACGCGGCGCAAGCGGCCCAACTGCGCGAGCAGGTCCAGGCCGTCCACGACGCTCGCATCGATGAGGTAGGAGCTGGCGATCTCAGGGTCAAGCGTCAGACCCGAGCTGTCGGTGACCTGGCCGGCGAGGTCGAGCAGCGCCTCGATGAAATCGGCATGCTGGAGAGAGATCGCGTGCGCCGTGCCTTCGGCCCGTGCCAGCGACACCGCGGCTTCCCTGAGCGCCTTGAATGCTTCGGCGGTGCCCAACGTGGCGCCCAGTGCCTTGTCAGTCTCGCCGAGGTGGTTCCATTGCACCGCGGCGCGCTGGCGCACCTGGTTGAGCATTGAAATGGCACCGGACTGGGGCCCAGCTTGCACAGCAAGCGATTGATGCTCGAGCGCAAGGCGAAGCGCGGCCAGCACCTCCTTTTGATAAGCGACGCCCACACGCTCGCGGGCGCTGCTCGCCAAGCTCGTCTGCGCGATGCCGACGAACGACCAGCTGAGCAGAACGATCGGACACATGAAGACAAGCGAAATGCAAAGTGCCTTCTGCGCAAAGCCCAGTGCCCTGAACAGGCGCACGCCGGGTGCCCAGACGCCGTGCGCCCGAAACAAGGAGCCCCACACGCCGTCGCGCCCCCTCCGGACCTGCGTGGCCAAAGGTACCGGCAATGCGGTCGGCGTCATTGTTCAGCGCTCCAGACAAGGGTTCGGATGGGCGTGCGTCGGCGGTGCCCCGTGCGCATCGTCTCGGTAGGCAACTCTTCGGCGTCGCTTGGCTTGCCTTGAGGCAAGCCAAGCACAAATGCGAACCCTGTCACGCTTGCGCCGGCCGCCGCGCCCGAGAAAGCGCGCTTCAGCGGTGTCACAATCCGCCCCGCCAACAATGCCCCTCTTGCACACGCCGAGCCGGCGGGGTCAGGCCAGCGTGGCGGGTGACCCCATTGCCACGCCGTGTCCATCCGACCGAAGGGAACCGTTCATGCAAATTAACCGGCCGGTTCGGCACTGCCTACTCCATCGCGCCTTGGGACGAGTTCCGTCATGGAGCGCGCTCACGTTGGCAGCGGCGTGCGGCGTCGCCGCGGCTGCGGACAGTCAGTCGGAGCGCGGCATCGCGGTGCACGGCTTTGCCGACGTCGGCGCCGGTTGGTCGTCCGCAGGCGACCCGGGGCAATTGCGCGGCTTCAACGGCGGCCTGCTCGACCTCTACCTGACGCCGCAGTTCGGCCCGCGCGTCAAGGGCCTGATCGAAATCGCCCTCGAGTACGGCGACGACGGCGGCCTCGCGGTCGACATGGAGCGGCTGCAACTCGGCTACCTCGTGAGCGACGCGCTCACGCTCTGGGCCGGGCGCTTCCACACCCCGTTCGGCCTGTGGAACACGGCGTTTCACCACGGCGCGAACCTGCAGACCGCGATCTCGCGGCCGCGCTTCATCGACTTCGAAGACAAGGGCGGCATCGTTCCGGCACACTCGGTGGGCACCTGGGGCAGCGGCAAGACGGCGCTGGGCAGCGGCAAGCTCACGTACGACGTGTTCTTCGCCAACGGGCCGCGCATCGCGGCGCGCACCCTGGACTTCAACGCCTTCACCGACAACAGCGCGAGCAAGATGCTCGGCGGCAACGTCGGCTACCTGCCGGGCGGCGCGCTGCGCGGCCTGACCTTGGGCGTGCACGCCTTCGGCTCGACCGTGAACGCCTACGACGCGAGCAACGCGATCATGAGCAGCACCAAGCTGCGCATGGGAGGTGCCTATTTCGGCTACGATGAAAACGACTGGGAAGCGATCGGCGAGTACTACCATTTCGGCAACAGCGACGCCACGAGCGGTGTCAAGCACAGCAGCAACGCCTCGTTTGTGCAGGTCGGCAAGACCTTCACCGGCATCACGCCGTTTGCACGCATCGAGAAAGTTTCGCTCGACCGCGCCGACAACTACTTCTCGAGCCAATTGGCCGGGCGCTCGTACACCCGCTATTCGCTCGGCGCGCGTTACGAAATCGACGCGGTGAGTTCGGTCAAGATCGAGCTCGGGCACACGAAGGAGCGCGCGACCGTCCTCGTCGACGACGCTGGCGCCGCGGCGCCCTTCGCGGCGCGCAGCTACCGGCGCGCGGCGCTGCAGTTCTCGGTCGCCTTCTGAAGAGGTCGCGATGCGCAAGTCGAATCAAATCATCGCCTCGCTTCTTGGGGTCATCCTCGCCGCGACTGCCCGCGCCGGCGAAGTCGTGGCGCACGCCTCGGTCACCCTGAGCACCGACGAAGTGAAAGAACTGTTCCTCGGCGACAGACAATTCGCTGGCAACGTGAAGTTGATTCCGATCGACAACGCGGCGGCACATGCCGAATTCGTCGGCAAGGTGTTGCAGACCGACGTCGCGAAGTATTCGATGCGCTGGGCCAAGAAAGCGTTTCGCGAAGGTTTGAACGCGCCCAGCGCCAAGAGCGACGACGCCGACGTTCTGGCCTTCGTCAAGGTCACCCCCGGAGCGGTGGGCTACGTCGGTGCGACGTCCGGTGGTACCAAGGTCTTGCTGAAGTATTGAGGCGCCGCCAATCCAGTCGTGGTCGCAGTGGCGTCCACAGTCAAAAACTTGTCCAGTCGTCGTCTGTGGCGTTCTTGCGCCGCGACGGCTTTGCGACTTGCGCGAGTGTCGTGTGTCCGACGGTGGCATCGCGTCTTGCCGCCTCAGCAGGGCGGAAGTTGGGGCGCGTGACATTCTTCGCGCGGTTCGCGCCGCGGCGCTCCAAAGACGCATCGCGCGTCACGGTCTCCGTCGGATGCACCGGGCTGCTTCGAGGCGTGATGGACTCCTTCGGGGAGCGCGCTCGGCTGCCCGGGTCCTGCGGGCGATCAGCCGCTGGCGCCGGTGCCGATTCACCCGCGCCGCCGCCGAGGTCGGGCTCAGCGAGCTTGAACATGGCCATGGTTTGCACGAGTTGTTCGGCCTGATCTTTCAGGTCTTGGGCGGCAGCCGCACTCTCCTCGACCAGCGCAGCGTTGCGCTGCGTCGCCTCGTCCATCTGATGAATCGCTTCGCCGACCTGGGTCACACCCGCGCTCTGCTCGCTGCTGGCACTGCTGATTTCGCCCATGATGTCGGTGACGCGCTTGATCGCGGTAACGATCTCGTGCATCGTCGCGCCGGCCTGGTCCACCAGAGCCGTGCCCTGCCCGACACGTTCGACGCTGGCACCGATCAGGGTCTTGATCTCCTTCGCCGCCTCGGCGCTGCGCTGGGCCAGGCTGCGCACTTCGCCAGCGACGACGGCGAAGCCGCGCCCCTGTTCACCGGCGCGCGCCGCTTCGACGGCGGCGTTCAGCGCCAGGATGTTGGTCTGAAACGCGATGCCGTCGATCACGCTGATGATGTCGGCAATCTTCCTCGAGCTGTCGTTGATGCCCTTCATCGTGTCCACGACCTGGCCCACGACCTCGCCGCCCTTGACTGCCACCGTGGAGGCACCCAGGGCGAGTTGGTTCGCCTGCCTCGCGTTCTCGGCATTCTGGCGCACCGTAGAGCCCAACTCTTCCATGGACGCAGCGGTTTCCTCGAGTGCCGCTGCCTGCTCCTCGGTGCGCTGGCTGAAGTCCTGATTGCCATGAGCGATTTGCGAGCTCGCCGCAGCAACTCCTTCGGCGTTGCGGCGCGCGCCCGCGACGGTTTGGCCAAGCGCCTCCTGCATGTCGTTCACTGCCGCGAGCAACAGCCCCATTTCGTCGGTTCGCGCGGCGTCCAGGCGCGAGCTCAGGTCGCCGCCCTTGACGCGCAGAACCGCCGCGACGGCTTGCGCCAGCGCAGCACTGACGCGGCGCGCCAGCACCATGCCAAGCACCACTCCGAGCAGTGAAGTGCTGAGCATGAGGCCGACACCGACCACCATCGCGTGCTGCGCGTTCATCCCTGCCGGGACCTGTGCAGCAACGTCGGCAAGCACCGCACTTTGCATGCCGAGCATGCCGTACACACCGGCACCCAGCGTGCCGAACAACGCGCCTGCGAACGTCAAAGGAAGTGTCGTGGAAACTTTCATCGTCAATCCTTGGTTGGGATGCACCGACTCAATGCACGGCGGGGTCCATCAAGCACATGTCGGCGCTGCCCATCAGCTTCTCGATGTCGACCAGAATCAGCATGCGCTGGGCGACCGCACCGATGGCGAGCACGTGTCCAGCGTCGATGGCGGAGCTGAATTCGGGCACCGGGCGCAGCTGTTCCGGCATCAGAGTGATCACGTCTGAGACCGCGTCGACGACCATGCCCACAACCCGGTTTCCGATGTTGAGCACGATGACGACGGTGAAGCTGTCGTAGTCGGCTTGTTCCAGCTTGAATTTGAGGCGCAAGTCGACAATCGGGACGATCACGCCGCGCAGGTTCACCACGCCCTTGATGAACGGTGGCGCGTTGGCAATTCGGGTCGGTTCTTCGTAAGAGCGGATTTCCTGCACCCGCAGGATGTCGATGCCGTATTCCTCGGGCCCGAGTTTGAAGGCAAGGAATTCGCGCAGCGACGTCGGGCTGGCCGATGCGGCGCTTGCCGCTGCGGCGCGAGCGCCGGAGGGTGTGTTTGCAGTCGAATTCATCGAAGGGTTCCTCTCAATGACGGGTGCGCCGAGCCAGTGAAGCCACGTCCAGGATCAGCGCCACGCGACCATCACCCATGATGGTGGCGCCCGAGATTCCCGACACCTTGCGGTAGTTCGACTCGAGGTTCTTCACGACAACTTGTTGCTGACCGAGCAACGCGTCGACGAGCAGGGCGACACGGCCCGATTCGGTCTCCACGACGACCATGATCCCGGCCGTCGTGTCGGGATCGCGGCGCGGCACGTTGAAGACGCGCCCAAGTTCGAGCACCGGCATGTACTCGCTGCGCACCTGAACCACCTGGCCGCTGCCGCCGATGCTTCGGATCATCCCGGCCTGCACCAGGAACGCCTCGAGCACTGAGGAGATCGGCAGGATATACACCTCGTCACCCACGGCGACGCTCATGCCATCCATGATCGCAAGGGTGAGCGGCAGGCGAACCCTGACGCTCATGCCCCGGCCCTCGACGGACTCGATTTCCACCGTGCCTCCCAGGGCGGTGATGCTCTGCTTCACCACGTCCATGCCGACGCCGCGTCCGGACACGTCGGTCACGACTTCGGCGGTGGAGAATCCGGGCGCGAAGATCAGATTCCAGACCTCCGGGTCGCTCATCGATTCGGGGGCGTCGATGCCGCGCTCGCGCGCGGTCTTCAGCAGCTTGTTGCGGCTGAGACCCTTGCCGTCGTCGCGCACCTCGATCACGATCGAGCCTCCCTGGTGCGATGCGGCGAGCGTGAGCGTGCCGGTCTCGGGCTTGCCCTTGGCGGCACGTTCGGCTGGCAGTTCGATTCCGTGGTCGCACGAATTGCGCACCAGGTGCGTGAGCGGATCGGTGATTTTCTCGACCATGCCTTTGTCGAGTTCGGTCGCTTCGCCTTTCGTCACGAAGTCCACCTTCTTGCCGAGTTTGGCGGCGAGTTCGCGCAGCATGCGCGGGAAGCGGCTGAAGACGAGCGACATCGGGATCATGCGGATCGACATCACCGACTCCTGCAGGTCGCGCGTATTTCGCTCCAGGTCTGCCAGGCCCTTGGCCAGCTGCTGGTACAAGGTCGGGTCCATCTTTGCGCTGTTCTGCGCGAGCACCGCCTGAGTGATCACGAGTTCGCCGACGAGGTTGATGAGCTGGTCGACTTTCTCCACCGAGACGCGCAGGGTCGCCGCTTCGGCACTCGCCGGTGCCGCCGCCTTCGCCACCGCCGCCTTGGACGGCGCCAGCGCTGCCGTTGGCGCACGCGCCGCGTCGGCCGCGGGCGTGGACGCGGCGGACGCGCCGGCGTCTACCGTCGGCGCGCCGGGTGCGCCGTCGTGAAAGCGGTAACCCTTGCCGAGCGGCAGCAGCTTCACCTGCTCGCGCGCGACGTGAAACGTGAACAGGTCGAGCAAGTCGTTGTCGCTGCTCGACGTGACGATCTTGAAGCGGCGCATCCCATCTTCGGATTGGCCACCGTCCAGAGGCTCGATCGTTCCCAGGTCGACGATTTCCTTGAACAGCTCGACCAGGTTGTTTGCGCCTTCGGGCTTGTCGAGCGGGCCGACGAGCAGTTCAAGGGCGCGTTTGCCATCGGCGGGCGTCGGGCTCGCTGCGGCGTTCGATCCGTCATCCCGGCGCACGCCCGCGCTGTCATCCCGGCGCACGCCGGGATCCACCTGTGGTGACGCCGCGTGGGCCCCGGCTTTCGCCGGGGTGACGGGATCGGCAATGGTCGCCACCGCCTGCCCCGCCGCCATGGCACGAATGCTCGCCAGCAAGTCGCTCGTATCGACGATGGTTCCCGTGTCGCCATGCTGGTGGCGCGCGAGCTGTGCCTTCAGCGCGTCGCCTGACTTGAGCAACACGTCGACCATCGCCGCGCTCGGTTCGAGTTCGTGGCGGCGCAGCTTGTCGAGCAGCGTCTCCATCTGGTGCGTGAGTTCGGCGACGTCGGTGAAGCCGAAAGTCGCCGCACCGCCCTTCACCGAATGGGCGCAGCGAAAGATCGAGTTCAACTCTTCATCGTCGGCCGATTCGATGTCGATCGCCAGCAGCTGCTGCTCCAAGCGATCGAGGTTCTCGCCCGCTTCTTCGAAGAAGACCTGATAAAACTGGGTCAGATCCAGCGCGGGCGCGGTTGCGCTCTTTGAAGGCGCGGTTTCGCTCATTGGTACACGACCTTCGTGATGCGTTCGATCTGTAGGGCCAGAGCGCCAGGCTCGACAACACTGCCCATGGCCACCCCGGCGTGCCCGACCGCCAGCCCGAACAAGCTGCAGGGCGGCGCCAGGGTGCCGTCGGCCGCCATACGGCCCGGGGGGTCAGCGCTTTGGCATGCAGTCATGCTTCAGAACCCCAGGCTCGCGAGCAAGTCGTCGACTTCGCCCTGGCTGCTCACCACCTCGGAGCGCGCTTCGAGTCGTGCTGCGGCCCGTGCAGGGCTTCGGCCCTGTGTCCTTCGCCCTTGCGCATCTGCTCCGGTGGCGCGGCCTGCACCAGCAGCTTGATCAGGCTGTCTTCCAGGTCGCCGGCCAACGCCACGACCTTGGCCACCACCTGGCCGGTGAGGTCGTGAAAGTCCTGCGCCATCATGATGTCGGTCAGGTGCGGCGTCGATGCGCGCCGTCGCGCTCTCGACGTCGCCCACGAAATTCATCACCGAGCCGCTGGCCACGGCGCGCACCGGGTCGGCTGCGATGCGCCTTGGCCATGTGGCGCGTCGCCTGCGCGATTCCCGCTTGTTCGGCCTTCGCGTGGTCCACCGAGTTCAGCACGCTTGCTCGGCGGCGTCGCCAGTCTTCTTGGCGATGTAGGTCGAGGCGGCTGCGCGCGTCGGGCAGGCCATCGCCGCCGCCTGCAGGCTCGGACATCACGCCGAGCTGGTTCAGCGTGTCGTGCAGCAGTCGCGTGATCGCACCGAGTTGCTGGAACACCTCGGGCGACGCAGCAGCGCCTTCCACATCGAATGGCAAAAGATAAGGGTCGGTCTTCATGTTGTTGGGTCCCGTCAGCAATGTCGTCATGCTGGCGGCGGCGAGCTTCTGCATGATCTTTTGCACCTTCTCTTCCAGCGTCGCCTTCGTGAATGGCTTGACGATGTAGCCGGCTGCGCCGTCTGAGCGGCAAGAACGATGTCTTCCTTGCGCGCCTCGGCGGTCACCATCAGCACCGGCAGGTGCTTCAGGCTCCGGTCGGCCTTCACCGCCTTCAGCAAGTCGAAGCCGTTCATGTTGGGCATGTTGATGTCGGAGACGACAAAGTCGAACTCCTGCGCCTTGAGCATTTGCAACGCGACGGCGCCGTCTTCGGCTTCGTCGGCGTGATCGCAACCCATTTCCTTGAGCAGGCCGCGCATGATGCGGCGCATGGTCGAGAAGTCGTCGACGATGAGAAATTTCAAATCGGAAGCAGTGGTCATGGTCGTCCTCGAGCACCTGCCGCGATGGGCAGTTCGTCAGTGATTTCGGCGATCGGGTCGCGAACTTGAGGGCCGCCGCTCGGCGCCTCGACAGCGCGTGCGCTGCACCGCAAAAACGCCTTCAGCGTGGCGCTGCGGCAGCGTCCTGCGGCGGCGTCTTCGCCACGTTGGAGAGGTCGACGAGCGGCGGATCGGCGCCGCTGAGGCGCGCCTCCGCTTCCTTGTTCATGACGATGATGCTGATGCGCCGGTTCGCCGCGCTGTGCGGGTCGTTCACGTCGAAGGGCGAAATCGACGCCAGGCCTTGCACGCGCATCACGCGCACGTCGGGCAGGCCGCCGAGGATCAACTCGCGCCGCGACGCGTTCGCCCGGTCGCTCGACAGCTCCCAGTTGCTGTAACCGCGCTCGCCGGCGCCGAACGGCGTCGCGTCGGTGTGGCCTTCGAGCGTGAGGCGGTTCGGCACGTCTGCGAGTACGGCGCCGAGTTCGCCCAGGAGTTCGCGCATGTAGGACTTGACGACCGCGCTGCCGCTGTCGAACATCGGCCTGCCGTTTTCGTCGATGATCTGGATGCGCAAGCCGTCGCGGATCATGTCCAGGCGGATCTGCGACTTCATTGCCGCGAGCTTGGGGTTGTTCGCGATGATGTCTTCGACCTTGTCGCGCAAGCCCTTCAGGCGCTCCATCTCCAGGCGGCGCTGCTCGGCCTTCAGCGCGGCCAGGTTGATCGTCTTCTGGTCCGGCGGGATTTCGCCGTTCTTCACCTGGCCGCTGGTGCGCGAGAAGTCCTTGCCGCCGCCCTTCACCACATGCGACGCGTCGCCGGAGCCATTGCCGGAATTGAGCAGCGCGACCTTGAGCGGCGTATTGAAGTAGTCGGCGATGCCCTTCTTGTCGCCGTCGGTCACCGAGCCGAGCAGCCACATCAGGAGGAAGAACGCCATCATCGCCGTCACGAAGTCGGCATAAGCGATCTTCCACGCGCCGCCATGCACCGCGTGCCCGCCCTTCTTGATCCGCTTGATGATGATCGGCTGGAGTTTTTTTGCGTCACCGGCCATGGAGGTGCTCCGTCTTTGTCATCTCGGCGAAGACGCGCGCAGCTGTCATCCCGGCGAACGCCGGGATCCACTTCGAGGCCGCGCGCGTCGGCCAGCAGTGGATCCCGACTTTCGTCGGGATGACGGCGCTGAGGCCCACGTGGATCCCGGCTTTCGCCGGGATGACGGACTGGCGGCCCACGTGGATCCCGGCTTTCGCCGGGATGACCGGCCGACTTCGGAGGCCGGTCACTTCTTCCCTTTCACATGGCCTTCGAGTTCGGCGAAGGTCGGCCGGTCGCCCGAGTAAAGGACCTTGCGCCCGAACTCGACCGCGACTTGCGGCGCGTAGCCCTGCATGCTCGCGAGCAGCGTCGTCTTGATGCACTGCAGCTCTTTCGAGCCGTCTTCGACCTTTTGCTCGAGCAGGCCGCCGAGCGGCTCGACGAAGCCGTAGGCGAGCAGGATGCCGAGAAACGTTCCCACCAGCGCCGAGCCGATCATTCCGCCGAGAACCGCCGGCGGCTGACCCACCGACCCCATCGTGTTCACGACCCCCAGCACCGCGGCGACGATGCCGAACGCGGGCAGGCCGCCGGCCAGGCGGCCGATCGCGAGCACCGCGGCGTGTTCCTCGTTGTGATGGGTCTCGATTTCGCTGTCCATCAGGCTTTCGATCTCGTGCGCGTTCAAATTGCCCGAGACCATCATGCGCAGGTAGTCGGTGATGAACTCGACCACATGGTGGTCGCTGCCCACCGTCGGGTACTTCTGGAACAGCGGCGAGTTGTGCGGCTCTTCGACGTCGGATTCGATCGACATCAGGCCTTCCTTGCGCGCCTTTTGCAGCACGTCGTAGAGCAGCGCCATCAGCTCCATGTAGCGCGCCTTGCTGTACTTGCTGCCCTTGAAGCATTTGCCCAGGCCCGCCAGCGACGCCTTGACGACCTTCATCTGGTTGTTCGCCAGGAACGCGCCGCCGGCAGCGCCCAGGATCGTGATCAGCTCGAACGGCAACGCGCTCAGGATCACGCCGATGTTTCCGCCGTGCACGATGTACACGCCGAAAATGCAGACCAGTGCCAAGCCCCAGCCAACGAGAACAAACATGGTTCGGAAAGTCCGGTTCGAGTTGGCCCACGCAGCGGATGCGCGCGGCGCCTGCTTTCCATATCGACCCGCGCCGCGCTCACTTGAGCCACGCCGCCTGAATGGGGCGCGCGCCGGCGAAAAAAACGGGCCCATCAGGACCCGTTTGAAAGCACTTTGAAGTGCCAGGAGGAGACAAGTGACACCCGAGGTGTCGCTGCCAGTTTCGGCGAATCTGCGGCGTCATGGAGGGTGGGCGGATCAACTCGCGCGCAGGCGACGTGAAATTGTGGCGAATCTGCTGGGGCCGTTGGCTGCGGCTCAGGGTTTGGCTGCGGCGCTGGGCGGATCGCCGCGCACCGTGGGCAGCCCGCGCGCACGCCACTCGGGCATTCCGCCGCGGAACCAGTACACACTCTTGAATCCCATCTTCAGCGCCTCGCGCGCCGCCTTGTACGACTTCCAGCACTCCGGGCCATTGCACAAAAATACCGTCGGGCGCGCGCGGTCGAGTTTGGCGATCTCGGCCAGGTCGTCCAGGCCAGCGTCGTAATCGCGCTCCTTGAGGCTTTTCTCGCCATACGCGGCCAGGATCGCCTGGGCGATGCGCTCGGCGGCGAATTCCTTCGCCGAACGCGTATCGACGATCGCGATCCCGCCTTTGGCGAGCAGGTCGCGCACCTGCTCCGCGCTCACGACCTGCGCCCCCTCGAGCGTCAACGGCGTCACGATGCCCAGTTGCGCCACGTACGCGTACGCCTTGTCGCTCGACGGCGCAGCGAAGCGAAACTCGGCAATCGGCGCGAGCGGCGAATTCGGCTCGCTCGCCAGGCGCGAGATGCGTTCGCGCTCGGCCGCCGGAACCGCAGCGTGCAGCGCGATTCCCGAGCCGCCCGGAACATCCTGGCTCATGCCGAGAATCGCCGCCTTGCCTGGATTGGCCTGGATCCACGCCTGCGCCTCCGACAACTCGGCGACGGTCGCGTCGGTCAGGCCGAGACCGATCGCGATCAAGCCGGCGCCGCTCGTGTTGCGGTACTCGACCTGCTTGAAGGCCTTCAGCGACACCCCCGCCTGATCGAGCAGCGCTCGCCCCACATAGGAGCGCAACGAATCCTGCTGCGGCAGGTACAGCCGCGCGCCGGCGAGGTCGGAAATCCGCGATATGCCACTTCGCGCCACCAGCGCGTACTTCGCCGGTGCGCCCGACACGGCAGCGAGAACATAGCCATGGCTCAGCGCCGACGCGACCACGTGCGCCGGGCCGACGATCATCTGGTTTTCGCCGGTGCGCGTCGCGCGCATCGCGTCTTTCAGGTCCTTCGACACGAGCACGCGCGCGCTGCCGCTCACGACCTTGGACAACGCCGCTGCCGGACCGGCCGTGCCCACGAGGCGCGCGCCGTCGGCCGGATCGACGCTGACCAGTACCTTGAACTCGGGTGCAGCAGCCACCAGTGCGGCGTGCCAGAGCAAGGCCGCACAGGCCACGCCGCCGCAGCGCCGTACAGCGCGCCAGAATCCTGGCAAGACATTCATCGCAGCACCACCCTCTGTCGACACCGGTTCGGCGATCCGCCGACGGGGTGGATTGTGCTACTGCCGCGTCATGACATTCGTCGTCGTACGAAGGCCGGTGTCCACGCTTCAGGTCACCTCGGTGCAGTGGATCCCAGCGTGCGCCGGGATGACATTCGTCGTCATACCGGCGAAGGCCGGTATCCACCCTGAGGTTCACCTCTGTGCAGTGGATCCCGGCGTGCGCCGGGATGACAAGAGGCTTCAGTGCATTCGAATCCCGCCCGCCACTTTGCCCTTGCCGGCGCGCGCCGGCGGGCAGCACAGGCCGCACACATAGTGCTTGGCGATCTCGTGCGGGTGCGTCACGAACTTGCCGCGGCACTTGGAACATGAGGTCAGCGTCAGCATGCCGGTGTCGACGAACTTCACGAGGCGCCAGGCGCGCGTCACCGACAGCAGTTCCTCCAGGCCCTGCGCGCGCGTCTGTTCCTGGTACAGCTGGTAGGCCTTGATGACGGCGTCGATCTCCTCGATCTCGGCGACCTTGTTCAGGTACTCGTGCACGTTGAGAAAGAGCGACGCGTGGATGTTGGGCTGCCAGGTCATGAACCAGTCGGTCGAGAAAGGCAGCTGCCCCTTGCTCGGCGATTTGCCCGCCACTTCCTTGTACAGGCGCAGCAGACGCTCGTACGACAAGTCGGTTTCCGACTCGAGCACCTGCAACCGCGCGCCCAGGTTGATGAGCGTGACGGCGCGCTGGATCTGCGTCGCTTCGGTGAGGATGCTTTTGTTGCGCATGGGTCAGGCCGCTTCGTGATGCCGGCCGGCCATGAGGATGCTCGCGTGCAGGCGGCTCGTCGTGTCGTTCGCCGCGGTGCGGCCATGGTTCGTGAGCAGGCCCCAGACGAGATCGTCGTCCATGCGGAAACGGCACAGCAGCGTATTGCCCGATGAAATGCGCAGCATCTGCGCCGGCGAGAGCAGCTCGATCATGCGCGCGCCCTCTTCCGACACGCCCAAGCGGTACATTGCCTGTTCGCGATCGGCGCGAATCAGGTTCTGCGCCAGCATCAGGTAGGACAGATTGGCTTCGCGGATTTCGGTCAGGATTTGTTGGGAGTTCATGGCGGCTTCCTCTTCATGTCCAATGAGCCCTCGAGACGAGGGACAGTGGCTGAAGCAGCAGATGCGGGTGCAGCGCGCTTCAACGTGAGAGGGATTCTGCGGCGTTGAACTGGCGGGCAACATCAGGCCAGTTCCGTCGCTACAGTCCAGTTAACACTGCGCAGCTTGTCAGGCAACTTCCTACAACGGCGACATCGCGTGATGCACGCCACGGCGCGAGCCGCCTGCGGGGAAGCGAAGCGTGAGGAGTTGTCAGGCGGGAAGCGCGACGCGACTTTCTCGCGCAGGCGCCGCCGCAGGCGCGAACGTGAAGTCCGGCACATCGTCTTCAATGCCGCCGAAATCGGCGCGCATGGTGCGCGCCAGGTTGCGCTCTTGCGCCGTCGTCGCCACCTTGCGCAGCAGCACGCGCATGAACGCCGCTTGCTCCTTGGCGCAGGGCCGGAGCTGCGCATCGAGCCAGGTCGACGCGGCCATCTCGAAGCGCTGCTCGAACCAGCCGAGGTACCAGAACCACTGCGTGAAGTAGATCCACGAGTTTTCGTTCATCGCGCGCAGGTGCGTCGGGTCCTGCCACGCGGTGAGCGCCTTTTCATACGGCACTTCGATCTCGAATTCGCCGCCTTCGCCAAGCAGCTCGAGCGCGTTGCTCATGAGCTGCGGCAGGTCCGGCACATGTTCGAGGACGTTGCTCGCGCAGATCCGCGTCAGGCTTCCCGCCTCGAGGCGCAGCGCTGCGCCAAAGCGCGTCGTCGCCTCGATCGGCAACTGCAGCGGCGCCGCCAGATCGAGAATCAGATCCGGTTCGGCGCGCGCGAGCACGTCGACGTTGAGCCAGCCCGGGCGATAGTCCTTGCCCGAGCCGATGTTGAGCTGCGCCGGCCGCCACACGCCGGGCACGGCGCTGCGCGACCGGCCTTCGCGGTAGCCGCGGCAGAAGCCGACGCAGTCGGCATACGCCTCGAGCGCATCGTGCTGCGCAAATCGCGCGAGCTGCTGCTGCGCCTGCGCGAGGTGCGCCCTGCTACCGAACTGATCGCGAAAGAAGCCTTCGAAACCCACCTCGTCGAGCCAGGTGACGGCGTCTTCGAACGCTGCGCCCGGCTGCGTCGCCGGGCCGCGCTCGGAGATCACGGGCGTGCCGAGCGACAGGCAATGCGCGACGCGCGCCTGCTCGAAACGGCTCGTCTCGTAGTAGTGGCAGTTCAAGACTGCTTTCGCCTGGCGGATGTAGGCGTCGCGCTCGGGCCCGTACAGCGCCTGGTCGAACTGCGCGACGCTCACGCCGCACGCCTCGATGCGCGCGATGAATTCGCTGCGCCGTGAATTCAGGCTGCCGAAGAACAGCAGATCGATTGGGCGCTCGGCGAGTGGCAGCGCCTGCGCATCGGCGAGATAGGGCGCGTGCAGGAACGGCAGCAGCGGCACGTCGTCTGCGCTGGCGCAGTAGGCGGCGACGTTGGCCGCGTCGTAATCGATCACCGCCGAGCCTTGCAGCAGCTTCAGGTACGCCGCGCTCACCGCAGCGCCGCCGTGCCCCAACTGCTCGAGGTTGAAGAAGACGCAAGTGTGGCGTTCGCGCAAGGTCGGTTCGAACCCGAGGTGGGCGCCGAAGACGATGTTGATCGCGTCTTCGCGAAGCCGGTTTTTTGCCAGCGTCGAATTCAGGCCCAGGCGCCGCAACTGCCAGCGCAGGTAGCGCGCCGGGTCGAGCAGACCGAGCGAATGCACATAGCCTGCGGGCTGGACGATGCACAGGTGGAATTCGGCGTTTGCGGTCATTGAAGGGGCTCCTGAGAATTGCGGCGCAAGCGTAAGCGCTGTTGGCAGCCCGCACTCGGCGAATCTGCATCGGCATTGCCCGCCAGATTCGATTCGCCGCTGCGGGGTCGGTCGCGACGCACAAACAGCGCGCCAAACACCCCGCAATTGCGCTCGCCGACCGGGCTTCCTGCCGCCCAGAATCCTGCGCAGGCACATGCTCCATCCTTCCACCATGGTTTCTTCAACGGCGCAGGACGCTGCACCGTCGCACCCCAGCACCGGCCCGCCGCCCAGTGGCATCGACGACGCCCTGCTGCATTCGGTCGTCTGGCTGACGCGCCACCATGGGCGCGAGCGCTCCGCGCAGTCGCTGCTCGCCGAACTGCCTTTGACCGGCCCGATGGGGCCGGACCAGGCGATCCGCGTGCTGCGCGAGGCCGGCTTCAACGCCGGGCTGATCCAGCGCCGCATCGGCGAAATCCATTCCTTGCTGCTGCCCGCCGTGTTGCTGCTGAAAAACGGCGACGCGTGCATCGTCGTGCGGCGCCTGGACGGCGCGCCGGATCACTACGAAGTGATGATGCCCGGCGAGCACTACGTCGCCGTGCAGGCGCATGAATCTGAGCTGCAGGCCGAGTACACCGGCTTCGCCTTCGTCGCCACGCCTCTCATCGCGCCGGCTTCTGGGGCCTTTGGCGACGCCGGCTTGCGCGACCCCGGCAGCCACTGGCTGTGGGGAACGCTGCGCCGTTTCGTTCCGTATTACCGCTCGGCCTTGCTCGCAGCGTTCATCAGCAACGTGCTGATGCTCGTCATCGGACTCGTCACCTCGGTCGTGTTCGACAAGGTGATTCCGCACCAGGCATTCGTCACGCTCTGGGCGCTCGCGAGCGGCGCGCTGCTCGCCCTGCTCTTCGACCTGCTCGCGCGCCAGTTGCGCAGCTACCTGATTGATCTCGCCGGGCGCAAGGCCGACCTCATCATCGGTTCGCTGATGTTCCGCCAGACCCTGGGCGTGCGCATGGAGCACCGCCCGGCGTCGGCCGGTTCCTACGCGCACCACCTGGCGCAAGTCGAGACCGTGCGCGACTTCTTCGCCTCGGCCACGCTCTCGGCGATCAGCGACTTGCCGTTCGTGCTGCTCTTCGTCGTGATGATTTTTCTCATCGCCGGGCCGCTCGGTTGGGTGATGGTGATCGCGATCCCGCTCATCCTGGGCATGGCGGCAGTGATCCAGGGTCGCCTGCGCCGCACGATGAGCGCGAACATGGCGCAGCAGGCGGACCTGCAAGGCGTTCTCGTCGAAGCCGTCGAAGGACTCGAAGACCTGAAGGCCGCAGGCGCGCAAGGCAGCTTCCTGTTCCGCTTCGAAAACGCGACCGCGGCGGCCGCCGAAACTGCGCTGCGCGCGCGATTCCTCTCGAGCTGGACGAACAACCTGTCGGCAGCGGCGCAGCAGCTCGTGACGATCGTGATGCTGGTCTGGGGCGTGTACCTGATCCGCGATGGCGCGGTGAGCGCCGGCGCGCTGATCGGCGCCGTGATGTTCGCGGGCCGCGCCGTCGCGCCCCTGGGCAGCGTCGTGAGCCTCGCGACGCGTTACCAGGGCGCACGCGCGGCGATGCTCGCGCTCGACCATTTGATGAATCTGCCGACCGAGCGCGAACCCGGCAAGGCTTACGTCGCGCAGCACAAGATCACCGGACGGATCGCCTTGCACGACGTGAGTTTTGCCTACCCGAACGTCGGCGCGGACGTGTCGCCACGCGTCCTGAAAAACGTCAACCTCGCGTTCACGCCGGGCGAGCGCGTCGCGATCCTCGGCCGCATCGGCAGCGGCAAGTCGACCGTGTTGCGGCTGCTTGGATCGCTCTACCAACCCACCGAAGGCATGGTGCAGGCCGACGGCATCGACCTGCGGCAGATCGACCCGGCGGACTTTCGCGCCCGAGTCGGTTTCGTCTCCCAGGAGCCGCGCCTGTTCAACGGCAGCCTGCGCGACAACGTGCTGATGGGCCGCGCGAATGTCGACGCGACGCAGCTCGCGCATGTGGCGCGCCTGACCGGTCTGGACCGCGTGGTCGCGGCGCACCCGCGGGGCTGGGACCTGAGCGTGGGCGAAATGGGCGGCATGCTCTCGGGCGGGCAGCGCCAGCTCGTCGCGCTCGCGCGCTGCCTCGTGACGCGGCCGCAGATCCTGCTCATGGACGAGCCGACGAGCTCGATGGACGCACAAAGCGAAGTCCAGTTCCTGCGCCAGTTGAAAGAGGCAGTGGGCGAGCGCACGCTGATCGTCGTGACGCACCGCCCTGCCGTGCTCGAACTCGTGCAACGCGTGATCGTCATCGACGCCGGCAAGGTGGCGTTGGACGGGCCGAAGAGCCTGGTGCTCGCTGCGCTGTCGGGCGCCGCGCCGCCCGTCGCGCCAGCGACCGCACCACCGATCGCACCCCCCCGGCCCGGCGCGCCTGCGCCGGCACAAGTCCCTGTGCACGCAGCCGCTTGATGACGCCATGCTCGACTCGCTTCTCATCCCGGCCCCAGTTTCGTACCGGTATCCGCCGTCAACGCGCCATTCCCCGTCATCGCGCCATTCCCCATCATCGCGCCGTTCCCCGTCATCCCGGCGAACGCCGGGATCCACTGCTGGGAAACTGCGCCAGGGCGGGCAGTGGATCCCGGCCTTCGCCGGGATGACGGGACTTGCTGGGATGACGGGACTCGCCGGGATGACGGGGTTCGAGGGTCAGGGTCGGCATCGCCTTCAAGGGCCGAGGTCCTGACCATGTTCTGGCGCGACAAGTCCAATGCCGAACGCGCACCGTTGCGCAGCGATGCGCCTTACCTGTCGCCGCTGCGCGCCGCGCAAGTGCTCGACGCAACGCCGGGCACGAGCTGGGCGCTGATCCTGCTCGCGCTCGTTCTCGGAGCAGCGCTCGCGTGGGCGAGCCTGACGCGCGTCGACGACATCACGCGCGCCGACGCCCGCGTCATTCCCGACGGCCGCGAGCAAGTGATCGCGAGCCTGGAGGGCGGCATCCTGCGCGAACTGCTCGTGCGCGAGGGCATGCAGGTCGACGCCGGCCAGGACCTCGCGCTGATCGACCCGACGCGCTTCGAGGCGCAGCAGAACGAAGGCCAGGCGAAACGCCTCGCATTGCAGGCGACGATCGCGCGCCTCACCGCCGAAGCGTCGGGGCGAGCGCTCAAGTTCCCGCCCGAAGTGGCGGCGCTCCCCGACATCGTGCAAGGCGAAACCGCGTCGTACCAGGCGCGACGCCATTCCTTGCAGGACGCGGTCGCGTCGACGCAGTTGAGCGTTGCGCTGCTGCAGCGCGAGCTCGACCTGGCGCAGAACATGGCCGACAAGGGCTTGATGTCGAACGTCGAAGTGATCCGCCTGCGGCGCCAGGTGAACGACCTGCGGCTCCAGGTCGCCGAGCGCGTGAACCGCTTTCGCCAGGACGCGAGCAGCGACCTGGTTCGCGTGCAGACCGAGCTCGCGCAAGTCAACGAGCAGATCAGCGGCCGCGCCGACGTGCTGCGCCGCACCGTGCTCAAGTCCCCCGTGCGCGGCCTGGTGAAGAACATCCGCATCGCGACGATCGGCGGCGTCATTGCGCCGGGCGCGCCGGTGATGGAAATCGTGCCGCTCGGCAACCGGGTGCTCATCGAGGCGCGGATCAAACCCGCGTCGATCGGCTTCGTTCGCGTCGGCCAGAGTGTCGAGATCAAACTCTCTGCGTACGACTACGCGATGTACGGCGGACTGAAAGGCCGCATCGAGACGATCAGCCCGGACGCGCTCGGCGACCCGGAACGCGGCAGCGCCGCCGACGCCACCTACTACCGCGCCCTCGTTCGCACCGACTCGTCGACGCTCATGGCGCACGGCAAGCCGCTGCCCGTGATGCCCGGCATGACGGGCTCGGTCGAAGTGCGGACCGGCGAGCGCAGCGTGATGAGCTATTTGCTGCGGCCGATGCTCAAGTCCAAGGAGGCGTTTCAGGATGGCTGAGCCCGCGCGTGAAGCGCCGGAAGGCGCTTCACGGCTGGCGAAGGCCTGGCCGCCATACGAGCGGCCAGGCCGGAGGAGGCTGGACGCAAGGCCGTCCCTGCGGACAGCCTTGCGCCGGTCGCCAAGGCCGTCATCCCGGCGAAAGCCGGGATCCACTGCGGGCCAGGGCACGGGACTCCAGCACTGGATCCCGGCTTTCGCCGGGATGACAAACTCGCTCGGCTGCAGCATCACAAACTGAAGCCCTGATTTCGGCACTTTGCCACGCGACCGGCCCGAATTCAGGCCCTTCTGCATCGCCCCTCGGCAAGCTGGTGAGACCTCGCGGTTAAGGTTGCGGCTCTCAAAAACGGCTTGGCGCGGCATGTCTTGCGCCGGCGATCCGACCCTGACCATGACCGTTCCTTCCCTGCCCTCCTCGCGCACGCGCCGCTGCACCGCGGCGCTGGTGCTGCTGCTGTTCGCTCTCCCCGCCCAGGCGCAACGCTGCGTCGACGAAGACGCCCCCGACGTCGCCCTCCCTGCCACAGCCGGCACACCGGGCGCCGCTCCGAGCGACGCGAACGCGCCGCGCCTGACGCTGCAAGCGATGGTGCAAGAGGCGATCCGGCGCAGCAACGCCGTCGGCGCGGCGAAGCTGCTCGCCGAAGCTGCCGCGAGTGAAGTCGAAGAAGCGCGCGCGGCACGCCTCGTGCAGGCGACCGTCACCGCGACGACGGGCTATGCCGCGGCGTCGGCCAAAGACGTCGTTTCGCAATCGGGTGGCCAGGCGCAGATCGGCATCAACGTCAGCGCGCCGCTCTACGACTCGGGCCGCATCGCCTCCATCACCGGCTGGCGCGCGAGCCTGTCGGAGGCGGCGCGGCAGGGGCAGCTCACGGCACAGGAACAGGTCGCGTTCCAGACCGTGTCGCTCGCGCTCGAGCGCAATCGGCATCGCCAGCAGGCGCGGATTTATCAGCAGTTTTCGCGCAAGATGGCTTGCCTCGTCGAAGTGCTGGACCAGATCGTCAAGGCGGACCGCGGCCGCACCAGCGAGCTCGTGCAGGCGCGCAAGACGCTTGCGCAGGCCGATCTGGCACAGTCGCAGTCGGTGTCGCAATTGCGCCAGGCGGAAACAAGGTTGAAGCGCTTCATCGGCGACGGCATGCCCAGCAGCGAGGGCATGACGGCGTTACTGCTCGACGTTCCGCCGCTGCCCGACATGGAAGCGCAAGCGGCGCGAGCGAGCGAAATCGCCCAGCTCGAGGCGCAGGCGAAGGCGCTCGAGAGTTATTCGCGCGCCGTCGTCGCGGCGCAGAAACCGCAGCTCAACTGGGTGCTCACGGGCTCCAAGGCAGGCGGCGGGAACCACCCCGGAACCGTGCTCGCCGGCATCAGCTTCAGCATGCCGCTCATCAACCAGGGGGCGGACTACGGCATCGACGCGGCGAAGAAGCGCGCCGAAGCGGCGCGCCTGCAAAGCAAGGACGCGTTGGAGGCACGAAGGTCACGCATCGCCGAAGTCCACGAACAGGCGGCGTCGAGTTTCGACCGCGCACGCCAGACGAGCGCCATCGTTCGCGACAGCAACCAGGTGCGCAACTTCACGCTCCAGCAATGGCAGCAGCTGGCGCGGCGCTCGCTCTTTGACGTGATGTCAGCCGAGAGCGAACACTACAACCTCAGGGTCGCCTACATCAACGCCTTGCACGACGGCCAGCAGGCGTCGGCGTTGCTGCGCTCGCTGGGGTTGGGGGTATCGGCTTGGCTGGAGTGACTTCGCCGTTCGGTCGGATCCGTGCGGCGGTTCGATGCCAACCCTTCCCAATGTCGCGCTGAGCCGGTGCGACAATCAAAGTGGACTCGCAGCAGCGAGTCGGAGAAGATGCCGTGGGCCACGTTGAGCGCGACGCGTTGAAGCGGTTGGCGAGCAAATATGTATGGTGGAAATCGCCCGAAGAAGCGCTTGGCACGCCCGAGCGAGTGATCGCCCAGGTCATGAACATCGGCGACTACGACGATGTTCAAGCGCTTGCCGCGAGCGTTGGCGACGATGCCCTGCGCGAAGTGCTGATCCACGCCGAGGCCGGGCAGTTCAACGAACGCTCCTGGGCCTACTGGCACTACCGGCTCGGTCTGGCCGGCGTAGGCCAGGTTCCCGCGACGCCGGTGCGCAGGTTTCCATGACGCGCGTGTTCAGGCCCTGCTTGCAGATCCTGCCATCCGCGCAACAGCGGCTCTGGCCGGAACTCAAATCGGCCGCCGACCTCGGCTTCGTCTTGTACGGCGGCACCGCGATCGCACTGCGCCTCGGGCATCGCGTTTCGGTCGATTTCGACTTCTTCTCGGACCCGCCGCTCGATCGCGATTCGATTCGCGCAGCGTTCCCTTTCATGGCCGAGGCGACAGTCTTGCAGGACGAGCGAAATACCTTGACGGTTCTTGTTCCGCGCAGCGAATCCGGACACGTGAAGGTTTCATTCTTCGGCACGATCGGATTCGGTCGAGTCGGCGAGCCGGGACTCACCGACGATGGTGTCGCGCAGGTCGCGTCGCTCAACGACTTGATGGCCACCAAGCTGAAGGTGATTCTTCAAAGGGCGGAGGCCAAGGACTACCGGGACCTTGCGGCGATGATCGACGCAGGCGTCAGCCTGCCCGCCGGCCTCGCGGCCGCGCGCGCGATCTTCGGCGGCGCCTTCGTGCGGCTCAGGCATGGCCAGCGTGTCGATGAGCCACGCGATCCATGCCGACGGGTGACGCGCGAAACGCTCGGCAGCGTCGGGCTGCAGTTGGCGCAGTTGCGAAAAGACATTGTCGAAATCGACAAAGAGCGCGCTCTTCATGATGGATTCCCTGGTCCTTTGAATGGCGCCCCTCTTTCAGACCCGCGCGCGAGCAAATTGGGTCGCAGCCGAAGCGGGAAAGGGGTCAGGGAAAGGAGGTCAGGTTTTGCCTCCGGCCCCCTCTCGTCGACGAATCTGTCCTCGGCGCAGGGAGAGGGCACAACAGGCAAGACCCGCCCCCTTCCACTCAGCGGTACGCCCAAGCCAAGCGCTCGAACTCAGCCTCGATATCGCGCACCAGCCCCGGCACGTCGAACAGCTTGGACTGCCGCCCATGTTCGGCCAGGAAACGCTTGTACGACGCGACGCGCGGCGGGTTCTGGCCGAGCTGAACCGCCAGGCGCTCGTAGTCGGCGAGTGAGTGCGTCACGAGGTCCGGCAGTCCCACCGCGTGCAGCAGACTGCCCGCCATGCGCGAGATGTAGCTGCGCCCGGACCAGGTAACGATCGGCAGGCCCATCCAGAGCGCGTCGCTCGCCGTCGTTCCGGCGTTGTACGGGAACGTGTCGAGCATCACGTCGGCGAGCTGAAAGCGCGCCAGGTACTCGGGCGGCGCGACGCGCGGCGCCAGGATCAGGCGCTCGCGTGCGATGCCTTGCGCGTCGGCGTGGCGCAGCAGGTTCGCGTGCGCCCAATCGTTGTCCGCAAGCAGCCAGAGCACGCTGTTCGGAACCTGGCTCAGGATGCGCAGCCAGGCGCCGAAGACCTCGGGCGTGAACTTGAACGAGTTGTTGAACGAGCAGAACACGAACGCGTCTTCGGGCAAGCCGTAAGCGGCTCGCGTCGGCCGTGCTGCGGCTTCGCGCTTGCGGTCGCTCACCTGATAACAGTGCGGCACGTAAATCGGCTGCTCGGTCATGTAGGGCAGCAGCTCCGGCGGCATGACGAAGCGGTCCGCAAGAATCCAGTCGACGCCCGGCAAACCGCAGGTCCCCGGCAGGCCGAGGTAACTCAACTGCACCGGCGCCGGGCGCATGCCGACGATGGCCGGGCGCGCGCCGTTCGTCAGGCCTTGCAGGTCGACGAGCACGTCGATGCCTTGCGCAGCGATGAGGCGCGCCACGCTCGCATCGTCCAGCAGAGCCACCGGGTGGTAATGCTCAATCGCAGCGCGCAGGCGCGCGCGCAACGGCGTTCCGTCGTCGCGGCTCCAGGAAAACGCGTGCACGTCGAAACGACTCCGGTCGTGCAATTCGAACAATTCGACGCTGAGCAAGCCCACCGCGTGCATGTGAAGGTCGCCCGACAGGTAGCCGACCTTGACTTTGCCTTCGCGCTTCGCGCCGCTCGCGTGAAACGGCAGCGCAGGCGGCTTGGGGACGCGCTCAAAGACGAAGCGCTGCGCCGCGAGCAGTTGCAGCGCCGGGTCGTCGCTCGCCCCGAGCATCGCGAGCGCCGACGTCCCCGTGAGCAACTGGTTTTGCGTCACCGCGCCCACCGGCTCGTAGACCGGCCAGGCGCACTTCTTCTGCCGCAGGTGCACGTAGTGCTGGATCACATCGCTTTGCGCCGCTTTCAGCGTCAGGCTCGCGCGCATGCACGCTTCGGCTTCTTCGTAACGGCGCTCCTGTTCGTGCAGCCGCGCCATGTTGTTCAGCGCGTGCAGGCGCAGCTCGAGCGCGACGCCTTTCGCGTCGTTCACGGCCTGCCACTCGGCCAGCGCCTCAGCGGGGCGGCCCAGGTGTTCGAGCTGATGCCCGAGGTTCAGGCGCGCGTGCAGGAAGCCGTCGCTCAGTGCGAGCGCTCTGCGGTACGCGCGTTCCGCCTCGACATGGCGCGACAGGCTGCCGAGCACCGTGCCCCAGTTGAAACACGCCACATGCTGCATCGGCGAGACGGTGTGCGTGATCCAGGTCTCGTAAAGCTCGGCGGCCGCTGCGGGCTGGCCGGCTTGGGTGAGCGCTTCGGCGGCGCGCATCAGCTCGGTGAGCGCCATGCTCCCCGAGCGCGCGAGCAGCAGGTCGCGCTCGCGCTCGCTCGGTTGGCTCAGTGTCTGATTCGCTGCGACTGACGGATAGGTCGGTTTTTTCATCGGCTCACGAGGGTCTGTTGACACAGGAATCGCAGCTGCGCCGGTGTCACAGCCGGACGCGTCGCCATTGTGGGCAGCGCCGTCGCGCCTGGGTCTGCGCATCAGCGCAGCGATTCGGCGCCAATTCGAAGCGCGGCCGCGCTGCGCTGCCCCACACCCATGCACAACTGAGCCCCGAACACGCTGCTTATCGGTGCCAAGCGGGTCCACCTCGCGCACCAGAATGCCAAGGCGCTGAATCGATCAACCCATCACTCCATCACCACGCGCCGCAGGAAGGCCCTCCATGTGTGGCATCGCAGGAATTCACTTCAAGCACGACGTGCAGCGCAGTGTGCTGGAACGCGCTGCGCAGCACTTTGCCGGCAGCCTGAAGCACCGCGGCCCGGACGCCTTTGGCGCGCACTTCACGCCCCGCGCGGTCTACGCCAATCTGCGCCTGGCGATCGTCGACCGCAGCGGCGGCAATCAGCCGATCTACGCCCCCGACCCGGCCCGGGGCATCGTCTACAACGGCGAGGTCTACAACTGGCAGGACCTGCGCAAGGCGCTACAAGCCGGCTACCCGTTCACGACCCAAGCCGACACCGAAGTCGTCCTCGCGACCGTGCTCGCGCAAGGCGACGCGGGATTGGCGTCACTCAACGGCATGTTCGGCCTGTGCATCTGGGACGACCGCGATGGCTCGTTCCAGCTCGCGCGCGATCGCTTCGGCGCCAAGCCGCTCTACGTCTACGAAGATCACTCGTGCATCGCCTTCGCTTCCGAGCTGCGCACGCTGCTCGGTCTGGAAGGGCTGGACCATGCCCTGGACCCGGTGGGCTTCCAGGACTACCTGAGCTACCGCTACAACCTCGCGCCGCACACGCTGTTCGCGCGCATTCGAAAGCTGCCCGCAGGCTGCCGGCTGCGCTTTGCGCAGGGGCGAAGCGAGATCGCGCGTTTTGCCGAGGTGAGATTGATGGAACCGGGGCGGGCGCGCCCCGAGGCCGACTACGTCGCCGAGCTCGACCAACTGCTGGGCAACGCCGTCAAGTCGCAATTGATGGGCGAAGTGCCGATCGGCCTCTTGCTCAGCGGCGGCCTGGATTCGAGCGCGATCGCCGCCTACGTGCAGCGCGCCGGGGCACGGCTCACGGCGTACAGCATCGGTTTTCCCGAAGTCAACGAATTTCAGTTTTCGCGCGACGTGGCGCGCCAGTTCGACCTCGATTACGTCGAGGTGACGATGACCCAAGACGAGTTGCGCACCGGCATGGACGAGGTGCTGCACCAGCTCGACGAGCCGATCGCCGACCCGGCGTGTTTTGCGCTGTCGCGGCTGTGCCGGCGCATCCGCGACGACGTCGTTGTCGTTCTCTCCGGTGAAGGCGGCGACGAGATGTTCGCCGGCTACGGGCACCACACGCTCGCGCTCGACCCGACGCTCGGGCGCGAGCAGACCTTTGCGCACTTCTTCCACCAGAGCGCGAACAACCTCGACGCGAACGAGTGGCTGCGCGACAAGGCGCTGCCGCCGCAGCAACACCTGCGCTTTCGCCCGCACTACGACCGCGCCGACACGGCGTTGAACGGCATGCAGGCTTTCGAGCTGCACACCTGGATGCCGGAAAACCTGATGATGAAGGCGGACAAGGTGTTGATGGCGCATTCGCTCGAAGGGCGCTTTCCGTTCCTCGATCTCGACCTGTACCGCTTCGCCTCGAACCTGCCGCAGGCGATGAAACTGCCGCATGCAGGTTCCAGCAAACATGTGCTGCGCCGTCTCATGGCGCCGCAACTGCCGCGCTCCGTGATCGAGCGGCGCAAGATGGGTTTCACGGTGCCACCGGCGTTCTTTCTGCAGCCGTTGCAGGCGCGTCTCCTGGGCGCAATTGAAGCGCTGCGCGAACAGCCGGTCGCCGAAGTTCTCGATCTGGACGCGATCGCCGAGCTCGTACGCGGTTTCTACCGCGGCGCGCCGACACCCGTATTCAAGATGTGGAACGTCGCCGTGCTGCTGTTCTGGTGGGCCGATGTTTACCCAGCTCTCCGTGCGCGCCCGGCACCTGCAGCCTTGCCGGCGACCGCATTGCCTGTCATCCCGGCGAAAGCCGGGATCCACGGTGGTCATCCAAGAGTGGATCCCGGCCCCCGTGTCGGGCACGGGGCAACGGTTCGCCGGGATGACGCCGGCTTGTCGGCGCCACGACAACGCCTCGTCATCTACACCGCGTTGATCGGCCCGAAAGAGCAGCTCGAAAACCCGCTCGCCAACCTGCCCGTCGCGGCCGCGACCGATCTGGACCTGGACTTCGTCTGCCTCACCGACAACCCGCAGCTGCGCTCCGACGTCTGGCGCATGCAGCTCATTCCGAGCAACCACCTGCCGCCGGAAAAGCTCTCGCGCCGGCCCAAAGCGCTGCCGCATGAATACTTTCCCGCCGCGCAATTCAGCCTCTACGTCGACAACACGGTGAGCTTCAAGCGCCTGCCGCAGGCGGCCGACCTGGCGACGACCCGCCCCTACCTCTTGCGCGCCTTTCGCCACGCGACACGCGTCAATCCGCAGCAAGAGGCGGGAGCGATCGCCGCCCTCGGTTATGACGACGTGTCGGTGATCTGCAACCAGCTCGATTTCTACGCGACGCGCCGGCCGCTCGAATCGATCACGCCGCTCACGACCGCCACCGTGCTGCTGCGCTCGCACCACGCTGCCCCGGTGCAGCGCTTCGGCGTCACCTGGTGGGAGAGCATCCTTGCGTTCAGCAAGCGCGATCAGCTCTCGTTCGACTTCGCGTTGCAGGAGAGTGGCTGCGGCGTCGACTACTTCGACGGCTTCACCGACGCCAATTCATTCATCACCTGGAGCGGCGGCGTCTCGCCCCACCGCGTGAAGGCGAGCTTCGACGCCAAGCGCTACGCCTGGCGGCACCGCGACGATCCGCTCGCGCTGCGCGATCCGAAGGCGCATTTCCTCGCGCAGGGCGGCGGCAACGACGCGCCCTACCTGAAGCCCGCGGCGCTGCTCGAGTTCATCTGCCACGCGCAGCAGAGCAGCCTGGGGGCGCTCGTGTCGCCGCGGCGTTGCATGGCGGATGCCCTCGAGGCGCTGCTCGCGCCGCACCGCCGCGCGAATCAGCGCTACCTGCTCGCGCGCGCCCAGGGCGGCAGCGGCCCGCAGGCGTTCAGCGGCGCCGAACTCGAAGCCGCCGCGGCGGCGCTTTCGGCGTACCTGAGCCCGGCCAAAGGCGCGCTCATCGACTGGCCGGCTGCGGACCTGAACCCCGACGGCAAGGTCTACACGACGGCGCAGCCGCCTTACGATCTGGTGATCGTTCTCGGCGCGAGCGGCGCGCAGCTCGTCAGCGCGGTGCAGAAGATGCAGCGCCTGATGCACCCGCAACGCGGCAGCTTCGTCGCCGCACTCACAACGCCGGCCGCATTGCAGGGTGCCGCGCAGGCCGAAGAATGGCTGCGCGCGCAGTTCGGCGCGGATGCGCACACCGCCTTGCACGCCTCGCGCCACGACGACGTGAGCGGCAGCCTGCCCAACACCGTGGTCGGTATCGGATGGCAGCCGGTCACGACCGCGCAAGCGAACCCGCACGCGGCGCCGCGCGACGAGGGTGTCCCGGCATGAACCGTGTGCTTTGCGACGGTGGCCTGTCGAATCGCCTCAACGCCTTGCTCTTTGCGCTCGTGCTGAAGCGTCACTTCAAGCATGACTGGTCGATCTCGTGGCCGATCAACAACTGGTGCGGCGCGCCGCTCGAGAGTCTGTTCGTTCCGCCGCTACCGGTCGACTCCCACTCCCTTAAGCACTACCGGGAACGCAGCAGCGCGCTGATGCTGATGCAGGAGAACCAGCTCGACTTCCCGAAGCCGCGACTCGTCCTGCACCAGCACCTGCCGGGCCTGCATGCGTACGCCGAGCTGTTGAACCGGCCGCAGGAGAGCGTCTATTTCCACAACCTGATCCCGGTGTGGGCTGACGCCGCCGACGTGCACGCAGCAGTGCGATCGCTCGAGTTGGCACCCGATGTCGCGCAGCGCGCGCGCGCCTTTTGCGACACGCACGCGATCGACCGCCAGGTGATCGGCCTGCACATCCGCAAAACCGACTTCGGCGACCGCATCGACGATGAGGCGCTGTTCGATGAAGTCTCGCGCAGCACGCAGCAGCGCTACTTCGTGTGCAGCGATTCTGCCGACGTGAATCGGCGCTTCACCCAGCTGCCGAACTGCGACGTGTTCGAGAAGACGGCGTACCCCGAAAAAGTGCAGGCGCACGCCGGCTGGTTGCACTGGACGACCGATGCCGACGGCCGCAACTTCCCCTACAACATCGAACGCGGCGCGCAATCGGTGATTGAAGGCCTGATCGACCTGCTGATCCTGTCGCGCACCGAGATGCGCGTCACCTCGGGTTCGACCTTCCTCGCGATGGCGCGTCTGTTCCAGGCGGCCGGGTTCTTCAGCCAAGCCGCCCCTCCCCACCGCGTCATCCCGGCGCACGCCGGGATCCACTGCGCCGCAGATGCACCTTCCCCAGCGGTGGATCCCGGCCTTCGCCGGGATGACGGAAGCGCACCCGCAGCCGCCTCGCCTCACGTCATCCCGGCGCACGCCGGGATCCACCCTCAGCCGAAAGCCTCCCCCATGAACGCTCCCCTCGAAGCCCGCAAGTTCGACCTGTCGCAAGTCGACGAAAACGAACACCTCATCCCGCGCCCCTACGGCACCTTGCAGACGCTGAACCTGGACCACCTGTACCGCTACGCGTTCGCGAAGGGCTTTTGCTACAACGCCGACGTTCTCGACGCGGCGATGGGCTGCGGTTACGCGTCGCTGCTGCTCAACTGCAAGAGCTACACCGGGGTCGACATCGACCCGAACATGGTCGCCTTCGCGAACGAGGTCTACCTGCCGATGACCGGGAAGGGCCGCTACCTGCAAGGCAGCGTTCTCGAGTTGCCGGTGCCCGACCGCAGCATCGACACCTTCATCTCGTTCGAGACCATCGAACACATCCAGCCCGGCGAAGTGGGGCAGTACTTCGCCGAAGTGAAACGCGTGCTGCGCCCGGGCGGGCGGTTCCTTTGCTCGACCCCCATCTACCGCGGCGACAAGTTCGGCCTGCTGACGCGCTACCACCCCTACGAGTTCCGCTACCAGCAGTTCGAAGCGACCTTGCTCGGCCAGGGCCTGGCGATCGTCGAGACGCTGTACCAATGGCCGCCGCACTTCACGCTCGAACATGTGACGCCCACGTTGGCCCAGACGCAGCAGGCCGCACCCTTCCTCACGGTGTGCGTGTGCCAGCTTCCCGCATGAGCCGGCTCCCAGCCCCACCGAGGAACGCACCGTGAACGCCATCGTCACCGAACGCCCCGTCACCCAACCCGAACTGTTCAACCTGCTGAACCTGATCCGCCCCTGGCAAATGATCAGCGACGTGAAAGTCAGAATCGGCTCGGACGCTGATGGAGGCTACCTCATGCCCTCGAGCTCGCGGCGCAGCAACACCGTGCTCTCGATCGGCATCGGCGACGAGGTCAGCTTCGACAACGATCTGGCGCAGCTCGGCGCACGCGTCATTCAGTTCGATCACACCATCGAGGCGAGCCCGAGCGTGCACCCGAACGTCCAGTTCCACCGCAAGGGCTGGGGCGCGCGCGACGAAGGTCCGTTCGTGAGCCTGGCGAGCATGGTGAAGATGATCGACTGGTCGCAGGCGAAGCACGCGATCCTCAAGTTCGACACCGAAGGCGCCGAATGGGAATGCCTGGCGGGCGCGAGCAGCGACGATCTGGCGCGCTTCGAAGTGCTGACGGGCGAGTTCCACGACTTCCAGAGCCTCGTGAACCGGGATCACTTCGACCGCGTCTACGCCGTGTTCGAAAAGCTTTGCAGCACGCACCGCGTGATCCACATGCACGCGAACAACGCCGGCGGCATGATCATGCTCGGCGGGATTCCGTTTCCGCGCCTATTGGAGCTGACCTTCATGCGCAAGACCAGCGCGTCGTTCCACGGCCATTCGGCGGAGCCGATCCCCGGGCCGCTGGACCGGCCGAACGTGCCGCAACTGCCGGATCTGCACCTGCGCGCGTTCTGACGCGGCGATTGACCCTCAATTCGCGCACTCGTCATCCCGGCGACAGCCGGGATCCACCGACGGGGGAGCAGCGACCTTCGACGCCGTGGATCCCGGCCCCGTATCGAGTACGGGGTGGCACTTGCGCCGGAATGACAACGCGGGCGTCAGATGAGCGGCGGCGTCTTGTTCTCGTCGATCGGCAACAAGTTGCGGTCGACGCCACCTGCCGGGGCGGCGGCAGAGGTCGCGGGAGGCGGCGCCGGTGGATGCAACGCTGCTTCCGCCAACAGCGCCGGCGCCGACGTCGCGAGCAAGTCGTGCAGCGGCGGCTGCGCCGAAGGCGCGACGTGCTTCGCCAACCACACGTCAGCCATCGCATGCTGCGCGCCGTCGGCAGTCGTGTAAGTCGACACCAGGCCGAGCAGGTTGCCGTTGTCCATGGCACTCCCGGCTTGGGCGTGCAGGCCGAGCTGCGTGACGCCGAACTCGCCCAGGCTGTGCAGCTCGCCCTCGTCGGTGACGGCGTCGTGGTTCGCGTCGACCCACAACTGCAAGTCCTTGAAGTTCGGATCGGCGCCGCTCAGCGCTGCGTCCTGGTTGCTGTCGAGCGCGGCCAATGCGGCGTAGCCGTTGCCGGCGCGGCTTGCGTCGGGAAGCCGCGTCGCGCCTCCGAAGAGTTCGCCTGCGTCGTCGATCCGGCCGTTGTGATCGCGGTCCCACACCAACAGGCCGTCGCTCGCCGACACCCAGCCCACTTGCTGCACATGGCCCGTACCGTTCAAGTCGAAACGCACGCCTTCGCTCGCGGCGAGCGTGCGCACGCCGTCGCCATTCAGGTCGAGCATGATCGGCGTGGCCGCGAGCAGCGCGTCGATCTGCGCCGGCGACATCACGGCCACGTCGGCGGCCTCGAACGCGGAGACTTGCGTCAACGACATCACCGCGATGTCGCGTGTTTCCAGACCCACGATCTGTGCCGTCGTGAAGGCGGCGATCTCGGCGGTGGTCAGCGCCGCCGCCTGCTCCGTCGTCAGCGCAGCGATCTGCGCTGTGCGCAGCGCGGCGAATTGCTCCGTCGTGAACGCGACGATCTGCTCGGTGCCGAGCGCCTGGAACGCGAGCGTCGTGAGCGCGCGCAGGTCGACGGTCTCGAGATTCGCAATCTGCTCGGTGCTGAACGCGCTCACCTGGGCGCTCGTGAGCGCTGCGAATTGGGCGCTGCTGAGCAGGTTCAATTCGGCGCTGCCGAGGCTCGCGAGCTGACTCCCGCCGAGCCCCGCGATTTGCGCCGTCGTCAGGGCGACGATTTGCGTCGTTCCCAGCGCCTCGAATTGCGCCAGCGACAGCCCCTGCAACGCCGCGCTGCTCAAGGCGCGCAGGTCGAGGGTTTCGATCGCGGCAATCTGCTCGGTGCTGAGGGCAGCGATTTGAGCGCTGCCGAAGCCGGCGAATTGGGTCGACGTGAGCGTGATCACTTGGGCGGTGCCCAGCGCACCGACTTGCGCTGCGCCCCAGGTGCCCAGGCCCGAAGCGACGAGGACGCGCAGGTCGGCGCTTTCGAGCGCGCCGATCTGCTCCGGCGTGAAGGCGCCGACCTGGGCGCTGTTGAACGCCGCGAAGTGGTTCGTTCCCAGGGCGTTCAAGTCGTCGGTTCGCAGCGCCGCGATTTGCGCCGTGCTCATTGCGGCGACCTGCGCCGTCGACAGCGAAGCGCGCTGCACGGCGGTCAGCGCATTCATCTGTTGCGGCGTCATCGCGTTCAGCGCCGCCTGGCTCAGCGCGCGCAGATCCGCCGTTTCCAGCGCCGCCACCTGCTCGGTCGTGAACGCCACCACTTGCGCAGTGCCGATCACGGCAAACTGGGCTGTCGTGAAGGCGTTCAGGTCTTGCGTCGCCAGTTCTGCCAATTGGCCCGGCAGGAGCGACCGCACCTGCGTCGTCGTCAGAGCGGCGAACTGCGCCGCGCCGAGTGCGTCGAGTTGTGCGCTGCTCAATCCTTGCAACGCCGCGGTGCTCAAAGCACGCAGGTCGGAAGTTTCGAGCGCTGCCACCTGCAACGGCGCCAGCGCCGAGACTTGCGCTGTCGACAGCGCGGCGACTTGGGCACTGCCCAGGGCGCGGATGTCGTCGGTGCCGAGCGCCCCCACTTGGCTCGTCGTCAGCGCGGCGATCTGCCATGAGCCCAGGGCCGCGATCTGCACCGAGGTCAGGGCGTCGAATTGCGCACTCGACAGGATCCGCAGCGCATCCGAGCCGAGGGCGCGCAGGTCGCTCGTCTCCAGTGCCGGCATCTGGTCGGTCGTGAGGGATCGCAGCTGCGCCGTGCCGAGCGCCGCGTACTGCGCCGTGCCGAGCGCACGCAGGTCGTCTGTCGATCAGCGCCGAGACCTGCGCCGTCGTCAGCGCCGCCACCTGGCCGGTCGTGAAGGCCGCGAACTGCGCGGTGCGCAGTGCATTCAGGTCGCCTGTGGACAGCGCCACCAGCTGTGCCGTCGTCAGCGCCGTCACTTGCGCTGTCGTCAGCGCCGCAAGCTGCGAGCTCGTCAGCGCGTCGATCGAAGCCGGGCTGAGGAGTGCGATCGAGCTGCTCGTCAAGGCGGCAACTTGCGCCGTGCTGAGCGCCGCCAGCTGGTCCGAGCCGAGCGCCAGGAGCTGGGCGCTGCTCCAGGCGCGCAGCGCGGCGGTTCCCAAAGCACGCAGGTCAGCGGTCTCGAGCGCGGCAATTTGGGCCGAGGTGAGCGCCAGCCCCTGCGCCGACGTGAGCGCTGCGAACTGCGCGCTCGTCAGCGCGTTCAGGTCTTCCGTGGTCAGGCTTGCGACCTGACCGGTGCTGAACGCCTTGACCTGTGCCGTGCTCAGCGCCACGATCTGGTCGCTGCCCAGGGCGGCAAGCTGCGCCGTGCTCATGGCGCGCAGCGCGTTGCTGCTCAAGGCGCTCAGGTCGGCGCTGTCCAGCGCAGCGACCTGCGCCGTGCTCAGGGCGACCACCTGCGCCGTCGACATGACGGCAAACTGTGTCGTGCCGAGCGCCTTGAGGTCGCTGCTGCTCAGCACCGCAATTTGCGCACCCGTCAACTCGGCGATCTGCGACGTGCTCAGTGCCGCGAGTTGGTCGCTGCTCAGCGCCTCCACGTAACTCGGCCCCAGGCGCCCGACGATGCCTGGCGAGAGCGCCCTCAGTTGGGCGCCGCTGAGAAACGCCAGCTGCGCCGGGTTCAGCGCGCCGACCTGGGCGATCGACAGACTGTTCATCGCCGCGGTGCTGAGCGACTGCAGGTAGTCCGCCTGCAGCGCGCCCCATTGCGCCGACGTCATCCCCCCGATCTGGGCCACGCTGAAGGCGGCGAACTGCGCGACGCTGAGCGCGTTGAACTCGTCAGGACTCAACGCCGCAATTTGCGACGGCGTGAGCGCACGCGCCTGCGCGTCGGTGAACCCACCGCCCGGTCCCGGGCCCTGCGAGTGGTTCTGGCCCAGCTGCCCCATCCATGACCTGACCGCGTTGAAGATGATCGAGGTCGAGAACCACTTCGGAAGCGAAATCTTCATCGGCCCACCGGGACGGCGCTAGGGACTCATGTCAGTGCGGCCGGGCTGCCCGCAAGTTGCAGGCAGCCCGGCTTTCGCTCAGATCAGCGGTTGGTGCTTGTTCTCGTCGATCGGCAACAGGTTCCGGTCGATTCCTGCCGGCGCCGCCGTGGGAACATGGCTCGCGGCCACCGGTGTGGGCGCGGCGTGGCCCACCGGCGCTGCAGCAAGCAACTCGGCGGACGGCGCCGCGAGCAACTCGTCGAGCTTCGGTGGCACCGCCGGCGTGTCCTTCGCGAACCAGACGTCGGCCGTGGCGTGTTGTGCGCCGTCGGTCGTCGTGTAGGTCGACGTCAGACCCAGCAAATTGCCGTTGTCCACCTGCGTTCCGGCCAGACCCTTCAGGTCCAGAGACGCGACGCCGAACTCGGCCAGGCTGTGCAGCTCGCCCGCATCCGTCTTGCCGTCGACGTTCGCGTCGACCCACAGCTGCAGCTTCTGGAAGTCGACGTCGGCGCCGGAGAGCACGCCGTCGTGGTTGCTGTCGTGCTGCGCCATCGCTTCGTAGCCGTTGCCGGCGCGCGTGCCGTCGGCCAGGCGTGTCGCCGTGCCGAACAGCTCACTGCCGTCGCCAATCTTGCCGTCGCCGTTGCGGTCCATCACGAGCAGGCCGTCGCCGGCTGACGCCCAGCCGACCTTGTGCGCACTGCCGGTCGCGTTCAGGTCGAAGTTCACGCCCTGCGCCGCGGCGGTCGTGTTCACGCCGTGGCCGTCCAGGTCGAGCATGATCGGCGACGCGGCGAAGATGGCGTCGATCTGCGACGCCGTCATGACCGAGATGTCCGCGCCTTCGAACGCCGACACCTGCGTCATCGACATCGCGGCGATGTCCTGCGTTTGCAGCGCGACGATCTGGTCCGTCGTGAAGGCGACGATCTGGTCTGTCGTCAACGCCGCGGCGTGTGCCGTCGTGAAGGCGACGATCTGCGCCGAGCTCAAGGCCTGGAACTGGTCCGTCGTGATCGCGACGATCTGGTCCGTCGTCATCGCCTGCAGGCTGGCCGTGCTGATGGCGCGCAGGTCGGCGGTCTCCAGCGTCGACACCTGCGATGTCGTCAGGTGCGAAATCTGCGCGCTCGTGAGGAGCGAGAACTGCGCCTGGGTCATCGCGTTCAGGTCATCCGACGCGAGGCCGGCGAGCTGCGACGTCGTCAGGTTCACGACCTGGCCGCCGAGCGAGGTGATCTGCGTCGTCGTCAATTCGGCCAATTGCGCGTCGGTGAGGGCGCGCAGCGAGCTCGACGTGAGCGCGCGCAGATCGGCGGTTTCGATGAGCGAGATCTGATCCGTCGTGAACGCGATCACCTGGGCGGTCGAGAACGCGGCGTATTGAGCTGTCGTGAGTGCGGTCAGGTCGGCGCTGTCCAGCGTGCTGATCTGGCTCGAGGTCAGGCTCGCGACTTGGGCTGTCGTCAGCGCAGAGAATTGCGTCGTTCCGAACGCGTTCAGGTCGTCGCTCGCCAGGCTGGCGATTTGTGCGGTCGTGAGCGCCGCGACCTGGCTCGTGGTCAGCGCGCGCCATGTTGTCTGAACTCAAGGCTCCGAGCTGGTCGGTGCTCCAGCCGCGCAGCGCTGCGTGCTGAGCGGCTCGCAGGTCAGCGCTTTCCAGGGCGGGATCTGGTCGGTTGTGAGGGCGATCGCCTGGGCGCTGGTGAGCGATGCAAACTGCTGCGTCGTCAGGGCGTTCAGGTCGTCGCTGCCCAGGCCGGCGATCTGGCTCGTCGTGAGGGCGGGGACTTGCACCGTCGTCAGTGCGGCCATCTGGTCGCTGCTCAGTGCAGCGAGCTGGTCGGTGGTGAGGCTTCGCAGCGCTGCGGTGTTGATCGAGCGCAGGTCAGCGCTCTCCAGAGCCGCCATCTGATCCGTTCCGAGGCCCTGCACCTGGGCGCTGTTCAGCGCGGCGTATTGCGCCGTGCCCAAGGCCCGCAGGTCGACGCTCTCCAGGGTGCTGATCTGGCTCGAGGTCAGGCTCGCGACCTGGGCCGTCGTCAGCGCAGAGAATTGCGTCGTTCCGAACGCGTTCAGGTCGTCGCTCACCAGGCTGGCGATTTGGGCGGTCGTGAGGGCCGCGACCTGCGTCGTTGTCAGCGCGGCCATGTTGTCTGAACTCAGGGCTCCGAGCTGGTCGGTGCTCCAGCCGCGCAGCGCTGCGGTGCTGAGGGCTCGCAGGTCAGCGCTCTCCAGCGCCGGGATCTGGTCGGTTGTGAGCGCGATCGCCTGGGCGCTGGTGAGCGATGCAAACTGCTGCGTCGTCAGGGCGTTCAGGTCGTCGCTGCCCAGGCCGGCGATCTGGCTCGTCGTGAGGGCGGGGACTTGCACCGTCGTCAGTGCGGCCATCTGGTCGCTGCTCAGGGCAGCGAGCTGGTCGGTGGTGAGGCTTCGCAGCGCTGCGGTGTTGATCGAGCGCAGGTCAGCAGCTCTCCAGGGCCGCCATCTGGTCGCTCGACAGGCCCTGCATCTGGGCGCTGTTCAGCGCGGCGTATTGGGCCGTGCCCAAGGCCCGCAGGTCGGCGCTCTCCAGGGTGCTGATCTGGCTCGATGTGAGGCTTGCAACTTGGGCTGTCGTCAACGCGGAGAACTGCGTCGTTCCGAACGCGTTCAGGTCGTCGCTCACCAGGCTGGCGATTTGTGCGGTCGTGAGCGCCGCGACCTGGCTTCGTCGTCAGCGCCGCCATGTTGTCTGAACTCAAGGCGCCGAGCTGGTCGGTGCTCCAGCCACGCAGCGCTGCGCTGCTCAGCGACCGGAGGTCAGCGCTTTCCAGGGCGGCGATCTGGTCTGTGGTGAGGGCGATCGCCTGGGCGCTGGTGAGCGATGCAAACTGCTGCGTCGTCAGGGCGTTCAGGTCGTCGCTGCCCAGGCCGGCGATCTGGCTTGTCGTGAGGGCGGGGACTTGCACCGTCGTCAGTGCGGCCACCTGGTCGCTGCTCAGTGCAGCGAGCTGGTCGGTGGTGAGGCTTCGCAGTGCCGCGGTGTTGATCGAGCGCAGGTCAGCGCTCTCCAGAGCCGCCATCTGATCCGTTCCGAGGCCCTGCACCTGGGCGCTGTTCAGCGCGGCGTATTGCGCCGTGCCCAAGGCCCGCAGGTCGGCGCTCTCCAGGGTGCTGATCTGGCTCGATGTGAGGCTTGCAACTTGGGCTGTCGTCAACGCGGAGAATTGCGTCGTTCCAAATGCGTTCAGGTCGTCGCTCACCAGGCTCGCGATCTGGGCGGTCGTGAGCGCCGTGACCTGGCTTGTGGTCAGCGCCGCCATGTTGTCTGAACTCAAGGCGCCGAGCTGGTCGGTGCTCCAGCCACGCAGCGCTGCGCTGCTCAGCGACCGGAGGTCAGCGCTTTCCAGGGCGGCGATCTGGTCTGTGGTGAGGGCGATCGCCTGGGCGCTGGTGAGCGATGCAAACTGCTGCGTCGTCAGGGCGTTCAGGTCGTCGCTGCCCAGGCCGGCGATCTGGCTCGTCGTGAGGGCGGGGACTTGCACCGTCGTCAGTGCGGCCATCTGGTCGCTGCTCAGGGCGGCGAGCTGGTCGGTGGTGAGGCTTCGCAGCGCTGCGGTGTTGATCGAGCGCAGGTCAGCGCTCTCCAGAGCCGCCATCTGGTCGCTCGACAGGCCCTGCATCTGGGCGCTGTTCAGCGCGGCGTATTGCGCCGTGCCCAAGGCCCGCAGGTCGGCGCTCTCCAGGGTGCTGATCTGGCTCGAGGTCAGGCTCGCGACCTGGGCCGTGGTCAGCGCAGAGAATTGCGTCGTTCCGAACGCGTTCAGGTCGTCGCTCACCAGGCTGGCGATTTGTGCGGTCGTGAGGGCCGCGACTTGCGTCGTCGTCAGCGCGGCCATGTTGTCTGAACTCAAGGCTCCGAGCTGGTCGGTGCTCCAGCCGCGCAGCGCTGCGGTGCTCAGCGGCCGCAGGTCAGCGCTCTCCAGCGCCGGGATCTGGTCGGTTGTGAGCGCGATCGCCTGGGCGCTGGTGAGCGATGCAAACTGCTGCGTCGTCAGGGCGTTCAGGTCGTCGCTGCCCAGGCCGGCGATCTGGCTTGTCGTGAGGGCGGGGACTTGCACCGTCGTCAGTGCGGCCATCTGGTCGCTGCTCAGGGCAGCGAGCTGGTCGGTGGTGAGGCTTCGCAGCGCTGCGGTGTTGATCGAGCGCAGGTCAGCGCTCTCCAGAGCCGCCATCTGGTCGCTCGACAGGCCCTGCATCTGGGCGCTGTTCAGCGCGGCGTATTGCGCCGTGCCCAAGGCCCGCAGGTCGGCGCTCTCCAGGGTGCTGATCTGGCTCGACGTCAGGCTCGCGACTTGCGCTGTCGTCAGCGCAGCAAACTGCGTCGTGCCGAACGCGTTCAGGTCGTCGCTCACCAGGCTGGCGATTTGAGCCGTGGTCAGTGCGATGACCTGGCTTGTGGTCAGCGCGGCCATGTTGTCTGAGCTCAGCGCGCCGAGCTGCTCCGTGCTCCAGCCGCGCAGGGCTGCGGTGCTCAGGGCTCGCAGGTCGGAGCTCTCCAGGCTCGGGATCTGGTCTGTCGTGAGCGCAATCGCCTGGGCGCTGGTCAGGGACGCAAACTGTGCTGTGGTCAGCGCGTTCAGGTCGTCGCTTCCCAGACCGGCGATCTGGCTTGTGGTCAGGGCTGCGACCTGGCCCGTCGTCAGCGCGCCCATCTGGTCGCTGTTCAAGGCGGCGAGTTGGTCGGTGCTCAGGCTGCGCAATGCCGCGGTGTTGATCGAGCGCAGGTCAGCGCTCTCCAGCGCCGCCATCTGATCCGTTCCGAGACCCTGCACCTGGGCGCTGTTCAGCGCGGCGTACTGCGCCGTGCCCAAGGCCCGCAGGTCGGCGCTCTCCAGGGTGCTGATCTGGCTCGAGGTCAGGCTTGCAACTTGGGCTGTCGTCAACGCGGAGAATTGCGTCGTTCCAAATGCGTTCAGGTCGTCGCTCACCAGGCTCGCGATCTGGGCGGTCGTGAGGGCTGCGACTTGCGTCGTCGTGAGCGCCGCCATGTTGTCTGAACTCAGGGCTCCGAGCTGGTCGGTGCTCCAGCCACGCAGCGCTGCGCTGCTCAGCGACCGGAGGTCAGCGCTTTCCAGGGCGGCGATCTGGTCTGTGGTGAGGGCGATCGCCTGGGCGCTGGTGAGCGATGCAAACTGCTGCGTCGTCAGGGCGTTCAGGTCGTCGCTGCCCAGGCCGGCGATCTGGCTCGTCGTGAGGGCGGGGACTTGCACCGTCGTCAGTGCGGCCATCTGGTCGCTGCTCAGGGCGGCGAGCTGGTCGGTGGTCAGGCTTCGCAGCGCTGCGGTGTTGATCGAGCGCAGGTCAGCAGCCTCCAGAGCCGCCATCTGGTCGCTGCCAGACCCTGCACCTGGGCGCTGTTCAGCGCGGCGTATTGCGCCGTGCCCAAGGCCCGCAGGTCGGCGCTCTCCAGCGTGCTGATCTGGCTCGAGGTCAGGCTCGCGACTTGGGCTGTCGTCAGCGCAGAGAATTGCGTCGTTCCAAATGCGTTCAGGTCGTCGCTCACCAGGCTCGCGATCTGGGCGGTCGTGAGGGCTGCGACTTGCGTCGTCGTGAGCGCCGCCATGTTGTCTGAACTCAGGGCTCCGAGCTGGTCGGTGCTCCAGCCGCGCAGCGCTGCGGTGCTGAGGGCTCGCAGGTCAGCGCTTTCCAGGGCGGCGATCTGGTCTGTGGTGAGGGCGATCGCCTGGGCGCTGGTGAGCGATGCAAACTGCTGCGTCGTCAGGGCGTTCAGGTCGTCGCTGCCCAGGCCGGCGATCTGGCTTGTCGTGAGGGCGGGGACTTGCACCGTCGTCAGTGCGGCCATCTGGTCGCTGCTCAGTGCAGCGAGCTGGTCGGTGGTGAGGCTTCGCAGCGCTGCGGTGTTGATCGAGCGCAGGTCAGCGCTCTCCAGAGCAGCCATCTGGTCGCTCGACAGGCCCTGCACCTGAGCGCTGTTCAGCGCGGCGTATTGCGCCGTGCCCAAGGCCCGCAGGTCGGCGCTCTCCAGCGTGCTGATCTGGCTCGATGTCAGGCTTGCGACTTGGGCTGTCGTCAGCGCAGAGAATTGCGTCGTTCCGAATGCGTTCAGGTCGTCGCTCACCAGGCTGGCGATTTGAGCGGTCGTCAGGGCTGCGACTTGCGTCGTCGTCAGCGCCGCCATGTTGTCTGAGCTCAGCGCGCCGAGCTGGTCCGTGCTCCAGCCACGCAGCGCTGCGGTGCTCAGGGCTCGCAGGTCAGCGCTCTCCAGGCTCGGGATCTGGTCTGTCGTGAGCGCGATCGCCTGGGCGCTGGTCAGCGATGCAAACTGCTGCGTCGTCAGGGCGTTCAGGTCGTCGCTGCCCAGACCGGCGATCTGGCTTGTCGTCAGGGCGGCGACCTGGCACCGTCGTCAGTGCGCCCATCTGGTCGCTGCTCAAGGCGGCGAGTTGGTCGGTGGTCAGGCTTCGCAGCGCTGCGGTGTTGATCGAGCGCAGGTCAGCGCTCTCCAGAGCCAGCATCTGGTCGCTCGACAGGCCCTGCATCTGGGCGCTGCTCAGCGCGGCGTATTGCGCCGTGCCCAAGGCCCGCAGGTCGGCGCTCTCCAGGGTGCTGATCTGGCTCGAGGTCAGGCTCGCGACTTGCGCTGTCGTCAGCGCAGCAAACTGCGTCGTGCCGAACGCGTTCAGGTCGTCGCTCACCAGGCTGGCGATTTGAGCCGTGGTCAGTGCGATGACCTGGCTTGTGGTCAGCGCGGCCATGTTGTCTGAGCTCAGCGCGCCGAGCTGCTCCGTGCTCCAGCCGCGCAGGGCTGCGGTGCTCAGGGCTCGCAGGTCGGAGCTCTCCAGGCTCGGGATCTGGTCTGTCGTGAGCGCAATCGCTTGGGCGCTGGTCAGGGACGCAAACTGTGCTGTGGTCAGCGCGTTCAGGTCGTCGCTTCCCAGACCGGCGATCTGGCTTGTGGTCAGGGCTGCGACCTGGCCCGTCGTCAGCGCGCCCATCTGGTCGCTGTTCAAGGCGGCGAGTTGGTCGGTGCTCAGGCTGCGCAATGCCGCGGTGTTGATCGAGCGCAGGTCAGCGCTCTCCAGAGCCGCCATCTGATCCGTTCCGAGGCCCTGCACCTGGGCGCTGTTCAGCGCGGCGTACTGCGCCGTGCCCAAGGCCCGCAGATCCGCGCTCTCCAGGGTGCTGATCTGGCTCGACGTCAGGCTCGCGACTTGGGCTGTCGTCAGCGCAGAGAATTGCGTCGTTCCAAATGCGTTCAGGTCGTCGCTCGCCAGGCTGGCGATTTGTGCTGTTGTGAGCGCCGTGACCTGGCTTGTGGTCAGCGCCGCCATGTTGTCTGAACTCAAGGCTCCGAGCTGATCGGTGCTCCAGCCACGCAGCGCTGCGCTGCTCAGCGACCGGAGGTCAGCGCTTTCCAGGGCGGCGATCTGGTCTGTGGTGAGGGCGATCGCCTGGGCGCTGGTGAGTGCTGCAAACTGCTGTGTTGTCAGGGCATTCAGGTCATCGCTCGCGAGTTGCGTGACCTGGGTCGTCGTGAGGACGGCGACCTGGCCCGTCGTGAGCGCGCCGATCTGGTTCGACGACAGCGCGCCGAGCTGGTCGCTAGACAACGCGCGCAGCGCCGCAGAATTGATCGCGCGCAGGTCGGCGGTCTCGAACGCCGCCATGTGATCCGAGCTCAGCGCCGGCACCGCTGCGGTACCGATGACCGCGACCTGCGCCGTCGTCAGTGCAGCGATCTGCGCCGTACTGAACGCCGCCCAGTCCTCCGTCGACAGGCCCGCAATGGTGGCTGTGGACAGGCCCGCGATGATCGCGGTCGACAGATTCGGGATGATGGTGGCCATGGGAAATTCCTTGTTCTCAGTGTTCGGCGGCGCCGCTCGAGGCGAGCGCGACAAGCCGGCGCGGTGGCCGGGTTGTGCTCGACGCTTGAACAGGCAATGTCATGGTGTGTCTCGAACGGTCGAGCGCCCACGGCAAAGCTCGAGGCCCTACCGCCAACGTTCCACCCTTACGGTTCAGTCGGGATATCGGTGCGGGCCGAATCGACTTGAGCCGCGTTTGAGCCGGATCGAACGGCCGGTTCGTGACTTGTCAGCGCATGGCGGGCCAAGACACACGAGCTTTTCGCCAACTCTGCACTGGCCCTGCGCCCTGCCGGCCCGGCTCGCACCGGCAGCGCAGTGTGAACTGGCCTGGCCGTGGCCTAACCGTGCGCTGCTTCCAGGTGCTCAGGCGCCAGGCCGGCGACCGCGCGCTCCCACATGCGCCGATACAGCTTCTCGAGCTCGCGCGCGAATCCGGCGCCTTGGAACAGCGGGCTCCGTGCGGCCTGCACTTCGAGGTGCTGGCGCAGCGCTGCGCGGCGCGGCGCGTCGCCGGCGAGCGCGAGGATCGTCGCGCGGTAGGCGTTGAGGTCGGCGCACGCGAGATCCGGCAGCGCCACGGCGTTCAGCGCGCTCGCCGCGACGCGCTGGGAAAAGGTCTTGCCGCGCAGGCTGACCACCGGAACGCCCAGCCACAGCGCTTCGCTGGCGGTCGTGTGGGCGTTGCACGGCCATGCGTCTATATAGAGATCGGCCTCGGCGAGACGCTTCAAGTGTTGCGCAAGGGGCAAGACGGGCGAAAACACGAGCCGGTTCGGCGTGATGCCGCGCTCCTGCGCCGCGCGCTGCAGAGCGAGCCCGACGTTGCGGTTCCATTCCAGCAGCCACAGGCAGGCGTCGGGCAATTCGTGGAGCAATCCGCACCAGGCTTCGAAGACCTCGGCCGAAATCTTGTACGACTGGTGAAACGCGCAGAGCAGCACCTTGCCCTCGGGCAAGCCCCACTGCGCGCGCCCGCTCGCAGCGGGGCGATCGCGCAATGAATCATTGGGCTGATAGCACAGCGGCAGCTGAGCGATTTTTTCGCTGAAATCGGCGGCATCGGCGAGCGGTGTCACGACCGGGTCGCCGACGATGTAGTCGATGAACCGCGCCCCCGAGGTTCCCGGGAAGCCGAGCCAATTCACCTGCAGCGGCGCCGGGCGGTGCGCGAGAACCGGCAGCAGTGTGTCATGGGTTGCGCCTTTCAGATCGACGAGGATATCGACATTCGCTTCGCGGATGCGCCGCGCCATCGCCGCAAAGCCCATCCCGCGCAACTCGACAAAGTGTTCGCACGCGCTGCGGATGCGCGCGCGCATCGGGCTCGCGTCATCCGGGCCGGCGGAAAACAGCGTCACTTCAAGGCCCTCCCGGTCGTGCGCCTCGAACGCCTGGGCGACGAGCTGCGACGTCGCGTGCTGGTGGAAGTCGGCCGACAAATAACCGACACGCAAACGCCCCGCGTGCGCCCGCGCCACGCGGCGCGGCAGCGCGACCACGCTGCGCTCGATGTGCAGCATGTGGTGCCGCGCCACCTTGAGCTGCTCCTGCGGGTCGGCGCAGAGCACAGCGTGGACGAATGGCGCGGCCTCCATCGGCGTCGCGTCGGGCAGCGCCATCACCCGCTCGCGCAGCGCAGCGAAAGCGTCCTGCGCTTCGCGCCAACGGCACGCCTCGCGCTCGTAAAACGCGAGCTGACCGCGCGCTGCCAAGTCGCTGCTGCCCACGCCCAGCACGACCGCGGTGCGAACGCACTCCGCGGCTTCGGCCTTCATGCCGATGTCCTTGAACGACATTCCGAGGCGGAAGTGCGAAATCGAATCGTCGATCTTCAGCGCCAGCGCGCCGAGAAAACCGCGGATCGCGTCTTGGTGGCGCCGGCAACGCTGTAGCGCGACGGCGAGCGCGACGAGATGCTGATGGTCGCGCGGCACATCTCCGGGCAAGGCGTGCAGGCATTCGACCGCTTCTTCCGGACGGCCCAGATTCAGCAACGCGTGCGACTCGAGGATGTGTGCGATTGCGCTGCGCGGCTCACGCTCGCGCAACTCGCGCGCGCGCCGCGCCGCGTCTTCGGAGCGATCGGCCTTGATCAAGGCGTGGATCGCGGCGAGCGCGTAGGCACTGTCACGGCACAAGGTGTCTGCCTGCTCGAACGCTCGCACTGCGCCGCGCCAGTCGTCGCGCTCGGCGTGACCCTGGCCTGCGAACCAATGGCGGTAGGCGCGCGCGTGTTTGGCCGCCGCATGCGGCGCAGTCGGCGTTGAGGGGGCGGGCAGGTCAAGAGGCATGGCGGGGCAGGCGCGATCCCCGCGAACGGGCAGCAGGGTCGGCACGGCGAAGTGGCGGCTCGGCTAATCTAGGGCGAGGCAGAGGCGCTGAAGCGCGAAATACGCCTGCGTCAGCCCGCCAGTTCGAGTTCCAGGTCGGCGCCTGTCGCAGCCGCAGCGCCCGCTGCTCCCAGCGCCGCGCTTCTTCGGCGCGGCCGAGGCTTGCATGGAACACGGCCAGGTTGTGCGCGGCGAGGAAGCTGCCGCGGCCGCGCACCGTGTCGGGCAGGTCGGGCCGCTCGCCGATCTGCAGCGCGCGTTCCCACGCCGCCTCGATCTTCGGCAACAGCTCGGGCGCCTGTTGCGGACGCCGAATGGCGCACTCCAAGAGCACGTCCCCGAGCGTGAAGTGGAAGTCGGGCGAACGCGCCCAAGACGCCTGCTCGACGCCGGCGATGCGCAGCGCAGCGTCGACCTGCGCCCAGTTTCTTCAGCGTGAACAGCCAGCGCACGACGAGGTCGTGGCGCCACGCGGCATCCGCTGCGGCGCCGGCGTTGGCCCGGGCGTAGCAGGGCTCTGCCTGCGCGAATTCCGAGTTCACCTCCAGGTCCTTGCCGAGCTGGTAGTTCCAATAGGCGTCGTCCGGATCCTGCGCCAGCGCCATCTCGAGCAGCCTGCGATTGCGCCCCGCCTTGGCGGCGCGCTGTGCGGCGAGATAACCGTCGTGCGCCACGCGCAGCCGAAGGCGGCGCCGGGGCAGCGCTGATTCGGGCTGCTCGTGGATGCGACCGGAGTAGCGCACGCCGGCGGGCAACAAGCGCGGCAGCCAGCTCGGCGCGTCGGTTTGCCCTGGGTCGATTCGGCTCGCCACCTGGATCAGGCCGAGGAACGCTGGAGGATCACCACGCAGCTCGGCAAGCGCTTCACCGCCGCCGACGAGCCACTCGTCGGCGTCGAGCACGAGCCGCCATGGCGCGTCGGTGAACGCGAGCGCGGCGTTGCGCGCCGCCGAAAAGTCGTCGACCCAGGAGAACTGCTTGACCAGCGCCCCGCAGCGCTGCGCAATCTGCGGCGTCGCATCGCGCGAGCCCGTGTCCAGAACGAGCATCTGATCGACCCAGGGCCGCACGCTGTTCAGGCACCTTTCTATACAGCGCGCCTCGTCGCGAACGATCATCACGAGTGCGATGGATTGGCGCTGCGGCGCTTCTGCCAGCGCCTTGGAGCCGGGTGTGCGGGCGAATTCGGCGACACGTTGCATAGGCCGTGATGGCATCACTTCAGTTGCCGCCCGAAGCACCGATAAGCCGGGCTCAATGCCTTCTTATTCGTCGACCGGGTCTCTTGACATGTTTGATGAATTTTTCACGCGAATCCAAATTCACCCTCAAGTCAAGTCGGACCGACACCGATAACGAGAGCAACGCAACTGGAAATCCGGGCGCGTAGGCCGCCCAGGCAGCCGAGTCACATCAACCGCAAGGAGCCCCTACCGTGGCAATGACCATCAACACCAACGTCGTTTCGCTGAACGCGCAACGCAACCTGTCGACGTCCAAAACGTCGCTCGCCACCTCGATGGAGCGCTTGTCCTCGGGGTTGCGGGTCAATTCGGCCAAAGACGACGCCGCCGGCCTGGCCATCGCCGGGCGCATGGAAGGCCAGATCCGCGGCATCAACGTCGCGATCCGCAACGCCAACGACGGCATTTCAGTGGCGCAAACCGCTGAAGGCGCGCTGGCAACGATCACCGATGCGCTGCAACGCATGCGTGAGCTGGCGATTCAGGCGCAGAACGGATCGAACGGCACCACCGACCGTGCCAACCTCGACACGGAGTATCAGCAACTCTCCGCAGAAATCACGCGCATCGGCTCGCAGACCAAGTTCAATGGCGTAGCCATCGTCGGCGCCGGCGCCGGCGGTCAGACCTTCCAGATCGGCCCGAACAATGGCGACACGCTCACGATCACGACGAACGCAGTCGCGACCGTGACCGGTGACCTGACCACGGCGGCGAACGCGTCAACTGCCGTGGACGCACTCGACACTGCGCTCACGACGATCAACACGGATCGTGCGACCTACGGTGCCGCGATGAGCCGCTTCTCGTATGCGATCAACAACCTGCAAGTGACAGGCGAGAACCAATCGGCGGCGCGCGGTCGCATCATCGACGCAGACTTCGCCGCGGAAACGGCGAATCTGTCTCGAGCGCAGATCATGCAGCAGGCCGGCAGCGCGATGGTGGCGCAAGCAAATCAGTTGCCCAACCAGGTGCTGGCGCTGCTTCGTTAGACCGCGGAGCACGGGCCCTCGCCAAACGAGGTGCCCAAAAGCCGTCAAGGCCGCCCTTCAGGGCGGCCTTCTCCCTTGTGAGTCTTGCATCCTTGCTTTGACGGCGGACTTCTCACTCGATAGCGGCACCGCGCACCGCGCCGAACTGAGCCGGCTTCGCCTCCCTTATCGGGCGATCCGCAGCCCCAGCCCTGCTCAAGAATCCACCCAGCAGACCCGCTCTCTCGAGTCTGACCCGACCGGCTCGTGCGCCGGCAGCCAAGTGGATTCTCAAGGAGTGCCGGCATGGCCCAGACGATCAACACCAACATCGCCTCGCTCAACGCGCAGCGCAACCTGTCGACGTCGAAGACCTCGCTCGCCACGTCGATGGAGCGCCTGTCGTCGGGCCTGCGCGTGAACTCGTCGCGTGACGACGCGGCCGGCCTGGCGATCGCGGACCGCATGAACGCGCAGATTCGCGGCATCAATGTGGCGATTCGCAATGCCAACGACGGCATCTCGCTGGCGCAGACCGCCGAAGGCGCACTGTCCACGATCACCGACGCGCTGCAGCGCATGCGCGAACTCGCGATCCAGGCGTTGAACGGCTCGAACGGGACTTCGGACCGCGCGAATCTTGATTCCGAGTACCAGCAACTTTCGGCTGAAATTCAACGCGTCGCCGACCAGACCAAGTTCAACGGCGTGGCCATCGTCGGTGCCGGCGCAGGCGCGCAAACGTTCCAGGTCGGGCCGAACAACGGTGACACACTGACGATGACCACGGTGACCGTCACTGCGGTCGCAGGCGACGTCACGACGGCAGCCAACGCCTCCACGGCGATGGCCGACATCGATGCGGCCCTGGACGCGGTGAACACGGATCGCGCCACCTACGGCGCGGCGATGAGCCGCTTTGCGTTTGCGATCACCAATTTGCAAGTCACCGGCGAGAACCAATCTGCGGCACGCGGGCGCATCATGGACGCCGACTTCGCCGCCGAGACCGCGAACATGTCGCGCGCGAACATCTTGCAGCAGGCCGGCACGGCGATGGTCGCCCAAGCGAACCAGTTGCCGCAGCAGGTGTTGCAGCTGCTGCGCAGCTGATCACGCCCCGCGCCGGCCGATCCGGCGTCCACGCTCCACTGACGTCACCCCGGTGCACGCCGGGGTCCACCCGTGCCCTGCGGCATCGCCTTGCGGCTGCCTGCGCCGCGCCGGCGCGCGCCGGTTCGCGTCGGCGTTGCGCAGTTGTGCACAGCCGCGTCGCGCTCCGCCTCAAGTCGCCCGCAATCCTGCCGAAAGTCGGATGACGACAAAGGATCACTCCCATGCCCAGCATCTCTTCTCCCGGCGTCGGCAGCGGGTTGGACGTGAACAGCATCATCACCCAGTTGGTGGCGGTGGAACGCGTCCCGCTCACCAAGCTCGAGACCGAAGCGAAGGCGTTAGAAACCAAGCTCTCGACCTACGGCAAGGTGAAGTCGGCGATTTCCGCGTTGCGCGACGCGGCGTCGGCGCTGACGCGCAGCGACACCTGGAGCCGCACCACCGGTGCCACGAGCGACCCGAGCGCGGCCACCGTCACGACCGGCGCGAACACGAAGGCGGGCAGCTATTCGATTCAGGTGCACCAGCTCGCCGCGGCCCAGTCGAACGCGAGCGGAGTTTTTACCTCCGCCGACGCGCCGGTCGGCGAAGGCACGCTGACGATCGAGCTCGGCACGTGGGGGCCGGGCCAGGGCAGCTTCACGCCCAAGGTCGGCGCCACTGCGGTGCAGATCAGCGCCGGCCCGCCGGCGCAGTCGCTCGCACAACTGCGCGACAAGATCAACGCTTCGGGTGCCGGCGTGATCGCCTCGGTGCTCACCGATTCGACCGGTGCGCGGCTCGTGCTGCGCTCGAGCCTGTCGGGTGCGTCCAACGCATTTCGGGTCACGGTGGCCGACAGCGACGGCAACGACAGCGACGGTGTGGGTCTGTCAGCGCTCGCCTACGACCCGTCCGTCGGGATCCTGACGATGGCGCAGGCGCTCGCCGCGGCGAACGCGTCGGCGACGCTGAACAACCTGCCGATCACGTCGGAAAGCAATACGCTGACGAACGTGCTCGACGGCATGACGATCAACCTGAACCGCGTCACATCGGGCCCGGTGCAGCTGAGCGCGGCGCTCGACACGCCGGCGCTGCGCAAGTCGATCGACGCCTTCGTGAGCGCGTACAACGACATGAACAAGATGCTCGCCGATCAGACCAAACTGGGAAGCGCCGAGCAGAACGCGACCAGCCTGCACGGCGACAGCGCGGCGCTGACGATACGCAGCCAGTTGCGCCAGTTGCTCGGCTCGACGAGTGCCGCGTCGAGCACGTTCACGCGTTTGTCGGAGGCCGGATTCGACGTGCAACGCGACGGCTCGATCAGCCTCAATGAAACAAAGATCACGAGCGCGCTCGCCAATCCGGTCGAAGCGCAGAAGCTGTTCGGCAATGTCGACACACTCGTCGCCGCGAACGACGGCATCGCGACCCGGATTCGCAAGATGGCGAACGACCTGCTCGGAACCGACGGAACGATTGGCACGCGCAGCGAAGGCCTGCGCCGCAACATCGACCTGAACCGGGACCGCCAGGACCGCATGACGGATCGCATCGCCCAGGTCGAGAAGCGCCTGCGCGCGCAGTACACGGCGCTGGACCGGCAGATGGCGCAGCTGAACAGCCTGTCGGGCTACATCACGCAACAGCTCACTGTTTTTAACAGCGGCAACTCGAATTAGCGGGCATTGTCGGAGCCGGGCGCCTCAAGTCGCTCCGGCACAGGTCGATATCCACGGCACAGACTCAACTCCAGGCGCCCCGACAGCCATGCAAGCGACCCACGCTCGCCCTCACAAGCCCGACGCCATCGCCAGCGCGTACCGGCATGTCGGCATCGAAACCGGCGTGTCGGGTGCATCGCCGCATCAGCTCGTGTGCATGCTGTTCGACGGCGTGCAGGATTCGATCGCCCAGGCACGCGGCGCGATCCAGGCGCGCGACATTCCGACCAAGAGCCGCGCCATCGCGCGCGCGCTGCGCATCGTCGACGAAGGCCTGCACGGCGCGCTGAACAGCGAAGGCGGCGGCACCCTGGCGCTGGACCTGCGCGACCTTTACCAGTACATCACGGTGCGCCTGACGCACGCCAATCTGAACAACGACGACGCGGCGCTGGCCGAGTGTGCAAGGCTGATCGAACCGGTGCGCAGCGCCTGGCGCGCCATCGGCCCCCAGCTCCAGCCGCGGGCGGCGGGCACCCAGCCATGAAACCCAGCGCAGCCATGCCGCTCGACATCCCCGCCCCCGCTTCGCTGCTGAATTACTACGAGGCCATCGAACAGGCCAGCCAGGACATGCTCCAGGCGGCGCGCGACGGCGATTGGGACCGCGTCGTCAAGCTCGAAGGCGCTTGCGCGCTGCTGATCTCGCACCTCAAGCACGCCGCGACGAAGAAGGCGCTGGCCCCCGACGAAGCGCAACTCAAGTCGCGCATCATGCAGCGCATCGTGATCAACGACGCCGAGATTCGCCAGCTCGCCGAGCCCTGGCTCGACGACCTGGACCGGCTTCTCGCCGGGCGCAATCGCACCGTGCACTGAGCTCTCGCCACCCGCTTGGCCCACCCACCGACCCGAGCACCGACCCGATGGACACGTTGCCGATGTCGCTCGATTCGCTGGCCGCCGCGCATGGCGGACTGCACGACTTTCGCATGACGTCGGCGGTCGAGATCCGGGCCCTGCTGAACCGCATCTGCAGCGCCAACGTGACGCTGATCCTGAACGCGAGCGACGGCACCAGCTGGGACGTGAAACCCTGGGTCATCGACTCGGCGCGCGCGGCGATCAGCATGACGTTCGACGGTGATAAGGCGGACCCGAAGCTCGAGCTTGTTCTCGAGAGCGCCCAGGTGATCGCGGTGGGCGTGATCGACGACGTGAAAATCCAGTTCGACGTGCAAGGCCTGGTGCTCGTGCAGGGGCCGAACTCGGCGGCCCTGCGCTGCACCCTGCCGCGCGAGATCTACCGCTTCCAGCGGCGCGAGAACTTCCGCGTCCGGCCGCCGGTGCGCAACGCGCCGGCGGCGCGCATCACGCACCCGGGGTTGCCCGCGCTGCTGCGCATCATCGACGTGAGCGTGGGTGGCTGCGCGCTGTTCCTGCCCGAAGACGTGCCGCCGGTCGAGGCCGGAACGGTGGTGCACGGCGTCGTGCTCGACCTGGAAGTGAACGTGCGCGTCCAGACCGACCTGCGCGTGCAGCATGTGTCATCGCTGAACATCGGGCAACGGCGGCATGAAGATCGGCTGCCAGTTCGTGAACCCGAACAGCAGCTCGCTGCGCAACTTGCAGCACTACATCGCGCAGACGCAAAAACGCGCGCGCCTCGCGACCGCCTGAACACGACGGCTGGGAATCAGTCGGCGCGAAGCGCCAATTCAGGCTGGACGCCGACACCAGCGCAGCTGAGCGGTGCAACGCGCCAGAAAGCGCCGATCCCATCGATGTTGTGGATCGGTGCGTCGATTCCCCTGTCTTTCCGATAGTCAGCGATCGCGTTGCGGCAACCCTCCACGGCACCGAAGTCATCGACGATGATGTAGCCGCCCGGGCTCACCTTGTGCGCCAGGGCCAGCAGCGCGTCCATGGTCGACGCGTACATGTCGCCGTCCAGGCGCAGCACCGCGATGCGCTCGATGGGCGCGCCGGGCAAGGTGTCCTTGAACCAGCCCTTCAGGAACCGCACCTGATCGTCGAGCAGATCGTATTTCCTGAAGTTCTCCTGCACGGCTTCGAGGGAGACCGCCAGTGCCTTGAACGTGTGGTGCTGGTCGCCCAGATCCTGCCGCGGGTAGCGCACGGCATCGGGAACGGGCAAACCTTCGAACGAATCGGCGACCCAGACTTTTCGGTCGACGACGCCGAAGACCTTCAGCACCGCACGCATGTAGATGCACGCGCCGCCGCGCCACGCGCCGGTCTCGACGAAGTCGCCTGGGATGCCGTCGCTGATCACGTCGGTCATCAGGGAGCGCAGGTTGCGCAAGCGCTCGAAGCCGATCATCGTGTGCGCCGTGGCAGGCCAGTCTCTGCCTTGGGCTCGAAGGCCCGCGTCGAAGACTCCGCCGGACCAGGGGTCGATCGGCGGGTCCTCGTAGATCACGCCGAGCAGGACGCGCTCCATGAGGCTGAGGTAGAGCTCGGCAATGCGCGCGATGTGACTCGTTTCACTTCGATTCATGGGTGGCCCTCGACTGAATGTCGTCTCGCACGCTGCCCCAAAAGGCCAGCGACCGCGTGCCCATGCTACGGCGCCGGCGCTCGGATCGGTCGAGCCAGAAGCACCCGCTTTGCCGGCCAGCTTGTGCGCGTTGTCGCGCAGGCAAGAACAAAACCGCGGCTGGCGAGAGTTTGAGTGAGCCGAGCCAACCTCAGCTGAATCCGCGCAGCGGCAACTGCGCCGCGCGGCGCAGCCAGTTCAGCTCCGACCAGGCACAAGTCGCGTCGGTCGCGTGCAGCGTGTAGGCGATGCGCGAACGCTCGGAGCGATTCGCTCCGCTGTAGTGAGGCAGTTGGCCGTGCAAACACACCAGGGAGCCTGAGCGCACTTCCAGCGGAACCGCGCTCGCTGCGCTGGGCCAAGGAGTGGCGTCGAGTGGCTGCATGCGCACGCTGTCGCCGCTGCGCTCGAAGCGCTGGCGCAAGGGACCGCGATGCCCGCCCGGTTCGACCCACAGGCAACCGTTTTCGAGCGTAGCGTCGTCCAGCGCAAACCAGAAGCCGACGACGCTCGCCGGCTGCGTGATCAGAAAACTCGCGTCCTGATGCCAGCCGACTTCGCCGCCGATTCGCGGCGGCTTGAAGATGACCATCGATTGACGCAGTTGCGGTTGCGCCAAGCCCAGGTCCGCCGCCAGCGCCGCCAAATCGGCGCCGCGCGAGAAGCGGTCGAACACCGGGTCCAGGTCATGCAGCGCGTGGCCGATCTTGTTGATCGATTCGGCCTGCGGTCGGCGCCGCGCTCCGTCCGGACCGAACGCCTCTTCCTCGAAGAAACAGGTGATCTTGTCGCCCGAGGCGAGGAACTCCACGTCGGCCGAGCCGCCCGTGTGAAAGACGCTGGGTGCACCCGCGGGTTCGAAGGCGGCGATGATTTCTTGGGTCCGGGCGATCAGGCGGCGCACCGCCGCCGGCGAGCGAAAGTCAGGGAGTACGAGGAAACCCTGATCACGGTAGAAGTTTTTTTGGGCATCCGTCAACATGCGCGTCTGAGTTCTTGGCACGACGCTTGCACGATATACCAAGACTTGGCGAGTCCGCGCCCGCCAGCGCCGGTCTTCGCGAACAACAACGTTGACACAGGAGACGACATCACCATGACCCACAGCACCACCCTGCGGCGGACTCGTTTTGCGGCGCACCGGATTGCCGCTGCCGCGGCGCTCGCCGCGACCGGATGGGGGGCGGCGTCGGCGCAGCAGCCGGCCCCCGAAATGGGCAAGCTCGCGCCCGTCAACGTGACGGCCGAGCGCCGCACCGAAAACGTTCAGGATGTCCCCAATTCGGTGAGCACGCTGGGCAGCGAAATCCTCGAAGTGATCGGTACCAGCGGCCAAGACGTTCGCGTGCTCTCCGGGCGCGTGCCGAGCCTGAACATCGAATCGTCATTCGGCCGCGCGTTCCCGCGCTTCTACATCCGCGGCTACGGCAACACCGACTTCCGCCTCAACGCATCGCAGCCGGTGTCACTCGTTTATGACGACGTGGTTCAGGAAAACCCGATCCTGAAAGGTTTCCCGGTGTTCGATCTGGACCGCATTGAAGTGCTGCGCGGTCCGCAAGGCACCTTGTTCGGGCGCAACACGCCGGCGGGCGTGGTGAAGTTCGAATCGGTGCGGCCGGGGAAGGCGCTCGAAGGTTACGGCAGCCTCTCGTTTGGCACGTTCAAGACGATCAACGCCGAAGGCGCAGTCAATGTGCCGACGAGCGACGACTCGGCGCTGCGAATTTCGCTGCTGAACCAGACGCGCGACGACTGGGTGCACAACACCAACCCCGCCGGGCTGACGCAAGACTTCGAGGGCTACCGCGACAGCGCCGTGCGCGCCCAATGGCTGGTGCAACCGAACAAGGACTTCAGCGCCCTGATCAATCTGCACGCACGCGACTACGACGGCTCGGCGCGGCTTGTTTCGCGCCAACATCATCCAGCCGGGGACGAACGATTTCGTTGCCGGGTTCGACGAGCGCAAGATTTCAACCGACGGCAAGAACGAGCAGACGTTGAAGAACCTCGGCGCCAGCCTGCGGCTGCGGTTCGGGCTCGGCAACGTGACGCTGCATTCCATCACCGGCTACGAATCGGTCGACGCGTACAGTCGCGGCGACATCGACGGCGGTTCGCCGCCTTATGTCTTCAGTGGCGGCGCGGGCTCGATCCCGTTCTTTTCCGAAACCGCCGACGGGATGCCCAAGCACCGGCAGCTGACGCAGGAATTCCGCGTCGAGTCGGCGCATTCCGGCCCGCTGAACTGGCAGGCGGGCGTGTACCTGTTCCAGGAAGACTACAAGGTCGAGAGTTTCGATTACGACTCGGCCAATGGCGGGGCCCAGGATGCCTATGAGCGAGTACGCCAGAAAAACACCGCGTACGCGGTTTTCGGCGCCCTGACGTACGCACGTGACGCCTTCGTTCAACGTGCGCGGCGGCCTGCGCTACACCCACGACAAGAAGGACTTCAACGTCGAGGCCTACGACTGCGCCACCTTCAACTGCACCACGACGACCAATCCTCCAGGCCCGCGCAATACGCTGACGCAACTCGGCTCGTTTGGCCCGTTGACCGCGTCGACGAGCGACAGCAAGGTCAGCTGGGACTTGAGCGGCACCTACACGCTGCAAAAAGGCCTGAACCTGTACGCCCGCGCCGCCGCCGGATTCCGCGCCAGCAGCGTGCAGGGCGCCGGTGCGTTCAACGATCAATCGATCGCCAAACCGGAGAACAACACATCGTTCGAAGCCGGCGTGAAGGCCGACCTTCTGGACGGCCGCGCACGCGTGAACTTCGGCTTCTTCAGCTACACCGTGAAGGACCTGCAACTCACTGCGGTCGGCGGTACCGGCAACGCCAACATCCTGTTGAACGCGAAGAAGGCCACCGGGCGGGGGTTCGAGCTGGACTTGCAGGCTTATCTGACCGACAACCTGCTGGCGAGCCTGGGCATGGGGTACAACGACACCAAGATCAAAGACCCGGGTCTGGCGGTTTCGCCTTGCAATACGGCGCAGTATGTCTTCGGCCAGCCGGGGGCACCACGCCCGAACTGCACCGTCAACGATCCGCTCGATTCGAACGGCAAAGCCTTGATTGACGGCAACCCATTGCCGCAAGCGCCCAAGACGACGCTGAACTTCACCCTCAAGTACACACAACCGATTGCCAGCGGCGAGCTTTACGTCGTGACCGACTGGGTCCACCGCAGCAAGGTCAACTTCTTCCTCTATGAGTCCACGGAATTCACGGGCAAGGCGCTCACCGAAGGCGGCTTGCGCATCGGTTATCTCTGGGACAAGGGCAAGTACGAGGTCGCCGCGTTCGGGCGCAACATCACGAACCAGATCCGCATCGTCGGCGGGATCGACTTCGACAACCTGACCGGCTTCGTCAACGAACCGCGCACTGTGGGGCTGCAGTTCCGGGCGATGTTCTGAGCCGCATCTACGGGCTGAGCGATCCGCCACGCCGGCGGCTCGCTCAGCCTGTTGCTCAGCCGTCCACGCACGAATCCGCTCGAGCGCGTGGTCGCGTGGAGCGCTCGGCAGGAATGAATGCTGCGCGGCGAAGGCCATCATCTGACCGAGTTCGACGGGCGTGAGCCCGATTTCACGCACCAGGCGCACCGCCTCACCCGTGTGCGTGATGCACGAGATCAACCGGTTGTCGGTGTCAAAACTCAGACTCACGCCGGCGCGCCACAGCGCCTTGATCGGGTGCCGGGCGAACGACGCGGCGGCGCCGGTGTGCACGTTGCTCGTCGGGCAAACCTCCAGATGCGCCCCGCTCGCCTTCACGGCGTCAACCAAGTGCGAGCCTTCGCTGTCGCCGATCGCCTGCGCCAAGTGCACGCCATGGCCGATGCGCCGCGCACCCAGTTGCACCGCCTCGAGAACGCGGTGCGCCGCGTCGGCCTCGCCGGCGTGCAGCGTGATCGGCAGACCGGCGTCGCGCGCCAGCGCGAGCGCGCGCGCGTGTTCGCTCGGCGGGTGGCCGAGCTCGGCACCGGCGAGGTCGAAGCCGACCACGCCACGGCCGTGCCAGCGCAGCGCCAGGCGCACCGCACGTTCGGTTTCGGTGGGAGGCAGTTCGCGCATCGAACAAACGATCAAACCGCTCGGCAAGGCGCTGCTTGCCAGGCCTTCGAGAAGCGCCTCGACGGCGGCGTCGCCGCTCACGCCGTGCGCCTCGAAGAGCAGCGGCGCAACGCGGAACTCGGCGAGCACGGCGCCGTCGGCGCGCGCGTCTTCGGCGGCTTCGAAGGCGACGCGCGCCAGGCCTTGCGGCGTTGCCATCGCGGCCACCGTCAGCGCAAATCCTTCCAGGTAGGCAGCCAGACTCCCGGCGTGCGCGCGGCGCTGGAACCAGGCCTCGACGCCCGCCCGGTCCTGCGCCGGCAGCGCCAGGCCACGCCCTCGCAGCAGATCGATCAGCGTCGCGACGCGCAGGCCACCGTCCAGATGATCGTGCAGCACCACCTTGGGCATGGCGCGCAGGTTCAGAAACAGCGGGTCGACGAGGTCCAGGTCGGCGTCGTGCATGGGGCGCCATCGTAGATCAACAACCCCGGGCTGCCCCGGGGGCGCAAGCGGCGCGAGTCTTGCTATCCTGCCGTCACCGCAGCAACCGTGGGCCTCCGACCATGATTAACCTTCGCGCACTCATCATCGTTCTCCGCGGCCTGGGCGCCGTGCTGGCGGGCCTGGTGCTGGGCCATGCGTCCGCGCAGCCCGCGATCGTCTACGACATGGGCGGCAAGTTCGACAAGTCGTTCAACGAAGCCGCGTACAACGGCGCCGAGCGCTGGAAGAAGGAGACCGGCAAGGCCTACATGGACTTCGAGATCGCCAACGAAGCGCAGCGCGAGCAGGCGATGCGGCGCATGGCCGAGCGCGGCGCGAACCCGGTGATCGGCGTGGGCTTCTCGCAGGGCTCGTCGATCGAAAAAGTCGCGAAGGAGTTTCCGAAACTCAGCTTCGTCATCATCGATTCGGTCGTGAAGCAACCGAATGTCGAATCGATCGTCTTCAAGGAGCACGAGGGCTCGTTTCTGGTGGGCATGATGGCTGCGATGGCGAGCAAGTCGGGCAAGGTCGGCTTTGTCGGCGGAATGGACATCCCGCTGATCCGCAGGTTTCAATGCGGCTATGAACAGGGCGCGAAGTTTGCGAACCCGAAAGTCGAGGTCAGCGCGACCATGACCGGCACGACACCGGCCGCATGGAGCGACCCGGCGCGCGGCGGCGAACTCGCCAAGGCACAGTTCGCGCGCGGCGTCGACGTCGTGTTTGCCGCTGCCGGCGGCACCGGATCCGGCGTTTACCAGGCGGCGAAGGACGCCGGCAAGCTTGCGATCGGGGTCGACAGCAACCAGAACCACATGCAGCCCGGGACGATGCTGACGTCGATGGTGAAACGCGTCGACAACGCGATCTACAACAGCGCGAAGAAGAGCACTCCCGGCGTGACGGCGCTCGGCCTGAAGGAAGGCGGCGTCGACTACGCGCTGGACCAGCACAACGCCAAGCTCGTCTCGGCCGAAATGAAGAGCAAGGTTGACGCGGCGAAGGCCGACATCATTGCCGGCAAGATCAAGGTCGCCGACTACATGGCCGACAACGCCTGCAAGTACTGAGAGCGGGTGCCACGGCATGCACCGGGCCAGCCACGACTCGCGCAGGGCGCCACCACGGCGCAGGCCGGGATCCACCGGGAGCGCGGCCCGGTGCGGTGGACCCCGGCTTTCGCCGGGGTGACCGCATGTCGCGGCGAATCGGTGTCGCCGCATAGCGAGCGCGTAGATCCGAATCCCCCATGACTTCAAACCGCATCGCGCCAGCCGTCGTGATGCGCGGCATTCACAAGCGCTTCGGTGCGGTGCAGGCGAATCGGGACGTCGATCTGACGGTTGGCGCCGGAACGATCCATGGCATCGTCGGCGAAAACGGCGCGGGCAAGAGCACGCTGATGGCCGTGCTGTACGGCTTTTACCGTGCCGATTCCGGCCGCATCGAGGTGAACGGCGCGCCGGTGCGGATTCAGAACTCGAAAGACGCGATTGCGCTGGGAATCGGCATGGTGCACCAGCACTTCATGCTCGTCGAGAACTTCAGCGCGCTCGACAACATCCTGCTCGGCGCCGAGGGCGATTGGCGCCTGGCGCCGGCACGCGCCCAGCTTCGCGCCCGGCTCGAAGCGCTGATGCAAGACACCGGCCTGCATGTGCGCCTGGACTTGGCCGTCGAAGATCTGCCGCTGGGAGAACGGCAGCGCCTGGAGATCCTCAAGGCGCTGGTGCGCGGGGCGCGCATCCTGATCCTGGACGAACCCACCGCCGTGCTCACGCCGCAAGAGACGGAACAGCTCTTCGCGACGCTGCGCCGCCTGCGCGAGCAGGGAGTGACGCTGCTGCTGATCACGCACAAGCTGAAGGAAATCATGGCGCTGTGCGACGCCGTGACGGTGATGCGCGGCGGCGCCGTCGTCCTCGACTGCGCGATCGCCGACACGAGCGTCGATGACCTGGCGCTGGCGATGGTCGGCAGGCGCGTTCACACCGGGCGCGGCGCCGGCGCGCAAGATGCAACGCCCGGCGCGACGCTGTTCGAAGCGCACCATTTGAGTTGGCGCGATTCGTTCGGCGTGCTGCGCCTGCGCGACGTGTCGCTCGCACTGCGTGCCGGCGAGATCGTCGGCGTCGCCGGCGTCTCGGGCAACGGCCAGAGCGAGCTGCTCGACGCCCTGGCGGGCCTGCTCGCGCCGCAGCAAGGCGAGTTGCAGATCGGCGAACGTCGATTCACTGCGAAGCGCTGGCTCACTCCCGACCGCGCACGGGCCTTGCGAATCGCGCATGTTCCCGAAGACCGGCACCGGCGTGGCCTGGTGTTGCCCTTCGCTGCGTGGGAGTCCGCGGTCCTCGGTTACCACGAGCGCACGCGCTACGGCCGCGGCGCGCTGCTGCTGAACGATGCGGCGATGCACGCCGACACAGAGGCGATGCTCGCGACCTACGACGTGCGCCCGCCGAACGCCGAACTGCGCTGCGCCAAGTTCTCCGGCGGGAACCAGCAAAAGCTCGTGCTCGCGCGCGAGGCGCTGCCGCAGCCCCAGGTGCTGCTCGTCGGCCAGCCGACGCGAGGTGTCGATATCGGCGCGATCGAGTTCATCCACGGCCGGCTGCGCGCCATGCGCGACGCGGGTGGCGCGGTGCTCGTCGTGAGTTCCGAGCTCGACGAAATCCTCGCGCTGTCGGATCGCGTGCTCGTGATGTGCGACGGGCGCATCACCGGCGAGTTGCCGATCGCGTTGTGCAACGAAGCCGAATTGGGGCGCCTCATGGGCGGCTCGCCGGCGGACAAGGCGGCGGCGTGAGGCGCGCATCGTCATCCCGGCGAAGGCCGGGAGCCACCGTGGGCCGATGCGCGCCGGGCAGTCGCGTGAGACACCATTGCCACGCGGACCGTCATCCCGGCGAACGCCGGGATCCACTGTGGGCCGATGCGCGCTGCACCGACCGTCATCCCGGCGAAAGCCGGGATCCACTGTGGGCCCCTGTTCGCCGTTCAGACGGTGGATCCCGGCTTTCGCCGGGATGACGCGGGGGAGACCATGAGCCAACCCCTGGACATGCCACGCTGGCTCGACCTGTTCGTGCTACCCGTGTTCAACCTCGCGCTGGCGCTTCTCGCCTGCGGCGTCGTCGTCTTGATCGTCGGCCAGAGCCCGGCGCAAGTGCTCGCCCTGCTCATCAAAGGTGCGTTCGGCAGCCGCATCGGCCTCAGCTACACGCTCTACTACGCGACGACATTTGTCTTCACCGGCCTCGCGGTCGCTGTCGCCTACCACGCCGGGCTGTTCAACATCGGCGGCGAAGGCCAGGCGATGCTCGGCGGCCTGGGGACGGCGCTGGCCGCGCTCGCGCTCGGCGACCACTACCCGGCGTGGCTCGTCTGGCCGGCGATGGTCATCGCCGCGATGCTCGCCGGCGCCGCCTGGGCGAGCGTGCCCGCGGTGCTGCAGGCCTGGCGCGGCAGCCACATCGTGATCACGACGATCATGTTCAATTTTCTCGCCTCGGCGCTGCTCGCCTATGTGCTCATCGACGTGCTCAAGGAGCCGGGCAACATGACGGTGGAAAGCCGCAGCTTCGGCGCTGCCGCGCATGTCGCCGGCGTGCACGAAGTGCTCGCCTGGTTCGGGATCGACTGGCCGCGCTCGCCGCTGAACTTGAGCGTGCTGCTGGCCGTGCTCGCCGCACTCGGCGTCGGCGGGTTCCTGTGGAAGACCAAACCCGGCTACGCGCTGCGCGCCGCGGGCCACGCGCCGGAAGCGGCGCGCTACGCCGGAATCCGCCCGCGCGCCCAGGTGCTGCTGTCGATGGCGATTTCGGGCGCGCTCGCCGGGCTCGTCGGGATCAACGAAGTCGCCGGCGTGCACGGCCGGCTGTTGCTCGACTATGTGGTCGGCGCGGGTTTTGCCGGGATCGCGGTGTCGCTGATCGGGCGCAATCACCCGCTGGGAATCGTTCTCGCCGCGCTGCTCTTCGGTGCGCTGTACCAGGGCGGCGCCGAACTCGCGTTCGAGATCCCCGGTTTCAGCCGCGACATGGTGTTCACGCTGCAGGGGCTGATCGTTCTCTTCTGCGGCGCGCTCGGCCAGGTCGCCGCGCCCCGGCTGGCGCGCGCTTGGGGCGCGTGGCAGAGCCGGCGCGACCCACGTGCCCTCCCGGCGCAAGGCTGACCGAATGCACCCCCGCACACCGTGCGTATCTGTCATCCCGGCGCACGCCGGGATCCACCGGCCGATCATCGCGACCGCCAAATGGACGAACTAGGCCTAGCGACCCTGCTCGCGTCGACCCTGCGCGTCTCGGTGCCGCTGATCCTGTGCGCGCTTGCCGGAACGCTCGCCGAGCGCTCCGGCGTCATCGACCTCGGCCTGGAGGGCAAGATGCTGCTCTGCGCGTTCGCCACCGGCAGCGTCGGCGCGTTCAGCGGCTCGATGCTGCTGGCGCTGCTCGCCGCGGTGATCGTCGGCGTGCTCTTGTCGATGCTGCACGGCTACGCCTGCGTCAGCCACCGCGGCGACCAGGTCGTGATGGGCATGGCGATCACGATGACGGCAGCCGGCCTCACCGTCGTGCTTGGAATCGCCTGGTTCCAGCAGGGCGGGCAGACGCCGCCCCTGCCCGACACGGTCCGCTTGAGCAACTGGTTTGCAGGAATCGCCGGCGCGCTGCGCGACGTTCCGCGTCGTCGGGCACTCTGCTCGCGCTCGGATTGCTCGGCCACAACGGCTTCGTCTACCTCAGCCTCGCGCTCGTGCCCGCGGTGTGGTGGTTCATGTACCGCACGCGCTTCGGCCTGCGCCTGCGCGCCGCCGGCGAAAACCCGGCGATGGTCGACGCGGCGGGCGTGTCGATCGTGCGCCTGCGCTACACCGCGCTCGCCGGCAACGGCGTACTCGCCGCGCTCGCCGGCGCCTACCTGGTGCTGGCGCAGAACCCGAGTTTCATTCCGCACATGACGGCCGGGCGCGGCTACATGGCGCTCGCGGCGATGATCTTCGGCAAGTGGCACCCGGTCGGCGCTCTCTGGGCGTGCCTGCTGTTCGGCTTTCTCGACGCCGCGGCGATCCGTTTGCAGGGCAGTGTTCTGCCCCTGATCGGCAGCGTGCCGGTGCAATTGATCCAAGCACTGCCGTATTTGATGACGGTCGTGTTGCTCGCCGGTTTCATCGGTCGGGCGCATGCGCCAAAGGCACTCGGTGTGCCTTATGTCAAGGAGCGCTGAGCCTGACTCGGCGCGGCGCGAGCCGCGCGCGAGGGCGTGGGCTCGTGTGGCCCGGCCCGTTTGCCAAATTGCGTTTGCCCCGGCGTCCCGCAGAATGGCGGCCTGCGCGTGCAGCGCCCATGCTGGCGCGCCGATACTTCTTAGGGAACGCCCTGCATGGGTCAACTTGCCGCCACGATGTTGACGCTTCGGCTCTGGAGCGCGGGGCTCGCCCTGCTCTGTGGCGCTGGCAGTGCCGCGGCCGCCGGCGCGCCCCAGGCCCCGGCAGGCGCACCCGCCGGGCGCTGGGTGCACGCCTACGCAGCGTTCGGCGAGCCGAAATATCCGGCTACCTTTACCCACTTCGAATACGCCGATCCGCAGGCGCCCAAGGGCGGCACACTGCGCCTGAAAAATCCCGACCGGCGCACCAGCTTCGACAAGTACAACCCGTTCACGACGCGCGGCAGCTCGCCGGGTGGGCTCGTGATCCTGATGTTCGAGAGCCTGGCCGTTCTCAGCGCCGACGAACCGCAGACGATGTACGGCCTGCTCGCGCAGGAGATGCGCGTCGCGCCCGACAAGTCGTCGATCGAATTCCGCCTGAATCCGAAGGCTCGCTTCATCAATGGCGACCCGGTCACCGCCGACGACGTGAAGTACAGCTTCGATTCGCTCACCAGCAAGTTCGCCTCGCCCGCCTACCGCTCGGCATTCGAAGGCGTGGCCGGCGCGACCGTACTGGACCCGCGGACGATTCGCTTCGATCTGAAAGAACGCAGCAACGACATGCTGTTCACGCTCGGCGGCTTGCCGGTGTTCTCGCGCAAGTGGGCCCCGGGGCCGGACGGCCAACCGAAACAGTTCGACCAGATCGTGAACGAGCCGCCGCTCACGACCGGCCCGTACCTGTTGGGCGCGATCGACCCCGGCCGGCGCATCGAGTTCAAGCGCAACCCGCAGTACTGGGCGCGCGAGCTTCCGCTGCGGCGGGGCTTCTTCAACTTCGACCTGATCGTTTACCGCTACTATCAGGACGACACCGCGGCCACCGAAGCGTTCAAGGCGGGCGAGTACGACATCGTTCGCGTTTACGGCGCGCGCACCTGGAACCGCCAGCACAAGGGCCCGAAGTGGGACGACGGCCGGATCGTGAAGGAGCTCTTCGAGACCGGCTTCGGCCAGCACCTGCAGGCCTACGATCTGAATTTGCGCCGGCCGATCTTCCACGACATCCGGGTGCGCGAAGCGCTCGGCCTGAGCTACGACTTCGACACGCTGAACAACCGGTTCAAAATGTACCGGCGCGCACACAGCATGTTCAACAACTCCGAGTTCGCGGCGCAGGGCCTGCCGTCACCGGAGGAACTGAAACTGCTCGAGCCGTTTCGCGATCAGCTGCCAGCGCAGGTGTTCGGCCCGCCCTACCGCGCACCCGACACCGACGGCGACGCGCACAAGCTGCGCGCCAATCTGCTGAAGGCGCGCGCCCTGTTGGAAGCCGCAGGCTGGAAGCTTGGGTCCGACGCGAAACTGCGCAACGCCAAGGGCGAAGCGTTCGAGTTCGAGTACCTGACGCCCGAAGAAGGCTCGCGCATGGCGGATTGGGAAAAGAACCTCGCCAAACTCGGCATCACGATGAAAACGCGCCAGGTCGATTTTGCCCTGTACCGGCGGCGCCTGGAGAACTACGACTACGACATGATCGCGATCGTCGAAGGCCGCTTCACGCTGCCTGAGCCGAGCAACTTTCTCAGCCTGTACGGCAGCAAAGCCGCCGACGACAAGGGCAACAACAATTTTCGCGGCGTGAAAAGCGCGGCGGTCGACCACGTGATCCAGGTCATGACCGAGGTACGCACGCTCGACGAGCTGCGCACCGCGTGCCGCGCGCTGGACCGGATCGTGATGTGGAACCACTGGCAGGTGCCGGACCTGTACTTCTCGCGCCTGCCGACGAGCTACTGGAACAAATTCGGCCGCCCGCAGGTGCTGCCGAAGTACTACTCGATCGACAGCCCGAGCGACGCGCAACCGGCGTGGCCTGTTCTGACGTGGTGGATTCGTGATCCGGCGCAGCGTTAGCCGCATTGGCCTCGCATTGCTCGGCGCCGCATGCGGCGCTGCGTGGAGTGCCGAGCCTGGTAGTGCCCCTTGGGTGCACGCCTACGCGGCATTCGGCGAACCGAAGTACGGCAGAGACTTCAAGCACTTCGAGTACGTGAATCCCGACGCGCCCAAGGGCGGGGTCCTCTACCTGCCGAACCCGGACCGGCGCACCAGCTTCGACAAGTTCAACACCTTCACGATCCGCGGCAACGCGCCCGCCGGCATGGGCATCTTCATGCTGGAGCCGCTCGCGATTCTCGGCGCCGACGAACCGCGCACGATGTACGGGCTGCTCGCGCAAGAGATGCGGATCGAGCCCGACCTGAGCGCGATCACGTTTCGCCTGCACCCGCTGGCGCGCTTCAGCAACGGCGACCCGGTGACCGCGGAGGACGTGAAGTACAGCTTCGAGTCGCTCGCCGGCAAGTACGCGTCGCCGACCTACAGCTCCACGCTCGCCGGCGTGCGCGGCGCGACCGTGGTCGACGCGCGAACGATCCGCTTCGATCTGACCGAGCGCAGCAGCGACACGCTGTTCAAGGTCGGGCGCTGCCGGTGTTCTCGCGCAAATGGGGCTTGAAAGCCGACGGCACGCACACGCGCTTCGACGAGATCGTCGACGAACATCCGCTCATGAGCGGGCCGTACACGGATCGCCGTCGCCGACTCGGGGCGCCGCTTCGAGCTGCAACACAACCCGAACTATTGGGCGCGCGAGCTTGCCTGTGCGGCGCGGCTTTTTCAACTTCGACCGGGTCGTCTATCGCTTCTACCAGGACGAGACGATCGCGCTCGAAGCGTTCAAGGCGGGCGAGTTCGACCTGGTGCGCGTCTACGGCGCACGCATCTGGATGCGCCAGCACCGCGGCCCGAAGTGGGACGACGGGCGCATCGTCAAACACGCGTTTGCAGTCGGCACCGGACAGGGCTTGCAGTCGTACCAGATCAACTCGCGCCGGGCGATATTCCAGGATATCCGCGTGCGTGAGGCGATCGGCCTGAGCTTACGACTTCGAAACGAACAATCGTTATCCGCCTGCTACAAGCGCGCAAACAGCGTCTTCAACAATTCCGACTTCGCGGCGCAGGGGCTGCCCTCTGCGGGCGAACTGAGGCTGCTCGAACCCTACCGCAAAGATTTGCCTGCCGAAGTGTTCGGCCCAGTCGTTCGTCGCGCCACGCACCGACTGCAGACGTGCACGCGCTGCGGCGCAACCTGCTCCAGGCGCGCGCGCTGCTGGAGGCGGCGGGCTGGAAGCTCGGCGCCCGACGGCAAACTGCGCAACGCGAGGGGCGAGGCTTTCGAGATTCGAGTACCTCGCGCCCGGCGACAGCGTGCAACGACGCGCGCATGAACGCCTGGGCGCACAACCTCGACAAGCTGGGCATCACGCTCAAGATTGCGCAACGTCGACTTCGCGCTCTACAGCCGGCGCCTCGAGGAATACGACTTCGACATCGTCACGATCGTCGAGCCCGCGTTCGGCCTGCCCTCGACTGCCGACTACCTGAACGCTCTACGGCAGCAAGTCGGCCGACCTGAAAAGGGCAACAACAATATCCGCGGCGTGAAGAGCGCCGCCGTGGACGCTATCCTCGCCGCGATGAACCGCGCCGACCACGCTGGAGCAGTTTCGCGCCGCTTGCCGCGCGCTCGACCGCGTCGATCATGTGGAACCACTGGCAGGTTCCCGAGCTGTACAGCGACTTCGAGCCCATTTCCTACCGCAACAAGTTCGGCATTCCCGCCGTGCGCGCCGAAGTTCTTCACTGCCGACCTTCCGCCCGACACCGACTTCCAGCTCGCCTGGCCGATCACGACCTGGTGGGCTCAAAGGCACCGCGAAGCGATGAAGAAGCGTGCTCGAAACGAGGTGACCCCCGCATGCTGATCTACATCCTGAAGCGCCTGCTGCTCATGGTGCCCACGCTGCTCGGCGTGCTGACGGTGACTTTCATCGTGATCCAGTTCGTTCCCGGTGGCCCGATCGAGCAGCTCATGGCCGAAGCGCGCATCGGCAAGAGCGGCGAAGGCTCGGCGTACAAGGCGGGGCGCGACAGCGACGCGAAACAGCTCGAGGAGTTGAAGAAGCTCTACGGCTTCGACAAGCCGGTGCACGTGCGCTACGTCGAGATGCTCGCCAGCTTCGCCCAGTTCAACCTCGGTCGCAGCTTCCTGCACAACAAGGAGGTGTGGACGCTGATCAAGGAGAAATTGCCGGTGTCGATGAGCCTGGGACTCTGGGCATTCCTGCTCACCTACCTCGTGTCGCTGCCGCTCGGCATCGCCAAGGCGGTGCGCGAGGGGTCGCGGTTCGATGTGGCGACGACGCTGCTCGTCCTGATCGGATTCGCGATCCCCGGCTTCGTGCTCGGCGTCTTCCTCATCGTGCTCTTTGCCGGCGGCAGCTTCTTCGACGTCTTTCCGCTGCGCGGCCTGACCTCCGACAACTGGGCCGAGCTCGCCTGGCCGGCACGAATCGCCGACTACTTCTGGCACCTGACGCTGCCGATGATCTGCTACGTGATCGAGAGCTTCGCGATCGTCACGCTTGCTCACGAAAAACACCTTCATCGAAGAGCTGCGCAAACAGTACGTGCTCGTCGCGCGCGCGAAGGGTTTGTCGCAGAAGACGGTGCTGTGGAAGCATGTGTTCCGCAACGCGCTGATCCCGCTCGTCACCGGCCTTCCCGCAGCGTTCGTGTTCGCCTTCTTCGGCGGCTCGCTGCTGATCGAAAACCTGTTCTCGCTCGACGGCCTCGGGCTGCTGTCGTACGAATCGATCGTGCGCCGCGACTACCCGGTCGTGCTCGGTTCGCTGTTCCTGTTCACGCTGATCGGTCTCGGAGTCAAGTTGTTTTCCGACCTGCTTTACGTCGTCGTCGACCCGCGGGTTCAGTTCGGGAGCGTCGCGAAATGACGAGCGTCACGTTTGCGTCGGCGGACTCGCCCGCCCTGCCGGCGAAGAAGCCGCTGTCGCCGAATCAACGCGCCTGGGCGCGGTTTCGGCGCAATCGCCTCGGCACTGCGTCGCTCTGGCTCATGCTCGGATTGCTGGTGCTGAGCGCACTGGCCGAACTCATCAGCAACGACCGGCCGCTGCTCGCGCGCTACAACGGCAGTTGGTCGCTGCCGATTTTTCACAACCCGCCGGAGACGGCTTACGGCGGCGACTTCGCCACGCCCACCGACTGGAAAGACCCGTTCATCGCCGAGCAGTTCGCCAAGCCCGGCAACTGGAAACTCGGAACGATCAATCCGCATTCGGCGACCTCGACCGACTACTTCCAGAAAGAACCAAACCCGGCGCCGCCGAGCGCGAAGAACTGGCTCGGCACCGACAGCCTGGGGCAGGACATGCTCGCGCGCCTGCTCTATGGATTTCGGATCAGCATCATCTTTGCCCTTGCGCTAGCGGCGGTGGGAACGGCGATCGGCGTCGCGATGGGCGCGCTGCAGGGCTACTTCGGCGGCCGCGTCGATCTCGGCGTGCAGCGCCTGATCGAGATCTGGAGCTCGATTCCCGAGCTCTACCTGCTCATCATCTTTGCCTCGATCTTCGAGCCTTCGCTGCTGCTGCTTGCTCGTGCTGCTGTCGCTGTTCGGCTGGATCGGCCTGTCCGACTACGTGCGTGCCGAGTTCCTGCGCAATCGCGGCCTCGAGTTCGTGAAGGCGGCGCGCGCGCTCGGCCTGTCGAACCGGCAGATCATCTGGCGCCATGTGCTGCCGAACTCGATGACGCCGGTGATCACGTTCCTGCCGTTCCGAATGAGCGGCGCGATCCTGTCGCTCGTTGCGCTCGACTTCCTCGGCCTGGGCGTTCCGGCCTCGGTACCGTCGCTCGGCGACCTCGTGAAGCAGGGCAAGGCGAACCTGGACGCGTGGTGGATCATTTTTCCGACCTTCATCGTTCTCGTGATGACGCTGCTGCTGCTCACCTTCATCGGCGACGCGCTGCGCGACGCTTTCGATACGCGTAAATCATGAGCCCGGCAGACATGATCGGATCACCCCTGCTCTCGGTCGAACACCTGAGCGTCAGCTTCGGCGACTCGCGCGTCGTCGACGACGTGTCGTTCAGCGTTGCCGCGGGCGAGAAGTTCGCGCTCGTCGGCGAGTCGGGCTCCGGCAAGTCGATCAGCGCGCTCTCGATCTTGCGCCTCGTCGACGCCGCCACCACGAGCGGCGCGATCCATTTTGAAGGTGTGGACCTGCGCACGAAGACCGAGCGCGAGATGCAGGAGTTGCGCGGCGCGGCGATCGGCATGATTTTCCAGGAGCCGATGACGGCGCTGAACCCTCTCTACACGGTGGGGAACCAGATCGGCGAAGTGCTCGAACTGCACCAGGGTCTGTCCAAGGCGCAAGCGCGATCGCGCGCGATTGAGCTGCTCGCGCGCACCGGAATCCCGGATCCGCAGCAGCGCATCGAAGCCTATCCGCACCAGCTCTCGGGCGGCCAGCGCCAGCGCGCGATGATCGCGATGGCGCTCGCCTGCGGCCCCAAATTGCTCATCGCCGACGAGCCGACGACGGCCCTCGACGTGACGATCCAGGCGCAGATCCTGGCGCTGCTCGACGAGCTGCAGCGCGAGATGGGAATGGCGCTGCTCTTCATCACGCACGACCTGAACCTGGTGCGCCGCTTCAGCGATCGCGTCGGCGTGATGCAGCAGGGCCGGCTCGTCGAAATGGGCGCGACCACGCAAGTGTTCGGCGCGCCCCAGCACGACTACACGAAAAGGCTGCTCGCGAGCCGGCCGCAACGTGTCGTTCAACCGGTGCCAAGCGACGCACCGACGCTGCTTTCCGGGCAAGCGCTTCGTGTTGAGTTCCATACGCCGATCGGCTGGTTCAGAAAACGCAGCCTCGTCGCCGTTCGCGACGCGACGCTGACGCTGAAGCGCGGCGAGACCCTGGGCATCGTCGGCGAATCGGGCTCCGGCAAGACGACGCTCGGCATGGCGCTGCTCGCGCTGCAAGACGTGGCGGGCGGCAGCGTCGAGATGGGTGGCACGCGAATCGACACCGCGGACCGGCAGACCTTGCGCGCGATGCGCCGGCGCATGCAGGTCGTTTTCCAGGACCCGTTCGCTTCGCTCTCGCCGCGTTTGACGGTGGGGCAGATCGTCGGCGAAGGCCTTGCGCTGCACCGCGCCGAGCTGCCGGATGCCGAGCGCGAGCAGCTCGTCGAACAAATGCTCGACGAAGTGGGCCTCAGCGAACGCCACGGCGTCGCCGGCGTATTGCAGCGCTATCCGCATGAATTTTCCGGCGGCCAGCGCCAGCGCATCGCGATCGCGCGCGCCGTCGTGCTGCGCCCCGAGGTGCTGGTGCTCGACGAGCCGACCTCCGCGCTCGACGTCTCGGTGCAGCAGCAGGTGCTCGCCCTGCTCGCGCAACTGCAGCAGCGCTACGCGATGAGTTATGTCTTCATCAGCCACGACCTCGCCGTCGTGCGCGCGATGTCGCACCGTTTGCTCGTCATGAAAGACGGCGAGATCGTCGAGCAGGGCGACGCACTTGGCGTGTTCGACGCACCGGCGCATGAGTACACGCGCACGCTGCTCGCCGCGGCGCATTTGGCGTGAAGGGAGAAGCAAGCGTGGTGAGCACCGCACCGAGCGCCGATGCCATGCAAGGCCTGATCGACGCGGCACGCGCCGCGCGCGCCCACGCCTACGCGCCCTACTCGCACTTCGCCGTGGGTGCCGCGCTGCTCGACGAGCAGGGCCGCATCCACGCCGGCTGCAACGTCGAAAACGCCGCTTACCCGCAGGGCCTGTGCGCCGAAGCCGCGGCGCTCGCGCACCTCGTCCTGGCAGGCGGCCGACAAGTGCGCGCCGCGGTCGTGGTCGGTGAGGCAGAGCAGCCCGTCACGCCGTGCGGCGGCTGCCGGCAGAAGCTGCGCGAGTTTGCTGCCGACGACTGCCCCGTCTGGTCGGCCGACCTGCACGCCGTAACGGCGCGGCACAGGCTCGGCGAATTGCTCCCTGCGAGCTTCGGGCCAGCACATCTGGGAGCGCTCAAGCCATGAACGAAGACGAGCTCGAAGACGCCGTCGAGCGCAGCGCGGCGCTGATTCGCTCGCGCTCGGGCCGCCGGCAACCGCTGGTCGCGGTGCTGCTCGGCTCGGGCTGGGGCGCGCTCGCGCATGGCGTGCAGGACGCGCTGACGATTCCCTACGCGGATCTGCCGGCGTTCCCACGCCCGGGGGTCGAAGGTCACGCCGGCTGGCTGCTGCTCGGGCGCATCGGCGAGCGTGACGTCGCCGTGCTCAGCGGGCGCCAGCATACCTACGAAGACGGCAATCCGGCAGCGATGAAGGGCGCGCTGCGCACCCTGGCGCGACTTGGCGTGCGCATGCTCGTGCAGACGAACGCTGCGGGCAGCCTCGATGGGCGCATGCGCCCGGGCGAGCTGATGCTGATCGCCGATCACCTGAACCTCGTGCAGCGCACGCCGCTGCTGTTCGAGAAAGGCGCACAGCGCTTCGTCGACCTGCGCGACGCGTACGACCCCGCGCTTCGAGCCGCGGCGCAAAGCATCGCGAAAGCGCGTGGCGTGACGCTGCACGAAGGCGTTTACGCCTGGATGCTCGGGCCGCAGTTCGAAACGCCGGCAGAGATCCGCATGCTGCAGCAGCTCGGCGCGCAAGCGGTGGGGATGAGCACCGTTCCCGAGACGATCGTCGCGCGCCAACAGGGGATGAAGGTGCTCGCGCTGTCGCTGCTGACGAACATGGGCTGCGGCCTGGACGACGCGCACCTGAGCCATGAACACACGCTCGCCGCAGCGCAGGCCGCGGGCACTCACGCCGTGCCCTTGCTCGAAGCGTTGCTCGCCGCCCTGGAGGTTTGATCAGTGATGGCTCGAACGCCTGCTGAATCCGCCGCGATTGCGCTCGCATGCCTCGATCTGACGAGCCTGAACGATGCCGACACGCCGGAGCAAATCGGCGCGCTGTGCGCACGCGCCGCCGCATCCACCGGCCCGCGCGGCGGCGTCGCCGCGCTCTGCGTCTGGCCGCGTTTTGCGCTTCTGGCACGCGAGCAATTGCCGGCGCGAATCGGCGTCGCCGCGGTCGCGAACTTTCCCGACGGGTCGGCCGACGTGCAGCAGGCCATGCGCGACACCGGCAGGATCGTGCAGGCCGGCGCGCAGGAAGTCGACGTCGTGCTGCCTTACCGCGCCTTGCAATCCGGTGACGTCAAGTCCTGCGCTGCGCTGCTCGCGGCGGTGCGCAGCGCCTGCGACGGCTTGCTGCTCAAGGTCATTCTGGAGACCGGCGAGCTGCGCGACGTAGCGCTGATTCGGCAGGCAGCGCGAATCGCGCTCGACGCGGGCGCCGACTTCCTCAAGACGAGCACCGGCAAGACGCCGGTGAGCGCGACCTTGAACGCCGCGCAGGTGATGCTGCAAGCGATCGCGAACGACCCTGGCGCCACGGCGCGGGTCGGCTTCAAGGCCTCGGGAGGTATTCGCAGCGTCGCCGACGCAGCACGCTATATCGACCTGGTGGAAGATCAACTCGGCGCGCAAGCGCTCACGCCGGCGCGACTGCGGTTCGGCGCGAGCGCGCTGCTCGCCGACATTGAATCGGTGCTCGGCGACGCTTCGCGGGACCGCGATAGTGACGATCGAAGTGCCTACTGACCCGCTATCGACACGATTTCGACACGAAGGAGACAACGATGAGATTCGCGACCACTTTGCAGCACTTCACCACGGCGCTGCTGCTCGCGCTGCTCGGCAGCAGCGCCTGCGCCGCAGACTTCCCCGCGCCCAAGGAAGGTTCGTGGGTCGTTCGCGACTTCCGCTTCGCGAGCGGCGAAACCTTGCCCGAGCTGCGGCTGCACTACACGACGCTCGGCGCGCCCACGGGCGAGGCGGTGTTGCTGTTGCACGGCACGACGGGGTCCGGCGCGGGCCTGCTCTCGCCCGGATTCGGCGGCGAATTGTTCGGCCCGGGGCAGGCGCTCGATGCGACCCGCTACTTCGTGATCCTGCCCGACGCGATCGGCCACGGCAAATCGAGCAAACCTTCCGACGGCCAACGCGCCAATTTCCCGAAGTACAACTACGACGACATGGTGCACGCGCATTACCGCCTGCTCACCGAACACCTGGGCGTGCGCCATCTGCGCCTGGTGCTCGGCAATTCGATGGGCGGCATGGAGACCTGGATCTTTGCGCAGAAGTACCCGCAGTACCTCGACGTCGCCGTGCCGATGGCGTCGCTGCCGAGCGAAATGGGGAGCCGCAACTGGATGCTGCGCAGGCTCATCACGGATTCGATCCGCAATGACCCGCAGTGGCTGGGCGGCAACTACACGGTGCAGCCGAAAAGCGCGCAGTTCGCTTCCGTGTTCTACGGCCTCGCGACAAACGGCGGAAGCCAGGCGCTGAACAAGTCGGCGCCGACCCGCGAACGCGCCGACCAGCTGCTGAACCAGCGCCTGAACGCGCCGTTCACCGCCGATGCGAACGACGTTCTCTACCAATGGGACGCGTCGCGCGACTACCACCCGTCGGCGGGGCTTGAGAAGATCCAGGCCACCTTGCTCGCGATCAACTCGTCCGACGACGAGCGCAACCCGCCGGAAAACGGCGTTCTGGAGCGCGAGATCAAGCGCGTGAAGAACGGCCGCATCTTGCTCATCCCGGGCAGCGAGTTGACCGCCGGCCACGGCACGACGGGCCAGGCGAAGTTCTGGAAAAAGGAACTTGCCGAACTCCTGCAAAACGCGCCGCGCCTGCCGGCAAATTAGCGCGCGTCGCCGGGCCGCGACCCGCAGCGCGGCGTAGGGCCTTCGCGGAAAGCGCATGATGCGCGCATGCTTCCTGCCCCACACCTGCACGACGATTCGGCTTCGGTTCGCTTCTGGGTTCTCAGCGACGCCGGGCAACAAGTCGGGGCGACGATCAGCAAACAGACGCTGCACTACAGTTTTGGCGCTCAACTCAGCGGCGCCGACGCGCTCGCCGTCTACACGAAGAACCGCGAAGTCATCGACGCCGCCGTGCGGCGCCGCATCGCGGGCGGGTCGATCGAACCCGTGATGCTGCGCGAGCGCGACCTGCCGGCTCCGCCCAGGCCCTGATACGACCTCGCGCGTCGAGTGCTTGGGGACTGTGGCGAGCCCCGCCTCCTCAAGTCGCTTTCGGCCGGCGCAGCCCCAAAGCCATCACCGTACCGACGACGAGCACGGCGCCGAGCCACTGGATCGGCGCGACGCGCTGGTCCAGAACCAGCCACGCCATGCCGAGCGCAGCGACCGGCTCGACGTTGAGGATCGGCGAATTGCCGACGACGCCGAGTTTGGGCAAGAGCGTGAAGAGCATCGTGAACGCCGTGCCATAGAAGATGCTCAGCAGCAGCAGGCCCCACCAACCCGCAGCCGCATTCGGCCAGTGCAGCCCACCTTGCGTGAGCGCACCGCCCAGCGCCAGCACGCCGACGATGACCATCGTGATCGCGCTGCGCAGGCGCCCGTCGAGCGCAGCGACTTCGTGCTGCGTGAGCGCGAGCACCATGCCGAAGGTTGCGCCCGCGCCGACGCCGTAGGCGACGCCCTTGCCGATGCGGTCCCACTGCGCCTGCGCGCCCAGCCCCGAAGCCAGGCCCGCCACGTCAAGCGCGAGCGCGAGGCCCGCCAGAATGATCGGCATCGCGATCAGCACGGCGCGCTGCGGCGCGCGCTTGTAGAGCAGCCAGATCGCCAGCGCGGCCCACAGCGGATAGCTGTTGAACGCGAGCAGCGCCAGGCCGACGGGAATGAGCGCAACCGACGAATACAGCCAGACGCTTTGCACCGTCACGAGCAGGCCGATCGCGAGCATCATGCGGCGCTGGCGCGGATTCAGCGCGAGCGGGACTCGCGCCCACCACACGAGCAGGCCGACGACGAGCGCGGTCGCGAGGCTGCGCGCCGCCACCGCCGTCGTCACGTCCACACCATGGTCCAGCGCGACGCGCGCAGCGACATGGTTCGCGCCGAACAGGCACGCGAGGAACAGCAGCGTGACGAAGGCTTTCGGCGTGAGGGCCTGCGTGCCCACCGCTATTTGCCGGTCCAGTGCGGCGCGCGCTTCTCGATGAAAGCGCGCACGCCTTCGGCAAAGTCGGCGCTGGCGTAGGTCTTGACGATCAGGTCGTCGCCGTCGGGCAGCGCGCGCGATTCCTGGAGGCGCCGCACCGATTCCTTCGTCACCGCCATCGTGATCGGCGCGTGCGAGGCGATTCGCTGCGCCAACTCGCGCACGTGGGTCTCGATCTGCTCCGCGCTGACGATGTGATGCACGAAGCCGGCGGTGAGCGCTTCAGCCGCCGAAAGCAGCCGCGCCGTGAGCATCATCTCCTTCAGGCGCGACGCGCCGAGGATGTCGACGAAGCTCGCGTACGCGCGCATCGACAGGCAGTTGCCGAGCGTGCGCGCGATCGGCACGCCGAAGCTCGCGTCGGGCGTGGCGATGCGAACGTCAGCGCCGGCGGCGATGCCGAAGCCGCCGCCGACGGCAAACCCCTGGATCTGCGCGATCACGGGCTTCCTGACTTGCGCGACGCGGCCCAGGTAGCGCTCCGAGTCGCGCTCGTAGCGCAGCCCGTCTTCGCCGCTCTTGAACTGTGCGAACTGGGCGATGTCGGTTCCGGCGACGAAGGCCTTGCCGCCCGCGCCCTTGAGAACGAGCACGCGAATCGAGTCGTCGGTGTCGACTTCTTCGCAGGTCTGGAACAGGCGCTCGTACATGCCCCAGGTCATCGCGTTGCGCGCTTCGGGGCGGTTGAACGTGAGCGTGAGGACGGCGCCGTCGCGCGCCACGAGCACGTGCTCGGATTCGGTGGGTTCCACGGGGAAGAGTCGGGCGCCGGAGTTGCGCCTGCGTGAGGGGGCGCTGGAATCGTAGCACCCGAGCTCGCACGCGCTCGCTGAGGCGTCGCGCCGATGGCCAGGCTCGTGGCCTGGCCGCGGCCCGACTCACTTCAACCCGAGTTCCTTTTGCAGATCGCCGGCACTTTGTTTGGAACGCTCGGCGCTCACGCGCTGCGCCTGCGCCGCGGCTTGCATCGCCAGCGCCTGTTTGCGCATCGCTTCCACTTTCGCCGGGTCGCTGTACTGCGCGCGCAGCGCCTCGGCGGCGCGCTTGCCGGCGTCGATGTCAGGCTGCAGCTTCGCCTGCATGAGCTGGTTCAGGCGATTCTGCGCCGCCTGCTTCTTCGCCGAATCGCCGGCAACGCCGAAGTAGCTCATCGCCAGGTTGAACTGCGCCTTGGCTTCGGCTTCGTCGCCGAGTTTGCCGGCCACGGCCTTGATCGATGCGATGCGTGCTTCAGCGGGTTTCAGATCTTGCACGGCGATGGCGTAGTCCTTCGCTGCCTCCAGCAATTCGGGTGCGCCGCTGTAGCTATTCATCAGCGCACCGGCGCGTTCTTCGGAGCGCTTCACAAGCTGGGCCTCGATCGACGCCTGCACGGTCGGGTTGCGTTCCACCTGCGACCACTCGCGCAGAACCGCGAGTTCGCCGAGCGACTTCTTCACCAAGTCGTCAGGCCACTTTTGCAGGAAGTCGCGCTCACGATTCGCCGCCGCCATGTTGACCGCCAAGTCGATCGACTCCGGACGCGAGCGCACCACCGCAACGCGCTCCTCGAAGTACTTCGCACTGAACGCCGTGGCTTCACGCTGCAGCGTGCGCTCGGGGCCCTTCGCCAAGGCTGCGCGAACCTCCTGGATCAAGCCCGCGTCGGGCGTGTAGGGGCCGGCGGCTGCCAGGCGCAGCTTGTGGTTCGCCTGGAACGATTCAGACATGCGCTCGTCGAAGCGCTTCAGGAGCTCTTCGACGATCCGCGGCGAATCCAACTTCGTCGCGCGCATTGACACCATCAGCGCGCGGTCGGCGGCGGCGAAATGGCCGCCCTGGTCGTAGAGCGCGGCGGCTTGGGCGTGATTCCCGTTCTTCTCCTCAGCGCTGGCGATGGCCGGCGCGATTTGCGCCGCACGCTGCGCAGCCTTGGCCGCGTTCGGGTTGGGCCCGCCCGTGTAGGACTGAGCCGTCATGTAGAACGCCAGCGCTTCGGCCATCCTGCCTGCCCGCTCGGCGGCTTGCCCGGCGGGGTAGGCTTGCTCGATGGTCCGCAATTCTTCCTTCGACAGCCCCCAATCGGCGCGCGCGGCGTGGCTCGCCAGCAGCAGCGCCAGCGCGGCGATCGTCAACGATGCAATGCGTGAATTCATGATGCGACTCCTGGTGTGAGTGAACCGCGCGCGATCTCAGCGCGAAAACAGCGACTTCAGCGTCTCGGGAGTCGCCGAGCCGAACATCGAATTGAAGCCGGGCATCTTCGAGTAACCCTCGGGCACTTCGAACAGCTGCGCGTCGACCGGCCCGACCTGCAGATTGCGCAAGGTCACCGTCATGCGCGACGCCTTGCCGCCTTCCTTTTGCAGCAGGTCCATCTTCAGCGCGATGCCTTCGCGCGTGATCCACATGAAGCCGCCTGCACCACCGTCCTTGGCGATGAGCTTGTACTTGGTCGTCGCGACGCCGTCGATGGTCTCGCTGCCGACGACGCTGACGCTCACGTCCTCATTGCCGGGCGCGCTGGAGGGGTCGCGTGCGGCGCGCAAGTCGTTCTCGCGCACCATCTTCTGCGCCGGCATCAGGTTCCAGACGAGGTTCCGGTCGCGGCGTGTGATCGTGATGTTCTGGAAGCCGCCCATCTCGGTCTCAGTACGCTCCTTGTCGGCGGAAAAGAAGATCCGGCCGCTGAAGGTGCCGGCGCTCGATTCGACGATGCGTTCGGCCTGGTAATCGCTGCTCGGCGTCGGCAGGCGGTTCTGCGCGCCGGCGCCGGATGCGGCGGAGAAGGCTGCGGCAAAGAGCAAGGCAGAAGTGAGCTTGGACATGATGTGAATCTCCAGGTGTTGCGGTGGGTTTCAGCGTTGCAGCACTCGCGCTGTGACGCGGTGCCTCACTGTGCGCCGCGCCCTCCTCTGCCGTCCTTAAACGGCACGAGGGAGCGCCTAAAACCTTCTAAAACAGTTCGCGCCGCGAGGTGGCAGGACGCGGCCGCTGGGACGCACGGCCCGCCAGACAGGCACGCGCTTTCAGCTGCGCCACGGCAGCTCGAGCGCCGTGCCGTCGGGCAACCGGGTCGCGACCGGCGTCGCGCCGAACACGCCGACGATCTCCATCGGCTGCGGGCCGGTGTTGAAGATCTGGTGGTCGCGTCCGCGCGGCAGCACGACCGTGCAATCGGCGCCGAAGCGCTTCACCTCACCTTCGGCGTGCACTTCGCCCCAGCCCGACAGGCACATCAGCACTTCGTCGCAGTCGTGGCGGTGCGGCGGCGTCGCCGCGCCGGGTGCGAGCGTCTGGCGCCAGACGGAAAGTTGCTCCAGTCCGTCGGCCTGGCTCGCCCAGGTGGCGTGCGCGACGCCTGGAATTTGGCTCGCTGCGGGGCGGGTTTGTTCGATCACGTTCATGGGGTTCTCCGGTTCGTGTTTCGGGGGTGGATGGGTCCGGGGCGCCTCGGATGAAGCCAGTGTCTGGCGCCGCCCACTGTTTGAGAAGATGCGGCAACGCCGTAACATTGAGGACATTTCTTCCGCAATCGGGAGCGCTCGATGCAAGGCCTGCAGCAGTTCCTCGCTTTCGCACAGACCGCACGCCGCGGCAGCTTTGCGGCAGCGGCGCGCGACCTCGGCGGCTCGCCGTCGACGCTCGCCAAAAGCGTCTCGCGCCTGGAGACGACGCTCGGCGTGAAGCTGTTTCACCGCACAACGCGCCAGGTCAGTCTCACGGCCGACGGCGAGCGCCTGTTCCACCGCTGCGAACGCGTTCTCGCCGAGTTCGAAGACCTGCAGGCCGACGCCGCCGGAACGCGCGCGGCACCGAGCGGGACCTTGCGCGTCGACTTGCCGATCTACTACGGGCGCCGCTTCGTACTGCCGATCCTCGCCGCGCTGCAATCGGACCACCCGGCGCTGACGCTCGAGGTACGGTTGCAGGACGGTTTCGCCGACCTGGTTCGCGACGGTATCGACCTCGCGATCCGCATGGGCGAGTTGCGCGATTCGTCGCTGGTGGCACGGCGCATCGACTCGCAGCGCCTGCTGATGGTCGCGAGCCCGGCGTACCTGCAAGCGCACGGCACGCCGTTGCGGATCGAAGACCTCGCCGCGCACAAGGCGGTCGCGTTCCGCATGCCCAGCAGCGGGCGCAGCCGGCCCTGGCAGCTGCGCCAGGGCCGACGCATCGTCGAGCTGCATCCGGTGCACACGGTGCAGGTCAGCGACACCGAGGCGCTGGGCAGCGCCGCATTGCTCGGCTTCGGCCTGTGCCAGCTGCCCGACTACATCGTTGCCGACGAGCTGGCGCGAGGTGAACTGATAGCGCTGCTGCCCGGCTGCCAACCCGCGCCGATGCCGATCAGCGCCGTCGTGCCCTCAGGCCGCTTGCTGCCGCCGCGCGTGCGCGTGTTGCTCGACGCGCTGGAGGTGCTGCGCGATCGCGTGCGCTCGCGGCGGACCTGAGCGCGCCTCACCCTACAGCTCATCGTCATCTTGCGGTGGCGAATCGGGCAGCACCGCGTCCCAGCTGAGCTTCACGAACAGCTCTTCGGCCTTCCACTCGGGGTGCTGCGCCGAGGGAAATGCGCCCGCGGCAATCGCGTAGTTCTTGTCGAAGTGGATCTTCAGCGCGTTCAACAACACGTCCGGCCCGCCCGGCAGGGGGTTGGCAAAGGGCATCGGCCCTTGCTCCAGGCCGGTCGTGCCGATGCTCGCGCCGATCGGCAAGTCCTTGCAACCTTCTGGCGCACAGACTCTCGAAATGAGTGGCGAGTCGCGCTCCTGAAGCTGTAGCCCGAGCGAACCTTCGGGGTTGTTCGCCGCGGTCTGCACTTTCAGGTAAGCCAACAAGCCACGGCTCTCGGTGGGCGCCACGATCCCCGGGAAGGTGGCGTTCCCCATCCAAGTGATGCTGCCGCCGCCGCTTGCCACCTTGCCGTGGGCATTGAGGATGAGGCTGGAGTCTGCGGCGGCGTGGGCATGGCATAGCGGAAACGTCGGCGTTTCGCCGATGCGCTGGCGACGCCGGCCGACGTCGGCACGAAACCGGATCGTGCCCGTGCCGTCTACGACCAGCTGCGGCATGCCGAACATCGTATGGCTGTACTTGAGCTTGAGTTTCCACTCCGTGATGTGGCGCAGGTTGCTTTGGCGCTTGTCGCCGCTCGGATCGATGACTTTGACTTCGGCCGCTCCCATCGAGCCCGGGCCGGTGGCCGGCAGCTGGCAGACGAGCTTGTCTGCCGCCCACGCTCCTTGCAGCGCCAGCGGGAATTTGTCGACGTACACCGTGCCCGGCACGCTGCCAAAGCTGCCGTGCAAGGTCAACTTGGCGTTGTATTCATCGACCTCCAGGTACTCGATGCTCGGTGCGAGGGTCTGCACCGCGCCGCCCGGCTTGGGCAGGGCAACGAACTTGGTCGGCGCGGCGGCACCGACGTCGAGTCCCTTCTTTTGCATGTCCGCCATCACGTCCGCCCAACCGAACGCGCGCTGCGGATGAGTTTCCTTTGGCTCAGCATGGTTCGCGCCGAGCATGCGGTCGACAAAGAACTGCGGTGCGCGGTAGGCGCTGCTGTTGCCCAGGCTGCCCGCGGAGGTGCCGGTCCAGCCGAGCACAACGCCTGCATTCACGGCATGGCAGGCGGGAGCAAAGAAATAGCGTGCACTCGCGCTGTCGCAGGCGTTGATGATGACGATACTGTTCGGCGCAAAGTTCCAATACTTCTTGACGAACTCCGTCGTCATGCCATAGCGCGTGTCGTACTTCGGCTTGCCGTCGAATATGCCGACGTCGCCGTTGGCACCGGTGTGGTAAGCGAGTCGAATCGCCACGACGTCCTCTTCGATCTCGGGTGTTTCGTCGAACAGGGCGTTGACGACGGTCGACGTCTGTACCGAGTACAGGTACTCATGCGAACCCTGGCGCCGCAGCTCCGCAGTGCCGCCGTGCGAATTGATGTAGAAGAAGCCGTGCTGGCGTTCCTTCAAGAGCGTGCGCATCTCGCCGACCCCCGCATGAGACTGCTGGTGCGCCGCGTAACCCTTTTCCGACAGCCAGGTGGTGATCTTGCTTGCCGTGGCCTGCCCCTCGAATGACGGCCCGAAGGTCTGCACCGCGAGAGCGTTGTTGACGCGCTGGCAACTCCGGCGCAGCCAGGGCGTGTTTGCGTGACTCGGCCGCGGCCGGAGCCGCATCCGCCAGCGCCGGCAGCAACACGGGTTCGAAGTTGTGCGAGACGATGTGCACACGCCCGTCGGTGAACTCGCCCCAAGCGCAAAGTGATTCTTCCGATACGCCGGCCTGTGCGTACAAGGGATCGGCGCGCATGAACTCGGCCAGCGCCTGCACAACTTGAAGCCGGCTCAGCTGCGGATTCGCCGCCAGTTCACCCAAGCGTGATTCGACGCCTGCGAGCGTGGACATGCGCACTTGCACGTCGATGACCACAGCGCCGCTCGCCGGGCCGGTGGGTCCGGCGCCAGTCCCGCCGGTGCCGCCGCCACTACCGCCGCCGCCGCAGGCGACGAGTGTAGGCAGGCCCACGGTCAGCATGCTGCCTGACAGCCCATGCAGAAAGTTGCGACGGCTCCACGCGATGGGCGCGGGATTGCGGGGCTGGATGTTCATGTCGATCTCCTTCAATGCTTCGGTTGAGGGTCAATGGAATCGGGGCACCGCGAGTGGCGGGCTCAATGCGGCTGCGCCAACGTCATCAGCCGCGGCACCATCACGCCGACCGAGCAAGCGCCGCCGCCGGCTTGCAGTTGCACCTCGTAGGCGATGACCGGGTTGCGTAGGCGAGTTCGTCCGCAGGCAGCGGCGCGTGCAGCGCGATGCGGGGCCGGTTCTGGCTGTCGAGCGCCAGGTCCACGCCCTGCTCGCCGTAACCGGCCGGCAAGTCGAGGTTGAGCGCGCCCCACCCGTCGATCTGCTGCCCGCACGCCGTATTGCACGACAGGTAGAGCAATTGGTTCGGAACCAGGCTGCCGCCTTCGCCCGTGCCGGTGTAGAGCGCAATGCGCGGCGCGCCGCTTGTCGTCAGGCGCATCGAGAACGTGCTCGTGCTCATCGTTCCGGCCGTCGTCGTGATCGCGAGCGGCATGCGGCTCACGCCGGCCGAACAATCGCGCGTCGCGCACTCGAGATAGCTGAACACCGGCAAATAGGGCTCGACCAGTTCGATCACCGAATACGCGATGCGCGGCAGGCCCTGCGCATTGATCGCCAGTGCCGAGTTCTTCCACTCGTTCTCGTCGAGCTGGCTCAGCCGCCACTGCGTGGCGCTGCTGCAGCCGGTGTCGCACGACGCCAGATAGCTGCCGCTCAACTCGACGCCCGAGCCGATGGCGTTTGATTGGAAGATGAAGCGCGGCAGGCCCGACGGATCGAGCGCGAACGATTGCGTGTTCTCGGCGTTCGACAGGAAAAACGGCGTGCCGGCCTGCACAACCGCCGTGCCGACCCAGCTCGCGGCTTGCAGGCAGTTGCTGTCGCACGACCAATATTCGTGCTGCACGGTCGAGGTCGAGACCGGCTGGGTCGCGAGCAGGACGAGCGGTTTGCCGGTGGGGGTGAGCTGGATCTGCGCATCGCGCAGACCGTCGCCGAGCGCGACCGTCGCGAAGCGGCTCGTACCGCTGCTGCAGCCCAAAGCGCAGTACGCGTAGTAGGCCGGGCGCCGCCTTTGCGGGTCGGCGGCGTTTGCGGCGTACACCGCGTGCACGCCGCCCGCCGCGTCGACCGCGATGTGCGGCAGGCGCGAAGGCATCACCTCGTTGCCGACGCGGTGGGGCAGCATGAACGAGGCGGTCGTTGCGGTCGACCCCGGGTTTGTTCCCGGCGTCGTGGCGGGCGGAGCGCCGGATCCGGTGGTATCAGCGGCGGGCGCGCCCGACCCCGTCGAACCCGACCCGCCGCCACCGCAGGCGGCGAGCACAACGGCGCTTGACAAGGCGATGCGGCAAATCATTTGGCGGGTGCGGTTCACGGTGCGGCTCTGGTTTCATTGAACGGTGCCGCACTGTGCGAGCCGACCCCCATTGCCGTCCTTAAGCGGCCGAAATCGACGCCTAAATCGTTCTAAAGGACGCAGCACGGCGCTCCGGCTGCCATCGCGATCTCGCGCCACTGCGAGAAGCCCCGCCCGGGCGCAGACCACCACGTTCCCAGGCTTGACGCGCGCCCCGCGGTCGGGGGTAAAGTTCCCCTTGTCGCCGCCCGGCTGCGCAGCATGTCCACCGCCTACTGCTTCGATCGCTTCGAGATTCAGCCCGTCTCGCGCCGGTTGCTTGTCGACGGCCAGCCCGCAACGATCGGCGCGCGCGCCTTCGACCTGCTGCACACGCTGGTCGAGAACCCGGGCCGGCTCATCAGCAAAAGCGAACTGCTCGATCGCGTCTGGCCCGGTCTCGTCGTCGAAGAGGCGAACCTGCACGTGCAGGTGAGCGGCCTGCGCAAACTGCTCGGGCCCAAGGTCATCGCGACGATCCCCGGCCGCGGCTATCGGCTGGCGGTACCCGTCGAGACGGATGACGGCGCTGCGGCGCAGACGCAGCCGGCGCCATCGACAGCGCCGCACACTGCCGCGGCAAACGCGCCCGTCGGGCAAACCACACGAGCGGCGCCACAACCTGCCCGAATCGCCCGCGTCGCTGATCGGCCGCGACGCCGACGTCGAAGCGCTGAATCGCATGCTCGACGCGCATGTGCTCGTCACGCTGGTGGGCAGCAGCGGCATCGGCAAGACGCGCCTGGCGCAGGCCGTGGCGCGCGAGCGCGTGGCGCTGCACGGCCACGGCGTGTGGTGGGTCGACCTCGGCGCGCTGCGCAGTGCGGACCAGGTCGCGCCGGCGATCGCGCAAGCGACGGGAATTCCCCTGGGCGACGGCGATCCGGCGACGCTGCTGCGCAGGGCACTGGCGCTGCGCGACACGCTGCTCGTGCTCGACAACTGCGAACACCTCATCGCCGACGTCGCGCACATCGCCGCCGCAGCGCTCGACGGCGCGCCGAAGTTGAGACTTCTGGCGACTTCGCTCGAGCCGCTCAAGCTCGCGCGCGAGCAGGTGTTCCGGCTCGACGCGCTTGCCGTGCCGCCGGCGCCGGTGCCGCTCGAGATGGCGCGCTGCTTTGGCGCGATCCAGCTGTTGGAACAACGCGCGCAAGCGGTCGATCAGCGCTTTCGCTTGAGCGAAGCGTCGATCGGCGCGGCGATCGATTTGTGCCGTCAGCTCGACGGCATTGCGCTCGCGATCGAGATGGCGGCGTCGCGGTTGCCCGTGCTCGGCTTTCCCGCCTTGACCTCGCACCTGGGAGACCGGCTGCGAAGCTTGCGCAATACGAGCCGCGTCGCGCCGGCGCGGCACCAGACACTCGGTGCAACGCTCGAATGGAGCCACGCGCTGCTTGGCGACGACGAGAAGAAGGCGTTGCGGCGGCTCGCCGTCTTCGTCGGCAGTTTTCACCTCGACGCTGCATTGACGGTCGCGAGCGTCGATGGAATGGACGAAACCGCGGTGCTCGACGCATTGTTCGGCCTGGTCGACAAGTCGATGCTGAAAATCGTCGAGCTCGAGCCGCCGCGTTACCGCTTGCTCGAGTCGACACGGCTTTACGCGGCGCAACGGCTTGAAGAGTCCGGCGAAGCCGCTGCCGTGACGCAGCGCCACGCGGAGGCCTTCGCCCAGCTCGCGCGCGAACTCGAGGCGCTGTACTGGGTCACCCCGGACCGCGAACTGCTGCGCCGCTACCTGGCCGACTACGACGACTTGCAGACCGCCTACGAGCACGCCTGCGCCGCGCGCTGGGTGCCGATCGCCGCCGAGATCAGCGCCGCCCTGACAATTCTGCGCAACCTGAGGGTCACCGGCGCAGGGCGGCACCAGCGTCTGAAGTCGGCAGCGAAGCTGCTGCCGCTGGCGCAGGGCGCGGCACGCGCCAAGCTGCTCGGCTTGTTTGCCAACACCTATGTGTCGACGATCCAGGAGGTGTCGCGCGCCGACGCCGCGCGCGAGCTGGTGGCGCTGCGGCGCGAATTGGGCGATGCGCAACGCCTCTACGAAGCGCTGGGCGTGCAGGCCGCGGTCAGCGTCGTCGTCGGCGACCTGCAGACCGCGACCCGCGCCATCGCCGCAGGGCGCGAGATCGAGCAGCCCGATTGGCCGGCGCGCCTGCGCGCCCAGTTCACTTTCTACACCGGCAACGTCTGCAAGGAACTCGGCGACATCGCCGGCTGTGCGCGCGCGATGCAGGACGTTCTCGAGCTCAGCTCACGCGCCGGCTTCGACCACGGCGTCTGGCTCGCGCAACTCGGCCTCGCCGACGCGGCGCTGCTCGCGAGCGACGTCCCCGCGGCGATTCACATCTGCCGCGACGCGATGCACACCTTGCACAAGCTCGACATCGAATGCGCCTGGGCGCAGGCCGCTGCCGAGCTGGGTGCGGCGCAGTTGATGGCACGCCAGGCCGACGCGGCGACGTTGAGCCTGCGCCAGGCGCAGCCGATCCTGGAAGCCGGCGAGGGCGAAGGCCTGATCCTGGGCCACGTGGCGGTGCTGTGCGTGCAGAGCGGCCGCCCGGCCGACGCAGCGCGTTTGCTCGGGGCCTCGGACGCGTGGTACGAGGCGAACCAGAGCCGGCCGAACTCGACCGTCACCAAGCTGGAAAGCCTCGCCAGCACCGAACTCGACGCCCTGCTCGGCAGCGCCGAATTCGCCCGGCTGCGCGCGCTCGGTGCGGCGATGCCCGGCGACGAGCCGTATCGCCTCGCGCGTTCCGTGATTGGCGTCAGCGTCGGCCGTTGATGGCAATCAACTACCGTTTCGATCGCTTCGAAATCCAGCCCGCGCAAAGAAGGCTGCTCATCGACGGCCAAGTCGCCAGCCTGGGTGCGCGCGCCTTCGACCTGCTGCAAGCGCTGGTCGAAAACCCGGGCCGGCTGATGAGCAAAAGCGAGTTGCTCGACCGCGTCTGGCCCGGCCTCGTCGTCGAGGAAGCGAACCTGCACGTGCAGGTGAGCAGCCTGCGCAAGTTGCTTGGCGCGCAGGCGATCGCGACAATTCCCGGGCGCGGCTATCGGCTCGCGGCCGCGCCCGTTGCCGCAGTGTCCGGCGAACCCGCAACGCCGCGCGTGGGCGCGGCGCACACCGCACCGGATCGAAGGCCGGACGCGGGCGTTCGAAACCACAATCTTCCCGAAGCCGCGGAGTCGCTGATCGGTCGCGACGCCGACGTCGAACTGCTGAAGCGCCTGCTCGATGAGCACCGCCTGGTGAGCGTCGTCGGCGGCAGCGGCATCGGCAAGACGCGTCTGGCACTCGCCGTCGCGCAGCAGCGTGTCGGCGCACACGCCGACGGCGTCTGGTGGGTCGACCTGGCGGTATTGCGCATGCCCGGGCACATTGCGCCGGCGATCGCGCAAGCCGCCGGGCTCGCGCTGGGCGACGGCGACGCGGAAAAACTGCTGCGCCTGGCGCTGCAAGCGCGCGACACGCTGCTCGTCCTGGACAACTGCGAACACCTCGTGCAAGGCGTCGCGGCACTCTGCGCGGCGCTGCTCGATGGCGCGCCGCGTCTGCGCGTCCTGGCCACGTCGCTCGAGCCGCTCAAAGTTCCCGCCGAACAGGTCTTTCGCCTTGATGGGCTTGCCGTGCCGCCGGCGCCGATGTCGCTCGAGCTGGCGCGCTGTTTCGGCGCGGTCCAGTTGCTCGAGCATCGCGCCCAAGCCGTCGACCATCACTTCCGCCTCAGCGACGCGACGGTCGAGAAGGCGATCGACCTGTGCCGCCAGCTCGACGGCATCGCGCTCGCCATCGAAATGGCCGCCGGCCGATTGCCCACGCTCGGAGTCGATCAAACCCATGCGCGCCTGGGCGACCGGCTGCGCCTGCTGCGCAGCACGAACCGCTTCGCGCCGGCACGGCACCAGACCTTGGGCGCGACGCTCGAATGGAGCCATTCGCACCTGACGCCGGTCGAGCAGGCGGTGCTGCGGCGCCTGAGTGTCTTCGCGGGAAGCTTTCGTCTCGACGCGGCGCTCGCCGTCGCCACCGACGAGGCGAAGAGAATCGATGAATCCGCGGCACTCGACGCCTTGTTTGCCCTCGTCGACAAGTCGCTGCTGCAAATTGTTCGTCTCGAGCCGCCACGCTATCGGCTCCTCGAAACGACACGACTGTTTGCCGCGTCGCGCCTCGCCGAAGCGGATGAAGTGCAGTCGACGACGCGGCGATTCTGCGGCGCGCTGGCTGCGCTCGCCGTCGCCGCCGAATCCGACCTGTGGCACACGCCCGATCGCCCTTGGTTGCAAACCTACGTCGCCGACTGCGAGGATCTGCAATCTGCGTTCACGCACGCCTGCGCCTCCCGGAACACCGTGTGGGCCGGCGACCTCGGCGCGGCGTGCGCCGCGCTCGACCATGTGCGCGGCAGCGCGCAAGGCCGGCGCGCACGCCTGGCCGCGGCGGCCATGCTCTTGCCCGCGGCGCAAGGCAGCGCGCGCGCCAAATTGCTGAGTCTGTTCGCCACGTCCTTCGCAACCACCGCGGCGGACGGCGGGATTTCACGCGCGGATGCTGCGGCCGAACTGGTCGCGATCTACCGCGAACTCGGCGACGCGCGGCGCCTGTATGACGCGCTCGGGCGCAGCGCCGCCGTCGCGGCGATGGCGGGCGACCGGTCCCTGGCCGAAGCCCACATGGCACAAGGCCGTGCGCTCGAGCAGCCCGATTGGCCGCCGCGCGTGCGCGAGCGCTTCCGCGTCTGGCTCACCAGCGTTCAATCGAGGATCGGTGACGCGGCAGGCTACGCGCAGACGGTGCGCGAAATCCTGGCCCTGGCCGAAGAGGGAGGCCTGGAGAACAGCGCGGCAATGATGCAGGCCGAGATGCTCGACCTCGCGCTGCTGGAAGGCGACGCACGGCGCGCCGTCGAGATGGGGCAGAAAGCCATGCAGAGCCTGCACCGCCTGGGGATGACCTCCGCCTGGGGCTTGACCGCGGCCTACCTGTGCGGCGCGCAGGCGCTGACGGGCGAGCTGCAGGACGCCCGAGCCAGCGCGCGCCTGGCGCGACCGGTACTCAGCTCGCTCGGCCTGGAAGCGCTGCTCTACGTGCACCTGGCGCTGCTCTGCGCACGCACCGGCCGACCCGCTGAAGCGGCGCGCCTGCTCGGCTGTTCACGCGCCTGGTACGCGGCGAACCACCACTCCCCCGAGAGCACGCTGCTGCGCCTGCACGACATCGCCAACGCCGACATCGTGACGGCGCTCGGAAGCGCCGAGTTCGAGCGCGAACGCGCGGCAGGCGCGGCGATGGCAGCGATCGACTCCAGCGCCCTCGCGCAGTCGCTCGTCGATGCCCCTGCGCACGCTTGAACCGATCAGACCTGCGACCTGGCCGCGGCGCAACTGCAGCGCGACGTTGAGCACGTAGAAGGCGATGTTGCGGCGCACGATGCCGCGCTCGCTGATGTCGTCGCCCGGCGCGCCGATGTGGCGCTGGATTTCGGGCCGGGTCAGGATCGCCGCGTTCAGCGCTTGCCATTGCTGGTCCACGCCGCGCAGCATCTCGAGCGACGTGAGGCGCCGTGCGGTCTTGTGCGCCGTCACGGCGACGATGACGCTGACGACCAGGCTCACGATCAGCGTCGCCGGCAGCACGAGCGTCTGCGCGATGAAGACGAGGGTGTCGGTGTTCAATGGCTGTGCGCCTGAAGCGCCATGGGCGTTCCGGCGCGGTCCAGCCCGCCCTCTTCGAGCCAGCGCCGCGTCGTGATCGCGGCGCGCTCGATGAGCGAGCGCGCCGCCGAATAGTCGTAAGGCGAATTGTCGAGCGGACACAGGCCCGGCACGGTGCCGCCGCCGGCGTTCGACCGCGTCGACTGCTCGCCGAGAGATTTGCCATGACCACCACCATCCTGCAGCGCCGTCGCGCCGTGCTCATCGCCGCGGGTGCGACGCTGCTTCCCCGCGCAGTGCCGGCGCAACAGCAGCCCAAGACGCACCGCGTCGACATCAGCGCGTTCCTCTTCGCGCCGCCATCGATCAGCGTTCGCGTCGGCGCCACGATCGTGTTCGCCAACAAGGACCTCGTCCCGCACACCGCCACGGCCAAGGATGCGAGTTGGGACACGGGCGAAATTCGCGGCAAATCGGAGAAGGCGCATCGGATCGAGAAGGTCGGGCGCTTCGCCTACGTTTGCGCTTGCCACCCGGCCATGCAGGGCATGGTCGAAGTCAAGGCCCTGAGCATCGCGCGCCTCGAGGTTCCCGGGCGCCCCAACCCCATCAACGCCAGGAGTTCACCATGACCCGTTGGACCACGACCCTTCGCATTGGATTCTTTGTCGGCGCTTGCCTGGTGCTGCACGCCGTCTCGGCGCAGAACACGGAGCTGACCCGCAAGCGCTATCTTCCCGAATACACGGCGAAGGGCGAACTGATCCTGCCGAAGAATTTCAGCGAATGGATTTATGTCGGCTCGCCGACGACACCGCACGGGTTGAACGGCGGCAAGGCCGGGTTCCCCGAGTTCCACAACGTCTACATCGAGCCCGGTTCGTACGAGAGGTGCGCGTTCTGCCACGAGAGCGGCGCGAAGAAAGACATGGTCTGGACGCAGTTCTATCGGCTGCTCGACAAGTAGGGCTGCCCACTCGCCTGCGGCAAGCGGAGCTGACCCAACCGGCTGCGCGTTCGGCGCCCGGCGGGCCCAGGCAGCGCGACGCGCAACAGATCGCGCCGCGGCTCGAGGGTTGCCGAGGATCGTCGCCCCCGCACCTGCGTGCTAGAGTGATTTGCAGGCGTCGGCGTGGTTCCTTCTTGTTGTGGTTGCGCGCGCACGCCTCTGATGGATCAAGGGGAATGCCCGATGAAGCTGATGCGCCCAACCGCCGCCGCCTCTGCGGCCCTGCTCACCCTGCTCATGGTCTGCGCCGGCACGGCGCAGGCGCAGGCGGCGTATCCGTCGAAGACGATCGAGGTCGTCGTTCCGTTCGCTCCGGGCGGCGGCACCGACAACCTGATGCGCACGATCACCGGCATCATGGACGAGAACAAGTGGTCGCCCGTCGCGCTGAACGTGAACAACCGCGCCGGCGGCAGCGGCACCGTCGGCTACAGCTACCTCATCGGCAAGAAGGGCGATTCGCACGTCGTCGCGGGTGCGACGCCGATGGTCGTCTCGGGCAAGCTGCAGGGGCGCCTGAGCGGGAATCACCGCGACGCGATGACGGTGCTGATGATCGTCGCGATCGACGAACTGATGCTCTCGGTGCGCACCGAGTCTCCCTTCAAGACAGTCGAAGACTTCGTCAATGCGGCGCGCGCCAAGCCGGGAACGCTGACGGTGGGCGGCACCGGCACGCACAACGAAGACCACATCTTTTCGCACCTGTTCGAGCAGGCGGCGAAGATCAAGTTGAAGTACGTGCCGTTCAATTCCGGCGGCGAGGTCACTGCGGCGCTGATGGGCGGCCACATCGACGCCGGAATCATGAACCCGAACGAAATCTCCGCGCAGGTTGAGGCCGGCAAGGCGAAGAACCTCGCGGTCGCGGCGCGCAAGCGCATGACGGACGCGCCCGACGTTCCCACCTTCGCCGAGAAGGGCCACAAGTTCTACTGGGAGCAGATGCGCGGCGTCGTCGGCCCGGCGAACATGGCGCCCGAGGCGGTCGCGTGGTGGCAGGACACGCTGAAGAAAGTGACGCAGACGAAGAAGTGGCAAGACGACTACATCAAGCGCAACCTGCTCACGCCCACGGCGTGGACCGGCGAGGAGGCGAACAAGTACCTCGACGGCATCACCGGCGACTATGAGAGTGCGCTCAGCGCGCTCGGCGGCCTGAAGAAATAAGGCAGGCGCGGGCACCCGACGACATGCGCCGCGCTGACCGGATCACCGGCGCGGCCTTGCTCGCGCTCGGCGTCGCCTTCAGCGCGGGCGCGCTCAAGCACTACGCTTACTGGGGCGAGAACGGCCCGGGGCCGGCGTTCCTGCCGTTCTGGCTCGGTGTCGTGATGGCCTTGCTCGCGGCGATGCTGCTGCTGGGCGCGCTGCGCGCGGGCGACCCCGGCGCGCCGTGGCTGCCGCGCGGCGCGGCGCTGAAGCGCTTTGGCGTCGTGCTGGGTGCGACGGTCGCCCTGGTGGCGCTGCTGAACGTCGTCGGCATGGTCCTCGGCACGGCGCTGTTCCTCGTCGTGCTGATGCGCTTTCTCGATCGCACGCCCTGGCCGCTGACCCTCGGCGTGGCGGCGGCGGTCTGCGCAGTCAACTTCGTCGTCTTCACGCGTTGGCTGAAAGTTCCGATGCCGGTGGGCGTGTTCGGCTTCTAGCAGAAGCAGCGCGGCAGCGATGGACTTCCTCGGCAACCTCGCGCTCGGTTTCTCGGTCGCGCTCACGCCATTCAACCTGCTGATGGCGTTTGCCGGCGTGCTGCTCGGCATCCTCATCGGCGCGCTGCCGGGCGTCGGCCCGCCCTCGGGTGTGGCGCTGCTGCTGCCGCTCACGTTCGGCATGAACCCGACCTCAGGAATCATCATGCTCGCCGCGCTTTACGCCGGAACGATGTACGGCGGAACGATCACGTCGGTGCTGATCAACACGCCGGGCGAATCGGCCTCCGTCGTGACGTGCCTGGACGGGCACCAGATGGCGCTGCAGGGGCGCGCCGGGCCGGCGCTCGGCATCGCCGCGATCGGCTCCTTTGTCGCCGGCACCTTCGGCGTCGTGCTGCTCATGCTCGTGTCGCCTGCACTGGCGCGTTGGTCGCTGTCGTTCGGCCCGCCCGAAACCTTTGCGCTGATGCTGCTCGGTTTGACGACGGTGACGCTGCTCACCGGCGACAACCCGGTGAAGGGTTACATCAGCATGGTGTTCGGCCTCATGCTCGCGATGGTCGGTTTCGACATCATCTCCGGCGACGCACGCTACGCGTTCGGCATCCCCGAGATGATGGACGGCATCGATTTCCTGCCGGTGGCGATCGGCCTGTTCGGCCTGGGCGAAGTGCTCGCCGGCGCCGAAGCGGCGAAGGGCCACGCGATCGTGACCGGTCGCTACGCGCTGCGCGACCTGCTGCCCAGCGCGTCGGACTGGCTGCGCAGCCGCTGGGCCATCGTGCGCGGCACCGTGCTCGGCTTCTTTGTCGGCGTGCTGCCGGGTGCCGGACCGACGATCGCGACCTTCATGTCGTACGCACTGGAAAAGAAGGTCTCGCGCCACCCTGAAGAATTCGGCCACGGCGCGATCGAAGGCGTTGCCGCGCCCGAATCGGCGAACAACGCCGCCGCCACCGGCGCGATGGTGCCGATGCTCACACTCGGCATTCCGGGATCGGCGACCACCGCGATCATGCTCGGCGGCCTGATGATGTGGGGCCTGCGCCCGGGGCCGCTGCTGTTCGAGAAGAACCCCGAGTTCGTGTGGGGGCTGATCGCCTCGCAGTACATCGCGAACGTGATGCTGCTCATCCTCTCCACCGCCGCCATCCCGCTGTTCGTGCGTGCGCTGCGCGTGCCCTATTCGATCCTCATGCCGATCATCATCATCTTCTGCGTCACGGGCGCGTATTCGCTGAAGAACAGCGTCTGGGACGTCGGCCAGATGCTCGTCTTCGGCGTGCTCGGCTACGCGATGAAGAAGCTTGGTTATTCGCCGGCAGCACTCGTTCTCGCGCTCGTTCTCGGGCCGCTCGCCGAGCGCGCGCTGCGCCAGTCACTCATCATCTCGGACGCGGGGCTCGGGATCTTCTTCATGCGGCCGATTTCCGCGGTGCTGACGCTTGCGGCACTGGCGGCCGTGCTGGTGCCGGTGGGGCGCGCGATTCTGGAGGCGTCGCGTCGGCGCCGAGCAGTGAACCCGCCAGCGCGCTGATCTGTCGTCCCGTCAGGCGCCCGTGAACCGCGGCTTGCGCTTTTCCATGAACGCCGCCTGGCCTTCCTTGTAGTCGCTGCTGTTGAAACACGCTAGCGACGGCGCGCTCGGTCGCTGCGACGTCGCGCACGGCAGCGTCTTTTCAGCGCTTCGCCGACGACGAGCTTGGCGCAGCGCACGCGTGAGCGGCGCGTTGTCGGCGATGGCACGTGCCATCTCGTCGATCGTCGCTTCCAGCTTGTCGTCGGCGACGACGCGGTTCACGAGACCCATCTTCTCTGCCTCGCGCGCGTCGAATTGGCGCCCCGTGAAGAACATTTCCTTGGCGAACGCCGGCCCGACCAGATCGACGAGCGGAATCGCGCGCTGCAAGCCGTAGCCCAGGCCCAGCTTCGCCGCGGGAATGCCGAACTTGGCGTTCTCGGTGCAGATGCGGATGTCGCAACACACCGCGACGGCCGTGCCGCCGCCGATGCAGTAGCCGCGGATCATGGCCACGGTAGGAATGCGCATCGCCTGAATTGCCGCGTAGGCCTTTTGCGTCGTCTCCTGGTAATGCGCAACGGCCTGCGCCTCCTGGCGCTCGTCCTTGAACTTGGAGATGTCGGCACCCGACGCAAACGCCTTGCCTCCCGCGCCGGTGATGACCATGACGCGCACCGCGGGATCGGCCTGGAAGTCGGCCATGATTTCCAGCGCAGCGTCCCACATGTCGAGCGAGATCGCGTTGTGCCGTTCCGGATTGTTCAGGATCATCCAGCCGATACCGTTGTCCTTTTTCGAGATCATTTTTTCGCTGGGCATCGCGGTTTCCCTTTGCGCCTTTTCAGACGATTCCCTGACTCTTCAGTTGTTCGATCGATTCGCTCGAGTATCCGAGTTCGCGCAGCACGTCGGCGGTGTGTTCGCCCAAGGCCGGCGGATGCGCGACGACGTGGCTCGGTGTGCGGCTCAAGGTCACGGGTTGGCCGAGGTAAGCGGTGTGGCCGAATTTCTCGGCGATCCCCAGGTGCTGCACCTGCGGGTCGGCGAACGCCTGGTCGATCGAATAGATCGGCCCGCTCGGCACACCCGCCTCGTTCAGCAAGTCGACCCAAGCCACGGTGTCGCGCTCCTTCATGTACGCCTCGATGTCGGCGTGCAGCGCGTCGCGATTCTTCGAACGCAGTGACGCGCTCGCGTAATCGGGGTGAGTTGCCAGCTCCGGCGCGCCGATCGCCTGGCAGAAGCGGACCCAGATCTTGTGCCCGGAGACGGCGAGGTTCATGTAGCCGTCGCGCGTCTTGTAGACGCCGGTCGGGATGGAGGTGGGGTGGTTGTTCCCCGCCTGGCCCGCGACTTCGCCCTTCATCAGCCAGCGCGCGGCCTGGAAGTCGAGCATGAAGAGCTGTGCCTGCAGCAGCGACGATTGCACCCATTGCCCTTGGCCGGACTTCTCGCGCTCGATCAGCGCCACCGCGACGCCGTAGGCGCAGAAGATCCCTGCGCACAGGTCGGCGACGGGAATTCCCACGCGCACCGGGCCCTGCCCGGGCAAGCCGGTGATCGACATCAGCCCGCTCATGCCCTGCGCAATCTGATCGAAGCCCGGGCGCAGGCGGTACGGGCCGTCCTGCCCATAACCCGAGATGCTCGCGTAGATCAGGCGCGGATTCACCGCCGCCATCGCCTCAAAACCGAAGCCCAGGCGCTCCTTCACGTCGGGTCGGTAGTTCTCGACCAGCACATCGGCGCGCGCAATCAACTGCTTCAGGATCGCCAACCCTTGCGGCGCTTTCAGGTTCAGCGTCATGCCACGCTTGTTGCGGTGCACGTTCTGGAAGTCGCTGTCGCCGCGCGGGCCGCCCACACCATCGCCTTCGTCCATGCCGGGCGGCATTTCGATCTTGATCACTTGCGCGCCCCAGTCGGCGAACTGGCGCACCGCCGTCGGCCCGGCGCGGACGCGGGTCAGGTCGATGACGGTGATGTGCGACAGGGCGCTCGATGCGTGCATTGATTCAGTCTAACCTGCGTGCCTACACTCAGCGTCATGCTTCGGTACTTCGCTTCCCCGCCAGACCTGTCATCCCGGCGCAAGCCGGGATCCACCCGCCGCGCAGTGGATCCCGGCTTGCGCCGGGATGACAAACTCCTTGAGCGAAACGCCACATGACGGCGTCGAGACTTTGCATCGCCGTCATTGCCACCCTGCTCGGTGGCTGCGCCGCCGCGCCGCCGCAACGCGCCGGCGCGCCGGTCGCCGTGAAGGTGCTCGCGATCAACGATTTTCACGGCAACCTGTTGCCGCCGCTCGGCGGCATCCGCATCCGGGACCCCGAAAACGCGGCGAAAACGATCAACGTCGCCGCGGGCGGCGCGGCGCACCTGGCGAGCGCGGTCAGTGAGCTGCGGCGCAAGAACCCGAACCACATCTTCGTCGCCGCGGGCGATCTGATCGGCGCGAGCCCGCTGCTCTCAGCGCTGTTTCGCGACGAGCCGACGATCGAAGCGCTGAGCCTGATGGGGCTCGAAGTCTCGGCGGTGGGGAATCACGAGTTCGACCACGGCAGCGCCGAACTGTTGCGGATGCAGAACGGCGGCTGCCACCCGAGCCGCGGCTGCAAGGGGCCACAGCGCTTCGCCGGAGCGAAATTCAAGTACCTCGCAGCGAGCACCATCGTACGAAGCACCGGCAAGACGCTGTTCCCTGCCGTTCACGTGAAGCGCTTCGAAGGCATCCCGGTCGCTTTCATCGGCCTGACGCTGAAAGAAACGCCGACGATCGTCGTGCCTTCGGGTGTCGCAGGGCTCGAGTTTCGCGACGAGGTGCAGACCGTGAATGAACTGATTCCGCAACTGCAAGCGCAGGGGATCGAGGCGATTGTCGTCCTGATCCACGAGGGCGGAATGCCGAGCGGCGACTACAACGAATGCCCGGGAATCAGCGGGCCGATCGTCGACATCGTGCGGCGCCTGGACAAGGCGGTCGATCTGGTCGTGAGCGGCCACACGCACCGCGCCTACCAGTGCCGCATCGACGAGCGCCTCGTCACGAGCGCCGACAAGTTCGGCACGCTCGTGAGCGAAATCGACCTCCTGCTCGACCGCCAAAGCGGCGACGTGATGTGGGCCGCAGCGAACAACGTCATCGTGCAGAGCGAGCGCTTCGCCGCCGATGCGGCGCAGACGCAGCTCATCGCGACCTACCAGGCGCTCTCGGCGCCGCTCGCGAAGCGCGTCGTCGGGCGCTTGCAAGGCCCACTCGGCCGCGACGAGACCCCTGCCGGCGAAACCGCGATCGGCCAGGTTGTCGCCGACGCGCAGCTCGCGGCGACGCGCGCCGGGGACCGCGGCGGCGCCCAACTCGCGCTCATGAACCCGGGCGGCGTGCGCGCCGCGCTCGCGCCGCAGGCGGACGGCCCAGGCAAGGGCGACGTGCACTACGAAGACCTGTTCGCGGTGCAGCCTTTCTCCAACAATCTTGTGACGCTGACGCTGAGCGGCGCGCAGTTGTTGCAAGTGCTCGAGGCGCAGTGGCTGAACCAGCCGCGGCCGCGCATCCTGCAGGTGTCAAACGGCTTCAACTACACCTGGGACGCTGCGCGCCCCGCCGGGCAGCGGGTCATTGCCGACAGCGTGATGCTGAACGGCGAGAAGCTCGACGCGGCGGCGAACTATCGCGTCACGGTGAACAGCTTTCTCGCCGCAGGCGGCGACAATTTTCAGGCGCTCGCGCTCGGCCGCGACGCCCGCACCGGCGTCATGGACATCGACGCGCTCGAGGCCTTCCTCGCCGGCCGGCCCGCGCTCGTTGCACCCGCGGCGCCGCGCATCCTCCGGCTGAATTGAAGCTTCGGCAGCGCACCGCATGAACCCCGCGCCGCAAGAAATCATCCGCGCCAAACGCGACGGTGCGGCGCTCGACGATGCGCAAATCCACACCTTCGTCGACGGCGTGACGCAGCGCACGTGGAGCGACCCACAGGTCGCTGCGTTCGCGATGGCGGTGCTGCTGCGCGGCATGAGCGAGGCCGAAACCGTGGCGCTGACGCGCGCGATGACGCGCAGCGGCGAGGTGCTCGACTGGCGCGGCACGCGCTTGAGCGGACCGCTGCTCGACAAACATTCCACCGGCGGCGTCGGCGACAAGGTGAGCCTGCTGCTCGCGCCGATCATCGCCGCGTGCGGCGGCATCAATCCGATGTTCAGCGGGCGCGGCCTCGGCCACACCGGCGGAACGCTCGACAAGCTCGAAGCGCTGCCGGGTTACAACGTGACGCCGAGCCGCGAAACGCTGCTGCGCTGCTTGCGCGATACCGGCTGCGCGATCGTCGGCGCGAGCGACAACGTCGCGCCGGCGGACCGGCGCCTGTACGCCATCCGCGATGTGACGGCGACGGTCGAGTCGCTGCCGCTCATCGTCGCGAGCATCCTGAGCAAGAAGCTCGCCGCGGGCGTGAGCGCGCTGGTGCTCGACGTGAAAGTCGGCAACGGGGCGTTCTGCGCGACGCCGCAGGACGCGCAAGAGCTCGCGCGCTGCCTGGTGCGCGTCGCGCGCGGCGCGGGCCTGGCGACGCAGGCGCTCATCACCGACATGAACCAGGTGCTCGGAAACACCGCCGGCAACGCGCTCGAAGTCGGTGAGGCGATTGCCTTCCTGACCGACGCCGCCGCGCGCGAGCCGAGGTTGCTCGAAGTCACGCTGGCGCTCGCCGCACGCCTGCTGCACCTCGGCGGCCTGGCGGACTCGCTGCAGGCCGCGCGCAGCGCTGCGGAACACGCGCTTCGAAGCGGCGCCGCTGCGGAGCGCTTTGCGCGCATGGTCGCGGCGCTCGGCGGCCCGGCCGACGTGCTGCGCGAACCGATGCTGGCGCAAGCCAAGGTGCAGCGCGACGTGCCGGCGCCGCACGCCGGATTCGTGACCCACATCGATACCCGCGCCCTCGGGCTTGCCGTCGTCGCGCTGGGCGGCGGCAGGCGGAGCGCGGCTGCGGCGATCGACCCGAGCGTCGGCCTGTCGCATGTGCGGCCCCTGGGCGCACGCGTCGAAGCGGGCGAACCGCTGGCGCGCGTCCACGCGGGCGACACCGCCGCTGCGGCGGCGGCGCTGCAAGCCGTGCAGAGCGCTTATCGAATCGACGCGGCGGCGCCCACCGAACCTGTTGCACCGCTGCTATCCCACGTTTGCGGTGTAGACCGGGCGTAGAAGTCACACTAGAGTGACCCGCATGCACAGCAGTCCCCGCCACCCGGGCTCGATCGACTTCGAGCCGACCGACCTCAGCGAAGCGCGCAAGGTGCTTGACCTGTTGCCTGACGGTTTGGCCGAGGTGTCGTCGATTTCGCAGCGCTGGGCCGATCGGCGCCGCAAGCCGACGCCCACCGATCGGGCCCTGACCGGGGTTTCGATCGACTGGCTCGTCGCCTTGCCGAGCAGCGTTCGCCCGACCGCCCTGTGCAACCAGTTCCCGCGCATTGCCAATGCCATCTCCGAGGCCTGGGCCGACAAGGAGCGCTGCGACGAAGTCTTTGCCGCGCTGCGCGCCGACCAGCGTGGCAAGCGCCAGGGTTTTGCGCCGGGCATCCAGCTCGAGATCGAGCGCCTGCGCGCGTTCCGCAGCGGTATGCGCCGCTGAGCTTCGCCAAGCTGGTGCCGGCGCGGCGCCTGCGGGCCGACGCGCCGGTTACACCTGCATGTTCATGATGTCGCTGTAGGCCTGGACGAGGCGATTGCGCACTTGCAGCGTCGCGGCAAAACCGAGCTGCGCCTTCTGCATCGCGACCATGGTTTCTTCCAGGCTCACCGAGCTGTCGCCAAGCTGCACCGCGCGCTGCATCTGTGACGCCTGGTTCTGCGTCTGGCTCACCGACTGCAGCGCTTGCGTGAACATGTTCTGGAAATCCGCGCTCGGTGCGGCATTGCCGCGCAGCAGCGGATGGCCGTCGGAGCCCAGGCCGGCGCGCGCCACCGCCTGCGCGAAGTCAAAGGGTTTGAGCGTGACGTTCATGGCGCAACTCCTCAATATGTCATCCCGGCGCACGCCGGGAGCCACCGCTGGCATGCGCCGGCATTCCTTGTTCACACCCCGACGACCCCGTGGATCCCGGCTTTGGCCGGGATGACCGCGTGAGCTTGACCCCGAGTTGCCCCGCATCGTAGCCACGCCGCAGCGACGCGAGTCAGCGAACAGGGCGCGGTTTGGCCGCCTGTTCCAGGCATCCGCTGCGGCGCCCACCCGAATAATTCTTCGCAACGCGGAGCTCGCCGGAGCCCCGCAGGAACCCTTGCGCAATGGACAACGCTCTCGCCGCTCGAAACGCTTCTGCCGACGCTGCGCCGCCGGGGCTGCTGGCACGCCTGGGCGCGCTGTCGCTGAAGAACCAGATCTCGCTCATCCTTGGCCTCAGCGCCGTCGCCGGCCTGGCGTTCGCGCTGGCGGCGTGGAACAACAGCGGCGACTACAAGGTGCTGTACGCGAACCTGTCCGACAAGGACGGCGGAGCGATCATCGCTCAGCTTTCGCAAATGAACATTCCGTACCGCCACGCCGACGGCGGCGCGGCGATCCTCGTGCCTTCGTCCAAGGTGCATGACGCGCGCCTGAAACTCGCCTCCAGCGGCTTGCCCAAGGGCTCGGTCGTCGGCTTCGAACTGATGGACGGCGCGCGCTTCGGCCAGACCCAGTTCCAGGAACGGCTCACGTTCCAGCGCGGCCTGGAAGGCGAGCTGACGCGCTCGATCACCGCCATGCCCGCCGTGCAAGGCGCACGCGTGCACCTGGCGCTGCCGAACCAGAACGGGTTTTTCCGCGAACAGCAAAAGCCGAGCGCCTCGGTCCTGCTCAGCCTGCACCCGGGGCGCACGCTGGACCGGGCCCAGGTCGCCGGCATCGTGCACCTGATCGCGAGCAGCGTCCCGGAAATGAACCCGAAGGCAGTGAGCATCGTCGACCAGACCGGCGCGCTCCTGTCCAGCGCTCCCGACGCGAGCAATGCGGGCCTCGACGCGAACCAGTTGCAGTACGTGGCGCAAGTCGAGGCCGGCTACAACAAGCGCATCGTCGAGCTGCTCGAGCCGGTGATCGGCCGCGCGAACCTGCGCTCGAGCGTCACCGCCGAAGTCGACTTCACGCAGAGCGAAGCGACGTCCGAAGAATTCAAGCCGAACCAGGGCGCGCAGGCCGCGGCGACGATCCGCAGCCAGCAGACGACGGAACAGAGCGGCGCCGGCGCCGCGCTTCCCGCAGGCGTTCCCGGCGCAGCAAGCAACCAGCCTCCGACACCCGCTACCGCACCCATCGCCGGCGCGGCGCAACCCTTGCAGGCAGCGCAGGGCGGCGGAGGAGCCGGCAACAGCCGCCGTGAAGCGGTGACCAACTTCGAAGTCGACAAGACAGTGCGCGTGACGCGCGCTGCGAGCGGCGTCGTGAAGCGCATCAACGCGGCGGTCGTCGTGAACCACCGCAGCGTGGCGGGCGCGAAGGGCAAGACGACGCAGCAGCCGCTGTCGGCCGAGGAAATCGACAAGCTCACCGCGCTCGTTCGCGAGAGCATCGGCTTCAAGCAGGAGCGCGGCGACTCGGTGAAAGTGATCAACGCGCCGTTCAAGGTCGAGCCGGTCGAAGAAACGGCGCTGCCGCTGTGGAAGAACCCCGCCGTGCACGACATGGTGCGCGGCGTCGTCGCACCGGCCGGCCTGGCATTGCTCGCGATGCTGGTGTTTTTCGGCATGGTCAAACCGGCGCTGAACGCCGTGTTGAACCCGCCGCCGGGGAGCCGCCTGAACGCCGTCGTCGGCGACCCGCAAGGTTCGCCCGGCGCCCCAGGCAGCGGTTCAGCGCCGCCGGCGCTCGCCGCGCCGAGCGCCGACGCGAACCTGACCCAGGCGCGCCAGTTCACCAAGGACAACCCGGCAGCGACGGCGAGCATCGTTCGCAGCTGGGTCAGCGGCAGCTCGAGCTGACGCGGCGCCGCAACCTCGACCGACCACCATGGACGACCAGGGCGTAGAAGACGCAGCGATCCTGCTGATGTCGCTCGGCGAAGCCGAAGCGTCCGAGGTCTTCAAGCACCTTGCGCCGAAGGAGGTGCAGAAAGTCGGCGAGGCGATTGCGAAGATGAAGTCGATCTCGCGCGAGCGCGTCGAATCGGTTTTGTCCAAGTTCACGGGCACGGCGAGCGAACAGAGCCTGCTCGTGAACGACAACAACGAGTACGTGAAGAGCGTGCTGCGCAAGGCGCTCGGCGACGACAAGGCGAACCTGCTCATCGACCGCATCCTCTCCGGCGGCGACGTGTCCGGAATCGAGAGCCTGAAGTGGATGGACCCGGGCTCGGTGGCCGAGCTGCTGCGCAACGAACACCCGCAGATCATCGCCGCCATCCTGGTGCACCTCGAATTCGACCAGGCGAGCGACGTTCTCAAACTCCTTCCCGAACGCCAGCGCAACGAGGTGCTGGTGCGCGTGGCGACGCTGGACGGCATCCAGCCGAGCGCGCTGCGGGATCTGAACGAAGTCATGGGCAAGGTGCTCACCGGCGGCGACAAGATGAAAAAGGCGGCGATGGGCGGCGCGAAGACGGCCGCCGAAATCATCAACATGCTCGGCTCGGCGGTCGAGACCTCGGTGCTCGACTTCATCCGCGAGAGCGACGCCGACCTGGCGCAACGCATCATGGACAACATGTTCACCTTCGAGGATCTGCAGAAGCTCGAAGACGGCGCGGTCCAGGCGCTGCTCAAGGAGGTGCAGTCCGAGTCGCTCGTCATCGCGCTGAAGGGCGCGCCGCCGGAGATGCGCGAGAAGATCTTCAAGAACATGTCCAAGCGCGCCGCCGAAACGCTGCGCGAAGACCTCGAATCGCGCGGCCCGGTTCGGCTGTCGGAGGTCGAGGCCGAGCAGAAGGAAATGCTCAAGATCGTCAGGCGCCTCGCCGACGAGGGCCAGATCGTCCTGGGCGGCAGCGGCGGCGACGATGCTTTTGTCTGACGCCTCGACTGCTGCGCCTGGCCCCGTGTCATGAAAATCCCGCCGTCCACCCCGGGCCTCGCGCCCAAGGCTTCGTCGGCGCACAGCCGCTTCATCCCGCGCGAAGAGCTGAGCCACTTCGAAGCCTGGGCGCCGGGCGCGCTGAGCGGCGACTCGACGGCGCCGCGCTGGCCGGGCGAAGGCGGTGCCGCGCCCGGCGCCGCCCCCGCCACCGACCCGCTGCACGCGGCGCGCCAGGCGGGCTACCAGGACGGCTACCGCGACGGCCTGGTCGCCCTCGAGGGCTTCAAGCGCAGCGTCGCGGCGAGCACGGTAGCGCAGGTCGGCGCACTGCTGGAATCGGTGGGAACCCAGCTCGACGCCTTGCAGCAAACAATGGCGAGCGCCGTCGTGCAGGCGGCGACGCAGCTCGCACGCCAGATCGTGCACAGCGAACTCGCGGCGCGGCCGGACCTGATCGCCGGCGTCGCCGAACACGCCATCGACGCGCTGATGCTGAGCGCGCGCCACATCACGCTGCGCCTGCACCCCGACGACCAGGCCCTCGTCGCGCAAGGCGCGGCCGACATGCTCGCGGCGCGCGGCGCGCGCCTCATCGCCGACGCCATGGTCGAGCGCGGCGGCTGCCTGATCGAGTCCGACCTGGGCCGCGTCGACGCGACGATCGCGACACGCTGGAAACGCGCCATCGCCTCGATCGGCAGCGAGCAGGCGTGGGACGCGCAGGCGCCGAGCGCTGACGCCGATACGCCGAGCAGCGATACCGGCGTCAATCCCGTCGCCGACACCGACACTGCGCCCCCAAACCCCGACGCGCCAGCCGCGCACCCGGAAGGCACCGCATGACATCGCCGAACCCCGCCGCGGGCGCGACCACGACGCAGTGGCAGCGATTCCTCGCCGACCTGAAGTCGTTCTCTGCCGACCCGGTCGCTCCCGACGTGCAAGGCCAACTCGTTCGCGTGAAGGGCCTGGTGCTCGAGGCGTCGGGCCTGCGCCTGCCGGTCGGCTCGGTGTGCGAGATCGACCAGCAAGGCGGCGCCGCGGGGCAGGATCCGGCGCCGGTGATCGCCGAAGTCGTCGGCTTTTCAGGCGACCGCGCCTACCTCATGCCCACCGGAGACATTCACGGCCTGGCGAGCGGCGCGCGTGTCGTGCCGCGCGCCTCGCCGGTCGTGCCGCTGCGCCTCGGCGCGGCGCGCCATCCGTGGCGGCGCAGCATCGACCGCACGCTGCACTTGCCGGTCGGCGCCGGGCTGCTCGGGCGCGTCGTCGACTCGCATGGCGCGCCGCTCGATCGCCTCGGCGCCCTCACCCAGGTGCAGAGCCAGCCGCTGATGCGCCGGCCCATCAACGCGATGGAGCGCGATCCGGTGCGCACGCCGCTGGACACCGGGGTGCGCGCGATCAACGCCCTGTTCACCGTCGGCCGCGGCCAGCGCATCGGCCTGTTCTCCGGCACCGGCGTCGGCAAGTCGGTGCTGCTCGGCATGATGGCGCGCTACACCGAGGCCGACGTGATCGTTCTCGGCCTGATCGGCGAGCGCGGCCGAGAGGTGAAGGAGTTCATCGAAGACATCCTCGGCGAGGCGGGTCTGCGCCGCTCCGTCGTCGTCGCCGCGCCGGCCGATGCGCCGCCGCTGGTGCGCCTGCAGGGCGCGCATTACGCGACCGCGATCGCCGAGCACTTCCGCGACTCCGGTCAGCACGTGCTGCTGCTCATGGACTCGCTGACGCGCTATGCGATGGCGCAGCGCGAGATTGCGCTGGCGATCGGCGAGCCGCCGGCGACCAAAGGCTATCCGCCGAGCTGTTTTGCGAAGCTGCCGCAGCTCGTCGAACGCAGCGGCAACGGCCGGGCTCTGGACAAAGACGGCGGCGGCGGCTCGATCACCGCGTTCTACACCGTGCTCTCCGAAGGCGACGACCTGCAGGATCCGATCGCCGACGCGGCGCGCGGCATCCTCGACGGCCACATCGTGCTCTCGCGCGATCTCGCCGAAGCCGGCCACTACCCGGCGATCGACGTCGAAAGATCGATCTCGCGCGTGATGGTCAACGTCGCGACGCCGCGCCACGTGGAAGACGCGCGGCGCCTGCGCCAATTGCACGCGAAATATCAAAAGGCGCGCGATCTGATCCAGCTCGGCGCCTACGCGCCGGGTCACGACGCCGAGCTCGACGCCGCGGTGCGCCTGCACGATTCGATCGCGGCGATGCTGCAACAAGACATGAACCACAGCGCGACGCTGGCCGGCAGCGTGCAGGCCCTGCACGCCGTGCTCGGCGCCTGACCCGCCGCGCCTGGCCGCCCCTTCACCTTCGCGGACCGCACACCATGAACTCACTCTTGACGATGCTGCGCCAGGCCGAAGACGAACGCGACCGCTGCGCCGCGGCGTGGTTCGTCGCGCAGAACGCGCACGCGAGCATCGAAGCGCAGTACGAGCAGTTGCTCGCCTACCGGCGCGAGTATGAAACGCGCTGGATCCACCAGTTCAGCGAGGTCGGGCAAATCGAACTCGTGCGCAGCTACCACGGCTTCATGGTGCGCCTGACGCAGGCCGTCGAACACCAGCAGGGCACGGTGCAGGCGGCGGCGGCGCGCGCGGCGCAGGCGCGGGCGCAACTGCAGCAACGCGAAATGCGCGTCGCGGCGGTGCGCAAGCTGATCGAGCGCCGCGAGCAGATCGCGCGCACCGAGGCGGGCCGGCGCGAGCAGAAATTCAACGACGAGATGGCGTCGCGCGTCGTTCACGACAGCGCGTACCAGGGTCTGGCTTCAACGTTCTGAACTCGAGGTCTCGAATCAGCATGCAAACCACCGCCGCACAGCGTTCAACGCCGTCCCCTTTCACTGCCGTGCTCGGCGCCGTCGCGGCCGGGCCGGACCCCGGTGCCGCGCCGGCGGCTGCGGGCTTGTCGTTCGCCGAGCAACTCGGGGAGCGCAGCGCCGCCGGCGTCGCGGCAGCTGCGGCGCCCGGCGCACTGGCGCAGCAGGGCCCGGCGAGCGATGCCGCCCCTTTGCTGACGATGGCGTGGCCAAGCGACGCCGCGGCTCCAGACGCGCAGCAGGTACGGCGCGCGCCGGACCGCGCCGACATCGAATCGAGCTTCACACCGCAGGGCGTGGCGCTCGCGGCCGGGCCCGACGCAGCCGCGGCGCCCGCCGGTGGCGCCGGATTGCGCGAGTTTCTCGCGCAACTGACGCCGCGCGACGCGGGCGTGCGCCGACCCGAGTTCGCCAATGCCACCCCTCGTGGCGCAGCCCAGGCCCAGGCCCCGGCCGGCCAGGCGCCGCAGGCCTTGCTTCAATCGGGCCCGGGCACTGACCTGCCGCACGCCGCGCGAACGCCTTCTGCCAGTCCGTTGCGGTTCGCAGCGAGTCCGGGCGTGACACCCGATGCGTCGCGCGGCGCAATCTTCGAGCCACGCGCCACACAAGCTGTGCCGGGCGCCGCCGCTCGATCCACGACGCACGCTGCGCCGCTCGCAGGCCAGGCATTGCGCGCCGATCCGGTCAGCACAGGCTGGGTCGGGTCGGCAGATTCGCCCGCGGCGCCTGACGACGAAGCCGACGCTGCCGACGAGTCGCCGCCAGCGTCGCCGAACGAGAGCGTCGATCGAGGCGGGACAACGGTGCCGGTCACGCTGCTCGGCGCCGGAAGCGCCCTGCCCGACGCCACGGCGCGCCCGCTCGCAGCCGATTCCGAACCCGCGAAGGGCGCTGCAACCGACTCCGCGGCGCGAGACGTCGCGCGCGAAGCGCCGGAGCGCGCGAGCTCCTCCGCCGAACCGGCGCCCGGGGCGCTGCTGCCGCAGGCACCGCAAGCCATGCTGGCATCGCAAGCCATGCTGGCGCCGCACGCTGCGCAGACGCTGCAGGCGTCTTCGCCTGCTCAGGCGAGCGCTGCCGACACGCCTTCGCGCGCCGCCCCCGGAGGGCGCGCACGCTTCGAGCGCCCCAGCGACGCGCCGCCTGCGCGCGATGCAGCGCCTCTCGCCGCCGGCCGCACGAGCGCACCTGTTGCGGCCGCATCGCGCCGCGAGCCCGAAGCACGCTTCGAATCCGGCGCTGCCGCGGCGACCCCCAGCCGCAATCCGCCGCAGCGACCGCAACTTCCCGAAGCCAGCGGCGCAGCCGACGCTGCGCCAAGCCTTGCCACGGCGCTGACCGCGCCCGATGCGCAGGCGCCACGCGCTGCATCGAATCCGGCGCCGGACGCTGCAACGCAGGCGCCATCTGCAGCGCCATCGCCGGGCACCGCAGCGCCTTCGAGCTCGGCGACGCTGCTGTCGAGCCTGGCGCCGCTGCACTGTCGAACTGGCGCAGCCGGTCGCGTCGGCGCAGTTTCGCGACGCGTTCGCGCTCCAGGTGAGCGTGCTCGCGCGCGATGGCGTGCAGCACGCGCAAGTGCGACTCAACCCGCCCGAACTCGGGCCGATTTCGGTGCAGATCGCGCTCGATGGGCAACAGGCGCAGATCCATTTCGGCTGCGATTCGGCGCAGACGCGCAGCCTCGTCGAAGCCTCGCTGCCGACCTTGGCAGCGGCGCTGCGCGAGTCGGGCCTGACGCTCAGCGGCGGCGGCGTCTCGCAACACACCCCCGGACAGCGCCAAGACGTGAACCCACGCCACGAGACGCGGCGTTCCAGCGCCGAACGCGACACCGCGTCCGAGGTGGCCACCGCACAAGTGCGCACGATCCGCGTCGCCACCGGGCGCCTGGACACCTACGCCTGACGCGGGGGTGATGGACGGCGCCGGTCGCCGTGGATGGCCGGCAAAAGCCGCGCTTATCGCGGATTGGCGACGCGGGGCGGTTTCGATAATCACTCGGCACGCTGCTGCGCCGCACGCCGACGCGCGGCGCGCTGAACCGACCGCCCCCTGAGGAGCCCCGATGTCCGCCGCTGCCGCCGAGCCTCCCGTCGCCGAAGCCCCGCCGAAGAAGAGCAAGAAGAAACTCATCGTCATCGTCGCTGCCGCGCTCGTCCTCTGCGGTGGCGGAGGTGGCGGATTCCTCTATTGGAAGCAGAAGGCTGCCGCCGAAGCCGCCGCGCCGACGGCGAAGACGCGCCCGCGGCGCAGGCGCATGCCGGCGCGAGCCACAGTGCAGCGCCGATCTATGTGCCGCTCGACGCCTTCGTCGTGAACCTGGCGGACAAGGAGGCGGACCGTTTTGCGCAGGTCGGAATCACGTTTCAGGTCGACGATTCGAAGGTCGCCGACCAGATCAAGACCTTCATGCCGGCGATCCGCAACGGCATCCTGATGATCCTCGCGCACAAGAGCTCGGACGAACTTCTGGAGCGCAGCGGCAAGGAGCAGCTCGCCGCGGAGATCCTGCTCAGCAGCGGCACGCGCCTTGGGCATTCCGCTCGGCGAACCAGTTCCCGCAGCGAAGAAGGCCGCAGCGAAGCCGCGCAGCGAAGACGACGCGGCCGAAGAAGCGGCGAAGGAAGACGCGCCGGAGGACGACGAGGAGCCCAAGCCGAAGAAGGCGAAGAAGGCGAAGAAGGCCAAGGCCGCGGTGCACAACCCGATCACGCAAGTCCACTTCTCGAACTTCATCATTCAATGACATCGATTTCTTTCTGCACCTCGCGCAACGCACTCCCCGGGAGCAAGCCATGACGTCTGAAAACGCCCCAGCCGCGCCCGCGAGCGAAGACGCCATGGCTGACGAGTGGGCGGCCGCGCTCGCCGAAGCGAAACCCGCCGCAGCCGCGACGCCCAGCGCGCAGACGGCGGTCGAGCAGGTGGCGCCGGTGTCGTTCGCGAACCTGTCGGGCGGCGCTGCACCCGCAGCGGGCAACGACATCAACATGATCCTGGACATTCCCGTGCAACTCACGGTGGAGCTGGGGCGCACCCGAATCCCGATCAAGCACATCCTGCAGCTCGCGCAAGGGTCGGTCGTCGAACTCGAAACGCTCGCCGGCGAGCCGATGGACGTGCTCGTGAACGGCTACCTGATCGCCCAAGGCGAAGTCGTCGTCGTGAACGACAAGTTCGGGATCCGCCTCACCGACATCGTGACGCCGTCGGAGCGCATGCGGCGCCTGAGCAAGAACTGATGACTTCGAGCGCATTCACGTCGGCGTTGTGGTTCATCGCCGTCCTGGCGCTGATCCCGCTCGCGCTGTGGCTGCTCAAGCGCACGCCGCTCGGCGCCGGCGGCGCGGGCTTCGGCGGCGGCGCATCGGGGCTGTTGCGTTGTGTCGGCGCCCTGCCGCTGTCGCCGAGCCAGCGCATCGTCACGGTCGAGGTCGGCAGCGGCGACGAGCGCCGCTGGCTCGTTCTCGGCGTCACCGCGCAAAGCATCACGACGCTGCACAGCATGGCGCCGCAAGCCGAAGCGCCGACGAACGCTGTGGTGGCGCCGAACTTCGCGCAACTCTTCGCGCGCTTTCGCAAACCAGATGGGGCGGCGCCGTGACGCACCACCCCGCCCCGAACTTGTCATCCCGGCGCAAGCCGGGATCCACCGCCTGGCCGTACGCCGCTGCACCTCTGGCCATCGCCCTGCTCGCGCTGCTCGCCCCCAGCGCCTGGGCGCAAAGCAACTCGAACCTGCCGCTCGTGATCGGCCAAGGCGCCGGCGGAACGAGTTATTCGGTGCCGATTCAGACCCTCTTGTTCTTCACGGCGCTCAGCTTTCTGCCCGCGGTGCTGCTGCTCATGACGGGCTTCACGCGCATCGTCATCGTGCTCTCGCTGCTGCGCCAGGCACTCGGGACGCAGGCCGCGCCGCCGAACCAGGTGATCGTCGGCCTGAGCCTGTTCCTCACCTTCTTCGTCATGGGCCCGACGCTGGACAAGGTCTACGCCGACGCGTACCAGCCCTTTGCCGCGAACAAAATCGCCTTTGACGAAGCGCTGAAGCGCGGCGAGATTCCGATGCGCGAATTCATGCTGCGCCAGACGCGCCAGGCCGACGTCGCGCTGTTCGCCAAACTCGCCAAGGTTGACCCGTCGGTGAAATCGGCCGACGTGCCGTTCAAGGTGCTCGTTCCGGCGTTCGTCACGAGCGAACTGAAGAGCGCGTTCCAGATCGGCTTTCTGATCTTCATCCCGTTCCTCGTCATCGACATGATCGTCGCGAGCGTGCTCATGAGCCTGGGCATGATGATGCTCAGCCCGGTGCTCGTCGCGCTGCCGTTCAAGCTGATGCTGTTTGTTCTCGCCGACGGCTGGAACCTGCTGCTCGGTTCGCTCGCGGCGAGTTTTTCGAGTTAGCCGAGAACACCATGCCCACCCGCCGTCATCCCGGCGAAAGCCGGGATCCACCGCAAACGGTCACGAGCATGTCAACCCGTGGATCCCGGCTTGCGCCGGGATGACAACCGCATGGACTCGCAAGCAGTTTTCACCTACGGCCAGGAAGGCCTGCACCTGTTGCTGATGGTCGCTGCACCGTTGCTGCTCACGGTGCTCGCGGTCGGCCTGCTCGTCAGCATCTTCCAGGCGGCGACGCAGATCCACGAGGCGACGCTCTCGTTCGTGCCGAAAATGGTCGCCGCCGTTGCGGTGCTCGCGATCGCCGGGCCGTGGATGCTCACGACGCTCGTCGAATACGTGCAGCGCACGCTGCAGAGCATTCCGTCGGTCGTCGGCTGAAACAGGCACGCGCGATGCGTCGGATTGCGCATCAACTCCGTCGTCCCGGCGCAAGTGCCACCCCGTACTCGATACGGGGCCGGGACCCACTTCGCCGCAGTGGATCCCGGCGTGCGCCGGGATGACAGAGCCTGGCCCGCCATGATCCAGTTCACCGAAGCGCAGTTCCTCGCCTGGATCACGCCGCTGCTCTGGCCTTTCGCGCGCGTGCTCGCGCTCTTCACGACGCTGCCCGTGCTCGGCCAGCGCAACGTTCCGGCGCGGGTGCGGGTCGCGCTCGCGCTCTTCATCACGGTCTGCGCGCAACCCTCGCTGCCGCCGATTCCGGTCGTTCCGCTCGACTCGGCGCTCGCGCTGATGGTTCTCGCGCAGCAGTTGCTCATCGGCATCACGCTCGGTTTCGCGGCGCGCATCGTCTTCGCCGCGATCGAATTCGCCGGCGAACTCGCGGGCCTGCAGATGGGCCTGAACTTCGCGATGTTCTTCGACCCGTCGACCGGCGGCCAGGCGACTTCGGTGAGCCGCTTTTTCGGCGTCACGGTGGGCTGGCTGTTCATCGTCATCAACGGCCACCTGCTGCTGATCGCCGCGGTGGTGCGCAGCTTCACGACCTTCCCGGTGAGCGCCGAGCCGTTCGCCTTCCTGCGCGCGATGCAGCCGCAGGCCTGGGGCGCGGAGATCTTTTCGCTCGGCCTGTGGATCGCGCTGCCGCTGGTGGCGATGCTGTTGTTCGTGAACCTCGTGCTCGGCATCATTTCGCGCGTCGCGCAGCAGATGAACATCTTCGCCATCGGCTTCCCGATCACGCTGTGCGCCGGCCTCGTCGGCGTGCTGCTGACGCTGCCGATGTTTCAGGTGCCGATGACGCTGGCGCTCGAGCGAATGCTCGGTCACTTTCTCTAGCGAATGCTCGGGCACTTTCTCTGACGCTTGTCATCCCGGCGAACGCCGGGATCCACCGTTCATCGGTCGTTGCAGCGCCATGCAGTGGATCCCGGCATTCGCCGGGATGACAACAGACTACTGCCCCACCAGCCCGTGCCGGATCGCGTAAACCGTCATCTCGGAGTTGTTCGCCAGGCCGAGCTTCTCCAGCACGCGCGCGCGGTACACGCTCACCGTCTTCGGGCTCAGCATCAGCTCCACCGCAATGTCGGACAGGCGCTTGCCCGACGCGATCAGCACCAGCGTCTGCAGTTCGCGGTCGGAGAGTCTCTCGTGCGGGTTCTCGACGTTCGGCGTGGTCAGGCTCTCGACCAGCATCTGCGCCATCTCGGGCGTCACGTATTTGCGCCCCTGCGCGACGGTGCGCACGGCGGTGACGATCTGGCTCGGGTCGCCGCCCTTGTTCACGTAGCCGAAGGCGCCGGCGCGCAGCGCGCGGATCGCGTACTGGTCTTCGGGGAACATCGAGAGCACGAGCACGCGCATCGGCAGGCTCTCGTCTTTCAGCACGTGCAGCACGTCCAGGCCGCTGCGGCCGGGCAGGTTGATGTCGAGCACGAGAACGTCGCAGGTGGCGCGGCGCAGCAGCTCGCGCAGCTCGCCGTAGTCGCCGGCTTCGCCGACGACCTCGATGTCGGGCGCGTCGCACAGCGTGTCGCGCACGCCGCGCCGGATCAGCGCGTGGTCGTCGCAGAGAATGACGCGGATCATGGCGTTGGCGATCGCTCACAAGTCGCCCCAGCGGCTCGGGTCGGCGTTCTTCGCCTTGCTGCGCCCGGCACCGCCCGCCGGCTGGACGCCCTGCAGCGGCACCGACAGGATCAGCGTCGTGCCGCTCGGGCTGCTGCTCAGGTCGATCCAGCCGCCGACCGTGCGCGCGCGTTCGTGCAGGCCGCGAATGCCGAACGACTGCGCCTTGCCCAGGTCGGCGGCGCACAAGCCGCGGCCGTTGTCGCTCACCTCGAGCGACAGCACCTTGCCGGCGAGCGACAGGTCGATGCCGACCTGCGTCGCCTGCGCGTATTTGGTGATGTTCGTCAGCGCCTCCTGCGCGGTGCGGTACGCGACCAGCCCGACACCGATCGGCAGCGGCGGGATTTTCTCCGGCGTGCGCAGCAGGCACGCGACGCCGGTGCGCTTCTCGAAGCGCGCCGCGATCCATTGCAGCGCCGCGACCAGCCCCTGCTCGAGAATGGCGGGGCGCAGGTTGTGCATGATGCGCTGCGCCGCCTCGATCGCGTGCGACACCTGTTCCAGCGCCGCGCTGGCGCGCGCCGGCACTTCGTCGGACTGCGGATGGCGCGTGATCCACGCCAGGTCGAATTTGAGCGCGGTGAGCGACCCGCCGACGTCGTCGTGCATTTCGCGCGCGATCGCGGCACGCTCCTGTTCGATGCTGCTCTGCAAGTGCTGCGCGAGTTCGCTCAGGCGTTGTTTGGACGCGGAGAGTTCGGCCTCGGAGCGCTCCTTTCGCGCCGCGTCACGCTCGCTTCGATCGCGTTCAGCAGCGCCGGCACCAGGCGCGCCAGGTTGCCCTTGCGCACGTAGTCGCTGGCGCCGTTGCGCATCGCTTCGACCGCGATTTCTTCGCCGATCTCGCCCGACACGATGATGAACGGAATGTCGCGCCGGCTCGCTTTCAGCAGATCGAGCGCGAGCAGCCCGGAAAACCCGGGCAGGTTGTAGTCGGAGACGATCGCGTCCCAGTCTTGCTGGATCGCCGCGAGGAATTCGGCCTCCGAATCGATGCGGGTCGACTGCACGCGCAGGCCGCCGCTTGTGCAGGTGCGCGAGCAGCAGCACATGGTCGAGGTCCGAGTCCTCGAGGTGGAGCAGGCGCAGCTCGCGCACGACGGGTGCTTTCATGGGGTGGAGTATGCCGTGTCGCCGGGCGAGCCCAAGGCCGCCGAGCGACGCGGAGTTGCAAACGTGCGCGAATCGTTTCGCAGCGCGGCGCGGTGAATTCGGCGCGCCGTCCCGCGAGCACGTGAACAAAGTCGCAGCCCCCGGCCGGCGCGCGCAGCGGCCCCCCGGAACCGGCGATGCACTCGCGCGATGGGCCAGTGCACCATCGGTCTCACCATCCCAAGACAGCGAGCCGCTGCCAGCATGGCGCAGCGCGGATCGATCGACATGCCAAGCCCGTCTTCAAGCTTCCAGGATCTGGCGATCGCCCCGCCGGGAATGGCGCTCGCACGCGCCCGGGGCAGGCTGGCGTGGTCGTTTCAAGCGCGCCATGGCGAGCCGGGCCTGGAGATGCTGCGCAACGAGTGGCGCAGTTGCCTCGAAGCGCACGCGAGCACGACGTACCTGCAACTGCCTGAGTGGTTTTCCGCGTACCTGAAGTCCATCGCCGGGGACTCGCGACGCGTGCACTTCATTGCCGCCTACCACCAGCAACGCCTGGCCGGCGTGTTCGCCGTCGAATCGGGAAGGCTCGGCGGGTCGCTGCTGGGTGTGCCGACGCTGCGCCTGATCAGCGGCAGTCACATGCATCTCGCCGACGTCGGCGTTCCTGCCGCGACGCAGAACGTGTGGCGCGAATTCCACGCCTGGCTGCATCGGCAACGCGAGTTGCCGTGGCAGGTTCTGCTCGCCGACGGCGTGTGCAGCGACTCGTCACTCGCAAGCCAGCTGCGGCGGGACGACACGGCAACCCTGCGGATCGGCGCGCCGCACTCGACGACTCTGTGGCTCGACTGCAGCCAGGGCGTCGCGCACGCGCTGCGCAAAGTCAGCAAGAGTCATCGAGCAAACGTCAAGCGCCTGACGCGCCGCGCGTGCGAGCTCGGCAACCTGAGCTACGAAGCGGTCACCGAGCCCGACCGCCTGGGCGCCGCACTGAACGAGTTCTTCGAAGTCGAAGCGTCGGGCTGGAAGGCCGGCGCCGGTTCGGCGATCAAATTGCACAAGGAACTGATCGGTTTCTACCGCCAGCTCGCCGAGCAATTCGGCGCCCATGGGCAATGCCGGATCAATCTGCTGCGCCTGAACGGCGAAGTGATCGCGGCGCAATTCGGCCTGTCTCGAACCGCCAACTGAGCCTGCTGAAGATCGGCTTTGTGGGCGCACACGCCGCGATCGCTCCCGGCAACCTGATCATGCAGCACACGATCGAGAGCATTTGCCTCGACGCCGGCCTGGACCGGCTCAGCTTCGTCACCGCTCCACCCTGGGCGCACTTGTGGAAACCCGAGGCGACGTCGACGCAGCGCCTGGCCTTGTTCCGCCGCAGCGCCGTCGGATGCCTGATGTACACCGCGCTGCGCCTGTGGCGGGCGCGCCCGCGCTGGCTCGGTGCCGCATCCGGCGGCGCCTGCGCCGCAGCGAAACGCGCCGGCGTCGCGAAAAAGGCTTGAGCGAGGCGGCTCAGCCGCTCTGACCGGGCGCGGGCGCGGGCGCGGGCGCGCGCGCCGCGCTGTATTCGGAGAAGATGCCGAGCGCCACTTCGCGCCGCGGGTTCGCCAGGCCCACGCCGGCGAGGGTTCGCAGCACCGCTTCGGGTGCGGCGCAGGCTTCGATCGTGTCCCAGTAGTAGCGCCAGAGCATCGGCGTGCTTTTTCCGCGCGAGACGATTCGCGCCAGCAGCGGCACGACGCCGCGCATGTAGAGCTTGAGCAGGCGCGTGCCGAGTGCGCTGCTCGGTTTCGTGATCTCCAGGATCAGCACCCGTCCACCGGGTTTGAGGACGCGCCGGAACTCGGCGAACGCCGCCGCCAGATCGGCGATGTGGCGCAGCGCGTAGCCCATGACGATGAAGTCGGCGCTCGCGTCGGGCAGCGGCATCTTTTCCGCCCAGCCCTCGAGGCAGCGCACCGCCGCCGGCAACTTCGCCTGCGCGAGCATTCCCGGGCTGGGGTCGACGCCGATCAGGTTCTGCGGCTCATGCGTGATTTTCAGGATCTCGCGCGCCACCAAGCCGGTTCCCATGCCGACGTCGATCACCTGCATTCCGGGCGCCAGCCCGGCGCGGCGCAGCGCTTCGCCGCGGTACCACGAGCCGCTGCATCCTGCGCCTGATCGAGCCCACCTCGGGCGAGGTCTGGTTCGAAGGCAAGAACGTCACCCCCGCCGGCAAGGAAGAATTTCGCGCGCTGGCGCGCGACATGCAGATCATCTTCCAGGACCCGTACGAGCCTGAATCCCCGGATGACGGTCACGCAATCGTCGGCGAGGCACTGAAGGATTCAGACTCGTCCCCGCGCCGCCGGATCAAAGACGAGCGCATCGTCACCAAGGTCGGCCTGACGCCGACCACATGCGCCGCTATCCGCACGAGTTCTCGGGCGGCCAGCGCCAGCGCATCGGCATCGCCCGGGCGCTGGCGGTGAACCCAAGCTGATCATCTGCGACGAAGCCGGTATCAGCGCTGGATGTATCCATCCAGGCCCAGGTGATCAACCTGCTCGAAGACCTGCAGCAGGAGTTCAACCTGACCTACCTTTCATCTCCCACGACCTGAGCGTGGTGGAGCACATCAGCGACCGGGTGGCGGTGATGTACCTGGGCCGCATCGTCGAGATGGCACCGGGCGAGTTGCTGTACACCAACCCGCTGCACCCCTACACCGAAGCGCTGCTGTCGGCGGTGCCGATTCCCGACCCGAAGGTCAAGCGCAAACGCGTCATGCTGCAGGGCGACGTGCCCAGCCCGATCCACCCGCCGAGCGGCTGCCACTTCCACACCCGCTGCCCGATTGCGCAGAAGCCGCTGTGCAATACCGAATCGCCGGCGCTGAAGCAGTCCGGCGCTGGTCACTGGGTAGCCTGCCACCTGCGCGGCTGAGCGCACCATCGTCGCGGGGTCGCGGCCTTCCGGCAGCTGCGCGCGAAAGAACAAGGCCTCAAGCGTCACGTCGACGATAGTTTGTAAGCGACCGCGCTTTCAAATCCGTTGCCCCGGTCGGCCCTCCGTGGGCGCGACGGCTTCCGGCGCACCGGCGTGGCGACGCACCCATCGACCGATACGCCTGATCGAATCACTTACGCGTTGAGTTGCATCGTTGCAGACACGCAGGATGCGCGGCGTAGCGTCGCGGCCTTCATCACGCAACGAGCTTTCGGGAGGCAACATGATTCGATTCATTGGCACGGCGGGTATCGCTGTCTTGTTGGTGGCGTGCAATGGCGGGAGCGAACCGCCGCCGAACGGCGATGCCGCCAACCCTGAGGCTGCGACGGCCGAGACGCCGAGCGCGCCGACACCGCGCTGGCGGTGCGCAAGACGATCGAGGCGCTGCGGCGCGGCGGCGGATCAACGGGTGGCGGCACGGCGGGCTGGACACCGCCGCCTCCACCGCCAAAGACCCCGGCCCGCGCACAGTATCCAACGATGCCGGCGGCCCGTTGGCGTCGCTGTCAGCCGCGCAACTCGCGGTCTTCAAGATCGCGCAGGACGACTTCAACGAAGCCGAGCTGCCCGAAGAAGGCCTGGGCCCGACGATGAACCTGGACAGTTGCGGTGGCTGCCATTCGCACCCGGCCATCGGCGGCACCAGCCCGCCGGTGAACCCGCAGTTCAAGTTCGCCACGCTGCGGGCGCGACGAACAAGCTCCCGTCCTTCATCACCGCCAAAGGCCCGGTGCGCGAAGCGCGCTTCGTTCGCAATGCCGACGGCTCGCCCGACGGCGGTGTGCACGGCCTGTTCACGATTGCCGGCCGCAACGACGCCGGCGGCTGCAGCATCGCCAGCCCGACTTCGCCGCGAGGTGGCGCGCAACAACGTGGTGTTCCGCATTCCGACGCCGCTGTTCGGCGCCGGCCTGATCGAGAACATTCCGGACCGCGAGATCCTGCAGAACCAGGCGCGCCGCGCAGGCCAAGGGGCGCTGGGCATTCGCGGCCGGCACCAACGTGCTGCTCACCTCCAACTCGATCTCGGGCCAGCCGAACAAGAACGGCAACGACGGCACGGTGGGCCGCTTTGGCCACAAGGCGCAGAACAAGTCGCTGCTGATCTTTTCGGGCGAGGCCTACAACGTGGAGATGGGCATCACCAACGGCGCGTTCCCGACCGAGCGCGACGAGACCGAAGGCTGCATGTACGGCAGCACGCCCAACAGCGACGTGGAGCTGGACGCGACGAAGCCGAACGAGGCGATCAGCTCGATCGACCGCTTCACGCTGTTCATGCGCTTTCTCGCGCCGCCCAAGCCGTCGAACGCCGTGACCGGTGCGAGCGGCGACTCGATCGCCAACGGCCGCAAGATGTTCGCCGACGTCGGTTGCGCGCTGTGCCACACGCCGACGCTGAACACCTACAAGAACAGCGCCGGCGTGGCCGGCGAAGGACCAGGCGGTCAACCTGTTCTCCGACCTGCTGCTGCACGACATGGGCCGCGGCCTGGCCGACGGCGTCCAGCAAGGCCAGGCGGGCGGCCGCGAATGGCGCACCGCGCCGCTGTGGGGCCTGGGCCAGCGCCTGTTCTTCCTGCACGACGGCCGCACCTGCGACCTGCGCCAGGCGATCGCCGAGCACTCCAGCGACGGCTCCGAGGCCAACGGCTTGACGCGCCAGTTCTTCGCGCTTGCCCGACGCGCAGCAGCAGGACATGCTGAATTTCCTGCGCTCGTTGTAGCGCGTGGCCCGTGCGCTGAAAAGAAACGATACACGCCGAAACCGCAGCGAAAGGACACGTCAGGCCTTGCCGGGCACGATGACTCCCGTGTTCAGCACAACTCATCAACCCCTGAAAGGACCTGAAACATGAAACCCTGGATCAAGAGAACCCTGTTCGGCCTGTTCGGCGTGAGCATCCTGGCCGGCGGCCTGTCCGCCTGTGGCCACCGCCACCACGGCGCCGATGGCTGGCGTGAGCGCTGAAGACGCTGCGAAGTGGCGCGAACGCATGATCGACCGCGCCGGCCAAGGAATTGCAGCTCGACGACGCGCAGAAGCAGCGCCTGGCGTCGTGTTCGACAAGTTGCGCGAGCAGCGTACTGCGTTGGTTGGCAGCACCTGAACCGGCGCGCCGAAATCGGCCGCTGATCCAGGGCGACAAGTTCGACGCGTGCGCGCCCAGGCGCTGGTGGAAGAGAAGACCGGTGCGATTCGCGAGAAGAGCCCGGAAGTGATTGCCGCATTCGCGGGCTTCTACGACACGCTCAAGCCCGAGCAGCAGCAAAAGCTGCGCGACTACCTGGCCAAACGCCACGGCGGCTGGCGCGGCTGAGCCGAAGCGGCCGCCGGCAGCCCGGTGTGCGCCGTCCTCCGGGCGCGCAGCGTGACCCGGGCGCACGTCGTCGTCCCGGCGCACATCGTCATCCCGGTGCGCGCCGGGAACCACCGGCCCGCGACCCAATTTTTCCCAGTGTGCCCACGTTGCCACGCCAGCAGCTCCGTGGGAGCATCGCGCCCATGCACCGCATTCTGTTGATCGATGACGATGAACACCTCGCCGCGCCGCTGGCGACCTACCTGCGCCGCTTCGACCTCGAATTGAGTTCGGCACTGCGCCCCAGTGACGGGCTGGCACGCCTGCGCAGTGAACGTTTCGACGCCGCCATCCTCGACGTGATGCTGCCCGAAATGGACGGCTTCGAGCTGTGCCGCACGATCCGCCGGGACAGCGACATTCCCATCATCATGCTGACCGCGCGCGGCGACGTGATGGACCGGGTGGTCGGGCTCGAAATCGGCGCCGACGATTATTTGCCCAAGCCGTTCGAGCCGCGCGAACTCGCGGCGCGCCTGCAGACGATTCTGCGGCGCCAGCGCGCGGTTGCAGCCGGCGCTGCGGCTGGCACCGGGGCGGCGCCGCAACGCCTCGTGTTCGACGGCCTGGAGATCGACCTGGAGCGGCGCCAGGTGCACCGCCAAGGCGATCTGGTGGAGCTGACCGGCACCGAGTTCGAGCTGTTGACCCTGCTCGCGCGCGAACCGCAGAAAGTGTTCACGCGCGACGAGATCCTCAACCGGCTGCGCGGCCACGACGCCGAGCTGTACACCCGCGCGGTCGACATCGTGGTGAGCCGGCTGCGCAAGAAGCTCGAGCCGCTGGAATGCATCAAGACGCTGCGCAACGCGGGCTACGCGTTCGCCGGCGCGCGCCTATGAGCACTCGGCGCGGCTGGTTCGGCCGCTGGCGCCATTCGTTGCGCATGCGCCTGGTGGTGCTGTTCGTCGTGCTGGCGTTGGCGCTGACAGCGGTGTTCCTCAGCGGCATGCAACGCGCACTCTCCGGCGGCTGGCGCGAGGTGGTGCGCCCGCTGGTGGCCGACTATGTCGATCGGCTCGCCGCCGACCTGGGCTCACCGCCCGATATAGCGCGCGCAGGCGCGCTGGTGCAGGCGCTGCCGCTGTCGATCCGCATCGACGGACCGGTGGTGCAGTTTGATTCGCACCCGCAGCGCCGCCACCAGGGCTGGTACCGGCGCAACGACAACCAGGACGCCGGCTGGTGGCTGTTGACGCGCAGCAGCTCCGACGGGCACCGCATCACCTTCGGCCTGGGCGATTCGGGCTGGTCGCAGCAACCGCGCACGATCGGCTGGGTCACGCTCGCGGTGTTGCTGCTGCTGACCGCACTGGCCTACACCGTCGTGCATCACCTGTTGCGCCCCTTGAAGGCCATCGGTGAAGGGGCGCAGCGTTTCGGCAATGGGGACTTCGACACGCCGATCCGGGTGCGCCGCCACGACGAACTGGGTGATCTGGGCGAGCAGGTGAACGCGATGGCGGCCAGCCTGCGCGACCGGCTCGACGCGAAACGCGCGCTGTTGCTGGCGATCAGCCACGAGTTGCGCTCGCCCCTGACGCGCGCGCGCCTGAACGCCGAACTGGTGGAAGACCGCAGTGCGAACCAGGCCCCGCGCGAAGCCTTGCTGCGCGACCTGGCGCAGATGGGCGAAATGATCGCCGACCTGCTCGAAGGCGAGCGGCTCGCCAACGGCCACGCCGCCCTGCAGCGCGAAGCAACCGACCTGAACGTGCTCACCGCGGAGGTGCTGGCCG
>CAVZHI010000020.1:0-26947 GCA_963775015.1 uncultured beta proteobacterium | reverse complement strand
ACGTTCGCCCGTTCGAGTTCAACGCTCCCTCTGTCGCCGTTGCCGACATCTGGGTTCTGTTGTCGGCGCGCCGCGCGCGCACCTGCTCGGCCTGTCGATGGGCGGGCGCATCGCGATGCGCGCGGCGCTCTTGCACCCGGCGCGCGTGGCCACGCTCACGCTGGTGGGTGGGGAAGCGGTAGGTTTTTTTGCCCCGCTCGGTTGACGCCGCTTCAGCGGCGCGACCGCACCAGCAGCAGTGCCGCAGTCACCAGGCCCGCCAACGGCAGCGCCAGCGCTTGCGGCTGGTTCAGCGCCCACAGCGTCGCGCCGCTGAACAGACACCAGCCGAGCGGCACGACGAGCAGTGCCGCTGCCCAGCGGCGCGTGCACTGCCGCGTGAGGAGCAGGCCGAGTGACAACAGCACCGTGGCGTCGGGCGCCAGGCCCACGACTTCGGCCTGCCAGGGCGGGCGCTGCTGCGCAATTGCCAGTGCGGGCCAGGCGACTGCGGCCAGCAGCCACGCCAACCCGAGTGCCCGCTGCAGGCGCTGCTCGGTGTGGGCTGGGCGCGCAGCAGCAGCCCATGCCAGCCAGAGCAGTGCCTGCAGCACAAACGCGCCCGACCATGCGCTGCCGAGCGTGTGGATGTCGGCGAACGCGGCGCCGAAGTAAAGCCAGCCCACGCTGGCCCAGGCCAGTGCGAGCAGGACCACGGCACCGAGCGCGGCCTGGCGGCGCCATGCCGCCACCAGTGTGGCCAGCGCGAGCAATGCGCCCACGATGGGCGCCGGCCACCACTCGCGGTTGATCAGCTCGAACAGATCGGAAGTAGGTGGTCGCCGAAAACATCAGCAGATCGTGCAGCCGGTAGCTCGCCAGCGTGGCCCAGGTCTCGGCCATCGTCTGCGCGCCCTACAGCGCTTGAATGTGTGCGGCGATGCGCTGGCGCATCGCTGCATCGGGCATGCGCCCGGTGCCGGCGGCCAGGTTCTGGCGCACATGGGCCACCTGGGTCGTGGCCGGGATCACGCAGCTCACGGCCGGGTGCGACAGCACGAACTTCAACACCAGCGACGCCCAGTTGTCGCAGTCGAGTTCGGCCGCCCAAGGCGGCACCGGGTGACGCTGCAACATGCGGATCAAAGCGCCTTCCTGGAACGGCCGGTTGACGATGACCGCCACGCCACGGTCCTGCGCCAACGGCAGCAGCCGCTGCTCGACCTCACGGTCCACCGGGCTGTAGCTCAGCTGCACGAAGTCGAGCTTTTGGTCTTGAGCATTTGCTCGAGTTCGCCATGGCGCCGGCCATGCGAGGTCGTGACACCGACGTAGCGAAGCTGTTTCGCGCCCTTCATGGCCTGCAGCGTCGCCAAGTGCTCGCGCCATGCCAGCAGGTTGTGCACCTGGAGCAAGTCGAACCGGGGCAGGCCCCAGAAACGCCGCGTCGCCTCGATCTGGCTCGCGCCTGCGCTGCCGGAGCCGGTCCACACCTTTTCGGCGGAAAACACGTGGCTGCTGCGGGCCAGTTTGGCCAGGCCTTCGCCGATCACGTCTTGCGACGAGCCATACATCGGCGAGCTGTCGACGAGGCGCCCGCCGCCGTCAAAAAAGGCCTTCATCACCGCAATGCAGTTGTCGCGCATGGCGCGGTCGCGACCGACGTTGAAGGTGATCCAGCTGCCCAGGCCGACGGCGGGGATGCGCTCGCCGCTGGAAGGGATGGCGCGCGTGGCCAGCGCCGGCTGCGCGCGGGCAGGCAAGGCGGTTGCCGCCAGCAACGTGAGGGCGGCGCGGCGCTGCAGGCTGGCCGTGGCGCCCAGCGCGGCTTGAGTCAGGGAATCCATGCCTGCCATTTTGGGTGAACTCGATGCCACGGAAATGTGCGCACAATCACCTCCATGTCCGCGCCCTACCTTGTCCCCGGCACGCCACGTTTGGCGGTCACGCTCGCCGGCAGCGGCCCGCTGCTGCTCTTCATGCACGGCATCGGCGGCAATCGCACGAACTGGCGCGCGCAACTGCCGGCGTTTGCGCCGCATTTTTCCTGTGTCGCGTGGGACGCGCGCGGTTATGGCGTCAGCGACGACTACGACGCGCCGCTCGCCTTCGATGACTTCGTCGCCGACGTTTTGCGCGTGCTCGATCACTTCGGCGCAGCGCGCGCGCACTTGCTCGGCCTGTCGATGGGCGGGCGCATCGCGATGCGCACCGCGCTGCTGCACCCGAAGCGAGTCGCGACGCTGACGCTGGTGGACACGCATGAAGGATTCGAGGCGTTTTCGCCGGCGCAGCGCGAGGCGTTCGTGAACAGCCGGCGCGAACCGCTGCTCGCCGGCAAGGAGCCGCGCGACATCGCCGACGCCGTCGCGCGCTCCCTGGTCGGGCCGAAGGCGAGGCCCGAACACTTACAGCAGCTGATCGAGAGCATCGCCGCGCTGCACAAGGCGTCGTACATCAAGTCGCTGCAAGCCACCGTCGACCAGGTGACGCTGGGGGACATCTCGCAGATCGCCGTGCCGGCGCATTTCATCGTCGGCGCCGACGACCAGCTCACGCCGGTCGCCATGCACCACGAGATGGCGGCGAAGCTGCGCGGTGCGCCGGTGAGCGTGCTGCCCGATGCGGGGCACTTGAGCAACATCGAGAACCCGCAGGCGTTCAACGCTGCGGCGTTGAACTGGCTGCTGCCCCGCGCGGGGCAGGCAGAGGCACCGGCGAACTGGCCGGTGTGAAACGCGTCAGTCAGTCACTCGCGCCTGTCGCGCCCGAACGTTTGCGCCAGCCCGAGCAAGAGTGTCGTCACCAGAATCATCAGCGTCGAGATTGCCGCGATCGTCGGGTCGATCTGATCGCGCAGCGCGTTGAACATGTTGCGCGTCAGCGTCGAGTTGGACGCCGCCCGAGACGAACATCGAGAGGATCACTTCGTCGAACGAGGTCAGGAACGCAAGCAGTGCGCTGCTGATCATCGCAAAGCGGATCTGCGGCAGCGTCACGCTGCAAAAAGCCTTGATGCGTGACGCACCGAGGCTTCGCGCGACGAGTTCCTGGTTCATGTCGTAGCTCTTCAGCGCCGACGTGATCACGAGCACGACGAGCGGAATCGCGAGCATGCTGTGCGCGAGGACGATGCCGGTCAGCGAGTTCACGAGTTTCAACTTCACGTAGACGTAGAACACGGCGATCGCGACCAGGATCACGGGCACGATGATCGGCGTGATGAGCAGCACGTGGATGAGACGCACCCAGCGAAACCGCGACACGAACAGGCCGTACGCGGCGAGTGTGCCCAGGGGCGTGGCGAGCAGCGTCGTGAGCAGACCGGCCTGGAACGACGTGACCGTCGCCTGCATCCACGCGCTGGAGGCGAAGTAGCTGCGGTACCAGCGCAGCGACCATTCGCGCGGCGGAAACTCGAGGTACTGCGACTGCGAGAACGACATCGGGATCACGATCAGCGTCGGCACGATGAGGAACGCAAGAACCAGCGCCGCGATCGCGTAGAGCCAGAGGCGCGCACGGTGCGTGATCTGCGTCGGCGACGCAGGCTCGTTCCATCCCTTCATGTGTTGTGCCCTCCGCCGAGCACTTGTTCGAGGCGCAGCACCTTTGTCGCGAACCAGAGAAACGCCAGCGTCAACACCAACAACACGACGCCCAGCGCACTCGCCGCGCCCCAGTTGAAGAAGAGTTCGATGTCTGCTGCGATCTGGTTCGACACCATGATCACCTTGCCGCCGCCGAGCACCGCCGGCGTGACGTAAAAACCGAGACACAGGATGAACACGATCAGCGTTCCGGCGAGGAGACCGGGCACCGAGAGCGGAAAGAACACTGACCAGAACGCACGCACCGGGCTCGCGCCGAGATTCGATGCTGCAAGCAGGTAGTCCTTGTCGATCGCGCGCATCGCGTTCAGCAGCGGCAGCACGAGGAAGGGCAGCATGATGTGGACCATGCCGATCAGCGTTCCGCTGAGGTTGTGCACGAGCGCGAGCGGCTCGTCCCACCAGCCGAGCTCAATGCCCCAGGTGTTGATGAGTCCCTTGCGCTGCAGCAGCACGAGCCAGGCGTAGGTGCGAACGAGCAGCGAAGTCCAGAACGGCAGCAGCACCGCGATCAGGCACAGGTTCGCGGCGCGGCGCGGCAGTTGCGAGAGCATGTAGGCGAGCGGGTACCCGGCGAGGATGCACAGACCCGTCGTCAGCAGGCTGACCTTGAACGTGGTGACGAACGTTCGCGCGTAGGACGGTTGTTCGAGCAATCGCCGGTAATGCGCGAGCGTCAGGGCACCGTCGTCGCCGAGGAACGAGAGCGCGAACAGCCACGCAACCGGCGCGAGCATCGTGATCAGCACGAGCAGCAGCGCCGGTGCGGCGAGGCTGGCGAGTTGCAGGCGCTCGAGCAGGCTGTCGCGCTTCAGCTCCGCGGCGTGCAAGCCCGGCGTGGCCGCTGAGTCGAGCATCGCCGCGGACTGCAAGGTCAACTCGCTGAGTCAGAGAGCACGACCGTGTCGGCGACGCGCAAGCCCAGCTGCAGCGCCGCACCGGGCTGCGGCATGCCCTGCAGCGTCTCGCGGTCTGCGGCGCAGCGCGCGCTGATCGCGCTGCCGTCGGCAAGCGTCGCCTGCACGAGCAGGCTGTCGCCCTGGTAGATCACGCTCACGAGCGTCGCCGGGAAGACGTTCAACTCCGGCGGCGCCGCGCCGTGAACGATGCGCAGTTGCTGCGGCCGCAGCATCAGCACCGCCGGCCCGGGGTTTGCCGGCGCGCTCGCCACGCGAAGAGTCTGGCCGGCGCAAGTCCATTGCGTGCCGTGCTGCTGAACCTGGAGGAACGTCGACTCGCCGATGAACTCGGCGACGAAGCGGTTCGCCGGTTGCTCGTAGATTGCGCGTGGCGTGTCGAGCTGCATGATGCGCCCGCCGTCGATGACGGCGATGCGGTCCGACATCGTCAGCGCCTCGCGCTGGTCGTGCGTGACGTAAATCGTCGTCGTGCCGAGCTTGTCGTGGAGTTGGCGCAGCTCGATCTGCATGCGCTCGCGGAGTTGTTTGTCGAGCGCCGACAGCGGCTCGTCCATGAGAACGATGCGCGGCTCGAAGACGATCGCACGCGCGAGCGCAATGCGTTGGCGCTGGCCGCCGGAAAGCTGGTCGATGCGCCTCGGCCCGTAGCCGCCGAGCTGCACCGTCTCGAGCGCTGCGGCGACGCGCTCCTCCAGCGCTGCGCCGCTCACGCCGCGCAGTTTCAGTGGGTAGCCGATGTTCGCCGCGACGTCCATGTGCGGGAACAGCGCGTAGTTCTGGAACACCATGCCGATGCCGCGCTTGTGCGGCGCGAGGCGCACCACTTCTTCGTCACCGAACAGCAGGCTGCCCTGGTCCGGGCGGATGAAACCGGCGAGCACCATGAGCAACGTCGTCTTGCCCGAGCCGGAGGGGCCGAGCAGGGTGAGGAACTCGCCGGCGCGAACGTCGAGGTCCACGGCGTCGAGCGCGCGCACCCGCCCGTAGGCCTTGCACAGGCCGCGCAGTGTCATCGGTATCGCGGCGCGCCGCGTCATGGGTGCCACCCGTCACCCCGGCGGAAGTGCCACCCCGTACTCGATACGGGGCCGGGGCCCACCGCTTGCGAGGCACCAGGCGCGCAGTGGATCCCGGCTTGCGCCGGGATGACGGGATGCACGCTGCGAATCACGTGTCACCCCGGCGCACGCCGGGGTCCACCGCTCGCAACGCGCCAGGCCCAGGGTGGATCCCGGCGTGCGCCGGGATGACAGAAAACACCGCGCAACGCAAGCGAACGACCCGTGCTTCCGCCGCCCTCACTCCGTCTGCATGTTCTGGTAAGCCGTCTGCGCCTGCGCTTCGAACTTGATGTACCAGTCGAGGTTGATGGTCAACTGCTTTCGCCGCGTTCTCCGGGTGCGACGGCAGGCGTTTTGCGTACGCGGCGTCGATCGTGCCGAACTCGTAAGCCTTCTTGTTCGTCGGTCCGTAAGTGATGTACTTCGTGAACTCGGCCTGATAGCTGCGGCTTGCTGATCTCGGCGAGGAACTTCATCGCCAAGTCCTTGTTCGGTGCGCCTTTCGGGATGCCGTAGCAGTCGTAATCGAGCAGCGCCTGGTTGAACGTGTACGCGACCTTGCCGCCGTCTTTCGCCACGACGTCAAAGCGCCCGTTCCAGCCCGTCACCATGTCGACTTCGCCGTCCTTCATCAACTGCGCGTGCTGCGCGCCCGACGCCCACCACACGGCGATGTGCGGTTTCAGCTCCTTGATCTTGCGCACCGCGCGCTCGATGCCTCCTGGCGCCGACAGCACTTCGTAGACCTTGTCCGCCGGAACGCCGTCGGCCATCAACGCCGGCTCCAGGGCTCCGGCCACACCCTTGCGGTAGGCGCGTTTGCCGGGAAACTTCTTCACGTCCCAGAAGTCGGCCCAGCTCTGCGGGCCCTTCTCGCCGTACGTCTTCGTGTTCCACGCGAGCACGGTCGAGAACACGTCGCCGCCGACGCAGTAGTCGAACGCGAGGCCGGGCGCGAAGCTGGAGATGTCGATCACTTTGTAGTCGAGCTTTTCCAGAATGCCCTCGGCGCCGGCGCGCGCCGCGCTGCCGGAGCCGCTCGCGACCACGTCCCACGTCACCGCGCCGGCCTTCACCTTGAGGCGCAGGTCGGCGATGCCGGTGTAGGTTTCTTCCTTGACCTTGATGTTCATCGCTTTCGCAGCGGGCTGGAACAGCGCCTTGCTCTGCCCTTCCTGGTACGAGCCGCCGAACGAGACGACGGTCAGCTCCTGTGCCGCGCCGCTGGCCGGGGCGAGCGCCGCGCCCGCGCACAGTGCGGCGGCAGTGATGAACGATGAAACGCTGTGGTCGCGTGGAACCGGCATGTGTTTGTCTCCGTCGTCGTGAAGGGCGATTCGCCCCGGGTTGAAATCCTCGCCTACGATGGCCTGCGGCAGGTCAGGGCATTGAGGGGCAAAGCGAAACACATGAACACTACACGCAGCGCGCTCGTCGTGGGCGCCGGCATCGTCGGGGTTTGTACGGGGCTGGAGCTGCAACGGCGCGGCTGGGCCGTGACGCTCATCGACCGCGGCGAGCCCGGCGCGGGCTGCTCGTTCGGCAACGCCGGCATCCTCGCGTCGCAGGCGGTCGTGCCGATCGCGCTGCCGGGTTTGCACAGCGAACTGCCACGCCTGCTGCTCGAGGCCGACAGCCCGCTCGCGATCCGCTGGCGCTCCCTTCCCGGCACCTGGCGCTGGCTGCTGCACTTCCGGCGCGCGGCGACACTCGCCAAGGTTGCACCGACGGCTGATGCGATGAAAGCGCTCTACGGCACCTCCGTCGAGCTGCACCAGGCGCTCGCGCGCGAAGCCGGCGTTGCCGAGCTCGTGCGCGCGGTTGACGGCATTTACGTGCATCGCGATCCGGCCGCGATCGACGTCGTGAACGGCCTGGCGTGGCGGCTGCGGCGCGAGCGCGGAGCCATGATCGAGGTCCTCGAAGGCGCCGCGCTGCGCGACGCCGAACCCGAGTTGTCGAGCGCGTACACACGCGGCGTGCGCATGGGGCCGATGGGCTACACGACGAACCCGTACCGCTTGACGCAGGCCTACGCAGCGCTGTTCGCGCGCCGCGGCGGCAAGGTTCTGCGCGCCGAGGCTCAATCGCTGCAGCCGCTGGGCGCGACGGTGCGCGTCGAGACGAGCGCACAGGCGATAACCGCCGACGCGGTGGTCGTCGCCGCGGGCGCGTGGTCGGCGCGGCTCGTCGCGCCGCTCGGCTTGAGACTCGCACTCATCGCCGAGCGCGGCTACCACATGACGTACGCCGACCCGGGAATTCGCCTGAACCATGTCGTGAGCGAAATGGAACGCCACTTCGCCGTCACGCCGATGGAGATGGGCTTGCGCATCGCCGGCACGGAAGAGATCGGCCTGCCGGATGACCCACCGACATGGCGCCGCGCCGAGGTGCTGGAGCGCCAGCTGCGCCGCATGTTCCCGAACGTCAATGTGGATCAGGGCTTGCGCTGGATGGGGCCGCGCCCGGGAATGCCCGACAGCCTGCCCGCGATCGGGCGCATTCCCGGTCACGCCAACGTCTTCATCGCCGCAGGCCATGGGCACCTGGGCTTGACGGGCGCGCCGCACACCGGGCAGCTGGTCGCCGCGCTGGCGTCGGGTGAGGTAGTCAAGCTCGCGCTGGGGCCCTACGCGCCGGAGCGGTTTCAGTGAGAGCGCACTGAACGCACTCGCCCCATGTCATTGCACAGGGGCGCGCGGTTGCGGTCTGCTCGGCCAGCCCGCGTGCAATCAGTGCCTGGGCCATTGCGCGCTTGTCCGGTTGAGCGGAGTCGACGGCGTAGACGAGGACGTTGGTATCCAGGAAGTCAACGGCGCTCATTCAGTTCCTCGCGGCTGAGTTTGCGGCCCCCCGACGAGACGTATTTGCCCATTCGCTCCATCACCTGAACGGCGCGCGCCGCCTCGCGCTGCCGCGCGTATTGCTCCAGCCAACGGCGGAATTGCGCATTGAGCGTCGTGTTGTCGGCCTTGGCTTGTTCGCGTGCAGCCTCGATCAAGCGCTCATCGGCGGTGAAAGTGATGCTCTTCATCGTGCGGTCCGTTTCGTGCCATTGCGCCAGTCTAGCGAGGACCGTGCTGCGCTGCCAAGCTCGAGTTGCCCCGCCTCAGACCGCAAACCGCGCATGTGGCCGCGCCAGGTAGAACCATTCCTTGCCGGGCTCTGCCGCCGGGTTCGGAAACACGATCCGCACCTCCGCTTCGGCGCGCAGCAGCGTGCCATCGTGCGCGTGCCGATCAGCTTCGCCCGCGGGAACGACGTCGAAGCTCGTCCAGGCGCGGGCCAAGTGGTCGCCCGCGTGGTGCCGGTCGATCACGTGGAACAGGCGCAGCGCTTCGACCTGTCGTCGCACGGCCGGATCGGGCGCTTCGATGAGGCCCAGGTGCGCGAGCGTGTTCAGGATCGCGCGGTAGCCGACCTCGGGTGACTGCGGGTCGGCGTGCTGCCCGCACTCGAGCGTCAATGCCCAGCCGCCGCAGCGGCGCATGTATTCCGTCGTTCCCACGCCATAGTCGGCGTGCAGGTCCGGCGGCGCCTCGACTTGGCCGTGCTGCCCGGCAAGCCAGGTGCGGCGCTGTTCGACGCCTGCCGCGTAAGTCGCAAGCCAGCCGTCGACGATGCGGCGCACGCCCAGGCGCGCCGCAACGCCTTCTTCGCGCGCCGCGTGGCGGAACGGTTCGAGCGCGCCGCTGTTGTCGGGCGGGCCGATGAGCGCAAACGGCTCGGCGCCGGTGTGGAACGAATGCAGGTCGAGCAAGCCGTCGTGGCGTGCGAGCAATGGGCAGAGCCAGTTCGCGACATGGTCTTCGTACTCACGCGGCGCGTCGGTTGGCGCAAGCCTGCGGTTCAGGTTCCGGTCCCCCTGGCGCTGCCCGCGCTCGAACGCGAGCGGGTTCGTCACCGGGACGAACGTCACCGCGCCGGCGGCGAGCTGCAATCGGCCTTGCTCGATGTCGTCGACGATCCGCCGGATCGCTATGCGTGCCGCAGGTCTCGTTGCCGTGCACCGCGCCGGTGACGATGAGGCGGATTCCCGGTGTGGGCGACGCGAAGTGGATGGCTTGGAAGGGGCGCACGTGGGTGGGAGGAGGATGGGTTCTGCGCGCGAGGATAGCCGTTCACGGCGCGCCGCCTTTGGAGGGCAGCAGCCCAGCAGCGCTGCCGGCGAATGCAGGCACCTCCAGACACACTGGCGGCGCCGGCCAGGTTCATAATGGCCCAGGCTGCGCCGCGGCGGCGAAGATCCACCGCAAAGGCGCGCCCGACCACGCGCCAGGAGGCTCACCATGACGTTCTTGACACGCACCCTGATCCCTTTGCTTGCGAGCAGCGTTCTCGCGCTCGCCGCAGCGCCGGCCGACGCGCATGGACGCGGCGGCTACTCCTACCGTGGCCCGGGTCCGTTCTGGGGCGGCGTGGCGGTCGGCGTGGGAATCGGTTTCAGCAGCCCCTACTACTACGGCCGCCCGTGGTACCCGGGTTACGTCGTCGTCGAGCCCGCGCCGGTCTACATCCGCGAATCGCAGCCCGTGCCCGCAGTAGCCGAGCCCGCCGCGAAGGCCGCTCCGGACCCGATCTTCTACCCGCGCAACGCGCAAAGCGCCGAGCAGACCGAAGCCGATCGGATCGAGTGCAACCGCTGGGCCGCCACCCAACCCAGCGCGATGCGCGACGCGAGCGTGTTCCAGCGCGCGACCTACGCGTGCATGGAAGGGCGCGGCTACGTGGTCAAGTAGCGGGCGCCTGGCTGACGCGACTTCGCGGTGGGAGTTGGCCATGGGCGCCGGTGGCTGGGCCCCGATCAGCGCCCGCGAAACACCGCATCGCGGCGCTCGCGAAACGCATTCAGCCCTTCTTCGAGGTCCGCCGTCAGCGCGACGTCGCGAAACGAGCGCGACTCGGCCTGCAACGCTTCGTCCAGCGTCATGCCCACCGCGCGGCGCATCACTTCCTTGGCGAAGCGGTGCGACAGCGGGGCGCGTTGGCTGAGCATCTGCGCGTAGTCGATCGCCTTGTTCAACAACTCGGCCTGCGCGTAGACCCGGTTCACCAGGCCGATGCGGTACGCGTGTTCGGCGTCGACACGCTCACCCGACAGGATGATCTCCATCGCGTGCCCCAGGCCGACGATCTGCGGCAGGCGGATGAGCCCGCCGTCGCACGCGTGAAAGCCCCACTTTGCGTCCTGCAGCGCGAACTCGGCGCTCGGCGAACAGAAGCGCAGGTCGCACGCGAGCGCGAGCTCAAAGCCGCCTGAAATCGCGAAGCCGTTGATCGCGGCGATGATCGGCTTGTCGATGTCCAGATTGCGCGTGATGCCGCCAAAACCGGGACCGTTCGTGAAGCGCTCGCGAAACTCCGGCGCGGGCGCGCGCGCGAAGTTCAGCGTGTAGGTCTTCAGGTCGGCGCCGGCGCAAAACGCCTTCTCGCCCGCGCCCGTGATGACCGCGACTCGCGCCGAATCATCGGCCGCAAATTCGCGCCAGATCGCGACCAGTTCGTCGTTCGCCGCGAAGTCGAGCGAGTTCATCTTCGCCGCGCGGTTGATCGTGATCAGGCGCACCGCGCCTTGCGATTCATAGAGGATGTCTGGCATGCGCGTGAACCTTGTCGATGATGGGTGGCCGCGGCGATGGCGCCGCTGGGCGAAGGCGCCGATCAGGCGCTGAACGAGCATAAACCAGCGTCAGTCATTGACCCCGCTTCGGCTCGGCGCTAGATTGCCCGTCCATGGCACAACCACAAAACCCTCCATCGCACGGCGAAGAGTTCCGCGACGACTTGCGCCCGCTCGTGTCCGCGTCCGAGCCAACGTCGACGGCGCGCGCGGGCACCGGCAATGCCGCAGCGCGGCGTGTGCTCTCGGCCACCGAACTCGCGCCGCTGACCGAGTTGAATGACTGGCGCTCGGCCGCCGGCGTCGCTTCGACCTTTGCCGTGATCGGGCTCGCGGTGGCGATCGGCGTTGCCGTCTGGCCGAGCCCCTGGCTCGTCTTGCTGGTGCTCGTGATCGGCATTCAACAGCACGCGCTGTTCGTCCTCGCCCACGAAGCGGCGCATTCCCGGCTCTTCGGTTCGCGCGTGCTGAACGACGCTGCAGGCCGCGTGATCGGCATGGCGAGCGCAATCTCGATGTGCACCTACCGCGTCATCCACAGGCTGCACCACAACCACCTGTACAGCGACGAAGACCCCGACACGGCGATTCACGGCGGCTACCCGCGTGGCGTCGCCTACCTGTGGAAGAAGCTCGCGCAAGACCTGCTCGGCCTGAACGCGTGGAAGACGTTCGCCTATTTCTTTGGCGCCCCCGCAATCAACGCGCAGACGAACCGCGCCGCGCGGCCGCTCGACGACACGTCGCCCGCGTTGCGCGCCAGCGCGCGCAGCGATCGCTGGGCGGTGCTGGCGTTCCAGCTCGGCGCGCCGAGTGTCGCCTTCGCGCTCGGCGGCGCGCACGCCTTGATCCTCTACCTCGTGCTGTGGCTGCTGCCCCTGCTCACCGTGCTGCAGCCGATCCTGCGCCTGCGCGCGATTGCCGAGCATGGCGCCGTGCGCGACCTGAGTTCACCGCTCACCGCGGCGCGCTGCAACCGCACGACTGGAACGCTCGGCAACTGGCTCGGCCGCGTGCTGCTGTTCCCGCACCATGTGAACTATCACCTCGAGCATCACCTGTACCCCGCCGTGCCTCACTACCGGCTGCCTGCGTTGCACCGGCTGTTGTTGGGCAAAGGCGTGTTGGCGGGGGCCGAGGTGCGCGACGTTGCCGAGACCCTGAGAGCGGTGTTTGCGCCGCCTGCGAGCAGCAGCAAAGCCTGATCCGCGGCACGGTCTTCGAGCCCTGCGGCTGGCGCGCCGGGTCTGGGCCGACGGCCCCACAAGCATGCCGGCACGCGGAGCACTTGGCACGGTAGGCCGACAATGGCAGCCCCCTGAATCACGCCCACCCCCATGGACCGCAGATCCTTCATCAACCAGCTGGGCGCAGCCGGCGTCGCCGTCACCCTGCCCCAGACTGTTGCCGCGCAGGCCAGGACCATCCGCATCATCGTGCCCTTTGCGGCCGGCGGCCCGATCGACGTGACGGCGCGGCTGCTGGCCGATCAGGCGAAGGGCAGCCTGGGCAACATCGTCATCGAGAACAAGCCCGGCGCGGGCGGCAACATCGGCGTCGATCTGGTGGCCAAGGCAGCGCCCGACGGCCTGACCCTCGGCATCGCCGCCGTGGCGATGCACGCCATCAATCCCTGGCTGTACAACAAGCTGCCCTACGACCCGATCAAGGACTTCGCGCCGATCACGCAGATGGTGCGCATCCCCAACGTGCTCGTGATGAACAGTGAGGCGGCGAAGCGCCTGGGCATCGCCGGCCTGAAGGACTTCCTCGCCTACGCCCAGGCGAATCCCGGCAAGCTGAACTACGGCAGCGGCGGCAACGGCAGCGCCGGGCACCTGGGCGGCGAAATCTTCAAGCAGCGCGCGGGATTCTTTGCGGTGCACATCCCCTACAGCGGCGGCGCGCCGTCGCAGCTGGCGCTGGTGTCGGGCCAGGTCGACTACAGCCTGGACAACCTGGCCGCGGCCGCCGCCAACATCCGCGCCGGCAAGCTGCTGCCGTTGGCGGTGACGTCCTCAGCGCGCAGCCCACTGTTGCCCGAGGTGCCAGCCATCGCCGAGACCCTGCCGGGCTTCGAAATCGACACCTGGTGGGGCTTGGTCGCGCCGGCCGGCACGCCCAAGGAGCTGGTGGCCCAACTCAACGCGGCGTTTGTCGCTGCGCTGCAGTCGCCCGACACCAAGGCACGCTTTGGCCAGTTGATGGCCGAGCCGGTGCCGAGCACGCCCGAGCAGTTTGCCGGGCTGATTCAGCGTGAGCTGAAGCGCTATGAACCCGTCGTGAAGGCGAGCGGGGCCAAGGCGGACTGACGCTGTGAACTGGGCATCGATTCGAGACGATCTATCGCGGTCGGCGCGGGCCTCAATACCCTCAACCTTCAGACCTTGCGCGCGTCCAGGCTCAGCGTGCCGGCGCCGAAGGCGAAGACGAAGAGCAGGCCGCCGGTGATCGCGAGGTTCTTCATGAACATCAGTTGCTGCATGAAAGCCTTGTCGGCGGGCATGGCCCAGAAGTTGTGGAACAGCACGCTCGCAACGAGCGTGAAGACGGCCAGCGCGAGCGCGGCCCAGCGCGCCTGCCAACCGACGATCAGCATCACGCCGGCGAGCACTTCGACCGCGCCGCTGGCGAGCGCCAGCGCCATCGGCATCGGCAGGCCGACGCTGCCGATGTAGCCCGCCGTGCCTTCGAGGCCGGTGAACTTGGAGACGCCGGCGCCGACGAACATCAGCGCGATCAGGATGCGGGCAATCAGAAGGGGCAGGCCTTGGGGATTCATGGCAGGGTTCCTGGGAGTGAGGGGACGGGTGGCGGAAGGTGCGCTCAGCGCGCGAGGTCGAACACGAGGACTTCGGCGGCGTGGCCGGCGTCGATCACGAGGCGCGCCTCGCCGTCGAGCAGCGCCGCGTCACCGGCGGCGAGCGCTTGTCCGTTGACCGATAGCGCGCCGCGCGCGACGTGCACGTAAGCCAGGCGCCTGGCGTCGAGCGCGAGCTCGGCGCGCTCGCCGCTGTCGAACAGGCCGGCGCGCAGCGACGCGTCGGCGTTCAGGCGCACCGAACCCTCGCGCGCGTCGGGAGAGGCCACGAGGCGCAGCCTGCCGCGCTTGTCGGCGTCGGTGAAGGCCTTCTGTTCGTAGCCCGGCGCGAGGCCGGTGCGCGCGGGCAGGATCCAGATCTGCAGGAAGTGCGTCGTCTGGCCCGCGGCGTGGTTGTGTTCGCTGTGCGCGATGCCGGTGCCCGCGCTCATGCGCTGCACCTCGCCCGGCACGATCGACGCGCCGTTGCCGATGCTGTCGCGGTGCGCGAGGGCGCCTTCAAGAACATAGCTGATGATTTCCATGTCGCGGTGGCTGTGGGTGCCGAAACCCGTTCCCGGTGCAATGCGGTCTTCATTGATGACGCGCAGGTTGCCGAAGCCCATGTGGGCCGGGTCGTGGTAATCGGCGAACGAGAAGCTGTGGTAGCTCTTGAGCCAGCCGTGGTCGGCGTAGCCGCGGTCCTGCGATTTGCGAAGTGTCAACATCGGTTCTCGGTCCCTTCTTCGATGCCTGCACTCTAGGCGGCGGCGGTGGTCGCGGGGGCGAAGCGCGCTGAAGGCCGCGTTCAAATAAGATGAACGCGCCATGACAAACCCCCGGACCGACCGCCGCAATGCCCTGACGCCCGAGGCGCTGGCGATGATGGACGCCATCGCCCGCGCCGGCAGCTTCGCCGCCGCGGCGCGCGAGCTCGGCCGGGTGCCCTCGGCGCTCACCTACAGCGTGCGCCAGCTGGAAGACGCGCTTGACGTCCTGTTGTTCGACCGCCGGTCCGGCCAGGCCGTTCTCACCGCAGCCGGCGACGAACTGCTGCGCGAAGGCCGGCGCCTGCTGGCCGAGATGGACGCGGTGGCGAACCGCGTGCGCCGCGTCTCTTGCGGCTGGGAAACGCAGCTCTGCGTGGCGGCCGACGGCGTGATTTCGCGCATCACGCTGTTCGAGCTGTGCGAGGCCTTCTACGCGCTGCAACCGGCCGAGACCGAAGGCGCTGGCCCGGGCACGCGGCTGCGCCTGCGCACCGAGGTGCTCGCGGGCACCTGGGAAGCGCTGCTGTCGGGCGAAGCCGACCTCGCGATCGGCGTCGGCGCTGCGTCGATGACCGTGCCGCCGGGAATCGAGACTGCGCCCTTGGGCGAGATCGACTTCGTCTTCGCGGTCGCGCCGCACCACCCGCTGGCCGCCCACGAGGCACCGATTTCCGACGCCGAGATGCTGCGCCACCGCGCCGTCGCGGTCGCCGACTCGGCGCGGCGGCGCGAGCCCTTGTCGTTCAACCTCCTGCCCGGGCAGGACGTGTTCACGGTGGCCAGCATGCAAGCCAAGCTCGAGGCGCAGCTGCGCTGTCTCGGTTGCGGCTTCCTCGCCGAGCCGATCGCACGCGAACACATTCGCGCCGGGCACCTCGTCGTCAAACCCGTGCAACGCCCGGCGCCGCGAGCGCGCCTGGCCTATGCCTGGCGCAGCGCCGCCACGCCCGACGCGAAGAAGCCACCGCAGGGCCTGGCGCTGGGCTGGTGGCTGCAGCAACTCGAGCGCCCGGCCACGCGGCGCGCGCTGCTGGAGCGCCACACCGGGCTGCCGATGGCGGTCGATTAGCCCGGAAGCGCAAGCCGCGCGTCTGCGCTTACCTGCAAGGTAATCGACGCCGCACCACAGGGCGGCGACATTGACTGCATCGCAACGCCCTCCCTCGGTCCAAGCTTCGGAGAATCCTCGCCATGCGCACCATCACCTCATCGATCCTGCTGAAACGCGCCCTGTGGATTGATGCAGTCGGCAGTGCCGGTGCCGGCGTGCTGCAAGGGGCGGCACGATGACCGCCACCGACATCCTGCCGCTCGCCGCGGCGCTGTTGATCGGCCTGGGGGCGATGGGCTCGTGCATCGGCATCGGCATCATCGGCTCGAAGTTCATGGAGTCGGCGGCGCGCCAACCCGAGATGATCCCGGAGCTGCAAACGAAGTTCTTCATGCTCGTCGGCGTGGCCGACGGCGCCTTCATCATCGCGACCGGCATCGCGCTGTGGTTCGTCACCGTGAATCCGTTCCAGGCTTGAGGCACAGTTGGGGGGGCCGGCCGGTCGGCGCCGGCATCGCACCCGAATCCAGGACTTCGATGGACACAGCCCGCACGAGCGCAGGGCGAGCCCCGCCCACTCATTTCGGCGACCACTTGCGGCACTGGCGGCTACACCGGCGCCTGAGCCAGCTCGAGCTTGCGGCGCAGGCCGAGATCTCGGCGCGCCATCTCAGCTTCGTCGAGACCGGGCGATCCCTGCCCAGCCGCGAAGTCGTGCTGCGCCTGTCGAGCCGGCTGGAGATTCCGCTGCGCGAGCGCAATGCGATGCTGATGGCGGCCGGCTACGCGCCGATGTACCGCGAACGCGGGCTCGACGATCCGGCGCTGGCCGCGGCGCGCCAGGCGATCGACCTGGTGCTCACGAGCCACGAACCCTCGCCCGCGCTCGCCGTGGACCGGCACTGGAACATGGTCGCGCACAACCGCATCGTGCCGCGACTCCTGAGCGACATCGACGCCGCGCTGCTGACGCCGCCGATCAACGTGCTGCGCCTGAGCCTGCACCCGAACGGCCTGGCGCCGCGCATCGTCAACCTCGGCCAGTGGCGCGCGCATCTGTTCGACCGCCTGCGCCAACAGGTGCGCGCCAGCGGCGACGCCGTGCTCGCCGCGCTGTGCGACGAGTTGCTCGCCTACCCGGTCCCGTCAGGCCTCGACGATCTGCAGCTCGCCGGCGAACTGGCGGGGGTGGTGGTGCCGCTGCGGCTGCGAACGCCGTTCGGCGTGATGAACTTCATCAGCACGACGACGCTGTTCGGTACCCCGGTGGACGTGACGCTGCAGGAGTTGGCGATCGAGACGCTGTTTGCCGCGGATGAGGCGACCGCCGGGGTGCTGCGCGGCTTGGGATAGGGAACCTTCGGGCAGAACTCAGCGCCTGCTACAGTCAAGGCAGGCAAGCATAAATGTGGGTCACTGCCATGCGAACGACACTCGATCTCCCCGACGACATCCTGCGGCGCGCCAAGATCGAAGCCGTCGAGCGAGGCTCGACGCTTCGCCAGCTCGTCATCGAGGCTTTGCAGCGCGAGATGGCGGGCACCGAACGCCCTCGCAAGCGCCTCGCGCGGCCGCCGATCAAACTCGCCGCTGACGCACCGCTGCGTCAACTGAGGCCCGAGGCCGTCAAACGCCTGGACGCCGAAGACCTCCAGCGGTCCGAAGTGAGCAAGGCGCGTGCGCTGCATCGCTGACGCGAACGTCCTGCTGCCCTTGCTCACCGAAGGGCATGCGCACCAGGCGCCAGCCACCGATTGGTGGGACTCATGCGACGACGGCGATGTGGGCCTGAGCCTTCCGGTTCGGATGGCCCTGTTGCGGCTGTTGTCCAACGCGAGGGTCATGGGCTCGTCCGTCCTGCGACCCGCGGCGGCTTGGAACGCGGTGCAAAGCCTGATCGACGACCCCCGCGTCGAGCCGATCGAACTGGCTCCGCCGGAGCATCACGCGCTCTGGCACGCCAACGTCGCTCGGCGCGAACCCTCGCCCGACCTGTGGACCGACGCCTGGCTGGCCGCGCTTGCACAGGCACACGACTGCGAGATGGTCACCTTCGACCGCGGCTTTCGCTCGTTCTCGAAGTTGAAGCTGCGGCTGCTGCAGCCCGCGGGTTGATTCGGCTTGCAGGGGAACGGCGGTTCGCCCGGCCGAGTGGCCATTCTCGCCCTCCGGGCGGCTCCAGCACCCGTCATCGGTGTTGATCGACACGATGACGGACGCCGGCGTGCCTCAGCCGATCGATCGGATGCGCCTCATCAATTGCCTGCTCGCCACGTGCTCCAATCGGCGCCGTGAGCAAACGCTCGATCCCCATCGCTGACCGCGCCCTGGCCTCGGTCGTGCACGCGCCGCCACTCAGCCCGGCGCAGCGCCGCACGCTGCGCGCCGCGGCGGCCCTGGTGATCCCGGCGAGCGCGGACTATGGCGTGCCCGGCGCCGACGACGAGTCGATCGCCGCCGACATCGAGCGCACGCTCGGCCGCGACCGAGCCCCAGTGCTGCTCGCGCTGGAAAAGCTCGATGCCGCAGCGTCTGGGCCGCTCGCCGATCAAGATGCCGCGCAGCGCGATGGCGCCGGCCGCTGGCTGCGCGAGCACGAGCCCGCGTTGGCCATCACTTTCGCCGGCCTCGTGGCGGCTTGCTACTACCGCGACGACCGCGTCATGCGCTCGCTCGGCCTGGAGGCCGCGCCCGCCGTATCCGCAGGGCTTTGAGGTCGAGCCCGGCGACTTCGCGGCGCTGCTCGAGCCGGTGCGCGCGCGCGGGCGCCTGTGGCGCAGCGACCGGTGAGCGCGGCGTGACCTCAAAGCCGAGCCCTGACGACGACGAGACCGACACCGTCGACGTGCTCATCGTCGGCGCCGGTGCCGCAGGCGCCGCGGTCGCTTGGAGCCTGGCCGAGACTCGCATGCGAATCGTCTGCCTGGAGCAAGGCGGCTGGATGCGACCGGACGAATATCCGAGCACGCGCCGCGACTGGGAACAGCTCGTTGCACGCGAGTACTCGCCGAATCCGAACATCCGCCAGCTCCCCGAGGACTACCCGATCAATGACGCCGATTCGCCGATCTCGGTCGTCAACTTCAACGGCGTCGGCGGGTCCACGGTGCTCTACGCAGCGCACTTCCCGCGCCTGCACCCTTCGGACTTCCGCACCCGAACACTCGACGGCGTGGGCGAAGACTGGCCGATCGATTACGCCATGCTCGAACCCTGGTTCGCGCTGAACGACCGCATGATGGGCGTGGCTGGTCTGGCCGGCGACCCCGCTTATCCGCCGCACGAGCCGCCGCTGCCGCCGGTGCCGCTGGGCAGCGTGGGGACGACGATGGCCGGCGCGTTCAACACCTTGGGCTGGCACTGGTGGCCTTCGGAAACCGCGATCGCGACGCGCGACTACGAAGGCCGCGCCGCGTGCGTCAACCTGGGGCCGTGCAATACGGGCTGCGCCAAAGGGGCCAAGAGCAGCACCGATGTCACCTACTGGCCGGTGGCGCTGCGCGCCGGCGTCCAGTTGCGCACGCACTGCCGCGTTCGCGAGGTGCTGGTGGACGACGAAGATCGTGCCACCGGCGTCGTTTACTTCGACGAGCACGGCATTGAGCGCGTGCAGCGCGCGCATGTCGTGATCCTCGCCTGCAACGGTGTCGGCACGGCGCGACTCCTGCTGAACTCGAAGTCGGCGCGTTTTCCAGAGGGGTTGGCGAACCGTTCCGGCCTCGTCGGCAAGAACCTGATGCTGCACCCTTGGGGCATGGTGCGCGGCGTCTTTCCGGGCGACCTGCAGTCGCAGCTCGGCCCGAGCAGTTGCAGCATCTGGAGCCAGCAGTTCTACGAGACCGATGCGAGCCGCGGTTTCCTGCGCGGCTACGACCTGCAGGTCACGCGCGGCCTGGGCCCCGTGAGTACGGCGCGCTACCTGCTCGGCCACGCCGCGCTGCCCTGGGGAGACGCGCATCACCGCGAGTTGCGGCGCCACTTCGGCAACATGATCAGCATCGGCGTCTGTTGCGAAGACCTGCCCGAGGAGTGCAACCGCGTCACGCTCGATGCAACGCTGACCGACTCGAACGGCATCCCGGCGCCGAAGATCACGTATCGCCTGGGCGAGAACACGCGCCGCATGCTCGAGCACGGCGTGCAATCCGCGGTGCAGGCGCTGCAGACCGCCGGCGCGACGGACTGGCGCGCCGAAGCGCCGCTGCGCCCGACCGGCTGGCACCTGCTGGGAACGGCGCGCATGGGCCTGGACCCGCAGCGCTCCGTCGTCAACGAATGGGGCCGCTGCCACGACGTGAAGAACCTCTTCATCGTCGACGGCAGCGTCTTCGTCACCGGCGGCGGCGTCAACCCCACCGCGACGATCCAGGCGATTGCGCTGCACATCGCCGACGTCATGAAGCAGCGCTTGGCGAATCTGTTCGACTGAGAACTCGTCGGTCGCCTCGGCGTGCGTGCGATGCGCTGAGCTACACCGGGTACCTCTCGAACTCGGGCAGGTGATGGATTTGCGTCGCCCAGCGGAGCCGTTCCGCCGTCTGTATCTGTTTCGTCGGCGGCAGCGAGTCCGGGTCGTCCAGGGTCGAGGACTGCACGTCGACGATGCCGGGCAACATCGCCGCGTTTCGTCCTTGCGTAGAGGGTTGTCGGAGCGGGCGAGAACGAGACGCCAGCCTACCCGCAAAGTGCGATGAATGCATGGCAGATTGCGCCGGGTGCGACACTCGGCGCTGCCAGGCGCCGCTGCTTGCCGCGCCCGCCGCCGACCTCCAGAACCATGCCCGAGCCGACCGCCGCGCCTTCGCCTTCACTTCGCGTCCGACCTGCGCGATGCGCTGCGCGGAACGAATGCCGACTACACGCGCATTCCCTTGAAGCGCGCCGTGTTCCTGCTCGCCGTGCCGATGCTGCTCGAGCTCGTGCTCGAATCGACGTTCGCCGTCGTCGACATCTTCTTCGTCGCCCAACTCGGGGCGTCGGCGGTCGCGACGGTCGGCCTCACCGAGACCTATCTGTTCCTGCTCTATTCGATTGCGATGGGGCTGGCGATGGCGGTCACGGCGATCGTCGCGCGGCGCATCGGCGAGCAGCGTGGTGACGCGGCGGCGCTGTCGGCGGTGCAGGCGATCGCGCTGGCGCTGCTCGTCTCGCTGCCGGTCACGCTCGCCGGAATCGTCTGGGCGCAAGACCTGCTGCGGCTGATGGGCGCGGACGCGTGGGCCATCGAGCACGGCTACCGCTACACGCAGTGGATGCTCGGCGGCAACGCGGTGATCATGTTGCTGTTCGTCATCAACGCGGTGTTTCGCGGCGCGGGCGACGCTGCGGCGGCGATGCGCGTGCTGTGGGTCGCGAATGCGCTGAACATCGTTCTCGACCCGGTCCTGATCTTCGGCCTGGGGCCGGTGCCCGCGCTCGGCATCGAGGGCGCGGCGATTGCCACCAACCTCGGGCGCGGCGCAGGCGTGCTGATGCAGCTCTGGATCCTGGCGCGCGGCAGCGAGCACCTGCGCATGCGCCGCGCCAGCCTGCGCTGGGATGGCGCGACATGTGCGCAGATCGTTCGCACGTCGCTTGGCGGAATCGGCCAGATGATCGTCGCGATGACGGCGTGGATTTTCCTGATGCGCATCCTCGCCAGCCTCTCGACCGACGCCGTCGCCGGCGCGACGATTGCGATCCGCATCATGATGTTCACGCTGATGCCGGCGTGGGGCATGTCCAACGCCGCCGCCACGCTGGTCGGGCAGAACCTCGGCGCCGGCGCGCCCGAGCGCGCCGAAGCCGCGGTCTGGCGCATCGGCTGGATGAACATGGTCTTCACGCTCGCCGTCTCGGTGGCGTTCTTCATTGCGCACGACGCGCTCATCGCGCTCTTCACCGACGCGCCGGCGGTGATCGCGATCGGCGGCGAGTGGCTCTCGATCCTGGCGTATTCGTACTTCGTCTACGGCTGGTGGATGGTGGCGGTGCAGGCCTTCAACGGCGCGGGCGACACGGCGACGCCGACCTGGATCAACCTCGTGTTCTTCTGGGCGATCCAGATCCCGCTCGCGTGGGCGCTGGCGCTGCCGCTCGGCTGGGCGCACTCGGGCGTGTTCTGGGGCGTGTTCGTTTCCGAGACGGCGGTCGGCGTGTTCACGCTGTGGCTGTTCAGCCTGGGGCGCTGGAAGACCGTGAAGGTCTGAGGCGGGCGCCTTTGCGTCTTGCGGAGCCTCGGACATATTTGACCGAGCGCCGGCCATGGTCAGCGCGCGGCTGGCTGCGAAGAATGGGCTCCCGTCGCATCGGCTCGCGCCTCGGGAAAGACTCGTTCAGGGTCTATCGACCCCGGCCCTGCTGCCGGCACTTTGCGCAAACGAACTGACCAATCCGGTCAGGCGCTCGCGTTGCTCGAGCCTGTTCAAGCGGGCCTCGGGCAGTTCCTGGACACCGCGCGCCGCACCCCAGATCGCTCCGGCCATTGCGGCGATCGTGTCCACGTCGCCGCCGAGCTGGATCGCGAATGCGAGCAGGTCGTCGAAGGGCCGATTGATGAAGGCCAGGGCGAGGTACACGGCGGTCACGCAGGACTGCACGGCAGCGACCCCGTTGCCCAGCCCGGCGGCCACGGCGCGTGGCGCAACGGCGGTACGTGTTTCCAGCCATGCCTGCGCGGTGCCGAGCCTGGCGGCATGTTCGGCAGACTTCACCGCTGCGCGCAACCTGTGCACGATGTGTTTCGAGCCTTCGCCGTTCAGCGCCATCGCCGTGGCGAGCGCAACGACGATGGCTCCTTCGCGTGCAAGCGGATGCGCGTGCGTCACGGCGGCGACATCGCTCGCGGCCGCGGCGATGCTTGCGTCACTGTCGCTGGCGAAAAACAGCCCCACCGCGGGAGCCCGCATCGCACCACCGTTGCCGTACGAGCCGTCGCGCAACACGGCGCGAGACGCCGACTCCCAGTGTTCGCCGCGGCGAATTCGCGCGAGGACGCGCGCAGTACCGGGCCCGTAGCCGCGCGACCACCGGTACGAAGCGGCAAACCGGCGCGCGAGGTCGTCTTGATCGACTTGCCCACGCGCGACGAGCGACTCGATCACGTCGAGCGTCATCTGCGTGTCGTCGGTCCAGCGGCGCTTGCCTCCGGTGACGCCGATCAGCGACCACAGCGCTCGTTCGAGAACACCCCCTTCACAGGGTGCTCCGAAGGCGTCGCCGAGGGCAAGGGCCAGCACCGACCCGACGACACGATCCGTCCGAGGGCCGGCGAGCGCGGAGCCGCCGCTCACGCGGCCTCGCTCACCTGGTAACTCGCGCGTTCGAGCCACTGCGGCGAGATTTCCACGCCCCAGCCCGGCGCGCTGGGGATTGTCACTTTGCCATCGCGAACCGCGTAGGGCGACTCGACGAACAACCCGTCCTGCCACGGGTAGTAGTCGGCGCCTTCGATCGAGAGCTCCAGGTACTTGCCCGGATTCGAGATCGCACCCAGCAAGTGCATCGTGAACAAGGTGACGAGCGACAGGTTCGCGCTGTGCGGCGTGCACGGCAGGCCGGCATCCGCCGCCATGCGCACGACGCGCAGCGTTCGCGCGAGGCCGCCCAGGTAACACACGTCGGGCTGGACGATGTCGACCGCCTTCATCTGAATCATGTGGCGCCAGTGCGGCAGGTAGTTGTCCTGTTCGCCGCCGGTCACGTCGATTTCGATCGCGTCGCGCACGGCTTTTGTCTGCTCGAGTTCCCAGTAAGGGCAGGGTTCTTCGAAGTGCGTCACGCCGTTCTCTTGCAGCAGCGCGCCGATGCAAATCGCGCGCTGCGGCGAGTAGCAGCTGTTCGCGTCGACGAGCAGCGTGGCGTCGGCGCCGAGCGCGCGCCGCACCGCGGGGACGATGGCTTCGGTGCGGCCCGGCCATTCGTCGCGGTCGTGGCCGTATTCGGCGCCGATGCGGAACTTGAACGCGTCGAAGCCGAAACGATCCCGCAGCTCGCAGAATCGCGCCGCTTCCTGCTCGGGCGTGATGTCGCGCTTCATCGAACTCGCGTAGGCGCGAAGCTCGCGCGGCTTGCCGCCGAGCAGTTCAACGACGGGTTTGCCCTCCAACCTGCCGCGCAAGTCCCAGAGGGCGGTGTCGACGCCGCCGATGGCGCGGTACAGGTGCGAACCCGGGAACTTGTGTTCCTGTTCGCAGACGCGATCGACGAGCGCGTCGATGGCCAGGGCATCCTGCCCGAGCACCCAAGGCGCGACTTGCCGATGCAGGATCAGCGAACTGATGTCGGCGTGGTAGGTCGACACCTGGCCCCAGCCGTGCGCGCCGTCGTCGGTGGTCACGCGAACGAAACCGACGAACGCGGTGCAGAATGTCTCGATGCGATGGATCTTCATGTCGGTGCGCAGCAACCGCGCGCAGCAGGCCGCAGCCCCGCGACTCTACGCGACGCCGCGCGTCCTCGCGTGAGCGACCCGTTTGACTACGTCATCGTCGGCGCCGGTTCGGCCGGCTGCGTGCTCGCGAACCGCTTGAGCGCAAGCGGCAGGCACCGCGTGCTCCTGTTGGAAGCCGGCGGCAGCGACCAACGCCTGCGCGTGCAGATGCCGATCGGCTACGGCCTGTCGTTCTACGACCCGACGCTGAACTGGATGTACCGCAGCGTTGCCGAGCCGAGTTTGGGCGGGCGCGAGGGTTACTGGCCACGCGGCAAGGTGCTGGGCGGCTCGAGTTCGATCAACGCGATGGTCTACGTGCGTGGCCTGCCGCAAGACTTTGACGACTGGCAGGCCTTGGGCAACCCGGGCTGGGGGTGGAGCGACGTGCTGCCCTACTTCAAGAAGATGGAAGACGCGCCGCATGGCGATCCGGCCTGGCGTGGCCACGGCGGGCCACTGCACGTGAGCGATGTGTCGCGCGAAGTTCATCCGCTGTGCGAGGCGTTTCTGAATGCGGGCGCCGACGCGGGCTTCGCGCGCAATCCGGGATTCAACGGCGCGGTGCCAGACGGCGTGGGGGTGTACGAGATCACCACACAGTGCGGCCGGCGCATGTCCGCCGCGCGCGCCTACCTGCACCCGGCGGCAAAGCGCCTGAACCTGACCGTTCGCACGCATTCGCTCGCGACACGCATCACGTTCGACGGCGCGCGCGCGCAGCGGCGTCGACTACGAGCAGCGCGGTGCTGCGCAGCACGCGCGCGCGGCGCGCGAAGTCATCGTCTGCGCCGGCGCAGTGAACTCGCCGCTGCTGCTCCAGGCGTCGGGCGTCGGCGCGGCGCCGCTGCTGCAGGAGCTCGGCATCGGCGTCGTGTTGCACCACCCGGCGGTGGGCGAGCATTTGCAGGACCACTTGTGCATCGACCACCTGTACCGATCCCGCGTACCCACGCTCAACGATGAGTTGCGCCCCTGGTGGGGCAAGTTGCGCGTCGCCCTGCGCTACCTCGCCACGCGCAGCGGGCCGCTCGCGCTGAGCGTGAACCAGGGCGGTGGCTTCGTTCGCTCGCGGCCCGGCCTCGCGCGGCCCGACCTGCAGCTCTACTTTTCTCCGCTCAGCTACACGCGTGCGCTGCCGGGACAACGCGCGCTGATGAGCCCGGATGCGTTTCCCGGTTTTCTGCTCAGCGCGCAACCGTGCCGGCCGACGAGCCGCGGCCACGTGCGCCTGCGCTCGAGCGACGTGCACGCCGCGCCGCTCATCGTGCCGAACTCGCTTGCGACGGATCACGACGTCGTCGCGATGCTCGACGCGACGCGCTTCCTGCGCCGCTTTGCCGCCACACCATCGCTGGCTCAGGTCATCGACGCCGAACTCGAACCCGGCCCGCAAGTGCAGACGAACGATGAATTGCTCGCCGACATCCGGCAACGCGCGTCGAGCGTGTTCCACCCCGTGAGCACATGCCGCATGGGCGCGGACCGCGAATCGAGCGTCGTCGACTCGCGGCTGCGCGTGCACGGCCTCTTGGGGCTGCGCATCATCGACGCGTCGGTGTTCCCGACGCTGACCTCGGGCAATACGAACGCGCCGACGATCATGGTCGGCGAAAAAGGCGCCGACCTGGTGCTGCAGGATGCGCACTAGCCGCGTGAGAGCAGGGCCAGAGCTCGGAAGGGGTGGAACGGGCGCTGCGGGTCTCATCGACCTAACGGTTATGCCTCCGGCTCATGGCATACCGCCTCGACGTTGTGCCCGTCGGGGCCAATGACGAAAGCTGCATAGTAGTTCGCGCTGTACTGTGGGCGCAGTCCAGGCGGACCATTGTCCTTGCCACCCGCCTCCAAAGCCGCGCGATAGAAGGCGTCAACTTGCCGGCGATGCTCAGCCACGAACGCCAAGTGAAGGTGCGCCGGCTTCTCCTCGGTTTGATACAGGCACAGCGAAACCTTGCCGTTCGGTTGACTCAGCTCGACACCGTTCGGCGGCCACTCAGTCGCAACGGTTACCCCGAGCGGTTCGAGCGCCTTGAGAAAGAACGCCTTGCTTGCTGCATAGTCGCTGACGCCGAATTTGACATGGTCAAACATGACCTCTCCCGAAGTGCGCGCCGCGGGGCCTGACGTGCGCTAGGTGACCCGCTCCAGGTAGCTTTCGAACACCCCCGCGTGCACGCGCGCGGAGTCGGACGAGCCCGGCCAGAGATCCTCGGTGCGGAACTGCACGTCGTACGTCGGCTCGTCCTCGGCGGCGATGCCGTGCGCGTGCGCATCCGGGAACGGGTACGGCGGCGACACACCCACGACGACGCCCACCTTGCCGCGGATGTAGCCCGGCAGGCGCATGTGGCCCGGCACGCTCTCCTCGCGCACCCGGACCCGATCCCCCGGCTTGAACGCTTCGCGCGTCGCCGCGTTCGACGTCGCGTGGAACGCCGTCGCGTCCAGCGTGTAGCGGACCTTGCCGAAGCCCTGCTTGCCACCGAGATCGTGCATGCCATCCATGGTGTCCGGCTCCGGGTTACAGGCGCGCCACGCCGATCATCGAATCGCGCGTCACGAGCGCGGCGAGTTGCTCCTTCGAGCAGGCTTCGGTTCCGACGGGACGCATCGGCAGCACCAGGTAGCGCGTGTCGGCGGTCGTGTCCCAGACGCGGATCTCGACGTTCGCCGGAAGCTCCAGGCCCATTTCCTTCAGCACCGTGCGCGACTAGCAGTC
>CAVZHI010000019.1:0-146936 GCA_963775015.1 uncultured beta proteobacterium | reverse complement strand
TGTTTGGGAGTTGATGGCCGGCGTTTAGTCTTCGTCGTGACCGTCCCGGTCGTGGTCCTCCCGGTCGTGGTCGCGGGCGGCGCAGCGCGAAATTGCAGCCTCCTGTCGACGATTCAGCAACCCAGCCTTTCTGGCCACGTCGGTGACAACTGCCATGCACCTCTCGAACTTGCCGCGGCGCGGACTGGCTGCTTTGCATGCGTCAACGTCGGCGTGCAGCATCTGGCCATTGGCCAGAACCGTCGGCACCTCCGTATCGCAGTCGCCGATCCTGAGGGTCCTGATGCGCCATCCTATGTCTTGCATCAACGCCGCCGTCAGGTCCAGATTGCGTGCCGAGCGCAGGTCGCCGTTGATGAACGGCTCCATCAGCAGGTTTGGCACGGCTGCGGTATCGAAATGCGAAATCGACGATCCCGGCTCGACAATCGCGGGCGCGTACAGGCGCACCAAGCCTTCCGCCGCACCGGCGCGGCGTGTCGCATCGAAGAAATACTCGGCCGAAACCGTGGGCAATTGCGCCTTGATGGCGTCGCCGTCAGCGTTCGAAATTCCAATTGCTGGAATGGTGATCGTCGGGTCGGTACCCGCCATTCCGAATTCAGCGCGACCAAGCGTGTTGGCGATGATCACAGCGACTGCACCCGCGTTCTGTGCGTTCTTCGCCTTGACCACGAAACCGCAGAGGCCTCGGTCCACCAGCGCAATCTTTCCGGCAACCGGAGCGGTGATTTGCTCGCAACCGTCGCTGATGGTGCCACCAGCCGGTGCAACTCCATCGGTACCGAGAACGACCTGCCCACTGAAGTTGCCGGCACCCGGAACCGCTCCGAACGAGGCGGTGCCGAATGCGATCTCGCGGTTGATGTTTCCGGTCAGGCGAATCCCCTGATACGGCCCAAGAACGAGCGGTGCATTCGCCGTGACGCGGCGCCCGGTCCACACGACCTTGCCGGTTCGCACCGATGAAGCGACGATGTCGGCGGGGGAAAACGTATTCCAGATGCCCCCATTGGTCAGATCTTTCGTGTTCGCCATGTAGACGTCGGGCAGACTCTCAGGGGTATTCCCGGTCGACTCGCTGGCGAAGTTCTGGAAACCCAAGCCGTGCGACACCTCATGCATGAAAGTGTCGAGGAAGTCGATCTGGCCTGCAGGTGCTGCGTTGTCGAGGCCGTAGTACCAAGATGAACCCGCCAGGCAATCGGGCTGGCCTACCGCACCATTGAAGTTCGCGATGATGTCGTCGGCGAATTGGTCATTCGGCCCGGGCACATCGAGTGGCCCCGGAGCGAGGTCCTCGCCTGCGATCGCATTGGCCAAGGCCACACCGTACCAGTGATTCGCGAGCGGTGCATCGGGAAAGTCCGCGAAGATCTGATTCGCACCAGCCTGCGCCAGCACGCCGCCTGCGGCGGTGCAGCTCAGACGCGCGAACGAACCCTGCACGACGATCGTGACCCTGCTGCGCAGCGTTTTGCCCCACAGCTCGAGCGCTCTGCCGTAAGCGGTCAGACGCTGCTCACCCACCGTCTTTCCGTTGTTACCACCGACGGGTACCGCCGGCGTCAAGTCGTTGAAGCCTACACCGGGAGGGTCAACATTGTTGAGAACAATTCTGGCGGCGAGTGCGGATGTCGTGAGGGACAGCGTAAGCAGGCCGGCGAGGGCGAGATTTGACGTCCTCATGGGGTTACTCCGTCGGCTGTTGGTTCGGGATGATCGAGGGGGCGTTGCCAGGCTCAGAGTGGATGACCACCAGCTTGCCGTCGGCGCGACGCTCCGCCTTGAGCGTCATCAGATAGTCGGGTCCCAATACGGCGCTGCGCATTCCATTCGGATGTTGACGCACTGACAGCGGTGCCCGTTTCGCCATCTCAGGTTCGCCGCGAGCTTTGCGGGCTGCACTCTCGGTTTCGCGCATCGTCCTGAGCTCTTCTTCAGTCGGCGCGCGCAGACGACCCGTTTCGGGGTCACGTACCGCTCGTCGTGACTGGGCTTGCGCTGCGGCTGTGTCGGTGGATGGCACGCCAGCGGTTGGCAATGCATCCGCCTCGCGAGAATGCGACGCAGCCGCCGTCATGAGAAGAGTGGCGCAGATCAGAGCCTGCGTAAGATTCGGCGTGTTCATTGGTTCTCCTTATGAGGATGAGTAGAACGTTGGCGGGGCAGATCGTGCGCCGGCCAGTCCCTTACAAGGGCACGACAAGATAATTGAATCGCTGCCGGTTCGCAGTCCCCAGAAACCCTGCATCGCTTGCCGATCGATTGCCGCGCATGCATCGCCGTGAGCGGTGACGCATGCCCTCTCACCGAGCCGATACGATCGGCGCCATGACCCTGCGCCTGCAAATCAACCTCATCGTCGGCGCCCTGACCCTTCTCTTCACGGCCGCAGTCATCGCGTTGCAGCTGAGCGCCCTGCGCGACTCGGTGCACGAAGAGGTGGTCGCGGCGAACCGCGTCGCGTCGCAACTCCTGATGCGCACTGCCGGGCGTTCCGCCGTGCAGGGCACGCCGGCGATGCTCGCCTATTTGCAAGGCGTGGGCCGGATCCGCTCGAACGACATCACTTTGTTCGACGTTCAGGGTGCCGAGCTCTACCGCTCGCCGCCGTCGCCGTACAAGGCCGGGCGCGACGCGCCGCCGTGGTTCGAGGCGTTGATGGCGCCTGCGCCGTCGGTGCAGGCTATCGCGTTGCCTGACGGCAAACTCGAAATCCGCGCCAACGCGTCGCGCGCCGCGCTCGACGCGTGGGACTACCTGTCCGGGCTCGCCGGCGCCGCGTTGCTCCTGTTTGCCGCCGCCAACCTGCTCGTGTTCTGGCTCGTCGGGCGGGCGCTGCGGCCGCTCGGGCAAATCGTCGGCGCGCTCGATCAATTGCACGCCGGGCGCTTCGACGTTGTGCTGCCGCCGCTGCCGGGCAGCGAGGCGGCGGCGATCGGCGCCGCGTTCAATCGCATGGTGGTGCAGGTGCGCGACCACATCGAGACCGAGCGCCGCGCGCTGCGTGCCGAGGTCCAGCTCTCCGACAGCCGCGACCTGACGCACTGGATCGACCAGCACATCGAGGCCGAACGCCACGCCATCGCGCGCGAACTGCACGACGAACTCGGCCAGTCGGTGACGGCGATGCGCAGCCTCGCGCTCTCGATTGCGCAACGCACCGGTGCCGCCGATGCGACGAGCGCGCAGGCGGCGCGCACGATTGCCGACGAAGCGTCGCGCCTCTACGACGCGATGCACGGCATCATCCCGCGCCTCACTCCGCTCGTGCTCGACAACTTCGGCCTCGGCGAGGCGTTGAACGACCTGCTCGAACGCACACGGCGCAGCCAACCCGAGGTGGCGATCGCGCTGCACGTCGACGCCGCAGCGCCCGCGCTGCCCGCCGAAGTGGCGTTGACGCTCTACCGCGCGGCACAGGAGGGGTTGACGAACGCCTTGCGCCACGGCCAGGCGCGGCAGGTGCGGCTCGACGTCGCGGGTGCATCCGGTTCGGTGCGCCTGACGTTGCGCGACGACGGCGTCGGGCTGCCCGCGAACGGAACCGGGCGTGCCGGCCACTACGGTTTGCGCTGGCTCACCGAACGCGTCGAAAGCCTGAACGGCGCCTTGACGGTCCAGGCGGCTCGGCCGCACGGCGTCGTGCTCGATGTGATCATTCCGCTGCCGGAGCGCACCGCATGATCCGCGTCATGCTCGTCGACGACCATGCCGTCGTGCGCATGGGGTTTCGCATGCTGCTCGGCCAGGCGCAGGTCGACGTCGTCGCCGAGTGCGACTCCGGCGAACAGGCGTGCGCGGCGTACGCCCGGACCCGACCCGACGTCGTCGTGCTCGACTTGTCGATGCCCGGCATGGGCGGCCTGGAGGCGCTGCGGCGCCTGCTCGCGCAGGACGAACACGCGCGCATCCTCGTGCTCTCGGCGCACGAAGACAGCGCGCACCCGCAGCGGGTCCTGCGCTGCGGCGCGCTCGGTTACCTCGGCAAGCGCAGCGCGCCCGACGCGCTGATCGCTGCGGTGAGCGCCGTCGCCGCAGGCCGGACCTACGTCGACGCGCCGACGGCGAAGTTGCTCGCGACGTTGGGGATCAAAGGCCAGGGCAGCCCGGCCGATACGCTGAGCGAGCGCGAGTTTTCCGTTTTCATCCAGCTCGCGCGCGGCCTGGGCGTCGCGCAGATCGCCGACAACCTCAAGCTCTCGCCAAGCACGGTGGGAACGCACCTCTACCACGTCAAACAAAAACTCGGCGCGAACAATCAGGCCGAATTGACGCTCGTCGCGTTGCAGTGGGGCCTGCTCGAGCGCTGAGTGATGCCCGGCTGAATCCGCCGCGGCCGCTGCCGCGGGTCGCGAAGATCAGTCGTGGATCAGGTACTTGTAGCGCGGGTCGTCGGGCGTTCCCTCGAGCGCCGAGCCCGCTTCGCGGCCGGGTCGCCAGAGCACCACGTCTTCGATCTTGCGCGCCAAGGCGAAGTCGCGTTCCGTGATGCCGTTCGCGTCATGGCTTTGCAGCTTGACGGTGACCGAAGCGTACGACACGTCGAGCTCCGGGTGATGCCACGGCGACTTCGGCGAGGTGCCCGACGGTATTCACGACCATCAGCGTGCCCTTCCAGCCGCTCGTCTTGTAGGTGCGCACGATCCACGCCTGCTCGAACTTCCAGGTCGGCAGTTCGGCCTTCAGCCGCGCTTCGATTTGTTCGATCGGATAGACCTTGCGGGGGCTCGGTGCTTGCGTCATGGGTTTCGCCGCGGCGGGAATCGAAGCGCCAATGCTACTTCGGCGCCCCGGGAGATACTCGCGCGCCATGCCCAGCAGCGTCGTCTACAAACTCCTCGCGATCTTCTGTTCGTCGTCGCCCTCGGCTGGGCGGTCGCCCGCCTCAACGTACTCGGCGCCAGAGGCGAAGGCGGCAGCGCCGAAGCGGCGCGGCTGCTGTCGAACGCCGCGTTCTACATCTTCATTCCGGCGCTGCTGTTTCGCACCTCGGTCCGGCTCGACCTGAACCACTTGCCGTGGGCGACCTTGCAGGCCTTCTTCGGCCCCATGTTGGCGCTGATGCTGCTCGTCTACGCCTGGCAGCGCCTTTCGAACCGCCAACGCCGCCTGGGCGCCGCGGCGCCCTGCGTGCGCGCCATATCGAGCGGCTACGGCAACCTCGTGCAAGTGGGCTTGCCGCTCGCCGCGGCGCTGTTCGGCGAGGCGGGCCTGGCAGTCCACATCACGCTCGTGGGCATGCATTCGGTGCTGCTGCTGACGGTGCTGACGGCGCTCGTCGAGCTCGACCTGGCGCGCGAACGGCGCCGCCAGGGCAACGCCGACGCGCACATCGGCCACACGCTGGCGCTGACGCTGCGCAGTACCCTCGTGCACCCGGTCGTGCTGCCGGTGCTGGCCGGCCTGCTGCTCAATGCCGCGGGGCTCGCGCCGCCGGCCGTGGCGGATGAAGTCCTGCAACTGCTCGGCCAGGCTGCAGTGCCTTTGTGTCTGGTGCTGATCGGCATGTCGCTCGCCGTGTACGGGGTTCGCGGCGTCGCCTGGCGCGCCGGCGCTGCGACCGGGTTCAAGCTGCTGCTTGCACCTGCCGCGGTACTGGCGGTCGGCCATTGGGGCCTGGGCCTGAGCGGCGTCGCGCTGGCGGTGGTCGTCATGGCCGCGGCGCTGCCGGTGGGCTCGAACGCGTTGATCTTTGCCCAGCGCTACGACACCTTGCAGGGCGAGGCGACCGCGGCGATCGTTTTTTCGACGCTCGGTTTTGTCGTCACGGCGCCGCTCTGGCTCGCGATCCTGCACCGATTTCCCTGATTCGCGGCAATGCCCCACGCTCCGGCGCATTGTTTGTTGCGACAATTGGCGCCATGAATCAGGCCGACGTGCAAGAAACCATCGCCCACATGGGCGCCGCGGTGCGCGCCGCGAGCAGCCTGCTCGCAGCCGCCTCGACGGCGGCCAAAGACGCTGCGCTGCGCGGATTGGCGCGCCTGCTGCGCGAGGGCAGCGCTGCGCTCGCGGAAGCGAATGCGCGCGACGTCGACGCCGCGCGCGCCGCCGGTCTGGCTGCGCCGTTTGTCGACCGGCTGCGGCTCAGCCCCGCGATCATCGAAACCGTGGCGCAGGGCTGCGAGCAAATCGCCGCGATGCCGGATCCGGTCGGCGAGATCACCGAGTTGCGGCAGCGCCCGAGCGGCATAACGGTGGGTCGCATGCGCGTTCCGCTCGGCGTCTTCGGCATGATTTACGAGAGCCGGCCGAACGTGACGATCGAAGCCGCGTCGCTCGCGATCAAGAGCGGCAACGGATGCATCCTGCGCGGCGGCTCGGAGGCGATCCACTCGAACACGGCGCTCTGGCGCCTGGTGCAGGTGGCGCTCGCCGAGGCCGGCCTGCCGCCGGATGCGGTGCAACTCGTGCAGACGACGGACCGCGCCGCGGTGGGCGCGCTCATCACGTCGCCGGAGTCGGTCGACGTCATCATTCCGCGCGGCGGCAAGGGCTTGATCGAACGCATCAGCCGTGAGGCGAAGGTGCCGGTGATCAAGCACCTGGACGGCAATTGCCATGTCTATGTCGACGCTCAAGCGGACCTGGAGATGGCGCTGCGAATCACCGACAACGCGAAGACGCAAAAAGTGAGCCCGTGCAACGCCGCCGAGTCGCTGCTGGTGCACGAGGCCATTGCAACGGCGTTCCTGCCACGCATCGGCGCCATCTTCGCCGCCAAGGGCGTCGAGATGCGCTGCGATCCGGAGTCGCTCGCGCTGTTGCGCGCAATCGCGAACGCGAAGCTGGTTCCTGCGCTCGAGGCCGACTGGAGCGAGGAATACCTCGCTTCCATCATCAGCGTCAAGATCGTCGCGAGCCTGGACGAGGCGATCGCCCATATCAACCGCTACGGCTCGCACCACACCGACGCGATCGTCAGCGACAGCCACGTGAGCGCGATGCGCTTCCTGCGCGAAGTCGACTCGGCGAGCGTGATGGTGAACGCGAGCACGCGCTTTGCCGACGGCTTCGAGTACGGCCTGGGTGCCGAGATCGGCATCAGCACCGACAAGCTGCACGCGCGCGGGCCGGTCGGGCTCGAGGGGCTGACGTCGCTGAAGTGGGTCGTGCTCGGGCACGGCGAATTGCGCAGCTGATGCGCGGCACCCGAATCCGCGCCCGTGGCGTAGAGTTGCGCGCGATGGATTCCTGGAGTTTTCTGCCCTGGTTGGCCGGCGCGGTGCTCGTGTTCTGGTCGGTCGGCGCGTACAACCGCCTGGTGCGCCTGCGCCATGCGATGCTGCGTTGTTTTGCCCCGGTGGACCAGCACCTCGAATCGCGCAGCCACTTGCTGCAGCAGCAAATCGACCTGTGGACGCAGCACCCGGACGCGCCGAGCCGTGACGTCCGGGCGCTGAACGCGGCGCGCGCCCAGGCCGACGCGGCGCGCCTCGCGGCGAAACGCCAACCGGGGGCGGCCGATCCTATCCACAGCCTGCGCCTGGCGCTGCAGATCCTGGCGCAGCAGCGCGAGAGCGCCGCGGTCGCACCAGACGCTGCGCAGGCGCATGGCCTGCTGCTGCAGCAGCTCGCCGCGTGCGACAGCGCGTTGCACTTCGCGCAGGGCGAGTTCAATGCAGCGGTGCGTGAGTACAACGCCGCGCTCGCGCAGTTTCCCGCGGCGTGGCTCGGCGCCTTGTTCGGGTTTCGCAGCGCCGGCCAGTTCTGACAAGATGACGCTCCTGCCCCCAACTCGCCCGCCGCGGTGCGCTGCCGTTCGAACCCATGCCTGATCACACCGAACCCCAAGACTCCGACCTGGGCCCGCACGAGCCCGCGGCCGAGCCCGGATCGACCGAACGCCTGCGCCAGGCGAACGGGCCGGCTGAACTGCGCAGCGCCCTGTTGGCGCTGTTGCTGCCCAAAGGCAGCCATCGGGCGCAGGCAAGCTGGCTCAAGGAAATCGAGCCGACGTCTTACGCCATGCAACTCCTGGCTGAGGCGAAGGCGCTGAACGGCGCGTCGCGCTTGCCGTGGTTCGAGTTGCTGCTCGTGCGCATGGCCGGTCAACCACGCGCCGCGCGCCAGGCGCTGCTCGAATCGGCGCGCCGCGTCATGGCGGCGCGCGGCGCCGTGCAGCCGATCGACACGCTGCATTACCTGGCGATGCGCCGCGGCCTGGGCAAAAAGACACGCGCGCCCAACCCAGCCGGCGGCGGCTTGGGGTTTTCCTTGCCGCCCGAGTCCGAGGTGCGCGCGATTGGCCGTTATTCGGCGTTCCTGTCGCGCCTGATCCCGGTGGGTTCGACAGACGGATCGGCCGGCGCCGAGTGGTACGCCAGCGTCATGCAACGTTGGGGGCGACGCGCAGACATGCCGCAGCAGCTGCCCTTGCCCGACACCGATGGTGTCGTCCATGCGCTGCACCAGGTCGCGGCTTTGCCGATGATGCAGCGGCCGGTGCTGGTGCGGGATTGGGTGAGCGCGGCACTGCGGCACAGCGCGCCGCAGGGTGGGGCGCCACCCGGCAACGGCAACGGCCTGAGCGCAGGCAGCGGCCTGAGCGACCTGAGTGCGGACGCGTTGCGCCTGAGTGCGACCCTGCTGGATACCCCCTTGCCTCCCGAGCTGGCGCGGCACTACATTGAGCTCTAGGCCTGCGCTGAGCGACTCATCACTGGAGAAACGACGATGCACGTCCACCGATTCGCCCCATGGCACTCGCTGCCGCTCGCGCTGGCACTGCTCAGCGCCGCGGCGCCGGCGCTGGCGCAGGACGCGAACGCACTGAACCTGCGCAGCCTCGCCGCGACCTGCGCGAACTGCCACGGCACAGGAGGCCGCGCGATTGCCAATTCGGCGATTCCGGGCCTGGCCGGGATTCCCGCCGTCTACATGCTCGAGCAGATGAAAGCGTTCAAGGCCGGGACCCGCACCGCCACCATCATGCACCAGCTCGCCAAGGGCTACAGCGACCTTCAGGTCGAACAGCTCGCGGCGTATTTCGCCGCCCAACCCAAGTGAGGCCGGCCATGAGTCAGCAGCATCGACGCGAATTCTTGAAGACGGTCGCCGCCGCAGCGGGAGCTGCCGGAACGCTGGGCAGTTTGGGCTTGACCGGCTGCGCGACGAGCAGCGTTCCCGCGTCGACGCGTGTCCTCGTGATCGGCGGCGGCTACGGCGGCGCGACTGCGGCGAAGTACGTGCGCTGGCTGTCGGATTACAAAATCGACGTCGTGCTCGTCGAGCCCGGCGACGCGTTCGTCTCGTGCCCGATTTCGAACCTCGTCCTGGGCGGCAGCAGGACGATGTCGGACATCACCGTGCCTTACGCGGGCCTCGCGAAAACACACGGCGTGACGATCGTGAAAGACATGGTCGCGAGCATCGACAGCGCGAAGAAGATCGCCGTGCTCGCCTCGGGGCCGACGATCCGCTACGACAAGCTGATTCTCTCGCCCGGAATCGAACTCGTCTGGGGCAGCGTGCTCGGCTTGCAGGAAGCGAACGCGAACGGCCGCATCGTGCAGGCGTGGAAGGCCGGCCCGGAGACGATCGCGCTGCGCAAGCAATTGGAGGCCATGCCCGATGGCGGCGTCTACGCGATCACGATCCCCGAAGCGCCTTACCGCTGCCCGCCCGGGCCGTACGAACGCGCGTGCCAGGTCGCGAGTTACTTCAAGGCCGCGAAGCCGCGCTCCAAGGTGCTGATCCTCGACGCGAACCCGGACGTCACGTCCAAGGGGCCGCTGTTCAAGAAGGTCTGGGCCGAAATGTATCCGGGAATGGTCGAGTACCGCGGCCAGCACAAGGCGACCGCCGTGATCGCGAGCAGCAACACGGTGAAATTCGAAGTCCAGGACGACGTGAAAGCCGACGTGCTGAACGTGCTGCCGACGATGCGCGCCGGCGCGATCGCGGTGCAGTCGGGGCTGGCGAACATGAATGCGCGCTGGTGCGGCGTGAACTACCAGAACTTCGAGTCGACAGTCGCCAAAGACGTGCACGTCATCGGCGACTCGATCCAGATCGCCCCCGCCATGCCCAAGAGCGGCCACATGGCGAACAGCCACGCCAAGGTCTGCGCCGCGGCGATCGTCGCCGAGCTGAACGGCTGGGCGATCAACGCCACGCCGATGCTGAACAATACCTGCTACAGCTTCGTCGACGCGAAGACCGTGATCCATGTGGCGAGCGTGCACGAGTACGTGGCAGCGGAAAAGACGTTCAAGACGGTCGCCGGGTTCCGGCGGCGTGTCGCCCGGACCGACCGAACTCGAGGGCAACTACGCATGGAATTGGGCGCGCACGATTTGGGCCGATGCGTTGGCCTGAGGAACACATCGCATGGCATGTCATCTGAAAGGCGGCGGCGGCCTCTATTCGCGGCTGCGCATCGGCGCGGTGCTGCTCGCCGCGGGCGAAGGGCGGCGCATGGGCGGCGTGGCGAAAGGCTTGATCCGCCTGCAGGGCGTGCCGCTGCTGCGCCGGCAGTTGATTGCGCTGAGCGGCGCCGGCGTCGACGAGGTGATCGTCGTCACCGGTCACGCGCAGGCGCAAGTCGAACAAGAAGTGCTCGGCTTCAGCATCACGCTCGCGCACAACGAAGCCTGGGCCGACGGCCAGGACAGCTCGGTGCGCTTCGGCCTCGCGGCGCTGAACGGCGCGTTCGACGCGATTTTCATCATGCCGAGCGACCAGCCCTTGATCGCCGCCGACGACCTGACCGAACTCATCGGCGCGTTCAAGAAGCGCCCGGGCGGGCATGTGGTCGTGCCGATGGTGAACGGCCAGCGCGGGAACCCGATCCTGCTCGACGACGAGGCGCGCGCGATGATCATGGACAGCGGCACGAAGCTGGGCTGCAAACACCTCACCGAACGGCACCCGGAACTCGTGCATGCGCACGCCACCGCTAACGCCCGCTTCATCACCGACCTGGACACGCTCGGACGATTTGCGCACGCTCGTCGCAGCGCACCGGCTGGAAGCTCGAGCTGCCCGTGCCTGCGCTGCTCGGTTGAGCCGCTGCACGCAGCGCCCGGGAGGCGCTGCCGATTAGCGTAAACGACAGTAGTCTGCGCCGCGACCTTCGCCGACGATTCGCGTTGCCCATGACGCCATGGCGAGGAGGCCTGCACCATGATTCCGCGCGACTTCGACTACCACGCACCCCAGACCATCCCCGACGCGATCAAGCTGCTCGGCCAGTACGGCGACGAAGCGAAATTGCTCGCCGGCGGGCACAGCCTGTTGCCGATGATGAAGCTGCGCTTTGCGCAGCCGGGCCACTTGATCGATCTGGGAAAGATCGGTGAGCTGAAAGGCATTCGCGAAGACGGCGGCACGATCCGCATCGGCGCGATGACGACGGAAAACGAACTCATCTGGTCCAAGCTGTTGCAGGCGAAGTGCCCGCTGCTCGTCGAAGGCGCGCGCCTGATCTCGGACCCTCAGGTGCGCTACAAGGGAACGATAGGCGGCGACATCGCGCATGGTGACGCGGGCAACGACCACCCGGCGCTGATGATTGCCCTTAGCGCCTCGTTCGTCGTTCGCGGCGCAAGCGGCGAGCGCGTCCTCGCTGCGGACGGGTTTTTTGTCGGCCCCTACGCGACGCAGATGAAGGCGGATGAAATCCTGACCGAGATCCGCATTCCGACTCCCGCCGCGGGAACCGGCTCCTGCTATTCGAAGCTGAAACGCAAGGTCGGCGACTTCGCGACCGCCGCCGCCGCCGTGACGCTGCGCATGAAGGGCGACACGGTGCAGGAGGTGACGATCGCGCTGACGAACGTCGGCCCGACGGTGCTGCGCGCCAAGGCGGCGGAGGGCGCGCTGCGTGGCAAGACGCTGAACGATGCGTCGATTGCCGAGGCGGCGCGCCTGGCGATGAGCATTTGCGACCCGGCGACCGACCAGCGCGGCGACGCCGAGTACCGCACCGCAATGGCCGGCGAAATGACGCAGCGCGCGCTGCGCGGCGCAGCCGCCCGCGCGACGCGCTGACCCTGCGCCCCCGTCGCGCTCATAACACCGGAATCGAGGAGACATCCCCATGGCCAAGAAACAAGCCGTCACGTTCAAGCTCAACGGCAAGGCAGTCGACGTGCTCGTCGAGCCGCGCGAGCTGCTCATCCACACCTTGCGCGAAAAGCTCCAGCACACCGGGCCCCACATCGGCTGCGAAACGACGCATTGCGGCGCGTGCACGGTCGACATGAACGGCATGTCGGTCAAGTCGTGCACCGTGCTCACGGTGCAGTGCGATGCGGCCGACGTGTTGACGATCGAAGGCTTCGAGCAGGCCGGTGTGCTGCACGCGCTGCAGGAAGGCTTCACTCAGGAGCATGGCCTGCAATGCGGCTACTGCACGCCGGGAATGATCACGCGCGCGTACCGGTTGTTGAAGGAAACGCCGAACCCCACCGAAGAAGAAATCCGCTACTGGATGGCGGGCAATCTGTGCCGCTGCACGGGGTATCAGAACATCGTGAAGGCGGTGCAAAGCGCTGCGAAGAAGCTGGCCGCCACGGCTGCCTGACCGGAACACCCCTCATTCGGAGACCTCACCATGGCTGCATCCACCGAAGCCCTCGACCGCGAAACCAAGTTGCAAGGCATGGGCGCGTCGCGCCTGCGCAAGGAAGACGCGCGTTTCATTCGCGGGCGCGGAACCTATGTCGACGACATCAAGTTGCCCGGCATGCTGTTCGGCGCGATCGTTCGCAGCCCTTACGCGCACGCACGCATCAAGTCGATCAACAAGGCGAAGGCGCTCGCGATTCCGGGCGTCGTTGCGGTCTTGACTGCGGATGACCTGAAGCCCGTCAAGCTCGACTGGATGCCCACACTCGGCAGCGACGTCCAGGCGGTGCTCGCCGACAAGAAAGTCGCGTTCCAGATGCAGGAGGTCGCGTTTGTGATCGGCACCGATCGCTACAGCGCCGCCGACGGCGCCGACGCGGTAGAAGTCGAATACGAAGAACTGCAGGCGATCGTGGATCCACACCAATCGATGGCGAAGGACGCGCCGATCATCCGCGAAGACATTGCGCACAAAGACGAAGTCGGGCATGGCAAGCGCACGCACCCGAACCACATCTTCACCTGGGAAGCGGGCGACAAGGCGGCGACCGACGCGGCGTTTGCGAACGCCGCGGTGACGGTGAAAGAAGAAATCCTGAACCCGCGCGTGCACCCGTGCCCGATGGAAACCTGCGGCTGCGTCGCGTCGTTCGACAAGGTGACGGGGCAGTTGACGGTCTACCTCACGTCGCAGGCGCCGCACCTGGTGCGCACCGTGGTCGCGATGTTGTCGGGGATTCCCGAGAGCAAGATCCGCATCATCGGCGGCGACATCGGCGGCGGCTTCGGCAACAAGGTGCCGGTGTACCCGGGTTATGTGTGCGCGATCGTCGCGTCCATCGTCACCGGCGTTCCGATCAAGTGGATCGAGTCGCGCATCGAGAACATCTCGACGACCGGTTTTGCGCGCGACTACCACGGCGTGGGCGAACTCGCCGCCGACAAAGACGGCCGCATCAAGGCGCTGCGTTTCACTGCGCTCGCGGATCACGGCGCGTTCAACTCGCACGTCTCGGCGACCAAGTTGCCCGCCGGCCTGTTCAGCATCTGCACCGGCTCGTACGACATTCCGAAAGCGTATTGCCGCGTCGATGCGGTGTACACGAACAAGGCGCCGGGCGGCGTCGCCTACCGCTGCTCGCTGCGCGTCACGGAAGCGGTTTACCTGATCGAACGCATGATCGACATCCTGGCGCAGAAGCTGAACATCGACAAAGCCGAAATCCGCAGGCGCAACTTCGTGAAGGCGGACAAGTTCCCCTACACGACGTCGCTCGGCTGGACGCTGGACAGCGGCAACTACCAGGTCGCGTTGGAGAAAGTCTTGAAGGCGGTCGACTACGTGGGCCTGCGCAAAGAGCAGGCCGCCAAACGCGCCGACCCGAAGAGCCCGACGCTGATGGGGATCGGCGTCTGCACGTTCACCGAAATCGTCGGCGCGGGCCCGACCAAGGTCTGCGACATCCTCGGCATCGGCCTGTTCGACAGTTGCGACATTCGCGTCAACCCGACCGGCAGCGCGATCGCGCGCCTGGGAACGATGAGCCAGGGCCAGGGCCACGCGACGACGTACGCGCAGATCATCGCCACCGAGTTGGGGCTGTCCTCCGAAGAAATCCAGATCGAAGAGGGCGACACCGACAAGGCGCCGTACGGCGCGGGCACCTGGGGTTCGCGCTCCACACCCGTGGCCGGCGCTGCCGCGGCGATGGCGGCGCGCAAGATCCGCGCGAAAGCGATCAAGATCGCCGCGCACCTGCTCGAGGTGGCCGAGGGCGACCTGGAGTGGGAAGTCGATCGCTACAAGGTGAAAGGCAACCCGAGCCAGAGCAAGACGATGAAGGAGATCGCGTTCGCCTCCTACGCCGCGAGCAACTTGCCCGCCGGAATGGAGCCGGGGCTGGAAGCCGTCGAGTACTACGACCCTCCGAACCTCACCTATCCGTTCGGCGCGTACGTCGCCGTCGTCGACATCGACCGTTTTACCGGCGAAACCAAGGTGCGGCGCTTCTACGCGCTGGACGACTGCGGCACACGAATCAACCCGATGATCATCGAAGGCCAGATCCACGGTGGCCTCACCGAAGCGTTTGCCGTCGCGTTCGGCCAGCTCGTGCCGTTCGACGAGAACGGCAATCACCTGGGCAACAGCTTGATGGACTATTTCCTGCCGACTTTTGCAGAGACGCCGCATTGGGAGACGGATCACACCGTCACGCCGTCGCCGCACCACCCGATCGGCGCGAAAGGTGTTGCCGAGTCGCCGCACGTCGGCGGCATTCCCTGCTTCAGCAACGCCGTTGTCGACGCCTTTGCGCACCTGGGCGTGACGCACATGGACATGCCGCACACGGCGTTCAACGTCTGGAAGCAGTGCAAGGCCCTGGGCATCAACACGAGGCAGGGGTAGAAGAGCAGACCATTGGCCCGATCACACGCATGAGTGAAAGTGCGCGGGCGGTTCAGGATATCGAAGCGGAGAGGAACGTGAGCGCGCGAAGGTTCGTGTTCGAGTTTGTCCTGATGCTCGGACTGATCGCCTCGCCCGCCACCTCCTGGGCACAGCCGGCAGGAAGGGTTCCCAGGATCGGCGTGATAGGCGACCAGTCGCCCACCGAGCCTCGAATCGAAGCATTCCGGCAAGGTCTGCGCGAGCTGGGTTACATCGACGGCCAAAACATCGCCATCGAGTACCGGTACGCGTACGGCGATATGCGTCGATTCCCGGAACTCGTGACCGAACTTCTGCGCCTCAAAGTCGACGTGCTGCTGGTGGGCGGGACGAGTACCGTGCAGACGGCGATGGCGCAAACCTCGACGGTACCGATCGTGTTTGCGCTCGCGGCCGACCCGGTGCCCAATGGACTCGTGACCAGCCTGGCGCGTCCGGGTGCGAATGCGACGGGCCTGTCTATTCTGCTCGCCGAATTGACCGCCAAACAACTCGAGCGACTCAAGGCAGCGGCGCCGCGGGTTTCGCGCGTCGCCGTCCTGTACAACCCGCTCGGTGGCCCAGCCTCGATACTCGCAGTGGAGCGAGCGCGCGAGGCGGCCCGGGTCTTGGCACTCGAGCTGCAGGTCCTGGAGGTGCGCCATCGCAACGAGATTGCGGGCGCTTTCGAGGCAATGAAGGCTCGGCGAGCGGGTGCGGTACTCATCATCTCCCAGGCAATGTTTGGCAACGAACTCGTCGAACTGGCCAGATTGGCGACCGTGCACCGCTTGCCGGCCATCTACAACCGGAGGGAATTTGCAGAGGCCGGTGGTCTGTTGGCCTACGGTCCGAATTTCTCGGACAACTACCGGCGCGCTGCGGGCTACGTCGACAAGATCCTCAAGGGGGCCAAACCTGCTGACCTTCCGGTCGAGCAGCCCATGCGGTTCGACATGGTCGTCAATCTAAGGACCGCGAAGGCGATCGGCCTCACGATCCCGCCGTCGATTCTCTTGCTGGCTACCGAGGTCATCGAGTGATCGAAGCCAGCCTGATCCGCAGAGCGCGCATTCCTTCTCTGCACCTCTCTGATGGGGGAGAGCTACGAGTAACATGCTGTCGGGACGCAGGTTCGACGGCAACCTTTGGTTGGCAACTCGACCACTCCATGCTATCGGTTGTGCACGCCACACGAACTTCTGACAAATGATGGGCATGAAGCCATGAAAGTCCAGATCGACAAGAACTACCCCATGCCTTGCGCGGCAGATATCGCGTGGGCGTTTCTGCAAGACCTCGAAGCGGTGGCGGGTTGCATGCCCGGCGCGAAGATCACCGAGAAGCTCGATGACGGGCGCTACAAGGGAACCGTGACGGTGCGCCTGGGGCCGGCGACGATGGCTTTTCGTGGCGAAGTCGAGATGAAGGACGTCGACAGCGCAGCGCGAAGCCTGCACATGATCGGCAAGGGAACCGACAGCACCGGCAGCTCGGGCGCGACGCTGAACCTGACGGCGCGAGTTGAAGCCGGTGCAGACGCCAAGGCAGTGCAACCTTGTCGGCTCGAGCGAAGTCTCGATGAGCGGCAAGGCGGTCGCGTTTGGCGGGCGCATGATGAATGCGGTGGCCGATCAGCTGCTCAAGCAGTTTGCCGACAACTTCGCGGCGCGGGTCCTTGCGCTTCAGGCCGATCATGACGCCGCTGGCAGTGGCCCTCCCGGCGGCGCCGCCCCCAGCCCAAGCGCCGCCGCGGCAGCCGCAGCGCCCCAGGAGCTGAACGGCCTGGCGCTGATGTGGGCCGTGTTCAAGGACTGGCTGCGCGGCTTGCTTGGCAAGAAGCCCGCTTGACTTGAATTCTTCCGCGCCACGCTTGAACGAAGTGCTTGCCCTGCAGCGCGAGTTGGAAGGCGCAGGCTACATTGCCGAACCCTCGCTCGCCGCAGCGTTGCTGCTCACGCTGGATCTCGGCCGCCCGCTGCTGCTGGAAGGCGACGCGGGTGTGGGGAAAACGGAAATCGCAAAAGCGCTCGCCGCGGTGCGCGCCACGCGCCTGATCCGCCTGCAATGTTATGAAGGCCTGGACGTTCATTCGGCAATGTACGAATGGAACTACCAGCGCCAGTTGCTCGCGATCAAATTGCTCGAGAACGACGAGCGCAGCGCAGCGCTCAAGGAGCAGGACATCTTCTCCGAGCGCTATTTGCTGAAGCGCCCGTTGTTGGAGGCGATCAGCTGCGACACCTCCCCGGTGCTGCTGATCGACGAAGTCGACCGCGCCGACGAAGCGTTCGAGGCGTACCTGCTCGAGCTGCTGTCCGATTACCAGATGTCGATTCCCGAACTCGGCACGCTGCGCGCCGTCACCAAGCCGTTCGTCATCATCACGAGCAACGGCACGCGCGAACTTTCCGACGCGCTGCGCAGGCGCTGCCTGTACCAGTACATCGACTATCCCGGCTTCGACAAGGAACTCGCGATCGTGCGCATCAAGGTACCGCAAGCGACGGGCGAACTCGCACGCCAGATCGTCGAGTTCGTGCAAAGCGTGCGCCGCATGGAGCTGCAGAAAAAACCCGGCGTTGCGGAAACGCTCGACTGGGCCGCGGCGCTGCTGCGCCTGGGCGTGACGGCGATCGACGATGACGCTGCCGCCCTGCGCATCATGGAAACCTTGAGCGCGCTCATCAAGACGCGCAGCGATCGCACGGCGTTCACGCCCGACGTCGTCGCGCGAATCGCCGCTGCGTGTTGAGCGAGGCTCGTTTGCCGGCTCCAGCCGCCGACACGGTGCTGCCCGCGGGTCGGCTGGCGGCCGCCGACACCGGTGCCGAGTTGCAGTCGCGCCTGACCGGGTTCGCCGGCTTCCTGCGTGCGAACGGCTTCGCGCTCGGTGGCGCGGACTCGGTGCGCGTCATCGAAACCGCACTTCTCACCGGCGCGTTCGACCGGCCCGTCCTGCACTGGAGCCTGAAGGCCTTGCTCTGCGGCCGCGGCGACGAATGGCGGCGCTTCGATGCGCTCTTCGACGCCTACTTCCTGCCGCCGAACAAGTCTGCGTTCGTCACGAGCGATGTTCAGGCCGCTGCGGCGCGCCCGGTGAAGGACGGCAGCCACGGCGGGGGGACAAGCGAACCCGGTGACGGCGCGGGGCGCGGCGCTGCCGACGACGCCGACACGGGCGCGTCGCGGCACGGCGCGAGCCGGCAGGAATTGCTGGCGTCGACCGACTTCCGCGACCTGAACAAGGCCGAAGACGCGCGCGACATCGAGGCCCTGATGCGGCGTTTCGCGCGGCGCCTGAAGCACCTGCAGTTGCGCCGCGAGGCGCAATCGCATCACGGGCGGCGCATCGACTTGCAAAGCACGATCCGGCGCAGCGTCGCGAGTGGTGGCACGCCGCTGCGCCTGGCGTGGAAGCGCCGGCGCCGGGTGCGGCCGCGGCTGATCCTGCTGCTCGACGTGAGCCGCTCGATGAGCCTGTACAGTTTCTTCTACCTGCGCCTGGCGCGAGCCTTGTGCGCCGAACTCGCCGACGTGCACTGCTTCATCTTCCACACCCGCCTGACCGGTGTCGCCGAAGCGCTGCGCGATCCCGACCCCTGGCGGTCTCAGGAGCGTTTGCACTTGCTCGCCGAGGGCTGGGGCGGCGGGACGCGGATCGGCGAGTGCTTGCATGATTTCAACCGCGACGCCGGATCGCGCCTCGTGCATTCGCGCACCGGCGTCGTAATCGTCAGCGACGGGTACGATACCGGTGAACCGAAGTTGCTGGCGGCGGCGCTGGCGCTTCTTCGGCGCCGCGCGCGGCGCATCGTGTGGCTCAATCCCTTGTTGAATCAACCCGGTTTCACGCCTCAGGCGCGGGGCATGCAGGCAGCGCTGCCGCACCTGGACCTGCTGGCGCCGGGCGCGGACCTGATGGACCTGGAACGCCTGTTGCCGCAACTCCTCGAAAGCTTGCGATGAACAACAACAACGATCAACTGCTCGATCTGGCGCGCGAGCTGAACGCCAAAGGCGAGTCGTACGCGCTTGTCACCGTCGTCCGCGCCGTCGCGCCGACCTCGGCCTACGTCGGCGCGCAGGCCATCGTTCTCGCCGACGGCACGTTGCACGGCTGGATCGGCGGGGGCTGCGCGAAAGGCGTCGTCATCGACGCGGCGCAGGGCGCGATCCGCAGCGGCGCACCGAAGCTGATTCGCATCAGCAACGATCAAGTGGTCGGCGATGACGACGCCGAGCACCACGCGATGGCGTGCGCGAGCAACGGCAGCATCGAACTCTTTGTGCAACCGTACAGCGCGCACGAGGCGCTGTGCATTCTCGGCGACACGCCGGCTGCCGACGAAGCACGCTTTCTCGCGCAGCGCCTGCGCATCCGGCTCGTCGCGACGCCGAACGACGCGCCGATCGCCCTGGTCGCGACGCAAGGCCAGGGCGACGAAGCTGCGCTCGAAGCGGCGCTGCGCAGCCCGGCGCGGCAGGTGCTGCTGATCTCGAGCCGGCGCAAGGCCGACAAGCTGCGCGGCGTGATGCGAATGCGCGGCGTCAGCGAAGCGCAGTTGAGCAAGCTGCACGCGCCCGCCGGGCCCGACGCCGGGGCCAAGACGCCGGGCGAAATCGCGCTGGTCGCGATTGTCGGCGTGCTCGCCTTGTTGCGCGGGCGAACTCGGGAGGCGGCATCAGCGAGCCCCGAGCCCGGCGGCGCTGCAGATTTCGGCCGCTGCGCCTGAGCAGCGCCGCGGCGCCGCGCCGGCGTGGGCTGCGGCGGCGCCGCCGGCCGCGGAACAATTCGTCAATCCGGTGTGCGGCATGGCGGTGAACCTGAGCCAGGCGACGCATATCGAGAACTACGATGGCGTGGCGTACTATTTTTGCTGCGACGGCTGCTGGACCACGTTCCTCCAGGACCCGCCGAAATACGCGGCGATTCACCTGGGAGGAAAGCGATGAAGGCAGTGCATCTCGCAAGCGGCTTGCTCGGATTGCTGGTTCTGGGCGGCTGCGGCTCGTACTCGACGACGCGCATCGAGGCGCAGGACCGCCAGACGGTGCTGCCGTCGCTTCGGGCGAGCTTCAATTTCGGCAAGGGCGTCGACGTGCCTTCGCAGCCGCAGGACGGCCACAGCATCGAGGTCGAAGGCTTCAACGCGCGAGGCAGCGACGACCAGACGCTGGCGACGGGCCAGCCTCCGATCGTCGTGAACGGCACGACGTTCGCGCCCCCCATTCAACTGCGCCATGATTTCCGCTTTTCCTACGCCGACGTGTCGTGGCGCTGGCGCAAGTTCTTCGGTGGCGGCGCCGTCGGTTTGCAGGCGCTGGCCGGCGTGGCCTACGCCGGTGTGCGCTTGACTTCCTCCGCGCCCGGTCTGCAAGCCTCGCAGGGGTTCTACAACCGCGGTGCGCAGGGCGGCGTCGGGCTGGTCTGGCGCAACCCCTCCGGGTTGGCGATCGAGGCGCGCCTCACAGAGTTTTTCGGCTTCGAGACGGACGTCGACCGCGCGAGCCGCTATGAGGCCTTCGTCTCGCAAGCGCTGGGCAACAACGTGACGCTGCGCCTGGGCTACGCGGGGTGGGAAGTGAAGGGCCAGGACTTTTCCAGCAACTCGGCGTACCGGCTGCGGTTTTCCGGACCGGCGCTGGGTCTGCAGGTCGACTTCGGGCCGTAGCGCCTGATCACAGTGGCCCCACCGCGCTTCGCGCGACCCGCTACTCCCTGAACCGACGATGCGGTGTCACGGACTGTCTCCGGCCCGTTGCTGACGTTCGAACGTCCGCTTTGGGTGCGCTCACGCGTGCCACCGATCAAAGCTCAGCATGGCAAGGTGCAGAGCGAAGGGCAGGACGCAAGATGTTCGTCATCCCGGCGAAAGCCGGGATCCACCCGTGGAAGTCGCGCGTCCAGCGATGCGTTCATCGCGTGCAACCGGTGGATCCCGGCTTTCGCCGGGATGACGAGGGTTGTTGGGCAAGCCTCCAGGCCACATCGAACGGCAGCACCGGGCCGAAAACAGTCATCGCATCGCCGTCGGCCTGACGCCAGTCGAGGCGTGCCAGTTTCCTTTCAGCGCCAGTCGATGCGGTGCGCCATCACGAGCGGGTTCAGGCGCTCGTGAAGCGATTTTTCCAGCGCCTCGCGATGCGCCGGCACCGCGCCCTCGAGTAAGACCACGATCACGCCGCCCAGTTTCGGGTCCGATTCGACCTCGACGACCAGGCTCGCGCCGGCCGGCGCCAGCCCGTCGAGCAGCTGCGTCACCGCGGCACGCGCCGCGTCGTGGCGCAGCGCCGGCTTGAACACTTTGCCCACCGCAGTCAGCGGCATGGTGTCGATCAGTGTCACCTTCACTGGGACGGCAGCGCGCTCGGGAGTGCGCTCGCGGACGAAGTCGAGCAGCTCATCCGCCTCGACCGCCGCGCCGGCTTTGAGTTGCACAAACGCGACCGGCAGTTCGCCGGCGTAGGCGTCGGGCTGGCCGACCACCGCCGCGAGCGCGACGCCCGGGTGGCCGTAGAAGACTTCTTCGATCGCCTGCGGATCGATGTTGTGGCCGCCGCGAATGATGAGGTCCTTGGCGCGGCCGGTGATCCACAGGTAGCCTTCGGCGTCCAGGCGCCCGAGGTCGCCCGAGTTGACCCAACCCGGCTCGACGAACGCGCCGCGGTTGTGCGCTTCGCTGAGGTAGCCACTGAACACTCCGGGCCCGGACATCGCGACGATGCCGATTTCGTTCGGCGCGCAGTCGCCGACGCACCGGCCTTGCGGATCGACCTTGACGATCCGCACCCGGCTGTAGGGAACGGCGTGGCCGACCGACCCGAGGCGCAGCTCCGCCTGCGCGTAGCTGATCGTGTGCACGCTCGACGTTTCCGTCATGCCGTAGACCTCGAGCACCGGCTTGCCGAGCCACTGCACATACGCCTTGCACACGGCGACCGGTATCGCCGACCCGCCGCCCGAGACGAACTCGAGGCTCGAGACGTCGGCGTCCACCGCAGGCACGCCCAGCGCCGCTGCGAGCACCGTCGGCACGCCACCGAAGACGCGCGGGCGGTAGCGTTCGACAAGGCGCCACACATTGCGCAGCGCGTTCGGCTCGCGCCAACCGGCGGGCGAGACGACGATCAGCGTCGCGCCGCCACTCAGAGGTGCCAAGCCCTGGGTGAGCGCGCCGCCGACGTGGAACAGCGGCAGGCCGAACAGCAGATTGCGCCCCGCGCCCGTCGGCAGCATGGTGCCGATGACCCACGCCTGATAGACCTGATTCGCGTGCGAGTGGCGTACCAGCTTCGGCGTTCCGGTCGTGCCGCCGGTGTGGAAGTACGCCGCGGTATCGCTGGCGGCGATTCTCCGGCCGCTGCTCAGCCGATCCGCCGGGTAGGTGTCGAGAAGCGCATCGAAACTGAGCACGCCGTTCGCCGGGTCCGCCGCGCCGTTCACGACGACGATCGCTTTCAGGTTCGGCAACTCGGCGCGGACTCGCTGCACCTTGTCCCAGATGTCGCTGCCCGGCACCGGGCCGAGCGCGACCAGCACCTTCGTGCCCGCCGCGCGCAAAATCTCAGCGATCTGCACCGGAGAAAGCAGCGGGTTCACCGGGTTTGCGATGCCTGCCGCCTGCGCGCCGAACAGCGCGTAGAAACTCTGCGGGATGAGGGGCAACAGCAGGCTCACCACGTCGCCCGGGCCGACGCCGAGCGCGCCGAACAAGTTCGCCGCCTGCGTGGTCCGGGCCATGAATTGCGCGTAAGTCACGCTGAGCGGCGTCTCGTCCGGGTCGGCGCGGCTCAGGAATTGCAGCGCCGCGGACTGCGGGGCGTGCGCAGCGCTGCGCTGCAAGGCCTCGAACGTGCTCTGCGCGGCGATGCGTTCGGCGTAAGGCGTGGCCTCGACGGCGCGCACGTCGGCCGCGTTTCGCAGCAGCGGCGGCGTGCTCGGGTCGATACGGTCCGGGAGGTTCAACGAGGTGGCCATCGGATTTTCCATGGGGTTCAGTGCGTGCGGCGGCCTTGTCGGCCCGGCCGCGCCCTGTGACCGTTGCGTCAAGTTGGGCTCATGCGGCGCCGTCCGAGCGCGCCGCGCCGCGCGCCAGGCGCCACACCATGAAGCCGAGCCCCGCCACGCCCGCGAGCAGCACCGCCCACAACAGCCACGGCCGCATCGCGGCGAGGCGTTGTTGCGATTCGATCCCGCGCAACACGGCCTCCGATTCGCTCCACGCGGCGAGGCTCGCCTGGCCGAAACGCGCGCGCTCTTCGTCGAGCAAGGGAATCAGCGTCTGAATCGGCAGGGCACTGGCCTTGGCAGCAGTCGAGCCGGCGAGCAGCGTGAACGGCTCGCGCCCCTGGCGCGCGAACACGAGGTTCGCCAGCGCTGCCTTCACCACGAGCTTCGTCGACGCCGGATCGAGCGCGGCGGCGCGTTCGTCGGGAATGATTCGCAGGTAACGCTGCGACGTGCGAAGCCGCAGTGGCGGCGAGTGGCTCACCTGGCCGGCACGCTCGAGGCGGTAGAACACGGCGGACCCGAGATCGCTCCACGCATCGTTGGCGCTGCGCCGGCCCTGCAGCCGCACCGGCGCGATTTGGGTGCCGCCGGCCAGGCGCAGATCCACTTCCAGCAGCGGCAGCGCGCCGCCGAGGTCGAACAGCAAGGCTCTTTTGATCGGCCCATCGTCTTGCAGCGTCGGCTGCGCGGCGACGACGATCTCGGCCGGGGGATCGAGGACCACGCTCGACGCGCGATCCAGGATCGCTTGCGCCGAGGTGAGTTTCGGCGCCGCCGCCGCGTCGCTCCAGACGAGGCGCACGAACCGCGGTGCGCGGGTGGGGAGGATCACGAGGTCCTGCCGCAAAGCGCCGCTCGGCGAGGCGAGCGCCATGAGTTGGCTCGACCCGGCGCCGCGCCACTGGCGCAAGTCGTCGCTGACCTCGACGTCGACTCCGGCGCTGAACTCGGCCGGCGCGGACCAGCTCAGTCGCAGCGCGCGCGGCGCGGGTTCGTCGGGTTTGCGCAGCCGCGCATCGCCGAGGTCGACGAGCCAGCCGGGCGAACCTGCTGCGCCCGCAGGCGGCGATCCGATGCGTGCCGGGCGCACGCTGATGCGATCCCCCTGCACCGTCACCTCGAGCGGCGACGGCCACGCCTTGCCCGGCGCCGGCCGCGGCGGCAAGGCGTAGAGGATTGCGCTGCGCGACTGCTCTTGAACCTCGGACTGCGTGGCGCGCGGTGCGAGCATCGCGAACGGTACGCGCTCGCCTGCCGCGTCGACGATTCGCAGGTCGCGCAACTCGGCCTGTTCGCTGCGCGCGTAAGCGCTCGGTGGCAGCGCGAGGCGAACGAACGGCGCCGCCTGTTCGATCTGGATGGCGGCGCTGAAGCGGTACGCGGATTCTTCGGCGTGCGCCACGACCACGCCGAGAAAGAACGTCGCGGCTCCTGCCGCGCTGTGCGCGAGCCACGCCAGGCCAGACTCAGGAACTCGCACCGGGAACCTCCTTCGCGGGCGCGGCAGGCAGCGGCGCCACATAGCCGATCACGAGCATCAGCACGCCGACGCCGATGAACGAGACGATTCGCGTCACGGTGCCGGTTCCCGACAGGTCGACGAGGATCAGTTTCAGCACCACCGCGGCGAGCAGCACCGCGCCCACCATCCACGGCGCGCGCAATGATCGCCGTGCGGCGAGCCACATCAGCACCAGCGCCGTCGCGCTCCAGAGCAGGCTGATTCCGGACTGCACGGCGAGCGAGTCGCTCCACGCGCGCCAGCGAAACGGCACGCCGCCGTAGTGATGAAAGCCGCGGATCAGGATCGCGTTCAACCAGACGAATCCGGCGATCGCGATCAACTGCAACGCCAGACGCGGTTGCCGCGCGAGCCAGGGCAAGGCGGCGCTGCTGCTCGCCCATCTCCACGCGGCGAGCAGCGCGACGCCGATTCCCAGGTCGAGCGGGTTCAGCAGCGGCACATGCGGCAAGGGCGCGGCGCCGCCGTTTGAGGCGACGTTCGCGAGCAGCGTCCAGAGCCACAGGCCCGCCGCCAGCAGGCCGCCGGCGTGCGTCTGGTACGCCGCAGGCGCGAGCCGCGCCGGCCAGCGCCCGGCGAAGCCTGGGCGCGGCAGCCACAGCAGCAGCAGCGCCGGAACGAGCAACCAGCCGAGCCACGCCCACGCACTCGCCGGGTCGCCCCAGTCGCGCGTGATCGCGCGGCCTTGCAGCGCGCCGAGGGCGGCGAGCACGAGCAGACCCAGGGTGTGGACGGTTGGGGCGGCGCGGCCGGCCACAAGGGTCGGAGCCGGCCGAGCGTCGTGGGCGCGGCTTGCGCCGACGACCAAAACGGCGCACAACGCCACAAGACGAGAAGGTGCGCCGCGAGCGCGAGCGGCCACGCCCACCAGCCGCCGTTGGCGCCGGGCGCGTCCAGCGTGAGCGCACTCAGCGCCACGCACAGGGCGAGCAACGGCGCGTGGCCGAGGACAGGCCAGGCGATGCGTGGCCAGGGCAGGCGCTGCGCAAGCTCGGTGTAGACGATCGCGACCGCGCTCAGACAAGCGAGCCACGCCGCCAACTCATGGTGCGGCGCGGCGAAGTTGCCGATCTGCGCCGCCGCAGTCAAGACGAGCCACAAGGTGCCCCAGCCGATGAGGAGCAGCTCGGCGTTCGCTTCGAAGCGCCATGGCGAATCCGCCGGCAAGGCGGCGATGAATTCGCCGTGACGTTTCATGAAATACGCTGCCGCGAGAGAAGCCGCGCCGGCCAGGACGCCATTGAAGAGCAGTGCGTTGAAGAATCGCGTCGGCATGCCGTGGCGCTCCAGCGCATGGAACATCGCCGCACCCGCGAGCAGCAGCAGCGCGTAACCGAACAGGCGCGGAGCGATCCGCCGCTGGCGCAGCCCGAGCCACACGAGGCCTGCGCCTTCCAGTGCCCACGCGCCCGACGTGCTGTGCGCGTCCAGCGCGAACGGAATCACGAGCGTTAGGAAGACGGTGCCGATCGCCAGGCTCGCTTCGAACATCAGCGCCAGGCGTGGCTGGGCGCGCAGCCACGCTGCCATGCCGACGTAAAAAAGCGCGAGCACCAGCGCCGAAATCGCGCTGCCGTACTCAAAGCTTCGCACCAGGCCGTGCTGCAACGCGAACGTGATCGTCGGCAGGCCGAACAACAGGCTGCCGTTGACCCAGGCGTCGCTGCGGTTCGGCGCCTCGCCCGCCTCGCCTTCACGCAGCAGGCGCCGCGCCGGCAACAGCAGGATCACGGCGAAGACGAGGAAGAAGGCGATCAGGAAGACCTGCGCGCTCGCGTAGTCGGAATCGCGGTAGCGCAGTACGCCCCACGCCGTGGCGACGCCGAAGGTGGCAAAAAACCCGATCAGGTTCAGCAGCCGCCAACTGCGGTACCACGCCACTGCCGCGATGCCGAGATCGAGCACGAGGTAATAGCTGAACAACGCGATGTGATTCCCGCCCCCCGACGAGACGAGCAAGGGCGTGGCAAAGCCGCCGAGCGCGCCGATCACGGCGAGGGCGCGCGCGTTTTGCAGCACGGCCAGGGCCGCAGCGAGCGCCGCCACGGCGACCATGCAGGCGAACGCCGGCGCGAGCGCCAACACGTCGAAAAAGCGGAACGCGACAAACAGCGTCAGGTACAACACCGCGACCGCGCCGCCTTGCAATACCTGCGCGTAAGCGGCGCGCTTGTGGCGCAGGCGCCAGCCCAAGCCGAGCAGCACGAGCGCCGCGGCGCCGACTCCGGCCAGGCGCAGCTCGACCGGAACGTCGACATGCTGCGCGGCAAATTTGGCGAGGAACGCGAGGCCGATGAAGAGGATCGCCACGCCCAGTTTGACGATCGCATTGCCGCCGAACAACCAGTTCTTCAGCGGCGCCAGCAAGTCGGCGCGCGGCGCAGCAGCGGCCGCCGGCACGGGCGTGGCCGCGGCGCCGACGTCGCCCCACAGCGAGCCGACTTCGGTGTCGTGCGGCTCGTCGGCCCACTTTGATTCGCGTGGGCCTTCGAGCGCTGCGGCGACGGTCGTCGCTTCAGTGCTCGAAGGCGCTTCGGCGAACGGAGTTGGCGCTGTGCCGGGCGCCGGCGCAGCAGGCTGCGGGGCCGGCTCGGTCGGGGCGTGCGGCTCGGAACGGCGTGCCGCGAGCGCGTCGACGTCGCGCCGCAGTCTTGTGATCAGCGCGCCTTGCTGCTGTGAATTGAAGCCGAGCCACGCCAACGCCGCACCCGCCAACGCACCGAATCCCTCGCCCAGCACACCGCCGATGGCGGCACCGGCAACGATGGCGAAGAATCGCAGCACTTGGGCTCCAGGCTGAACGCGAGGAGCAGACTCTAGCAGCGCCGCGCCGCGCACCAGCCCCTTTGCGCCGCACATAAGCCCCTTTGCGCATCGTGTGGAATCGCCAGGTTCCGCGATCTGCCCGACTAAACTCGTGCAAACCCGGCTGACAGGCCGGGCCGTCGCACCTAGCATCGCGCCACCGAAAAACGGTCCGTCGGCATCGGGGTGACGCGCGACGGGCCTGCGAAGGGAGAAGGTTTGCGAGCCACCGATATCCACCAGCCCGACTACTTTCACAAAGTGGTCGACTGTCAATGGGCGTGCCCGGCGCACACCCCGGTCCCCGAATACATCCGCTTGATCGCCGCCGGGCGCTACTCCGACGCCTACATGGTGAACTGGGCGTCGAACGTCTTCCCCGGCATCCTGGGTCGCACCTGCGACCGGCCGTGCGAGCCGGCGTGCCGACGCGGCCGCGTCGAAGAAGCGCAAGCCGAACGCCCCGAGCCGGTCGCGATCTGTCGCCTGAAGCGCGTCGCTGCCGATCTGAAAGACGACATCACGCAGCGCCTGCCGCGCCCGGCTTCGGTGAAGAACGGCAAGCGCATCGCGTGCGTCGGTGCCGGGCCCGCAGCGCTGACGGTCGCGCGCGACCTTGCGCCGCTCGGCTACCACGTCACCGTGTTCGACTCCGACCCGCAGGCCGGCGGAATGATCCGCTCGCAGATTCCGCGCTTTCGCCTGCCCGAAGAAGTGATCGACGAAGAGACGGGCTACGTGCTCAAGCTCGGTGTCGAGTTTCGTGGCGGAACGCGAATCGAATCGATGCAGGCTTTGCTGAACGAAAACTGGGACGCGGTGTTCGTCGGCTGCGGCGCGCCGCGCGGGCGCGACCTGTCGATTCCGGGCCGCACGGAGGCGGCGGCGCAAATCCACATCGGCATCGACTGGCTCGCGTCGGTCTCGTTCGGCCACACGACGCGCATCGGCAAACGCGTCATCGTGCTCGGCGGCGGCAATACGGCAATGGATTGTTGCCGCAGCGCAAAGCGTCTCGGCGGCGAAGACGTCAAAGTCATCGTGCGCTCGCCGTTCGAAGAAATGAAAGCCTCGCCCTGGGAAAAGGAAGACGCTGGGCACGAAGGCATTCCGATCCTCGATTGCCTGGTGCCGCGAGCGTTCCTGCACGAGAACGGCAGATTGGTCGGCATGACGTTCGAGAAGGTGCGCGCGGTGCGCGATGCGAACGGCAAGCGCCAGCTGGTTCCGACCGGCGAGCCCGAACAGCGTTTCGAATGCGACGAAGTGCTCGTCGCGGTCGGCCAGGAGAACGCGTTTCCCTGGATCGAGCGCACCTGTGGCCTCGCCTTCAACGACTCGGGAATGCCGGTGATCGACGAAGTGACGCTGCAGGCGAGCCTGCCGCAGGTCTTCTTCGGTGGCGACGCTGCGCTCGGGCCGAAGAACATCATCTGGGCGGTGGCGCAGGGCCACGCCGCGGCGATCTCGATCGACAAGTTCCTGCACGGCGAAAACGTGCATGAGCGGCCCGCGCCGGGCGTGACGCTGGTGTCGCAGAAGATGGGGATTCACGAATGGAGTTACGACAACTCGGTCGCGCCCGACCTGCGCCACAAGGTGCCTTGGCGCGACGTGAACCAGTCCTTGCGCAACATCAAGGTCGAAGTCGAACTCGGATTTGACGCGGCGACGGCGTGGAAAGAAGCGCAGCGCTGCCTGAACTGCGACGTGCAAACCGTGTTCTCGACCGGACAGTGCATCGAGTGCGACGCGTGCGTCGACATCTGCCCGACCGACTGCATCACGTTCACCGCCAATGGCACCGAGGCCGATCTGCGCACGCGCTTGCGCGCCCCGGCGCGGCATGCGGACCAGGACCTGTACGTGTCCGACATCCTGAAAACCGGCCGCGTCATGATCAAGGACGAAGACGTCTGCCTGCACTGCGGCCTGTGCGCCGAGCGCTGCCCGACGGGCGCGTGGGACATGCAGAAATTCCTCATCGACTTGACGCAGGCGGGCAAGGGCTGCCGCACGCCCAAGGGCGGCGCGCCGGCGCAGCCAACGGCTCAACAGAAAAAGGCGGCCTGAACCATGAAGGTCCCAGTGAAACGCATCGCGGCGGTGAACGACTTCGTCATCAAGTTCGCCAACGTCAACGGCTCGGGCTCGGCGTCGGCGAACGAGCTCTTTGCGAGGAGCCTGCTGCGAATGGGCGTTCCGGTGAGCCCGCGCAACATTTTCCCGAGCAACATCCAGGGCCTGCCGACTTGGTACGAAGTGCGCGTCAACGAGCAGGGTTACCAGGGCCGGCGCGGCGGCTGCGACCTGATGGTCGCGATGAACCCGCAGACCTGGGACCAGGACGTTGCCGAGATCGAACCCGGCGGCTATCTGATGTACGACAGCTCCAAGCCGATTCCGGCGGCGCGCTTTCGCGCCGACGTGAACGTGATCCCGGTCCCGCTCACCGATCTGTGTGCGACGCGCTACACCGACCCGCGTGAACGCCAGCTGCTGAAGAACATCGTCTACGTCGGCGTTCTCGCGGCGCTGCTCGGCATCGAACCCGAAGTCATCGCCACCTTGCTCGGCGAACAGTACAAGGGCAAGGCGAAGCTGATCCAGCCGAATCTGGACGCGTTCATGATGGGCCTGCACCACGGCCGTGAGTATTTCGACGACGCGCTCGGCCTGAAGATCGAACGCCGCAACGCGGTGGGAAAGCGCATCTTCATCGAAGGCAACGCAGCGGCGGCGCTCGGCTGCGTCTACGGCGGCGCGACGGTGTGCGCCTGGTACCCGATCACGCCGTCCTCGTCGCTCGCCGAGGCGTTCCAGAAGTACTGCAGCAAGTTGCGCGTCGACAAGGCAACGGGCAAGAACAAGTTCGCGATCGTCCAGGCCGAAGACGAAATCGCGTCGATCGGCATCGTTGTCGGCGCGGGCTGGAACGGCGCGCGCGCTTTCACGGCGACGTCGGGCCCGGGGATTTCGCTCATGACGGAGTTCATCGGCCTCGCGTACTTCGCCGAGATTCCGGTCACGATCATCAACGTGCAGCGCGGCGGGCCGTCCACCGGAATGCCGACGCGAACCCAGCAGGCCGACGTCTTGAGCTGCGCCTACGCGTCGCACGGCGACACGAAACACGTGCTGCTCTTCCCCGAAGATCCGCACGAGTGCTTCGACTTCGCTGCGCTGTGCCTGGATCTGGCGGACCGCTTGCAGACGCCGATCTTCCTCATGACCGATCTGGACATCGGCATGAACCACCGCCTGTGCGAACCGCTCGAATGGGACGACTCGCGCCAGTACGACCGCGGCAAGGTGATGACGCACGAAGACCTGGAGGCCGGGCGCGATTTCGGCCGCTACCTCGATGTCGACGGTGACGGCATTCCGTACCGTACCTACCCGGCGACGCACGCCAAACGCGGCGCATTTTTCACCCGCGGAACGACGCGCGACCCGTACGCGCGTTATTCCGAAGCCGGGCCCGACTACATGTACAACGTCGAGCGGCTGCTGAAAAAGTTCGAGACGGCGAAGAACCTCGTGCCGCAACCCGTGCCGACGAACGCGGCGCGGCCGACGCGCTTCGGCGTCATCTACTACGGCTCGACGAGCCCGGCGATGAACGAAGCCTTCGATTCGCTGCGCACCCTGGGCGTTCATGTCGACCTGTTGCGCTTGCGAGCGTTTCCGTTCAGCGCCGCGGTCGATCAGTTCATCGCCGCGCACGAGCATGTGTTCGTGATCGAACAGAACCGCGACGCGCAATTGCGTACGCTGCTCGTGACGGAGCAGGAAGTGAACCCGGCCAAGCTCGAGCCGGTGCTGCACTACGACGGAACGCCGATCACGGCGCGTTTCATCACGGAAGAGATCGCGAATCGAATGAATCGCTTCAACGTCGAGCCGCTCGTCAAGAGCAACAAGGTGGCCTGATGACCTACATCGCCAAACCGAAACTGCACCACCCGACGCTGCCGGCGAACGCGCTCGGCCTCACCCGGCGCGACTACGAAGGCAAGATCTCGACGCTCTGCGCAGGCTGCGGTCACGATTCGATTTCCGCCGCGCTCGTGCAGGCGTGCTGGGAACTCGCGATCGAGCCGCACCGTGTGGCCAAACTGTCGGGAATCGGCTGCTCGTCGAAGACGCCGGATTATTTCTTGGGCAACTCGCACGGCTTCAATACCGTGCACGGGCGCATGCCCTCGGTGCTCACTGGCGCGAACCTGGCGAACCGCGAGCTGTTGTACCTCGGCGTGTCGGGCGACGGCGATTCGGCGTCGATTGGCCTCGGCCAGTTTGCGCACGCGATGCGGCGCGGCGTGAACATGACCTACATCGTCGAGAACAACGGTGTCTACGGCCTCACGAAAGGCCAGTTCTCGGCGACCGCCGACGCGGGCAGCAAGAGCAAGAAAGGCGTGACCAACAGCGACACGGCGATCGACCTCGTCTCGCTCGCGCTGCAGATGGGCGCGAGCTACGTCGGGCGCAGTTTTTCCGGCGACAAGGAACAACTCGTTCCGCTCATCAAGGGCGCGCTGCGCCATGGTGGCGCGGCGCTGCTCGACGTCATCAGCCCGTGCGTCGCGTTCAACAACCACGCCGGCAGCACGAAGAGCTACGACTACGTGCGCGAGCACAACGAAGCCGTGAACCGGATCGACTTCATGCCCTCGCGCGACGCGATTTCGGCGAAGTACGCGCCCGGCGAAGTGATCGAAGTGACGCAGCACGACGGCAGCGTGCTTCGCCTGCGCAAGCTCGCCGGTGGCTACGACGCGGGCGATCGCCTCGCCGCACTGAGCCACATCGCCGCGCACGAAGCGCGTGGCGAGATCCTGACCGGCCTGCTTTACGTGAACGCAGACGCGCAGGACCTGCACGCGCACCTGAAGACCGTGGAGGCACCGCTGAACCGACTCGGCGTTGCCGAGCTGTGCCCGGGCGCTGCGGTGCTGGCGGCGATCAACGCAGAGATGGCTTGAGGCATTGAGTTGCGCAGGCTCGCCTGCGATTGACGCGTGATATCGCGAACCGTCGATGAGTGGGATTGGGCCGCTGATTCAGAACCGGATCCGACAAGGGCAAAAAGACACGGGCATGCAGTGCATCTGGCTGAAGCCGTGATGCAGCGCAGCGAAGGGGGTTGTCGACAATTTATTCGACCTTGCCCCATCAGGTTCACAAATTCGGGTACCCCGTACTCACCCCCGCATTGAAAAAGTCGAACATCTCGTTCGCTGGCACCTTCAAATTGAAGCGCGGATCGGTGGTTTCGATGTTCAGGTAGCGGCGCAGCGCCGCGTGGATGTGGCGCGGCTTGATGACGAGGCCCGCGGTCGGATCGACGGCGCCGCTCGCGACGTTGATTCGTTGTTGCTGGTGCCTCGGCCCGCTCGCGCCGAAGACGCGGTTCCCCCACGTCGGGTTCGCTTCCATCAGGATTTGCGAGCCGACTTCCCAATGGTCTTTGCCGTTGCCGGTGTTGAGCGGTGTGCGGCCGAACTCGGAGTAGACGCGCAGAAACACGCGATTCGCGAGGCCCAGGTCTGCCGACTTCTGCCACAGGTAGGTCACGAGGTCGGTGAGGCGAGGAAGGGAATTCGCGTAGCTCGCGTCGATGTTGTCGTGCGCGTCGAAGCCGCCGCTCGACAGCTGGATCGTCGACGTGATCCCGGCCTGCGCGGCGATCAACCCGATGTGCGCCTGGGTGAACGCATCGAACGCCGCGGGTGTCACCTGCGTCACGCGCTGCAGCAGCGCGCGCGAATCGGCGGAACCGAGAAATTCCTCGACCGTGTTCTTCGAGCGCGGCAACAGGTCGCCTCTGGCCTGCAGGGCCTTCATGCGTTCGGCGCGCGCCGTCTGGGCGCGCGTCAGGTCGGCCTGCTTCATGAAGTCGTTCGTCGCCGACGCGGCGTTCGGTTGCGTCAGCGCACGCCACGCGTTTTCGTTCGGCACGGGTGTGGGCGGGACGAGGCCGGCGCTGACCCGAAAGCCGCCGCTGTTGAGCCAGGGCATGGGCATGCCGCGCCCGTAGGTGAAGGCGAACAGCTCCGACAGGTTCGGATACCCCATGTCGAGCCTGCCGGTGGCGTGCGCGCGTGTGCCTTCGTCGTGGCCGTTGGTCTCGCTGTGCACGCCGTTGATGACGAGGATCTGGCGGAAGTGCGCGTCGAAGAATGCCTTGTTGTTGGCCATCGGCGCGTAGCGGATGTTGCCGGCGACGCCGGCGGGGGTACCGGCGGCGGCGTAGGTGTTGAGCGTCGCATCCGTTTCGCGCGGATCGGTCCAGGAACTCTGGTCGAGGCCGCCGTCGGCGTGGATGTTGATCAGGATGCGCCCGGTGTACGGTGCGGTCTGCGCGCTCGCCGCCGGGATCAGCGACCAGGAGGGGATGACCACGCCGCAGGCGCTGGCGAGTTTCAGGAGTTCTCGGCGTTGCATGTGAACTGCTCCTTCAAGGGTTGGGGCGCGCGCAGCGTTTGCGCTGCGCGGATGCGCGGCTGAAGCCGGGGGATCATTCGTAGAGGAACTTGAAGTCGCCCAGCATGTAGGCGATGACCGCGGCCCACGCGCGCCCGCTGTAGTTCGGGTCGTTCGTGTTGTTGTAGGCGCAGTTCACAGGTCGCGCCGGCGCGCTGGCGCGGTCCGCCCAGGTGTCGGTGAACAGCTTCAGGGTGCGTTGCACTTCGCCATCGGTCTCGGGAAGGTCTTCCTTCCACAGCGCTTTGTGCAGGTGCCGCACGTTTTGCGTGATCGCTGCCAGGCCGGCGCTTGTCGCCGGCGTGTCGGTGAGCGCGACCGATGGGAACAGCAGGCGATCCGCCACCGGCTTGTCGAAGTCGCCCTTCGTGAAGGCGCAGGATCGCACCGCCACCAAGCGATCCACGGCGATGCTCTGCATCATCGTGTGCGACTTGGCGCGGTTCACGCGCTGCACGCCGTCGAAGTCGCCGTAGTTCAGCGCCCAGCCGGCGTACGGGTTGTTGAACTCGGCCCAGCCCTGGCCGACGACGCCGAGCAGCTTCTGGTTCAGCTGCGACGGCGGCAGCATGTTGACGCTGCCCACGTCGTGCAGCTCGACGGCGCGCGCCGCGTTCAGGCTCGCCGCACGTTCGGCGCGGAACCACTGGCTCAGCACGAGGTCGACGAGCAGGTCTTTCACGTTGTACGCACCGTTGCCGCGATCGCTGCGGAAACGGCCGGCGATCGCCTCGAACTCGGCGTTCTGCGCCGAGTAGGCAGCGAGCAGGCCGGCGTACTGTGGGCTCGTCTGGTCGAACGGGGTCTTGAGCGGCGCACGACCGAACACGCCCTCGTACCAGAAGTGCACTGCACCGAGCGCATAGCGCGGGTCGTTTGCGACCTGTTGGCCGAGCCATTGCAGAGCGGTCGGATTGCCGGTGAAGCCGCCCGGCATCGGCGTCGCGCCGTAACCCGGAGCCTTGACGTCGCGGAACCAGTTGTCGCCGGCTTTGTAATAGGCCACGTTGTTCGCGTCCTTCGGGTAATTCGCCGATCGGTAAGTGCCGGGCAGCGCGTGATCGACCGTGCCGGTGCGATTGGGCAGGTAGCGATTGCGCTCGTTCCAGTTCTGGAAGCCCGCGGCGATCGGATCGATCGTGTCGTGGCACGCCGCGCAGCCCGGGTTCTCGATCGTCGGCACGCGGAACGTCGTGCCGTCGTCGAGCGGCCGCACCGCGAGCGCGCTGACGTCGGTGGCGAGGAACTGCTTGTAGAGGATGTTGACGCGGTGCCGGTTCCGGTTCGTGTCGGTGGTCGGGAAGCGCTGCAGCCAGGGGTGCGTCGAGAGCACGCCGGCGTGCTCGCGCGTGCCGCCCAGGCGCTGGCTCGGCAAGGTGGCGACGCGCCATTCGGTGTCGTCGGCCGGGTTCGTGAAGCTGCCCTGCACGCTGGCACCGAGGTACTGCGCGAGGATGCCGTTCACGACCGTGTAGTTGGCGGCGACCATGTCGGTGTACGGCCGGTCGTTGCGCACGATGTACTTCATCAGCTCCACCGGCTCGCGCTTCGCCGACGCGTCGAAGCGGTTCTGCTCCGCGGCGGCGACCTGCGTCACATTCGCCGCGCCGAGCACAGCGCCGGCGGTCGGCCAGTCGAGTGCGTTGTAGCCCATGTTGTTGCCGCGAACCACAACCCCCGGGCTCAGGAAATGCGTGTCGCCGACGTCGTTCAGAAAGCGCTCGAACACCGGGCCTTGCATGTAGCCGCGGATCGTCTGGCGCAGCGCCGTTGTGCCGGCTGCAGCGGCAGTCGACTCCTGTGGCGTCGGGTTGCGCCCGGCGAACAGCACCGACGCCTTGGCGAGAACGGCTGCGTCGGTGATCAAGGACACGTCTTGCCAGAACCCGCCTGCGCCCGTCGTCGTGGGTGGCGTCACGGTCGTCGTCGTCGTGGTGCAGACCTGTTGCGTCATCTGGGGGATGAGCTGCGCCAAGTCCATGTATTGCTGCGAGTTGGTGTTGGTGTAGGGCGCGCCGCCGGCGTGGGTCGGCAGTCCGATCGACTTTGAGAGCAAGGTGCTGCTCGACGCCTTGGCGTAGTTGCGCAAGACGTTGTAGTTCTGGATTTCGCTGCCCGCGGCAGTGAACACGAGCGGCGTGCCGCTGGCCACGCCACCCTGCACGTGGCACGCGGTGCAGACGGCGTTCATGCTCGGCCAGACGCTCGCGCTGAACGATGCCGGTGCCGTCGTGCACGCGGATTCGATCGTCACCGTCGTCACGGTGGGCGCGGGTTCGTCGGTGCCGGCGCCGCACGCCGCGAGAAGGGCGGCGAGCATGAGGTGCGCGCCGCGTTGCGCAAGGGAAGTTGCTTGCATGAGGCCCTCCAACTGTTTCGAATCACGCGTCCTCGTGGTCGCTGCCGATGGCAGGCCCGGAACGCAGGACCGGTAGTTGGCGCCCAACGCGGGTGCCTTGCGCAACCGTTTGTTGGCGACGTCAGCGATTCAGGCGGAGGCGGCCGCGCCCGCGGCATCGACTCAAAAGCGCCTCAGCGAAACGCGGCGCGCGTGTAAGCGCGGCGACGACGATTTAGGACTTCCGATACATGTCGCGACGGACTGCACACTCCATTGAGTGCATCGTTCGTCTGTGCGTTGGCGCAGGGTGCGGCGCGTCTGCAGCGCCGGCCCGCGACGGGACGGCCCTTCAGAAACTGAACTTCAAGCCCAGGCTGAATATCGTGTCGCCGGCGTTGCGCCCGACCGTGCCGTCGACCTGGAAGCCCCTGCCGACGTCGGTGCGCGCGCCGACCTGGAATGTCGGCTTCGCGTGTTCTTGGCCGAACGCTTCGACATGCCCAACCATGTTGCCGTGATCGCGCTCGAACGCGACGCCCCAAGTGCCGTAGCTCGACCCGCCAGAGGGATTGGCCGCGCCGAGGTTGAGGTTGAGCGCGAATTCGTTTTTCCGGCATGTCGCCGCGCTGTACGCGTAAGGCTGGTTCCCGCCCGGGCTGAAGTGCTGGTGGCCGAGCGCGACGAGAAAATTGCAGCCTGACTTCTGAGGCTCGGTGATTCGCACGCGCACGAGCCCGCCGACCGAGCTGACCGCCGCGGTGCGATTGCGCGCCAGCGGCACCGAGAGCTCGACCACTTCCCAAGGCGAGTACGCGGGAACGATGTTGAACACGTTCGTGCTGCCGGTCTCGCGCGCAAACCAGGCTTCGACGTGGCCGGTTCCTTTGTCGTCGACGTTCGCGTCGTCAACGCTGAGTGGCCGGCCGGCCCATGCGGGGGCGCACAGGACGGCGAGGGCGCAGGCGTTCAGGGCGGCGAACGATGGGATTCGATGCATGAGGTTCTCGGCGGTGAGGGTTCAAGGGAGATGCGGCGGCCGCGCTCGGCGGGCGCCGCATGATAGCGATGTGCGGCGCCCGCGGCGCTTCAACGACCGAGGCGCCGGTGCGCGAGCGCGGGCAACTGGCGCCGCACCGACCCGAGCCGCGCCGCATCGACCTCTGCGGCAACGACACCTTCGCCTTCGGGCAGGACCCCCAGCACCTCGCCCCAGGGGTCGACGATCATGCTGTGGCCCCAGGTGCGGCGCCCGTTTTCATGCGTTCCGCCTTGCGCTGGGGCGATCACGTAAGCCTGGTTCTCGACCGCGCGCGCGCGCAGCAGCAGCTCCCAGTGCGCGCGTCCCGTCGTGTAGGTGAACGCCGAGGGCACGGCGAGCAAGTCGCACGGTGGCTCCATGAGGGCGCGGTAGAACTCGGGGAAACGCAGGTCGTAGCACACGCTCAAGCCGACGCGCAAAACGCCGCACTGCACAGCGGCCGGCGCGTCGCCGGCTTCCAGGACGCGGCCTTCGTCATAGCGCTCAGTGCCGGAGTCGAAGCGGAACAGGTGCATCTTGTCGTAGCGCGCCGCGACCGATCCGCTGGGCGCAAACACCAGGTTGCTGTTGCGCACACGCTGCGGGTCTGCGCAGCGCAGCGGCAGCGTGCCGCCGATGACCCACACGCCGTGCGTTCGCGCGGCCTTCGCGAGCGCGTGCTGAATCGGGCCGCCGCCGCTTCCGTCTGCGGCGAGCGGTGTTTCGGCGATGCCGAGCTTGTCGCGATCGTTGTTCCCGAGCAGGCAGAAGTACTCGGGCAGCGCGATCAGTTGCGCGCCTTGGGCCGCGGCTTGCGCGATCAGGCGCTGTGCCGCCTCCAGGTTGCGCGCCACGTCGGGCGTGGACACCATTTGCAGTGCGGCAATTTTCATCGGGGTGGCGGGCTCTGGGCTTCGGCCTTGCGCTCGATCCGATCCACCTGCGGGTCGGCCCAGGGCCCGGTGACGTGGAATTCGCGCGTGCCGGCTTCGCTGAGCGGCCGGCGCAGGAACAACTGGGCGAGAAAAGTTCCCAACCCGATCGCCGGGTTGATGACGGCGTACGCGAGCGATGCGGTGCCGGCATTGATTTCGGGGACGACGACGACGCGCAGGTCCTGCGTCTCGCGCCCGATGTCGGCCTGGCCTTCCATCAGCACCACCGCCTGCACGCCGCGCATGCGCAGGTTGTTCGTGTGCGCGACGCCTTTGTCGACACGCACGTCGCCGCCGAAACTGTCGAAGGCGAAACCTTCTTCGAAGACATCGCGAAAGTCGAACAAGAGCCGGCGCGGCAGCGCCTGCAGCGAGAGCACGCCGAGCAGCCGCGCCGCGCCGGGGTCGGCCTTGAGGAACTGACCCGCCTCGACCGCCACGTTGAACTGGCCGCTCATGCTCGCGAAGTCGAGCGACAGCGGCGAGCCGAGCCACGCCAGCTGACCCGCGAGCAACCCCTTGCCGCCGCGCACCGCCTTGCCCAGGCCGAGCCGCTCGAGGTAGGCGCCGCTGTCGCGAAGCTCCAGGCGAAAGTCCATTTCGGCACGCCGCGCTGCAGCGCCGCCGGCCGACCAGGTGCCGGTCGCGCTGAGCTGCGCCTCGGGTGTGGCGAGGCTGAACTTGGACAAGCGCCACTCGCGCGCCGCCGGCGCCGCGGCGCCGACCTGGTTTGTCGCTGCGATCTCGAGCCGGCCGAGGCGTTTCCCGCGCAGCTCGAAGTCGTCGACGACGATGTCCAGCGCCGGCACGCTGCTCGCCGGTTCGTCGAGCAGTTTCTCGAACTGTTCGACGTCGTACTTCGGCAGCGACAGGCGCGACAGGCGCGCGTAGATGCGCCCGGCGCCGGCTGTGGGCGTTGCGGCGCGGCGCGGCGGGCGGTATTCGACGTAGCCGCTGAGCTGATCCGCTTCGAGCGTCGCGCGCCACTGGCCGGCGTCGCGCGAAATCCCGGCGACGACGCCGGTGATGCGGCGCCCGCCGGTGATCAGCTCCTGGGCGCGCACGGCGAGCCGGTCCGGGCCGTAACCGGGGTCGTCGTCGGCGCCGCCGCGGATCTCGCCGCCGTCGTCGAACAGCTTGCGGTACACCGTTTCCCACGCGTCGAGGTTGACTGCGCTGAGGTTCGCGTTCACCGCCACGCCTTGGGTCGACGTCGGGACGGTTTCGCCGGCGGCCAGGCCGATGCCGATGGCGCCGCTCGTCACGCGCGCCACGTCGCCCGAAATGTCGCGCCGGTACTGCACCTGCAGCAAAGGCCCGATCTCGAGCGCGAGGATGTCGGCGAGCTTGCGCCCGGGCAACCAGGAGTCGCGCACCAGGCTCGTCGAATAGCGCGTCGGCAGCGCCGTCTCGGGGCCCTTGCGCAAGGGTGGCGGCAAGTCGCTCGCCAGGCCGACCAGGTCGCTCGTGATGCTGATGTCGGGGTGGCCCTCGGTGAAGCCCAGGCCCATGCGGTAGACCACCTTGCCGCTCAGGTGCGGGGCGATTCGCGCCAGCAGACCGAGCTCGCTGGCGCGGCGCAACGCTTCGACGGTCGCCGTGCCCTGGCCGTCAAAGCGCAGCTTTCCGTCGCCCTTCAAGCCGCCTTCGAATGCGACTTCGCCGCCGTAAGCATTCGCCGTCGCGCCGACCACGGCAAAGCCCTTGTGGCTGAAGTCGACGCGGCCTTTCGCCGCCGCGAGCAGCGGGCTGTCGGGAGTGATGCGAACGTCGTTGCCGGCGAGCAGGACGCTGCCTTTCACTTCGGCCTTGCTGAAGTCGCGCAGCGGGATGCTCAGACCGAGATCGAGAGTCGCGCCACCGCTTGCCGTGCTGCGTGCGAGCGAGCGGTGAATCCAATCGCCGACCGGGCTCGCGTTGACGATGCGCAGCATCTCGGCAGCCTGACCGCGCGCCGTGCCGTTCAGCGTCAGGATCCGCTGTTCGATCACGTTGCGAATCCCGCCGCGCACGTCGGTCCACGCGACCCCGCCGAGCTGCGCTGTCGCGCCTCTGACTTCGAGCGACGCGCGGTCGATGATCAGCTCGCCGCTGACATGCGCCAGCTCCGGCCACGGCGAAACGAAGGCCGGCTCGGTGGCGCTGGCCGGCGCGCTCGGAACGAACGCGAACGCCACGTCGTCGGCGAGTGCGGCAAGGCGAAATTCACCGCGCGTCGTGGGATCGAAATACGGGAAGTCCCACAGGTCGCCTTTGACGCGGATGTCCAGGCGCCGCACCTGGCCGCCCTTCACGGCGCGCTCGACGTAACGCCGCGTCGCCTCGGGGATGCCGAGCGGCAGGTAGCGCGCGGCGCGCACTGCCATGCCCTGGTTCAGGCGCCCGGTGAGCTCGATCTGGCCCGGGAAGCGCCCGCCGCGCCCGAAGGGTTCGCTGCCCGCGCCGCTGTTCCACGCGGCCTCGAACTCGCCACTCGCGTCCGGGTTCGCGAGCGTTGCGTTTTTCACCGTGAACGTCGCCTTGCCCGCGGCAATGCGCCACTCCAGATCCGCGCTCAAGCGCTCGATGCGGATTTTCGGGTCTTCGAACAGCCCGGGGACTTCGAGCACACCGTCGCGCACTTCGAGCTTGCCCGTGCCGCCTTTTTCATTCGCGCTCAACTGCAGCGTCGCGTTGCGCAGGCCAGGGCGGCCAACCCGGTGCGCCTCGGCCGACGCGCGCGAGGCGAGCGCGAGGCCGCTCAATTGGCCTTTCACCTGGTAGCGTCGGGGCGCATCGAGCGGGCCGTCCCAGCGCGCCGAGAAGTCGGTGAGCAAACCTTTGGGATTCAGTTCGCCGAGCAACTGGTGCAATGCAGCGCCGAGCGGAATGCGCGATGCGATTTGGGCCAGCAGCGCCAGGTCCAGGCGCTGCGCAGTCAACTCGCCGCCGGTCGCGGAGGCGCCTTCGCGCTGGCGCCACTTCAACTTCACGTCGCCACCGGGCCAGCGCATGCCGTCGCTGGTGACGAAGCTGAGGCGTTCGAGCGACAGCGCCGTGCCTTCCGCGTCGCGCTCGGCGTCGATCCGTCCTTGCAGTTGTTCGATGCGCAGTTCGTCGACCTTCGGGCCCAGGCGCAGCGCCACGCTGCGCAGGCCGACGTCGAGGGTTGCTGCGTGCAGCGAGCCGTCGCGAATGTCGAACCAGGCACGCACTGCGCCCGTGCCTTCGCTCAGGTCGAACGGCAGCGTCGCGTGACGGCGCAGCGGCTGCAGGTCGGCGCGCGGCAGGTCGGCGTAGGCGTTGCCGCTCCAGCGCTGCCACTGGCTCGCCGGCGCCATCAGCGGCTGGGTGAAGCGGCCGGTGAGCGTGAAACGTTCGCCCCACTCGGGCGGTGGTGTCGCCTCCAGCTTCAAGTCGTGCGACAGCAGGCCGTTGCGCAGCACGAACTGGACGTCGGTCAGCGCCACCGGCGGCGCGTCGCGTGGCTCGTCGGTCCAGCGCAGCGTGCCGCCGCGGATCACGAACTCGTGCTGCGAAAAGAACCAGTCCGCCGCAGCGTTGTCCTCGCCGGTTCCATCCCCGCCCAGGGCCAGGCCGGCGACATAAATGCGCCCGTCGCGGGCGCGCCGCACGTCGAGCTCGGCGCCTTCGATGAGCAGTTGATCGAAGCTCACGCGCAGGTTCAACAACGCCTGCGGCGAGACCGCCACCGCGACGCGTGGCAAGTGCAATGCGGTGCGCTGCTCTGCGTCGAGAAGTTTGACGTCGCGGAGTTCGAGCGACGGCACCCAGCCGCTCGAATGCACGGCGATATGGCCGATCTTCACCGGCACGCCGAGGGCCGCGCTGGCGCGCACTTCGAGCGGCACGCGCCACTCTTCGATGTGCGGCAGAATCAGCCAATGCAGTGCCAGCCACGCCAGCGCCAGCAGAGTCCAGAGCAAGAGAACGGGCCACACCAGCAGGCGCAGCAACCAGCGGCGGCGGCGGTTTCTTTGGGCCGGTTCGACGCCGCTTGCGGCAGCCGCAGCAGCCAGCGGTTCGGTATCGGCGAAAGGTGGCGGGATCGATGACATGCAATGCAGGCGGGGCGGGGCTCGTGGCGGACTGCGTGATGCTGTCTTCGTCGGCCGAGGCTGGGCCAATCTAGCACAGTGAGCGCGCGCACCCCTATGGATTCCGGGTCAACGCTGGTCGGCGCCGCCGCGCCGACCAGCGGCTGCGTCGCGAGCGAAACCGGCGCAGTCGCCGCGGCCGACCACAGCCGCTTCGTGCAGCGCATCCGGCGTCGCTACGCCGCCGAATTGGCGCTCCTGGGCCCCGGCCTGCCCGGGCGCGAGAACATCGTGGCGCTCGTGCAGCAGCTCCAGGGCGCGGGGCGCAGCCTGCCGGCCGCGCTGCGTGTGGCGCGCCAACTGGTGCTGGAGCGGCTCGCGGTGCTCGACGTCGAACAGAACGCGCTGCTGGCCGACGTGACGCGCGCCATGACGGAACTCGCCGAGGCGAGCTTGCGCCTCGCCCTGCAGCACGCGCAAGACGAACAGGACGCGCGCTTCGGCGTGCCGCGCGACGCGGCAGGGCAGCGCATCGTGTTCTGGGTCATCGGCATGGGCAAGCTCGGCGGGCGCGAGCTGAACGTGTCCTCCGACATCGACCTCGTCTACGTCTACGCCGATTCCGGTCAGACCGACGGCACCCGACCGGTCAGCGCGCACGAGTATTTTTCGCAGGTCGCGCGTTGCCTCTACGCCTTGATCGGCGACGTGAGCGACGACGGTTTCGTGTTCCGCGTCGACCTCGCGTTGCGCCCGAACGGCAACTCCGGCCCGCCGGTCGTGAGCCTGGCGATGCTCGAGGAATACCTGCAGGACCAGGGCCGCGAGTGGGAGCGTTTTGCCTGGCTGAAAAGCCGCGTCGTCGCGCCTGCGCTCAGCCCCAGCGACCGCAGCGCCGACGCACTGCGCTCCGTGGTCACGGCGTTCGTCTACCGGCGTTACCTCGACTATGGCGTGTTCGAGGGCTTGCGCCAGTTGCACCAGAAAGTCCGCGACGAAGCGCAGCGCCGCGCCGCAGGCCGGCCCGAGCGCAGCAACGACGTCAAGCTGTCGCGCGGCGGGATTCGCGAAATCGAATTCATCGTGCAATTGCTCCAGGTCGTGCGCGGCGGCCACTTCCCGGAAATGCGCACGCGCTCGACGCTGAAGGCGCTCGACAAGCTCGCCGCTGCGGGATTGATGAAATCCACGAATGCGCAGCGCCTCGCCGACGCGTACACCTTTCTGCGCCGCATCGAGCATCGCATCCAGTACCTCGACGACCAGCAGACGCACCTGTTGCCGACGCTGGACGGCGACCTCGCCTGGATCGCGCGCTCGATGGGCCTCGCGTGCAGCGCCGAGGCGGGCGAACAAACCCCTCCAAGCGACCCAGCAAGTCATTGCGACTTGCTCGACCGCCTGGGTGAAATTCGCGAGTTTGTCGCGACCGAATTCGACGCCCTCCTGCACGATGGGCGGGCGCCGCAAAACGGCGTCGGCAGCGCCGCCGGCAATGGCGCCTGCCGCGGCTGCAGCAGCGAACCCCTGGGCGTGGACAGCGAGGCCTTTGCCGAGCAGTTGCCGCAAGACCTGGCAGCGCGCGTGCGCAGCCTGCGCGAGCGGCCGAAGATCGCGATGCTGCGCGACGCCGCCAAGCTGCGCCTGGCGCGCCTCATCGAACGCGCTGCGGCGGCCACGCGCGAAGGTTCGTGCAGCGGCGAGGCGGCGCTGCGCTTCATCGACTGGCTCGAGCCGCTGCTGCGCCGCGAGAGTTACCTCGCGCTGCTCGTCGAGCGGCCCGAAGTGCAGATGCGGCTGCTGCGTCTGCTCGGCCTGGCGCGTTGGCCGATGCGCTACCTGATGCTGCACCCCGGCGTGATCGACGAACTCGCCGACTCGCGCCTGCTGCACGGCCGTTTCGACGCGCTAGCGTTCATTCGCGAGCTCGACGCGAGGCACGAGGCGTGGACGCGTTCCGGCCAGGCCGACGAAGAGGCGTTGCTCGACACCTTGCGCCGCGCCCATCAGGCCGAGGTGTTTCGCACCCTGGTGCGCGACGTCGAGGGCGAACTCTCCGTCGAACAGGTGGCGGACGAGTTGTCGGCGCTCGCCGACGCGACCCTGGATTGCGCGCTGCGCTGGGCCTGGGGGCACCTGAAACAGGCGCACCGGCCGGACCCGCAGTTCGCCGTCATCGCCTACGGCAAACTCGGCGGCAAGGAGCTCGGCTACGGCAGCGACCTGGACGTCGTCTTCCTCTACGACGACGACGATGAACGCAGCGCCGAAATCTACGGCGCGTTCGTGCGCAAATTGATCAATTGGCTGACGCTGCGCACGAGCGCGGGCGAGCTGTTCGACATCGACACCGCGCTGCGGCCGAACGGCAACTCGGGAATGCTCGTGACGTCGATCGCCTCGTTCGAAAACTACCAGGCCGGGCGCGGCAGCAACACCGCCTGGACCTGGGAGCACCAGGCGCTGACGCGGGCGCGCTGGTGCGCTGGCGCGCGCATCCTCGTGCCGCGCTTCGAGGCGGTGCGCCGCGCCGTGCTGTGTGCGCCGCGCGACGCTGGCGCGCTGCGCGGCGAGATCGAATCGATGCGCAACAAGGTGCGCCAGGCGCACCCAGTGAAGGCCGAGCGATTCGACGTCAAACACAGCACCGGCGGCATGATGGACGTCGAATTCGCGGTCCAGTTTCTCGTCCTGACACAAGGCGCGGCGCACCCCGAATTGCTCGACAACGCGGGCAACATCGCGCTCCTGCAACGTGCCCAGGCTTGCGGCCTGTTGCCCGGTTCGATGGGGAACGCCGCGGCCGACGCGTACCGCGATCTGCGTCGCGCCCAGCACCGCGCGCGCCTGGACGAGCAGCCGACGCAACTCGACCCGGAGGCGATGCGGCCGCAATCCGAAGCCGTGCTCGCGCTGTGGCGCCACCTCTTCGCTTGAGCTGCGCTTGAACCGGCACGCCGTCGCGCGCGACCCCGGGGCGAAGGTCTGGTTCGGCGTGTCCGGCTTGCTCGCCGTGTTTTCCATGCTCGCCTGGTTCGCGCCGCACGAATGGTTCGATTGGCAGCCGACGCTGGCATTGACTCAGCCCTGGCGCAGCGTCAGCGCCGCGGCGGTGCATTTCAGCGGCGCGCACCTGATCGCCAATCTGGCCGGCGCCACCGTGATCGCGGCGCTGGGTGGGGTGGCGCGAATTCCGGGCGACATGGGGTTCGCCTGGGCCGCGGCGTGGCCGCTGACGCACTATGGGCTGCTCGTCGACCCGCAGCTCGCCCACTACGGCGGCCTGTCGGGTGTCTTGCACGCGGGCGTGGCGGTCGCCGTGGCGCACCTCGTGGCCGGCGGCGATTCGCGCCGGCGCCGCGTCGGCGCGGCGATCGGCGTCGGTCTGCTGCTCAAGGTCGGGTTCGAATTCCCGTGGAGCCCGGCGACATTTCAACCCAGCTTGGGGATCATGGTCGCACCGCTCGCCCACGCGAGCGGCGTGGCGGCGGGTCTGGCCTGCGCCGGTGCGGCGCTGGGCTTGCGCCGCGCGCGCTCGGCAAGGCCTCATGCCTGATCGGCGCCAGGCCCTGGACGCGCGCGCCGTCGCGGCGCTCGTCATGTGCTGCTTCCTGTGGGGCCTGAACCAGGTTGCGGTGAAAGTCGCGTTGCCGGAAATTCCGGCGCTGCTCCAGGCGGGCGGCCGATCACTGATCGGTGCGCTGCTCGTCTTCGCCTGGGCGCGTTGGCGCGGCGTGGCGATGTTCGGCGCCGACCGCACACTGTGGCCCGGGCTGCTCGCGGGAGCGCTGTTCGCTGCCGAGTTCGGCGCCATCTTCCTCGGACTCCAGTTCACGACGGCGTCGCGCATGGTCGTTTTTCTGTACCTGTCGCCCTTCGTTGTCGCGCTCGGCATGCCTTTCATATCGCGCTCGGAGCGGCTCGCGCCGGCGCAGGTGCTCGGCCTGTTGCTCGCGTTTGCCGGCGTGGCGTGGGCTTTTGCCGAAAGCTTCACGCAGGGCGCTGCGGGACCGCGCCAATGGTGGGGTGACGCGCTGGGGGTCGCCGCGGCGCTGCTCTGGGGCGCGACGACGTTCGTGATCCGCGCCAGCTGTCTGAGCACCGCGAGCGCCGAGAAGACGCTCGTCTACCAGCTCGGCGTCACCGGTGTCGCGTTGACGCTCGCCGGGGTGATGGCCGGCGAGCCCTGGCCGGCGGCGTTGTCGCCGCTTGTCACGGCGTCGTTCGTCTTTCAAAGCGTGATCGTCGCGTTCGCGAGTTATCTGGTATGGTTCTGGCTCATCCGCCACTACCCGGCGACACTTCTCGCGGCATTCACGCTGCTCACGCCGGTGTTCGGCCTGCTGATGGGCGCGTCGCTGCTCGGCGAGCCGATCACGCTTCGGCTGTGGTTCGCGCTGGCGGCGGTGTGCCTCGGAATCGTGCTCGTGAATCGGCGCCGGGCCGCCACGCCGGCTTGATGAGTGGCACGCTGCGCCGCGCCGGCGCCGCGATCGACCTCAGGCGCGAATCCGCGCGACGAGCGAACTCGTCGAATAACCTTCGACGAATCGAAGCGCGAGCGCGCGCCCGCCCCAGCTGCGCACCCAGCGCGTTTCTTCGAGGATCTCGACGTCGTAGTCGCCGCCCTTGACGTAGACCTGCGGCCGCACGAGTTTCAGCAGCTCCACCGGAGTCGCTTCGTCGAACAGCGTGACGAGGCTGGTGCTGGCGAGTGCCGCGAGCACACACGCGCGGTCGGCTTCATTGTTTAATGGGCGGCCCGGGCCCTTGCCGAGCAGGCGCGCGGAGGCGTCGCTGTTCAGGCCGATCACCAGGCTCGCGCCGAGCACGCGCGCCTGCTCGAGGTAGGTGACATGGCCGCGGTGCAGGATGTCGAACACGCCGTTCGTGAACACGATCGGATGCCCGAGCCCAGACACGCGGCGCAGCAGATCGCCGCGCGGACAAAGCTTGTCGAGGAACGAGTCCATGTGCCGATTGTCGCCGCGCCGGCGCGTGCTGCGGCAACGCGTAGACTGCGAGCCCCAGCGTCGTCAATGCGGAGAGAACCCATGCTCGTCTTGTGCGGATTCAGCGTCTCGAATTACTTCAACAAAGTGAAGATGGTTCTGCTCGAGAAGGGCGTGCCGTTCACGGAAGAGCAGGTTCGCACCGGATTGAAAGACGAGGCGACGTTGAGCAGCTCGCCCTTGGGCAAGATTCCGTTCATTCGCACCGAGCGCGGCGCGCTCTGCGAAAGCCAGGCGATCGCCGATTACCTCGAAGCCGCTTACCCGAATCCGCCGCTCGTTCCCGCCGACCCCTGGGCTGCGGCGAAGGTGCGCGAACTGATCACTTTCATCGACCTGCACGTCGAACTCGTGGCGCGCGAGCTGTACGGCAAGGCCTTCTTTGGCGGCGAGATCAGCGACGCGAACGCGGACCGCGTGCGCAAGCTGCTGATCAAGAATATCGCCGGGTTCAAGCGCTTGGCCAAATTCTCGCCCTACGTCGCAGGCGAGACATTCACTTTGGCCGACTGCGCGGCGTGGGCCACGTTGCCGGTGGTGGCGATGGCGACGCGAGCCGTTTACGCCGAGGACCTGTTGGCCGGCGCGGGCGTGGACTGGAAGGCCTACTCGAAGCTGATCGGCGAGCGCCCGAGCGCGCGGCGGATCACCGCGGACCGCAAGGCGGATCAGGAGCGCGCTGCGGCCAAGCCGTAAAGCTCAAGCGCCGGCGGGCAGCGGCGCGGCCGCGCTCGCGCGCTCGGCGAGCACGGCGGAAATTTCCTTGCGGTAGCGATTCAGTTCGCTCACCGAGGCGAAGCTGCGCTCGAGCAACAGGCTCATGTTGTGCAGAATGCGCTCGACGACCTTGGTCTCCCAGGCGGCATCGAACTGGATCTGCTTGTCCAGCCAATGTTCGAGCCACTGCGGGTTCGGCACCCGGCTTTGCACCGTGTCGCGCGGAAACAGGCGCAGGTTCACGTGCAGGTTCGTCGGGTGCAACGCCTGCGCGGTGCGGCGTGCGCTCGCCATCAGCACGCCGACCTTGGCGAACGCCGCTTTGGCTTCGTCGCCGAAGCGGTTCAGAGCGCGTTTCATGTAACGCAGGTAGGCGCCACCGTGGCGCGCTTCGTCGCGCGCCAGGGTTTCGTAGATGACCTTGATGACGGGTTCGCTATGCCACTCGGCAGCGCGCCGGTACCAGTGGTTCAGGCGAATTTCGCCACAAAAATGCAGCATCAGCGTCTCCAGCGCCGGTGCGGGATCGAATTCGAAGCGGACTTCGTGCAACTCGGCTTCGGTGGGAACGAGGTCGGGGCGGTAGCGCCGCAGGTATTCCATCAGCACCAGCGAGTGTTTCTGTTCCTCGAAGAACCAGACGCTCATGAAGGCCGAGAAATCACTGTCGTCGCGGTTGTCGCGCAGGAACATCTCGGTCGCGGGCAACGCCGCCCACTCGGTGATCGCGTTCATCTTGATCGTCTGCGCCTGCTCGTCGCTGAGGCGGCTCGCGTCGAACTGGCCCCAGGGAATGTCGGTGTCCATGTTCCAGCGCACGGCTTCGAGTTGCTTGAAGAGTTCGGGGTAAAGCATGGCAGACCTCACGAGTCAGGGGCATTCTAGGGCGGCGCGACCTGGCGCTAGCGCAACCAGCCCTTGCGCCGGAAGTAGATGAACGGCGCGGCCACCGAGGCGAGCATCAAGGCGAGCGCAAACGGATAGCCGAAGGACCAATCGAGTTCGGGAATGGCACGGAAATTCATGCCGTAAATGCTGGCGATGAGCGTCGGCGGCAGCAGCGCGACACTCGCGACCGAGAAGATCTTGATGATCTTGTTCTGGTTGATGTTGATGAAGCCCACCGTCGCGTTCATCAGGAAGTTGATCTTGTCGAACAGAAACGTGCTGTGGCTGTCGAGCGAATCGATGTCGCGCAGGATTTGCCGCGCCTCGTCGAACTGCTCGGCGTTGAGCAGGCGACTGCGCATCATGAAGCTCACGGCGCGCCGCGTGTCCATCACGTTGCGCCGGATGCGCCCGTTCAGGTCTTCTTCGCGTGCGATCGCCGACAGCGCCTCACCTGCGGCCTGGTCATTCACCGGCTGGCGCAGCACCCTGGCGCTGACCGCCTCGAGGCTGTCGTAAATTCCTTCCAGCGCGTCGGCGCTGTATTCGGCGTCGGCGTCGTAGAGCTTGAGCAGCACGTCTTTCGCGTCTTCGATGAGCGCCGGAATGCGCCGCGCGCGCAGGCGCAGCAGGCGGAACACGGGCAGGTCTTCTTCGTGCACCGAAAACAGCACGTTCTTGAAGACGATGAAGGCGACACGCACGTTGCGCGGCGCGAGGTCGTCGTCGATCAGGAAGTCGGAGCGGATGTGCAACTCGCCGCTGTCTTCCTCGTAGAAGCGCGCCGACTCCTCGAGGTCGTCGTCGACGGCGTTGAGCGGGATCGTGACGCCGAAACGCTGCGTGATCCAGCCCTTTTCCTCCAGGCTCGGCGCGTCCAGGTCGACCCACACCGGCTGCACGTTGGCCAAGGCGTCGAGGCTTTCGATCTCTTCCTGGAACAGCCGGCCGTTGACCAGCGTGAAGACGTTCAGCATGATGGGTAGCGGGCGGCAGGTTCACTGCCTTCGAGGCGGCTGAATGTGAAGGCGCCTGCGCACCCCAACCTGGCTCGAAGCGGGCCATGCGGGCGTGGTGCCGGCCTTGCTCCGGGCGCAGCCCGACCGGACCGGACCCTGCGCAACGCAGGAGCTTAACCGATGATTGCCGTTCCGGCGATGGCCTTGTCAGCCTGACCGATCGAGCGCACACTGGACCCGCAAGCTGCCCCGATTGAAACCTTCCCGTCTGTTCCCAGCCAAGGAGAATTCATGAATTTGACGATCAGCGGCCATCACCTCGAAGTCACTCCGTCCCTGAGAGAGTATGTGATGACGAAACTGGAGCGCGTGACGCGCCATTTCGACCAGGTTGTTGACATCACCGTGCTGCTGTCGATCGAGAAACTGAAAGAGAAGGAACGAAGGCAGAAGGCCGAGGTCACGTTGCACGTGAAAGGCAAAGACATCTTCGTCGAACACGCGCACGAGGATCTGTACGCGGCGATCGACCAGTTGATGGACAAACTGGATCGCCAGGTGTGTCGCCACAAGGACAGGCTGCAGAACCACCACCACGCCGCGGTGAAGCGGCTGAATGCGCTGCCGAACTGATTTCGCGTGACTTCGTCAACCAAAGCGGCCCTTCGGCCGCTTTTTGTTTGGCCGAAACCGTTTCGTGAGCGTGCCGATTCCAATCCCGGTTCGAAACGTGCGACGCCGGGCCGCCCAACGTGAAATGTTGTTGCGGCGCAGCAGATTTGCTTGCGCCGACCCTTGTGTCAACCCGATCGCCCCGCTAAAACCCGAGTCAATTCATAATCACGCGCCGTCACAATTGCACCCGAAGTCCATTCGAACTGATTCGCTCCTCGCGAGCCCGAACCGCCCATGAATCGTCTTGCCGCCATCCTGCCTGCCAGCAACGTCGCCGTGGACGTGGACGCCACGAGCAAGAAGCGGGCGTTCGAGTTCGCCGGGCTGCTGTTCGAGAACCAGCATGCCGTCGCGCGCGCGACCGTGACCGACAACCTGTTTGCGCGCGAGCGGCTCGGGTCGACGGGCCTGGGCCACGGCGTGGCGATTCCCCACGGCCGGATCAAGGGCTTGAAGAATCCGCTCGCGGCGGCGATCCGCGTGCTCCAGCCGATTCCCTTCGACGCGCCGGACGAAGAGCCGGTGAGCCTGCTGATCTTCCTGCTGGTTCCCGAGGCGGCGACGCAACGCCACCTGGAAATCTTGTCCGAAATCGCCGAGATGCTGTCGGATCGCGAGCTGCGCGAGCGCCTGAAGACCGAAACCGACGTCAGCCAAGGTGCATCAGTTCATCGCCAACTGGGTTCCGTTGAAGTCGGCGGCTTGAATGGCGCATCGGCCGAGGCCGGATAACCGGTGAAACCCAGCGTCATCAGCGCCGAGGCGCTTTTTGAAGAACACCGCCGGGCGCTCGGCTGGGAATGGGTCGCGGGGCACGCGCATCCGGAGCGCCGCATCGACGAGGCCGCGGTGCGCAACGCCCAGTCGGCGGCGGACCTGGTCGGCTACCTCAACTACATCCACCCCTACCGGGTGCAGATCGTCGGAACGCGAGAGGTCGCGTACCTGACGGAATGCCCCGGCGATGTCACCGAGCGCCGCATCTCGCGCATCGTGACGCTGGAGCCGCCGGCGCTCATCGTCGCCGATGGCCAGGCTGCGCCGGAGCAGCTCGTCGCGATGTGCGACCGCTCCGACATCCCGCTGTTCGTCACGTCCGAGCCGGCCGGCCATGTGATCGACGTCGTGCGCGGTTACCTCGGGAATCACTTTGCCGAGCGCACCACGCGCCACGGCGTGTTCATGGACATCCTGGGCATGGGCGTCCTGCTCACCGGCGAATCGGGCCTGGGCAAGAGCGAACTCGGTCTGGACCTGATCTCGCGCGGCCATGGCCTGGTCGCGGACGACGCGGTCGACCTGTTTCGTGTCTCGCAGACGGCGCTCGAAGGGCGTTGCCCGGAGCTGCTGATGAACCTGCTCGAGGTGCGCGGCATCGGCCTGCTCGACATCAAGGCGATATTCGGCGAGACCGCGGTGCGACGCAAGATGCGCCTCAAGTTGATCGTGCACCTGGTGCGCAAGGACACGATGGAGCGCGACTTCGAACGCCTGCCCTACGAGCCGCTCTACGAAGAAATCCTTGACGTTCCGGTGCGCAAGGCGGTGATCGCGGTGGACGCCGGGCGGAATCTGGCGGTGCTCGTCGAAGCCGCGGTGCGCGCGACGATTCTGCAATTGCGCGGCATCGACACGTACAAGGACTTCATCGAACGCCAGCAGCAGGCGATGCTCAAGCTGTCCTGAGTTCGCCTGGCGCGCGTCATCGTCGCGCGTTGTCGGTTTGCTCCCGCAGCGACGCTGCCGCCGCGCCTACTTCGTCTTGAACTCGCAGTGGGGCTTTGTGCACGCGCCGTACAAGGCGAGCGCGTGGTCCTGCAATTCGAAGCCATGCGACACCGCCACGTCGCGCTGGCGCTTTTCGATCTCGGCGTCGAAGAACTCCTCGACCCGGCCGCAGTCCAGGCACACCAGGTGGTCGTGGTGTTTGCCTTCGTTGAGTTCGAACACCGCCTTGCCGGTCTCGATGTGGGTGCGCGCCAGGATGCCGGCCTGCTCGAACTGCATCAATACGCGGTACACCGTCGCCAGGCCGACCTCGGCGCCTTCGCCGAGCAGCAGCCGGTATACGTCTTCGGCGCTCAGGTGGCGCTGCTGCGTGCGCTGAAAGACCTCGAGCACCTTGATGCGCGGCAGCGTCGCCTTCAGGCCGCTGTTCTTCAGTTCTTCGGCACGCGTCATGGAAGGAGTGGAGGTGGGTGCCTGCGCCGCTAGAATGATTCGATCATATCGGCGCAGCGCCCTGTCACCCGGCGGTCCTTGACCGGCAGCAGGCGCTCCACTCCATGCGAACGAACAAGAACTTCCGCCGTTGCGGCGTGCTGGCGACTGCGCTCCTGCTCAGCGCATGCGAGTCGCTGCAGTCGTCGGACAACGTCCTCGGCGTGCTCACGCCGTACCGGCTCGAGATCGTGCAGGGCAACGTGGTGACGAAAGAGCTCGCCGCGCTGATCAAGCCCGGCATGAGCTCGGCCCAGGTGCGCGACATCCTGGGCACGCCGCTGCTCAGCGACATCTTCCACGCCGATCGCTGGGACTATGTGTTCACGATCCAGCGCCAGGGCGCGCAGCCGCAATTGCGCCGCGTCGTCGCCTGGTTCAAGGCCGACAAGCTGGAACGCCTCGTCACCGAGGGCGAACTGCCCGGGGAACGCGAATTCGTCGCGGCGATCGACACTTTCAAGACCTCGCGCGACGCGCCACCGCTCGCGCTGAGCCCCGAGCAGCTCCAGGCCCTGCCGGTGCCGCCGAAGCTTCCCGCCGCGTCGGCCGAGCCGGTCGGCCCGGTGCGCAACTACCCACCGCTCGAGCCCAAGCCATGACGGCAGGATTGCGGATTGCCATCGCCGGCGCTTCCGGGCGCATGGGGCGCATGCTGCTCGAAGCCGTGGCCGCGGCCGACGACCTGGCGCTCGCCGGTGCATTCGACATTCCCGGCGCCGCGGGGATCGGCCAGGACTGCCTCGCCTTCCTCGGCCGCAGCAGCGGCGTGATGGTGAGCGCAGACGCCCGCGCCGCGCTGCGCAACGCCCAGGTGCTGATCGACTTCACGCGCCCCGAAGGCACGCTCGCGCACCTCGCGGTGTGCCGCGAATTCGGCGTCAAGGCGGTGGTCGGAACGACGGGATTCAGCGCCGCGCAGAAGCAGCATATCGCCGCGCACGCGCAGCACATCGGCATCGTCATGGCGCCGAACATGAGTGTCGGCGTGAACGTGATGCTGCGCCTGCTCGACGTCGCCGCACGCGCACTGCGCCAGGGCTACGACATCGAAGTGATCGAGGCGCACCATCGGCACAAGGTCGACGCGCCGAGCGGCACGGCGCTGCAAATGGGCGAGACCGTAGCGCATGCGCTCGGGCGCGAACTCGCCGACTGCGCGGTGTACGCGCGCGAAGGCGTGACCGGTGAGCGCGATCCGTCGACGATCGGCTTTGCGAGCATTCGCGGCGGCGACATCGTCGGCGACCACACGGTGCTCTTTGCCGGCACCGGCGAGCGCATCGAGATCACGCACAAGGCGAGCAGCCGCGCCGGTTATGCGCAGGGCAGCCTGCGTGCAGCGCGCTTTCTCGCCGGACGCGCAAGCGGGATGTTCGGCATGGCCGAGGTGTTGGGGCTGGGTTGATGCAAGGCACGACAAGGGGCACCGATGACGGGTTTTGAGAACTTCTGGTCCCAGGGCGACCTGATCACGCGCGGCGTCGCAGTGATCCTGCTGGCGATGTCGATCAGCGCCTGGGTCGTCATTTTCTGGAAGGGCTGGCTGCTGCGCCGCGTCAGCCTGGACATGGCGCGCGCGATTGCTGCGTTCTGGGCCGCACCGTCGATGACCGAAGGCCGCGCGCAGTTGGTCAAGTTCGACCGCGAAGCGGTGCTCGGCCCACTGCTCGCCGCGGCACTCGCCACGGCGCCCGCAGGCACGCTCGAGAGCAAAGGCAAAGTCGACTCGCAACTCACACGGCGCTTGCGCGACGCACTGCACGCCGTTCTCGGGCAATTGCAATTCGGCCAGGTGTTGCTCGCATCGATCGGCAGCACCGCGCCTTTCATTGGCCTGTTTGGCACGGTCTGGGGCATCTACCACGCGCTGCTCAGCATCTCGGCGGCGGGAAGCATCACGATCGAACGTGTCTCAGGTCCCGTCGGCGAGGCGCTCGTGATGACCGCCGCCGGCCTGGCGGTCGCGATCCCCGGCGTGCTCGCGTACAACATCTTCGGCAAGCGCGTCGCCGCGTGCGAGGCCGAGCTCGAAGGCTTTGCGCACGACCTGCGCGAAATGCTCGTTGACTCAGGCGACGCGGGCGACGCGGGCGACGCCGTCCCCGCTGCAGCAGGAAGCTGACGCATGGCCTTCGGACGTCTGGAGCGCAACGCCGGCCCGCAGCCGATGAGCGACATCAACATGACGCCGCTCATCGACGTGATGCTCGTGCTGCTCGTGATTTTCATGATCACCGCGCCGCTCATGAGCAGCAGCCTGAAACTGGATCTGCCCAAGTCCGACGCCGCGGCGCCGAGCGACAGCCCGCTCTACATCGCCGTCGCGCTGGACTTGCAAGGGCGCCTCTACTTCGGCGACGAGTTGCTTGACCGGCCCGCGTTCACGCTGCGCGTCGGCGACGCCGCGCGGCGCAATCCGCAGCTCGAAGTGCAATTGCGCGCCGACAAGGGCGTGCCGTACGGCAGCGTCGCCGAGCTGATCGGCATCGTGCAGAAGGCGGGGCTGAGCCGCATCGGTTTCATTGCCGACCCCGGCACGGCGCCGGCGCGATGAAGCGCCGCGCTCCGACCTTGAGCCACCGCACCCCATGAGTCCGGATTTCAAACCGAGCGAGATCGAGCGCACGGCGCAAGCCGCGTGGTCGGCGGCCGACGCCTACCGCGTCAGCGAAGACCCGACGCGCCCCAAGTACTACGCCTGCTCGATGCTGCCGTACCCGAGCGGCAAATTGCACATGGGTCATGTGCGCAACTACACGATCAACGACATGCTCGCGCGCCAGTTGCGCATGCGCGGCATGAACGTGTTGATGCCGATGGGCTGGGACGCGTTCGGCCTGCCCGCGGAGAACGCGGCGATGAAGAACAAGGTGCCGCCGGCGCGCTGGACCTACGACAACATCGCGACGATGAAGCGTCAGATGCAGGCGATGGGCCTGGCGATCGACTGGAGCCGCGAAGTCGCAACCTGCTCGCCCGACTACTACCGCTGGAACCAGTGGTTGTTCCTGAAGATGCTCGAGGCCGGAATCGCGCAGCGCCGCACCCAGGTCGTGAACTGGGATCCGGTGGACCAGACCGTGCTTGCCAACGAGCAAGTGATCGACGGGCGCGGTTGGCGCTCCGGCGCGCCGGTGGAAAAGCGCGAGATCCCGGGCTACTACCTGAACATCACGCAGTACGCGAGTGAATTGCTCGACTCGGTGCAGCACAGCCTGCCGGGCTGGCCCGAACGCGTCAAGTTGATGCAGGAAAACTGGATCGGCAAGAGCGTGGGCGTGCGCTTCGCTTTCCCGCACGAGATCCGCGATGCGGCCGGAGCCCTCATCGGCGAGGGCCGCATGCACGTCTTCACGACGCGCGCCGACACCATCATGGGCGTCACGTTCTGCGCCGTCGCTCCGGAACATCCATTGGCGCTGCACGCGGCGAGCCTGCGCCCGGAAGTCGCGGCGTTCCTCGCTGAGTGCAAGGCCGGTGGCACGACCGAAGCCGAGCTCGCGATGCAGGAGAAGAAGGGCGTTCGCACCGGACTCTTAGTCCTGCATCCGTTGACGCAAGAGCGGATCGAGGTCTGGGTCGGCAACTATGTGCTCATGACTTACGGCGACGGCGCAGTGATGGGCGTTCCCGGCCATGACGAGCGCGATTTCGAGTTCGCGCGCAAGCATGGCGTTCCGATCACGCAGGTCATCGCCGTCGCGGGCGAGACGTTCAGCGATTCGGCGTGGCAGGACTGGTACGCCGACAAGACGCGCGGCGTCACGCTGAACTCGGGCGGCTTCGACAGTCTGAGCACAGCGGCGGCGATCGACGCCGTCGCCGAAGCCCTGCAAGCGAAGGGCCTGGGCGAGAAAAAAACCACCTGGCGCCTGCGCGACTGGGGCATCAGCCGGCAACGCTATTGGGGGACGCCGATTCCGATCGTGCATTGCGTCGCCTGCGGCGTCGTGCCGGTGCCGGAAAGCCAGTTGCCGGTGCTCCTGCCCGAAGACCTGATCCCCGACGGGTCGGGGAACCCGCTGAACCAATGCGAGGCGTTCCTGAATGTCGCCTGCCCGCGCTGCAACCGACCGGCGAAGCGCGAAACCGACACGATGGACACGTTCGTCGACAGCTCGTGGTACTTCATGCGCTATTGCGATGCGCGCGACACCACCGCGATGGTCGGCGCGGGCACCCAATACTGGATGCCGATGGACCAGTACATCGGCGGCATCGAGCACGCGATCTTGCACCTGCTCTACGCACGCTTCTGGACCAAGGTGATGCGCGACCTGAAGCTGGTCAACGTCGACGAACCGTTCACGCGCCTGCTCACGCAAGGCATGGTGCTGAACGAGGCCTTCGTTCGCACCAGCAGCGAAGGCGGGCGCGAGTACCTGTGGGAACACGACCTCGACGTGGTGCGCGACGAGCACCGCGGTGTGCTCTCGGCGCGCACCAAGCGCGATGGCCAGCCGGTCGTGTACGAAGGCTGGACGACGATGTCGAAGTCGAAGAACAACGGCATCGACCCGCAGGACTTGATCGACCGCTATGGTGCCGACACGGCACGCCTGTTCGTCATGTTCGCGTCGCCGCCGGAACAGACGCTGGAATGGAACGACGCCGGCGTCGAGGGCGCGAACCGGTTCCTGCGCCGCGTCTGGGGCTTCGCGGCGAAGAACGCGGCGGCGATTCGTGCCGGCGCGGCACCCGGCGGCGGCGCCGAGCCTGCAGCGGACGGATTGCGATTCGAGGTCCACTCGCTGCTGCGCCAGATCACGTTCGACTACGAGCGCATGCAGTACAACACCGTCGCCTCGGGGGCGATGAAGTTGCTGAATGCGCTCGAGGGTTTTCGCGGCGAAGCGCCGCCCGCCTTGCGCGAGGGTTTCTCGATTCTGCTGCGCGCGCTCTATCCGGCGTGCCCGCACCTCACCTGGGTGTTGTGGAACGAACTCGGCTACGCAGCGCAGTGGGGCGACCTGCTCGACGCACCCTGGCCGCCCGTCGACCCGCAGGCGCTCGTGCGGGACCAGATCGAGCTCGTGTTGCAAGTGAACGGCAAGCGCCGCGGCGTGATCCACGTTGCCGCCGACGCCGATGAGGCGACGGTCGGCGCTGCGGCGCTGGCAAGTCCCGAGGTCCACCGCTTCGGCGGAACGGCAACGCCGAAGATGGTCAAGGTGGTCCCCGGGCGCCTGGTCAACGTCGTCGTGTACCCCCGTCATGCTCGCCATAGCTCGGGCTATGGCGAGCATCGCATCGGCCGCCTTCTGGCGTGCTGCTCGGGCACGCTCGAAAAACTCTCAGCCTCTGATGCCTCGGCGACGCATCGGCCTGCTCGTCACCGTTGTCGTGGCAGCGGCGCTCAGCAGCCACTGCGGATTCGAATTGCGGCGTGCGCCCGAATTGCACTTCAGCGCGGTCCAGCTGAAGGGCTTCAAGGACTTGTCGCCGCTCGCGCGCGAGTTGCGCCGCACCTTCGCCGCGAGCCGCACGACGCAGGTGGTGGACAGCGCGGCGGCGGCGCAGGTGATCCTCGAGGCGCTGAGCGACGAGCGCGAGAAGAGCGTCGTCGCGAGCACGGCCGCCGGCCAGGTGCGCGAAGTCCAGTTGCGCGCCCGCTTTCGCTTCAGCGTACGCAGCGCGCGTGGGCTGGAACTGCTGCCGACGACTGAAATCGTGCTCAGCCGCGACATGAGCTACAACGAAAGCAACGCCCTGGCCAAGGAGCAGGAAGAAGCGCTGCTGTACGCGGCGATGCAAAACGACATCGTCGCGCAAGTGATGCGGCGCCTCGCCGCGGTGGTGCTGTAGGCCGGCGCCGTCACAAGCATGCAGATACGAGCCGACCAGCTGCAGGCGCACCTCGGGAAGGGGTTGCGCCCGCTCTACACCGTGTGGGGCGATGAACCCTTGCTTGCGCAGGAGGCGCTCGACGCGCTGCGCAGCGCGGCGCGCGCCGCCGGCTGCAGCGAGCGCCAGATCCACACCGTGAGCGGCGCCCGGTTCGATTGGAGCAGCGTGCTCGGCGCGGCACGCGAGTTGAGCCTGTTCAGCGACCGGCAGCTGATCGAGATTCGCATCCCCGGCGGCAAACCCGGCAAAGACGGGTCCGACGCGCTGCAGATCTACTGCGACAGCGTCGCTGAGCCGGGCTCGGGCAACGTCACCCTGGTGTCGCTGCCTCGGCTGGATCGAACGCAGCAAAGCAGCGCCTGGTTCGGTGCCCTGGAACGCGCCGGCGTCACGATCCGCATCGACGCTGTCGAACGCAAGGCCTTGCCGCAATGGATTGCGCAGCGCCTCGCGCAGCGTGGCCAGCGCGTCCAGGGCGGCGACGCGGGCGCGCACGCGCTGGCTTTTTTCGCCGATCGTGTCGAAGGCAATCTGCTCGCCGCGCACCAGGAGATCGAAAAACTCGCGCTGCTCTACCCGAGCGGCGAATTGAGTTTCGAGCAGATCGAAACTGCGGTCCTGAACGTGGCGCGCTACGACGTGTTCAAACTCGGCGAGGCGATTCTCGCCGGCCAGGTCGGGCGCGCGCTGCGCATGCTCGAGGGCCTGCAGGCCGAAGGCGAAGCGGCGGTGCTCGTGCATTGGGCGATCGCCGAGGACATTCGCGCGCTGAAACGCATCAAGGACGCGGTGCAGGGCGGCCAACCGCTGCCCCTGGCGCTGCGCGAAGCGCGCGTCTGGGGTCCGCGCGAACGCCTCATCGAACGTGCCCTGCCGTTTTTCTCCGAGACCACCTTGTCGCACCTGCTCGAGGCGGCGAGCGTTTGCGACGGTTTGGTGAAAGGCCTGCGCCACGCCGATTGGCCGGCCGACCCCTGGCAGGCGTTGCAGAAGCTCGTCTTGATGCTGCTCCAGCAGACGACGCGGCAGTCATCGCGCACGCCGCTGCGGCTTGCCCTGGTGCCTTGATGTGATTTGCGCTCAATAACCGCGCGACCGATCGACAAGGTGCGCCAGCGGCGCGCCGCCGCGCAACGCGGTCACATTGCGCGCCACGACCTGAGCCGCACTGCGCGGGTCGGTGAGCGCGGCAATGTGCGGAAGCACGGTGATGCGGGGGTGCGTCCAGAAGGCGTGCCCTGCGGCGAGCGGTTCGGTCGCGAACACGTCGAGAACGGCGTGGCGCAACTGGCCTTCGTCCAGCGCGTGCAGCAGATCCGGCTCGATCACCTGCGCGCCTCGGCCCAGGTTCACGAGGCTCGCGCCGCGCTGCATCTGCGCGAACGTTGAGCGCCCGAAGAGGCCGCGCGTTGCCGGCGTCAGCGGCAGCAGGTTGACGACGATGTGCGCGTCGCCGAGGACCGAAGCGAGCGCCGCTGCGCCGCTGCGCGTGACGATTCCCGCGAGCTCGGTCGGGCGGGTGCTCCAGCCCGAGACGCGGTAACCGTTGGCGGCGAGTCGCTGTGCTGCGGCGCGGCCCATTTCGCCCAAACCGAGCACGGCAACCGCAAGTTCGTCGGCGCGCCGCTGGGCGCGCTGGTGCCACTCGCGCCGGCGCTGCTGCGCGGCATAGTCGAAGTGGTCGCGCTGCAGGCTGAGCGTGGCCCAGAGCGCGGTCTCGGCGATGGCCTGGCTCATCACCGGATCGACCATTCGCGCCAGCGGGACGTCGCGCGGTAGCGTCGGGTCGGCCAGAAGCCGGTCAACGCCGGCCCAGAGCGATTGAATCAGGCGCAAGCGCGGCAAGCTGGCGAGCAACCCGGGCCGCGGATTCGCGACGAGCGCGATCTCGACGCCGGACAGATCGCCGCCCTCGCGGAGCAAGGTCTCCCCAGGCAGCGCGATGTGCAAAGCGGGCCACCATGCCTCCCACTCGGCGGGCGCGAAGTCGGCGGCGAGCAGGATGCTCATGGGCGACCCGCGGCCCGCGTGGGCATGGCGTCTGCCAGAGCGCACAGGCGTTGCAAGGCGTGAACGACGGTCTGCTCGCGCACCGCTGCGCGATCGCCGCGCAACTCGAGCAACTCTGAATCCGCCGGGCCGCCGCGCTCAGCCCAGGCGAGCCAGACGGTGCCGACCGGTTTGCCGGGCGTCGCGCCACCCGGTCCGGCGATTCCGGTGACCGCCACCGCGAGGTCGGCGTGCGAGTGGCGCAGCGCGCCGAGCGCCATCGCGCACGCCACTTCGGCGCTCACCGCACCCTGCGCCGCGAGCAGCGCGGCGTCGACGCCCAGGGCCTCGACCTTCGCCGCGTTCGAGTAGGTGACGAAGCCGCGCTCGAACCAGTCGCTCGATCCCGCCAGATCGGTGCACGCCGCGGCGATCATCCCGCCGGTGCACGATTCTGCGGTGGCGAGCGTCGCGCCGCGGTGGCGCAGCGCCTGCGCCAGCTCCTGCACGAGTTTTGGGACGCAGGTTGGCACTGGCATCAGATGAACCTCCACAACGCGATCACGAGCAGCGTACACAGAGCGGCGACCAGATCGTCGAACATGATGCCGAAACCCTGGCGCCAGCCGATCGCCTCGCCGCGCCGCACTTTGAAGATCGCGTCGGCCCAGGCGACGGGGCCGGGCTTGGCGATGTCGAAAATCCGAAACAACACGAAGGCCCAGAGTTGCGCCCAGAAGCTTGCCGGCGTGACGAGCCACAGGACGCAGCCGAATCCGACGATCTCGTCCCAGACGATGGCACTCGGGTCGCTGACACCGAGTTCGCGTGCGGTTCGTGCGCAAGCCCAGACGCCGAGCAGCGCGGCCGCGCCCAGCGCGAAGGCCCAGCCCAAGTCGTCCAGGTGCGGTTGCAGAACGGCGAAGCCGAGCCAGGCCGCCAGCGTCGCCGCGGTTCCCGGCGCAAGCGGCGCGAGCCCGCTGCCAAAACCGAAAGCCAGGATCCGCGCCGGATGCCTGAAAGCGAAGCCGGACGAGCCTTTGCGCGGCGAACCGGCGATCGGCGGATTGAGTGTGGATTCGCGATCCGGCATGGTCGGTTTCCTGGGCGTCGCGGTGCTGGCTTAACGGAAGTGGTCGAAGCCGGCGAACTGCTGCGCGATAGGCCGGTCCGCCGCGTCGAACAGGCGCAGCCCCGGGGCCGCGTCGATGCTGCCGATGTGCGTGACCGTCACGCCGGCGTGCAACGCGGCGGCGTGAACTTCGGTGCTGCGCCGCGGCGGCGCCGTGAACAGGAGTTCGTAATCGTCGCCACCGGCAAGTAGGCACTCGAGTTGCAGTGCCTGTGGCTGTGCTGCGAGCACTTCGCTGCGCGGCAACATCTCGGCGTGCAGCGTCGCGCCGACGCGCGAAGCGCGAAGGATGTGGCCGAGGTCGCCGAGCAAGCCGTCGGAGACGTCGATCGCGCTCGACGCCACGCCGCGCAACGCAAGACCCAGCGCAATCCGCGGCTCGGGGCGCTCCATCGCGCGGCGCACTGCGCTGAAGGCATCGCCCGCAAGCTCGACGGTGCCACGAAAACACTCGAGCGCGAGCCGCGCATTGCCGAGCGTGCCGCTGACGTACAGGGAATCGCCCGCGCGTGCGCCGCTGCGCAGCAGCGCCTGGCCGATCGGTACCTCGCCGAATACGGTGATGCAAATGTTCAGCGGCCCTTGGGTCGTGTCGCCCCCGACCAGTTCGCAGTCATGGGCGCGCGCCAACTCCAGCAGACCGCGCGAAAACCCGTCGAGGAACGCCTCGTCGGCGCGCGGCAGCGCGAGTGCGAGCGTGAACGCCAGCGGCGCCGCGCCGCACGCTGCCAGGTCGCTCAGGTTCACTGCCAAGGCCTTGTGCCCGAGTGCGTCGGGCTGGACCGTCGACAGAAAATGCCGCCCTTCGACGAGCATGTCGCTCGACACGGCGAGCTGCATTCCGGCGGCCGGTGCGAGCAGCGCGCAGTCGTCGCCGACGCCCAGAGTCGCGCGGCGCACGGGTGGGCTGAAGTACTTGGCTATGAGTTCGAATTCGCCAAGAGGCATGGGCAGGGGGTCGAGTCGGGCAACGCAGCCGCGGAATTATGGGCGCCGCGCGTGAAGGCTCGTGCAGACCTGCGCGACACTCGGACAATCGCGCCTCCCGGCGCGCGCCGTCGACCCGCCCGCAACGCCCACGCCCTGCAACGCCAGCGAAAGATTCGATCATGTCCAGTTACGAAGAAAAGCGCGTCGAGTTGCGCCGTGCCGCGCTCGAGTACCACGAGTTCCCGACGCCCGGCAAGATCGCCATCGCGCCGACGAAACAGCTCATCAACCAGCGTGACCTGGCGCTCGCGTATTCGCCCGGCGTCGCTGCGGCGTGCGAAGAAATCGCCGCCGATCCGACGAACGCGTTTCGCTACACGGCGCGTGGCAACCTGGTGGCTGTGATCACGAACGGTACCGCCGTGCTCGGCCTGGGCAACATCGGCCCGCTCGCCGCCAAGCCGGTCATGGAAGGCAAGGCGGTCTTGTTCAAGAAGTTCGCCGGCATCGACGTCTTCGACCTCGAAGTGAACGAGAACAACCTCGACAAATTGATCGACCTGATCGCCGCGCTCGAGCCGACCTTCGGCGGCATCAACCTGGAAGACATCAAGGCGCCGGATTGCTTCTACGTCGAACGCGCGTTGCGCTCGCGCATGAAGATCCCGGTGTTCCACGACGACCAGCATGGCACGGCGATCGTCGTCGCCGCGGGAATCCTGAACGCGCTCAAGGTCACGGGCAAGGCGATCACGGAAGTGAAACTCGTCGCATCGGGCGCCGGTGCGGCGGCGCTGGCGTGCCTCTCGCTGCTCGTGAAACTCGGAATGCCGCGCCACAACATCTGGGTCAGCGACCTCGCCGGACTCGTCTACGCCGGGCGCAAGGAACTGATGGACGACGACAAGGCGGTCTTCGCCCAGGAGACCGGGCAGCGCAGTCTGGGCGAAGCGATCGCCGGTGCCGACATCTTTCTCGGCCTGTCGGCCGGCGGCGTGCTGAAGAAGGACATGGTCGCGCGCATGAACCCGAACCCGGTGATTTTTGCGCTCGCGAATCCGACGCCCGAAATCATGCCCGAGGAGGTGAAGGAGGTGCGCAGCGACGCGATCATGGCGACGGGACGCACCGATTACCCGAACCAGATCAACAACGTCCTGTGTTTCCCGTACATCTTCCGCGGCGCGCTCGATTCGGGGGCGACGACGATCAGCGTCGAAATGGAGATCGCGGCGGTGCACGCGATCGCCGATCTGGCCCAGGCCGAACAGAGCGAAGTCGTCGCCGCAGCGTACGCCGGCGCGACGCTCAGTTTTGGGCCCGAGTACCTGATTCCCAAGCCCTTCGACCCGCGCCTCATGATCCGGATCGCGCCGGCCGTGGCGCATGCCGCCGCCGCGTCGGGGGTTGCGCGGCGCCCGGTGAAAGACCTCGACGCGTACCGCGAAAAGCTGCTCAGCTTCGTCTACGCGTCGGGGACGACGATGAAGCCGATCTTCAACCTCGCCAAGCGCGCGCAGCGCAAGCGCGTCGCGTTCGCCGAAGGCGAAGAAGAGCGCGTCCTGCGCGCGGTGCAGGTTGTCGTCGACGAAGGCCTGGCGCGTCCGACGCTGATCGGCCGGCCCGACATCCTGGCTCAGCGCATCGAGAAATTCGGCCTGCGCCTCATGGTGAACCGCGACTACGACCTCGTCAACACCGAGAACGACCACCGCTTTCGCGACTACTGGCAGCGTTATCACGAGATGACGTCGCGCAAGGGCGTGACGGCGCAACTGGCGAAAATCGAAATGCGGCGCCGCCTGACGCTCATCGGCGCGATGCTGCTCAAGAGCGACGAGGTCGACGGCATGCTCTGCGGCACCTGGGGCACGACGGGGCTGCACCTGCACTACATCGACCAGGTGATCGGCCTGCGCGAAGGCGTGAAGACCTACGGCTGCATGAACGGCCTGCTCTTGCCCGGGCGCATGGTGATGCTCGTCGATACGCATGTGAACTACGACCCGAGCGCCGAGCAGCTCGCCGAATTGACCGTGATGGCCGCCGAAGAAATGCTGCGCTTTGGCTTGCGACCGAAAGCCGCGCTCCTGTCGCACAGCAATTTCGGCTCGAGCAACCAGCCCTCGGCGATCAAGATGCGCGATGCGCTGGCGCTGCTGCGTTGCGCGCGCCCTGGCTCGAAGTCGACGGCGAGATGCATGGCGACGCCGCGCTCGACGCCGCTTATCGCGCTGAACTGATGCCGCACAGCACCCTGAGCGGCGAAGCGAACTTGCTCGTTCTGCCCAACATCGACGCGGCGAACATCGCCTACAACCTGCTCAAGACGGCCGCAGGCAACGGCATCGCGATCGGCCCGGTGCTGCTCGGCGCGGCCAAGCCGGTGCACATCCTGACGCCCTCGGCGACGGTGCGGCGCATCGTCAACATGGCGGCTGTCACGGTCGCGGACGCCAACGCCGCGCGCCACTGACGGCGTGGCTTGTGCGGTGCAGCACCGGGCCGCGGTGGGGCCTGGCTGGCAGGTCATCGGTGCCGTCAATGGCGAAATGACCTCAAGGGTCGTCTGTCAATCGCGATATGTCCGAGGGCTCATGATTCGAGGCGATAGACTTCGCAAAATCGTTGCGCATGATTGATTTATACGTATGTGTGCGCACACAATCTCAGAACTCTTGATGCCCTAAAATGAGGCAGGTGCTTGAGCTTTGTGCGTGATTTCTGTACCATTCGCACTTCGGTTTTCAGGGATTACCCGTGTTTTTGATCGGCCAGCTGGGCGTGAGGCGTGCACTTCGAAAGTTGGGGCTCGCTCTCACATCAGCGTTAATTCTTGTGGCGGCCATGGGGTCGCAGGCGAAGGAGGCCAGGCAAGAACTCGGCGTAGTGTCCAGAGCGCAATTGCCGCTGGAGGCGCAGTCGACGGAAAAGTTGATTCGCTCCGGTGGGCCGTTTCGCTACGCCAAAGATGGCTCGACGTTCGGCAATCGCGAGCGTCACTTGCCGGTTCAGCCGCGCGGTTATTACCGCGAGTACACCGTGCAAACACCTGGATCGCGTGACCGTGGGGCGCGGCGCATTGTTTGTGGAGGGAGTCAACCGGCACAGCCAGACGCTTGTTTTTATACGGCAGACCACTACGCGAGCTTCAAGCGCATCGTGCAGTGAGTTGCCCCCAGAAGATTTTTCATTGACCACAGGAGGATCGCGACCATGCTTTTGCAGACCGTCCGACCCAATATCGTTCAGTCCATACGCGCCTATCGCGCCGAGGACTTGTTGCAGGCCGCGCAGGGCGTGGATCAGCATTTTTTGTACGCCAATCTGACAGCTGCGCAGTCCAAGCAGGACGTGCTGGAGAGCATTGCCGAGGCGTTCATGTTTCCGGCGCATTTCGGGAAGAACCTCGATGCCTTGTACGACTGCATGACCGACATGGTTCACAAATCGGGCGCGCAGCCCGGCTTCGTTGTGGTCTTGGAGCAATTGCCGGACAACCCCAAGTTCGACCGCGAGGCGCGCGAGCAGCTGCTCGACGTGTTTCGCGACGCCGCGGACTATTGGGCGGAGCGCAAAGTACCGTTCCGATGTTTCTATTCTTTTCAGTAGCCCGCTCCCAGGAATTCGGGTCATGGGAGCGGGCGACAGAGATGGCCCAGAACGTTGCGAGCAAGCCAGCCAAGGGCGTCGCAAAGAGTTCGACCAGCGCGACGTTCGGCATGAACATGCCGCTCATGAGCAGCGCTTTTGATACGTCGATGTGGCTCAGCGCGGCGTAGCGCGCGCTCGCATTGACGTTCGCGCAATGATCACGGCGGTCCTCGGACCGCCGTTTTTCTTGGGTCGGCGCCTCGCGGCGGGCGTCAAACGGCGCTGGCCGCGGTCAAAGCCAGGAATTCGGCCACCGGAACTTCCTCGGCGCGGCGCTGCAAGTCGAAGTGACCGCTGAACTGCCGCGATTCGAGCCAGCGCCCCAAGGTGTGGCGCAGGAGCTTGCGGCGCTGCGAGAACGCGACCCTGACGAGTTCGCTCAGCTGGGCTGCCGAGACCGGCGAAAATTCGCGCAGCGGCTGCATGCGAACGACCGCGGAATCCACTTTCGGCGGCGGATCGAACGCGCTCGGCGGCACATCGATCAAGGCCTCGACCTCGTAGCGCCACTGCAGCATCACGCTGAGTCGGCCGTAGGCCTTGGTGCACGGGGCTGCCGCCATGCGCTGCACGACTTCGGCTTGCAGCATGAAATGCTGATCGGCGATGTGGCTCACCGCGTCGAGCAGGTGAAACAGGATCGGCGAGGAGATGTTGTAGGGCAGATTGCCCACCACGCGCAGCTTCGCGCCCCGCGCGCGCGCCTGCGCGGCGAAGTCGACGGCCAGGACGTCGGCTTCGATCACCTCGAGTTCGGCGCGCTGCCGCAGCCGCGCCGCGAGGTTGCGGTCGAGTTCGATGACGCAGAGGTTGCCGCAGCGCTGTACCAGGGGGTCGGTCAACGCGCCCAAACCCGGGCCGATCTCGATCAGTGCCTGCCCGGGTTGCGGGTCAATCGCCTGGACGATGCGCTCAATGACGTCGCGGTCGGTGAGGAAGTGCTGGCCGAAGCGCTTGCGCGCGATGTGTCTCACGGCGCGCCAGTCCGGTCGGGCCGCGACTCAGAACGGGGGCTCGCGAAATTCGACATAGGCGCGCGCCCGCAGCTCGCGCATCCACTCGAGGTAGGCGTTTTCGAATTTCTGCTCGCGCAGGATGTTGCGCGCCTGCTCGCGGATCTGCTTCGGCTCGAGGTTGACGTCACGCCGATCGATCACCTGGATCAGATGCACGCCGAAGCGCGACACGACGGGCTCCGACACGCCGCCCAGCGCGAGCGCGTTCATCGCCTCCTCGAATTCGGGAACGAGCGCTCCGGGAGACGACCAGCCGAGGTCTCCGCCGGCCGCGGCGCTGCCGTCTTCCGAGTTGTCGCGCGCGAGCTGCTCGAAAGTCTTGGCGCCGCTCGCGATCTCGCGCTTGAAACCGGCGATCCGGCGCAACGCCGCGTCCTGCGGCAACTGCGGCGAAGGGCGCAGCAGGATGTGCCGCGCCCGGGTTTGCTGAACCGTCGCCCCGGAACCGTCGCGCTTCTCGAGGAGCTTGAGGATGTGAAAGCCGGCGCCGCTGCGCAACAGCGCCGAACTCACTTCGCCGGGCTGAAACTTGCGTGCGGCGTCGACGAACAAGTCCGGCAGGCGGTCCGCGGGTCGCATGCCGATCACCCCGCCCTGGGCCCGATTGCCGTCTTCCGAGACTTCGCGGGCCACGGCGTCGAATCCTTCGCCACCGCGCACCCGGCGCAGCGCCGCCTCGGCGACACCGCGGCGCTGCGCGATCGTTGTCGCGTCAGCGTCTTCGGGCACCTTGATGAGGATCTGTGCAAGGTTGAATTGATCCGCGCCGCGCGACTCTTCGCGGCGCTTCTCGAGGAAGGCGTCGATCTCGGCGTCGCTGATGCGAATCCGCCCCAGCACCTCGCGCTCGCGGACGCGCTCCGAGAGCATCTGGTCGCGAACATTGTTGCGAAAGCGCGCAAAGTCGATTCCTTCGGCGCGCAGACGTTCGCGCAACTCCGCCATCGTGATCTGATTCTGCAGCGCCACGTTGGCCACCGCCCGGTCGAGTTCGGCGTCGTCCAGGCGTTGGCCGCTTTCGCGCGCGTACGTCACTTGCACGCGTTCGTCGATGAGTGCGTCCAGCACCTGGCGGCGCAACTGTTCCGCAGCAGGCAAGGCGCTGCCGCTGCGCGACGCGCTGTCGCGCAACCGCACCAGGCGCAGTTGCAACTCGCCGGCGGTGACGAGTTCCTGGTTCACTACGGCAACGATGTAGTCGCCGACGAGGGTATCGCCACGCGGCTGCGCCACGGCTGAGTTGTGCAGAGACCCGCTTGCCGCCAGCGTGACGCCCAAAAGTATTGCTGCCAGTGCTCTCAAACCCGAAGCCTCTTTGATTTTCACTCGTACGCTTTCAGCGGATCGACGGGCACGCGCTCGTCGCGCAGCAGCCGGTATCCGGGGATATTGTCCTTCAAGACCTGGAGCGGATTCGTCCCCAGCCGGGACAGGCCCACCAGCTCCAGCTGCAGCAGGAGCCGTGTCGTCGCCTCGTTGAGGCCGGTGGACTGGCGCTCCGCGACAATGCGCGCGATCCAGCAGCCCGCGTCGTACTCGGTTCCCAGGATCGAATCGGTGACGCGGCGGTCGCGCGTGCTGTAGTTGACCCGGCCCACGCTGTACCAGCTTCCGCTGCAGGTGCCTCCCGACCGCGCCGCCGAGGCCAGCGCTGACGTGCCGGGAGTGGACCCGAACAACGGCCACTGCCACGCCAGTTCGACTTGTTCGCTCGCGCCGCGCAGCAGCCGGTAGGTGGCGCCTACGGTGCGAAACGGCCCGGGCGAATAGCGTGCACCGACGACCGAGCGCACCGCGCTGTTCGCGTCCGGGTTGTACTGCACCGACGCGTCGAGCTTCCAGTTCGGCACGACGGTCGTCGAACCGAGCAGCAGCACGTCGGAGAAGCGCTGCGTCAACGGTGCGCCGTCGGGGGTGACGAGCTGGTCGCGAAACAAATAGCGCTGCACCAGACCCAGGCGCATCGATTCGGCGCCGGTCCGCGCGTCGAGGATGCGCGTCGTCACGCCGGCGGTCAGTTGGTGCGCGTCGGAGACCCGGTCGACGCCGGAGAACGCGTTCTCGGTGAAGATCGAGTCGAAGTTGAAGTCCTTCGCCGCCGCGTCGAAATTCGGCAAGGCGTCCTGGCGCCGGTAGGGCGTGTTGACGTAGAGCATGCGTGGCTCCAGGGTCTGGTGCGTTGCATTGCCGAACCAGACCGCGTCACGTTCAAGCAGCCAGGTGCTGTCCAGGCTCAGCGTCGGCACCACCCTGGCCATGCTGCGCCTGCCGTCCACGGGTTGCCCGGTCGCATCGGTCACGGGCCGCTCGAGCGAGTACGCCGCTGCGTTGAAGGCGACTTTGGGCCGCAACGTCCAGCCCGGCGTGTTCACCGGCCAGGCGAGCCAGCCGAGCGAATGCGCGCGCGCGCCGGTGGCGCGCGCCACGCTCACGCCCTGGGTGGGATCGGCAAATCGGTTCACTTCGAATTCGACGCCGACTTCAGGCCCTTCATCAACGCGCTTCGAAAACGAGGTGCCAATTTGCGGCAGGCGCTCGTAGGGCGCCTCGATGGGGCTGCTCAGGTCCTGCAACACCTGCCAACGCCGGACTCGTGCGTAAAACGCCCAGTCGGCGAGCGACTTCTCGAGCGCCAGCTCCGAGCCGAGCAGGCGCGGCGTCAGGCTCTTCACGCCGCGCGGGAAGTCTTTCCAATAATCGTCGTCCGAGACGCGCAGCCAGCGCGCGCGCGCCTGCAGGTCCAAAGGCAACGTCGCATCGCTCGCCAGGTTCAACGCAAACCGGGACGAACCTGTGAGCCGGTCATTTGGCAGGTAGCGCAAGTCGATCACTCCGCGGTGCTGCGGCTCGAGGTAGCGAAACTCCGAATCCGCGCCGAAACCGCGCTTCGCGCTCACCACCGGTGTCAAGGTGGCGTCGCGTTGCGGCGCGATGTTCCAGTAGTAGGGCACCTCGACTTGCAGGCCGCTTTTGCTGTCCAGGTTGATCCCTGGGGGCAGCCAGCCCGACTTGCGCTCGTCGGTCAAGGGGAAGCTCAACACCGGCGCGGCCAGGATCGGAACGCCGTAGAAGCGCAGCACGGCGTTCTCGGCGATGCCCTCGTTGGCCGCGAAGTCGAGCTTGATGCTGTCGGTCGAGAGCAACCACGCCGGGTCGCCCGAGCCGTCGCGCGGGCAGCTCGTGTAGTTCGCGCCGCTCGCGATGATGCGTTCGTCATCGAGAAAGTCGATGCGCTGCGCGCTCCCGCCGGCGCCGCTGCGCGCAAACCGATACGTCGGGTTGACGAAAAAGCCCTCGAAGCGTTGCAGGCGCAACTGCAACTCCGGTCCGCTGTAGACGTTGCCGTCGCGGCTCACACGCACGTTGCCGCGCGCCACCGCCAGGTCGTCGGCTTGCTCGTAGGTCAGCGAGTCGGCGCGCACGACGAGGCCCGCGCTGCGCAGCTCGACGCCGCCCTCGGCGACGGTTTCGAGATCCGGGCGGCCGCGCATCTCGCGTGCGCGAACGATGATCGCCGCGCGTGCGCCGGGCTCCGGGCGTGGCGGCAGCTGCAGCTGCGGCGACAGGCGCAGAATCAGGGTCGCGTCGACGGCGTCCTGCGCCCACATCGGCAGCGCGGCGAGCCAGAGCGCAGTGGCGCCCAGCAGCCGCAGCCCAGGGCGGGCCGAGTCGGAGAACAACAGGGGCGAGATCTTCGGCAAGGCAGGCGGGTCAGCGCCGGGCCACTGACCAGTCGCGCAGCGGATCGGCAGCCAGCGCCTGCGACAGAAGCAGGGTGGTTTGTAGAATCAATTATCCACGAGCCCGGCCGACGCAGAACCCGACAGACTCCTGGCGCTTCTCGGCCTGGACGAACCGGTCGGCGCAGCTGTTGCGCCGCGGGCGCCCCATCCACCTTCACCGACAAGCTCAGGCCCCCTTGACCACTGCCTCTCCCCTTCCCGGCGTTGCCTGGGCCGATGCGCAACGCCAACAGGCGTTCGAGCGCTGGTTTGGCCCGCTCGCCGCGCGCCACGGCCTCAACGCGGCGAGTCTGCGCCCGGCGTCGAGCGACGCGAGTTTTCGCCGCTACCTGCGCGTCGACGCCGGCCACGGCACGAGCCGGATCGTGATGGACGCGCCGCCGCCGCAAGAAGACGTGCGCCCGTTCATCGACATCGCCTCGCGCCTGGCGCGCGCCGGTCTGAATCCGCCGCGCATCATCGAGCAGGACATCGCCCATGGGTTTCTGCTCCTGAGCGACCTCGGCACGAAGCTCTATCTGGACGCGCTTCTCGCCGCGCAGTCGGCGAACGACGCGGCGACGATCAACGCCTTGATGCGCGACGCGATCGCCGCGCTCGTGACCTGGCAGCGTCACGGCGACACGACGGACCTGCCGCGCTACGACGACGCCTTGCTGCGGCGTGAACTCGCGCTCTTCCCCGATTGGTGCGTAGAGCGCGAGTTCAGCGTCACCTGGAGCCCGGCCGAGCAGCGGATCTGGGCCGGCGCATGCGACGCGCTCGTCGCCAGCGCGCTCGCGCAAACCCAGGTCGCCGTGCACCGCGACTACATGCCGCGCAACCTGATGCTGGCGGCGCCGAACCCGGGAATCCTCGACTTTCAGGACGCGGTCTGCGGCCCGGCGAGTTACGACCCGGCGTGTTTGCTGCGCGACGCGTTCATTTCCTGGGACGAGGCGCTCGAGCTCGACTGGGCGGTGCGCTACTGGGAAGCGGCGCGCAAGGTGGGCGTCGTGCTGCCCGACGACTTCGGCGAATTCTGGCGCCAGCTCGAGTGGATGGGGCTGCAGCGGCATCTGAAGGTGCTCGGCATCTTCTGCCGCCTGAAGCACCGCGACGCCAAACCCAAGTACAGCGAGGACCTGCCGCGCTTCTTCAACTACGCGCACAAGGTGGCGACGCGCTACGCGCCGCTGCGCCCGTTGGCGCGCTTGCTCGAGCCGCTGATGGGCGTGCAGCGCCGCGAAGCGTTCTACTGAGCCCCTTTGTGCTGCGCCTGACCGAGCTGCGCCTGCCGCTGGACCATGGCGAGGCGGGACTGCGCCGCGCGGTCCTGGCGCGATTGCGCATCGCCGAGGCCCGCCTGCGCTCGTTCAGCGTGTTTCGGCGCGCCTACGACGCGCGCAAACGCAGCGCGATCCAGCTCGTCTACACGATCGACTGCGACGTCGACGACGCCGACGACGTCCTGGCCCGGCACGCGCAAGACGTGCATCTGCGCCGGTCGCCCGATCTGCGCTACCACTTCGTCGGCAGCGCGAGTGGCGCTGCCGTTCCCGGCGTCGGGCGCGGTGGCAGCAACGACGCGCAGCGCCCCCTCGTGATCGGCTTCGGCCCCTGCGGCCTGTTCGCTGCGCTGCTGCTCGCGCAGATGGGTCTGGCGCCGATCGTGCTGGAGCGCGGCAAACGGGTGCGCGAACGCACCCAGGACACCTGGGGCCTGTGGCGGCGCGGCGTGCTCGATCCCGAGTCGAACGTGCAGTTCGGCGAAGGTGGCGCCGGAACCTTTTCCGACGGCAAGTTGTGGAGCCAGGTGAGCGACCCGCGCCATCTGTCGCGCAAGGTGCTCGCTGAGTTCGTGAAGGCCGGCGCGCCCGAAGAAATTCTCTTTGTGGCCAAGCCGCACATCGGCACGTTCCGGCTCGTCGGCGTGGTCGAGAAGATGCGCGCGGAAATTGAAGCGCTCGGCGGCGAGATTCACTTCCAGGAGCGCGTCACCGACGTCGTGATCGAAGCCGGCGGCATCCGCGGTGTCACGACCGCCGGCGGCGCGCAGTGGCAGAGCAGCCATGTCGTGCTCGCGCTCGGCCACAGCGCGCGCGACACGTTTGCCATGCTGCATTCGCGCGGCGTCTTCATGCAGGCGAAACCGTTTTCGGTCGGGTTTCGCATCGAACACCCGCAGGGGCTGATCGACCGTGCGCGCTTCGGCGCGAGCGCCGGGCATCCGCTGCTCGGCGCCGCCGACTACCGCCTCGTACACCACGCGAAGAACGGCCGCTCCGTGTACAGCTTCTGCATGTGCCCGGGCGGCACCGTCGTCGCCGCCACGTCCGAAGTGGGCCGCGTCGTGACGAACGGCATGAGCCAGTATTCGCGCAACGAGCGCAACGCGAACGCCGGAATCGTCGTCGGCATCACGCCGCAGGACTACCGGCAGGACGGTCGCGCCGACGGCGAAGTGAACCCGCTCGACGGCGTCGCGTTCCAGCGCCAATGGGAGGCGCGCGCGTTCGAGCTCGGCGGCGGCGCGTACCAGGCGCCAGGCCAGTTGGTCGGCGATTTCCTCGCGGCGCGGCGCTCGACGCTGCTCGGCAACGTCGAGCCCTCGTACAAGCCCGGCGTCACGCTCACCAACCTCGCCGAGCCGGGTCGGCCGAGCCTGCCCGACTACGCGCTCATCGCGATCCGCGAGGCCCTGCCCGCGTTCGAGCGCAGCATCGCAGGTTTCGCGATGCCCGACGCCGTCTTGACCGGGGTCGAGACGCGCACCTCGTCGCCGCTACGGATCACGCGCGGGCGCGACCATCAAAGCATCAACACCGCCGGCCTCTACCCCGCCGGCGAAGGCGCGGGTTACGCCGGCGGAATCATGTCGGCGGCGATCGACGGCATCGAAGTCGCCGAGGCGGTGGCGCGCTCGATGCTCGGATTGGCCGAGCCCACCGCGTCAGCGCGTTAGCTGGTCGCCGCGCGCGCAGACGATCCTCAAGGGCACGCCGCGATCACCTGCGCCACCGCCGCGGTGAGCTTCTTGCCGTAAGGTACGTGCAGGAATTCGTTCGGCCCATGCGCATTGCTCTTCGGCCCGAGCACGCCACAGACCATCATCTGCGCCGCAGGAAAGCCCTCCTGCAACATGCTCATCAAGGGAATCGTTCCGCCCTGGCCGATGTAGCCGCAAGGCGCGCCGAAGTTCACCTGCGACGCGGCGTTGAGCGCGTTCTCGAGCCAGGGTGCGAGTAACGGTGCGTTCCAGCCCGTCGCGCCTTGCGCGCCGGCGCGGCCGTCGGCAGCGAACGTGACACGCGCGTTGTACGGCGCGTTGTCTTCGAGCAGCGTCTTCAACTCGACGGCAGCCCGATTGCCGTCGACCAGCGGCGGCAGGCGCAGCGACAGCTTGAACGCCGTGTAAGGCCGCAGCACGTTGCCCGCATTGCGCAGCTCGGGGAAGCCCTCGGCACCCGTCACCGACAACGTCGGTTGCCAGGTGCGGCGCAGCAGCGCGTCGGCGGGGTCGGTCGACGTCGGCAGGGTCGCTGCGCCGTCGGCGCCGCACGCCCACGGGAAACGCTTCCAGACTTCATCGCCGAGGATTTGCGCCGCGGCGCGCGCCTGGGCGATCCGATCTGCCGGAATCTCGCAATGCAACGCGGCGGGAAGCAAGCGGCCCGTCTTGCTGTCTTCGAGTCGATCGAGCACCTGACGCAGGATGCGAAAGCTCGACGGCACGAGGCCGCTTGCGTCGCCCGAGTGCACGCCTTCGCTCAGGATCTCGACCTTGAGCACGCCGCTGACCATGCCGCGCAGGCTCGTCGTGAGCCAGAGCTGGTCGTAGCTTCCTGCACCGCTGTCCAGGCACACGACGAGCGCGACGTTGCCCAGGCGCGGCCTGAGTACATCGAGATACGCCGGCAGGTCGGGCGAGCCGCTTTCTTCGCAACTCTCGATCACGCCCACGCAGCGCGGCCGCGCGATGCCTTGTGCGTCGAGCGCGGCGATCGCGGTGAGTGCCGCGTACACGGCGTAGCCGTCGTCGGCGCCGCCGCGGCCGTAGAGCAGGCCGTCCTTGTACTTCGGCGTCCACGGCCCCAGGTCGTTGCGCCAGCCGCTGAACTCGGGCTGCTTGTCCAGATGCCCGTAGAGCAACACGGTGTCGCTGCTGTCGGTGCGTGTCGCGGGGACTTCGAAGAAGATCAGCGGCGTGCGCCCTTCAATGCGAACCACTTCGAGCGTCAAGCCGGCGATGCGCTGGCTTTCGACCCAGGTCGCGGCGTCGCGAACGACACGCTCCAGGTGGCCGCTCCGCTGCCAGTCGGCGTCGAACATCGGGCTTTTCGCGGGAATGCCAATGTAGTCGGTGATCGCGGGGACGATTTGCCGGTCCCAGGCGTGATTCGCAAACGCTGCGAGCGCGTTCGTTGCGTCGGGCAGCAGGGGCAGGGAGGGGTCGCGTGCGTTCATGGAATTCTCCGCGCGGTTGGGAATCGCGCGAGTTTAGGCCGCCGTCAGCGCGGCAGGTGCGCGTCGAGCCAGGTTTGCAGCGCATCGAACACGGTCGCGCGTTCGGGCTCGTTGAATATTTCGTGGAACAGGGTCGGGAATTCGCGCGCCGTCACGATGGGCGGTGCAGCCGCGGCAAACGCCGCGCTGCCCGCAGGCGCGACGCAACGGTCCGCGCCGGCATAAAGCAGCAGGGTCTTGACGCGCCACGCCGGTGCCAGGCGCCGCACGTGCTCGCCCGCGTCGACGATGAAGCGCACGAGCGCCGGCGTGACGCGGTCGTGCACCAGCGCATCCGCCACATAGGCTTGAACGACCGCGGGGTCGCGCGATATCCACCCCGGCTTCAAGCCGTTGCCCACCGCGAGGTGCGGCGCGAGGCGCCCGAGCAGCGCGAGCAGAAGCTTTTGCGCGCCGTTCATTCCGGGGTCGAGCGCCGGCGACGACAGCACGAGGGCGTCGACTTCGCGCCACCACGGCGCAGGATGCGGCGCCAGACCCTCGGCGATGAAGCGGCTCGCGATCAAGCCGCCCATGCTGTGGCCGAGCAGCACGAGCGGCGTTTTCCCCGAGCCGCGCACGACGTCGATGCAGCGCCCCAGGTCGTCGAGCAGCGCGTCGCTGCGCGGCAGGTCGCCGCGCGCGCCGGCGCTGCGGCCGTGGCCGCACAAATCCATTCCGGCGACGCGCCAGCCCCAGGCGTTGAATCGCGCAGCTGCGGCTTCGTAGCGGCCGATGTGTTCGCCCAGACCGTGCACGATGAGGACGCAGCCGCGCGGCGTGGCGACGGGCCAGTCGCGCCATTGCAGCAAGGTGCCGTCGCCACCCATCAGTTCATGCGTCGTCGTCATGCGCGCAGTTTAGGAGCCTCGCGCCGCAGCCTCCCCCGGGCTTGCCCGACGCCCGAAGCGCGTGCGCTTGCGGCACATTAGCGCTTCGACCCCAAGGAGCGAACAGCATGAATGAGTTCTTCGACGTTTCGGCGGCGGGCGGCGTCGCCCACCTGGTGCTGAACCGACCCGAGCGCCTGAACACGATGACACCGGCGTTCTTCCCGGCGCTGCGCGACGCGGTGCACGCCTTGGCCGACGGTGGATCGACACGCGTGCTTGTGATCTCGTCGACCGGCAAACACTTCAGCGCCGGCATGGCGCTCGACGTTTTCGACGGCGCCGACGCGCTGCTGCACACCGCCAGCGCGCGCTCGCGCCTCACGTTTCAGGAGACGCTGCGCCGACTCGTCGACTGCTTCAGCGCGCTGGACGAAGTGCGCTTTCCGGTGATCTGCGCCGTGCAGGGCGGTTGCATCGGCGGTGGGCTGGACCTGGCGAGCGCGTGCGACATCCGCGTTTGCAGCGCCGACGCGTTCTTCACCGTGCAGGAGATCCACATCGGCATGATGGCCGACGTCGGCGTTCTGCAACGCCTGCCGAAGATCGTTCCGCAAGGCGTGGCGCGGCAGATGGCTTACACGGGCGAGCGCGTCGCGCGCAGCGCGCGCCCTCGAAGTCGGGCTCGTGAACGCCGTCCTGGCCGATGCGCCCGCGCTGCTGCAAGCACGCGTTGGCGCTGGCGCAGGACATCGCCGCCAAATCGCCGCTCGCGATCGCCGGCAGCAAGCTCGCGCTGAACCACGCGCGCGACCATGGCACGGCGGCGGCGCTGCAGCAGATGACGCTGCTGCAGAGCGCGATCTTCGACGTCGACGAAATGGGCGTCGCGATCGCGGCGTGGAAAGACAAGCGCAGCGCCGAGTTCGAGCCCCTGCAGCCGGTCGCGCCGCTGCGCACGAACGCGCCGCCGGTTTGAGCGACCTGAGAGCGACTACTCGCGCTCGAACTTGAACACCGCGACGCTGGCACGCAGGTTCGGCCAATGCCGCACGGCGCGGCCGTCCTGGATGCCGAATGCGTCCAGGATGCGCAAGTGGCCCTTGCGCGCCAGGACTTCGAAATCAGCGTAGGTGCCGACACGAATGTTCGGCGTGTCGTACCACTCGTAGGGCATGACCTTGGTGACGGGCATGCGCCCGCGCGCGACGCTCAGGCGATTGCGCCAATGCGCGAAGTTCGGGAAGCTGACGATTCCGCAGCGCCCGACGCGTGCCGTTTCGCGCAGCATGTTCTCGGTGTTGCGCAGGTGCTGCAGCGTATCGAGCTGCAGCACGACGTCAAAACTCTGGTCTTCGAAAATCGCCAGCCCTTCTTCGAGGTTCAGCTGGATCACGTTCACGCCGCGCTCGGCGCAGGCGAGAACGTTCTGATCCAGGATTTCGATGCCGTAGCCGGTGCAACGCCGCTGCGACAGCAGGTGCGCGAGCAGTTCGCCGTTGCCGCAGCCGAGGTCGAGCACGCGCGAGCCCTCGGGAACGAGCGCCGCGATCAGCTCCATGTCGCTGCGTTCGCTCACGCTGTCTCCCTGGCGATATTGTCAAAGCGCGCCTGCAGCACGCCGTGGTAGCGCGGGTCGTCGAGCAGGAACGCGTCGTGCCCATGCGGCGCGGCGATCTCGGCGTAGCTGACGTCGAGCCGGTTGTCGAGCAACGCCTTGACGATCTCGCGCGACCGTGCCGGGGCAAAGCGCCAGTCGGTCGTGAAGCTGACGAGCTGGAACTTGCAGCGTGCCGCGGCAAACGCCGCGCTCAGGTCGCCGCCGAACTCGCGCGCCGGGTCGAAGTAGTCGAGCGCACGCGTGATCAGGAGGTAGGTGTTGGCGTCGAAGTATTCGCTGAACTTGTCACCCTGATGCCGCAGATAACCTTCGATCTGGAATTCGATCTCTTGCGTCGAATAACCCGGCGCGCCGTTCTTTAGATCGCGGCCGAACTTGGCCTCCATCGCGTCGTCGCTGAGGTAGGTGATGTGGCCGATCATTCGCGCCACGCGCAGGCCGCGGCGCGGCAGCGTGCCCGCGGCCAGATAGTGACCGGCGTGGAAATCGGGGTCGGTGATGATGGCGCGGCGCGCGACTTCGTTGAACGCGATGTTCTGCGCCGACAGATTCGGCGCGGTCGCGACGGCGATGCAATGGCGCAGGCGCATTGGGTAACGCAGCGCCCAGCTCAGCGCCTGCATGCCGCCGAGGCTGCCGCCGAGCACGGCGGCGAGCGTGTGAATGCCCAGGCGGTCCATGAGCCGCGCCTGCGCGTCGACCCAGTCTTCGACGGTGACGACCGGGAAGTCGGCGCCCCAGGGCCGGCCTGTCGCCGGGTTGGCCTGCATCGGGCCGGTCGAGCCGAAACACGACCCCGGGTTGTTCACGCCGATGACGAAGAACTTGTTCGTGTCCAGCGCCTTGCCCGGGCCGACGAGGTTGTCCCACCAGCCGACGTTGCGCTCGTCGTCGGCGTAGCTGCCCGCCACATGGTGGCTCGCGTTCAGCGCGTGGCAGACGAGCACCGCGTTGCTGCGCCGCGCATTCAGCTCGCCGTAGGTTTCGTAGGCGAGGGTGTAGTCGGGCAGCGTCGCGCCGCTGCGCAGCAGCAGCGGCTGCGCAAAGTGTTCGAACTTGGCCTTCACTCGACCGATGGATGGCATGGCGCAGAAATGAAAAAACCCGGTATCGCGACGCCACTCAGCGGGACAACGGGTTTTGCGCGTCCTGTCTTTAGCGGCATTTCTATAGCGCCCGCAAGCCGGAACAAATCAGCGCTGGGCGGCAGTATAGCGGCGTGGTCCTGGGTGCCGCTGCGGCGCGAAGCCGCACGCGACGCGGCGAAAGGGTGTCGATTTCAGCGTTTACCGCGGGCCGCTTCCCACGGCGCTGGCATAGCATGCCGGATCTTGTGGCTAGGAGCGCCGATTCATGTTCGCGTGGCTTTACAGGCTCGACCGGTTTTTCCCCGTGCGCTACAGCGCCTGGATGCTGTGCGCGGTCGGCTTTGCCGTCAGCACGCTGTGCTGGATCTCGATCGGCGTGGGCTGGCTGCCGGCGCTGATCTTCCTCTTCTTCGTCGGACTCGGGTTTCGCGACCTGCAGCAGACGCAGCGCTCGGTGCTGCGCAACTACCCGGTCATCGGGCACTTGCGTTTTCTGCTCGAGTTCATCCGCCCCGAGATCCGCCAGTACTTCATCGAAGGCGACAACGACGCGGCGCCGTTCTCGCGCCAGCAGCGCTCGCTCGTCTACCAGCGCTCCAAGGGCGATTCCGACAAGCGGCCTTTTGGCACCCAGCTCGACGTTGGCGCCACCGGCTACGAGTGGATCAACCACTCGCTGATTCCGAGCCTGCTTGAGTCGCACGACTTCCGCGTTCTCATCGGCGCCACCCGCACCCAGCCCTACAGCGCGAGCGTGTTCAACATTTCGGCGATGAGCTTCGGCGCGCTCAGCGCGAACGCGATCCTGGCGCTGAACGCGGGCGCGCGGCGCGGCAAGTTCGCCCACGACACTGGCGAAGGCAGCATCAGCCGCTACCACCGCGAGCAGGGCGGGGACCTGATCTGGGAAATCGGTTCGGGCTACTTCGGCTGCCGCAACGATGACGGCTCGTTCAACGCCGAGCGCTTCACGAAGAACGCGACCGAGCCGCAAGTGAAGATGATCGAGCTCAAGCTCAGCCAAGGCGCGAAGCCGGGGCATGGCGGCGTCTTGCCGGGCGCCAAAGTCACGCTGGAAATTGCCGCGGCGCGCGGCGTCGCGGCGGGCGTGGACTGCGTCTCGCCGGCGCGCCACAGCGCCTTCGACACGCCGCTGCAGATGATGCACTTCATCGAACGCCTGCGCCAGTTGTCGGGCGGCAAGCCGACCGGCTTCAAGCTGTGCATCGGGCATCCGTGGGAGTGGTTCGCGATCACCAAGGCGATGCTCGAGACCGGCATCACGCCGGATTTCATCGTCGTCGACGGCGCCGAAGGCGGCACCGGTGCGGCGCCGCTGGAGTTCACCGACCATGTGGGCGCGCCGCTGCAGGAGGGCCTGCTGCTCGTGCACAACACGCTCGTCGGCTTGAACTTGCGCGACAAGATCCGCATCGGCTGCGCCGGCAAGGTGGTGAGCGCGTTCGATATCGCGCGCATGATGGCGCTCGGCGCCGACTGGTGCAATTCGGCGCGCGGTTTCATGTTTGCGCTCGGCTGCATCCAGGCCCAGCATTGCCATACCGGGCATTGCCCGACAGGCGTGACGACGCAGGATGCGCGGCGCCAGGAAGCGCTCGTCGTGCCGACAAAAACTGAGCGTGTCTACCAGTTCCACGAGAACACCCTGAAGGCGCTGAAGGAATTGGTGCAGGCCGCGGGCCTGACGCACCCCGGACAGATCAGCGCCTCGCACATCGTGCGCCGCACGTCCGACCATGGTGTCAAGTTGCTCGCCAACTTGTTACCGTTGGTTGCGCCAGGATCGCTGCTGTCGGGCGAGGCGCCGCACCAAGTGTTCAAGGTCTACTGGCCGATGGCGCAGGCGTCGAGCTTCTCCGTCGTCGCCGGCACGGCGCCTCGCTAGACATCATGGTCGCCGGAGACCGGCCAACTGCCGGGGGAGCTCCGGCGAGCATGATGTCTAAGGGTTGTTCACCAGGGGTTCGCCACCCCGCGACAAGGGGGTAGGCAGATGCGTACGCATGCGAACAATGGGTTGATCGCCACTTTGGCCCGATCCGACGCCGCGCCATGCCTCGCCTGCTGCTGCTTCAGAACGACGCAACCGTCGGCGAACACTTGCGCCGCACGATCGGCGCCATGCCCGACATGGAGGTCTCCGGCCTGACCACGACGCTGACGCACGCGCTTCGCAGCCTGCGCATGCACTTGCCGGACCTGGTGCTCGTCGACCTGCAACTGCGCCGCGGCGACCTCGATGCCTTGCTCGACGAACTGTGCAACCAGGCGCGCGAGTCGCGCCCGCTCGTCTTGGTGGGCGCGCTGTCGCTCGACGACCCGACCTTGATGGCGGCGATCGCGATGGGCGCCGACGGCTACTACCTGCACGGCAGTTCGCCCGACATCCTGCGCCAGGCGATCCTGCAAGTGCTCGCCGGCGAGTCGCCGATGGCCCCGACGATCGCGCGCCAGGCCCGATCGCTTTTCGAAGCGCCGGCGTGGAGTGGCGCGGGCGTGGGCGGCGAGACGCTCGACGCGTTGCGCCTGAGCGAGGTTCAGCAGCGCATGCTGGACCGCATCGGCGACGGCTTTCTGGTGCACGAGGTGGCGCGCGAACTGCAAACCAGCGAGCACGACGTGGGTGTGGGCATCCGCACCTTGTACCGCAAGCTGCAACTCGACCGCCGCGCTGCGGCGATGGCGGCGGCGCAACTCAATTGAAGCAAGCCGCGCTGACGCGGGCGTTCACGCCGTTGGCGCGGTATCGATGAAGCTTTGCCGTACCGACAGCTTGTCGAACAGGCGCATCAGGTTCGGGTGCGCGGCGCGCCACGCGATGTCGGCAAAGCGAAAGTCGAGGTAGCCGAGCGCGCAGCCCACCGCGATGTCGGCCAGCGTCAGGTGCGTACCGCAGCACCAGGCGCGTTCGCCCAAGGTGGCGCTCATGACGTTGAGCGCAGCGTGGACCCGCGTCAGCTGGCGCGCGATCCAGGCGCTGCTGCGCTGCTCGCTGCTTCGCCCCGGCCAATGGCCTTCCAGGCGCGCCAGGATCGCCGCGTCGAGCACGCCGTCGGCGAGCGCCTCCCAGGTTCGCACCTCGGTGCGTTCGCGGTTCGGCTCGGGAATCAGGCGCGCGACCGGCGAGCGAGTGTCGAGGTACTCGACGATGACACGCGAATCGAATACTGCTTCGCGGCCTTCGAGAACGAGGCAGGGAACCTTGCCGAGCGGATTCACCGCCAGAATCGCGTCGCTGCCCCAGACGTCTTCGAGTTCAAACTGATAGTCGAGCTTCTTTTCCGCCATCACGATGCGAACCTTGCGCACGTAAGGGCTCGTCAGCGAACCGATCAGTTTCATGGATTTTGTCTTCTGTCCCTGGTGCGGCCGATTCTAGCCAAGGGTGTCAGTATCGCGCCGATGCTAGAGTGGGCGCCCTCCCGCAACCTTTCGCCGCGGCGCCTGGCGCGCCACCGGCCCGCAGCGACTTGAACTCGACCCCACCCTCCGCGCCGTCGGCGCCACGCGAGCATCAGCTGCTGCTGCACTTCACCGGTTCGGGCAGCGAATACTTTCGCATCTGGATCGTGAACCTGCTGCTCGTGCTGGTGACGCTGGGCATCTACTTTCCATGGGCCAAAGTGCGGCGCTTGCGCTACTTCTACGGTGCGACCGAGGTCGGCGGCGCGCCGCTGGACTTTCACGGCGACCCGAAGAAGATGCTGCGCGGCTACCTGCTGACCGGCGCGCTCGTCGGGCTCTATTCGGTGGCGGGGAATTTTTCGCCGCTTGCGGGTCTGGTCGCCGTGGTCGCGATCGCGGCGCTCTGGCCGGCGCTGTTCAAGTCGTCGATGCAGTTTCGCCTCGCGAATACGAGCTGGCGCGGGTTGCGCTTTCGCTTCACGGGCACCCTGGCGGGCGCCTATCGGGCGATGGTGCCGCTGTTCGTTCCCGGCATCGCGATTCTCGGCGCGGTCGTGTTCATTCCCGACGCCGCGCATCCGCCGCCGTGGTACTTCGGCTTGCTCGGCGGCGTGCTCGGCGCGCTGCTGCTCGCCGGCCCCTGGCTGTGGTGGAACCTGAAGAGTTACCAGCACAACCACTATGCGCTGGCGCAACAACGCACCGAGTTGCGCAGCACCGTGGGGGCGTTCTACCTCGTGTTCCTGAAGACGTTCGGCGTGGCGCTGCTCGCGATCGGCGGGTTGTTCGGATTCGTGCTGCTGCTCGGTGTTTTCGGTGGCGCGAGCCTCGGAGCGCCGCGCAGCGGTGCGGCGATGGTCGCGATCGTCGTGGCCACGTTCGTCGGCATGTTCGTCGTGCAACTCTTGCCGCGGCCTTACTTCACTTCGCGAATGCAGAATTTGCTCTGGTCGCGCACCGGCAACTCGTCGCTGCGATTTCGCAGCCGGCTCGACTTCTTCCCGCTGCTCGGCCTGACGCTGAAAAACTGGCTGCTCATGATCCTCACGCTCGGCTTCTACTGGCCGTTCGCCGCAGTGGCGCTGGCGCGCATGCGCCTCGAAGCGGTGAGCTTGACAACGCGCGTCGACCCCGAGTCGCTGCTCGATGCGGCGCGTGCCCATGAAGGCGAAGCCGCCGGCGACGCAGCGGGGGATCTGCTGGGTTTGGACATTGGGTTCTGATCCTGCGCTGAGTACGACGCCCGCCGCGGGCACACTTGCGGCGGAATACTTCGACGGCCAAAGCGCGCGCGCCCACGCCGTCACGCTGCGTTGGAGCGGGCTCCTGCTGCAGGTGCGCGGCGAGGCGATCGCGCTCGACGTCGCCGCCGACGCGCTGAACTGGTCCGAGCGAACCCGCCATGGCCCGCGCGTCGCGCACCTGAAGAGCGGCGGCTCGCTGCATTGCCGCGACGCACGCGCCTGCGACGCGTGGCTGCGCGCCGCGGGGCGAACCGATTCAGCCGTCGTTCGCGCTCAGCAAAGCTGGCGCTGGGTGCTCGCGAGCCTCGCCGGCCTGGCCGTGCTGCTGACGCTGCTCGGCGTCTGGGGTGTGCCGGGCCTGAGTCGGCTCGCGCTGCACGCGATCGGCCCGGGTGTCGACCGCGAACTCGGGCAGGCCGCACTCGCCACGCTCGACAAGCACCTGACCCAGCCGAGCGAGCTGCCGGCCGCGCAGCAGCAGCGGATTCGCGATGCGTTCGCGCGCGCGGTGGCCGCGCAACCCCCGGGCAGCGTGCCTGGGCACGAATTGCTGTTTCGGCGCGGACGCGGCAAGGACGGCCTGGGCCCGAACGCGTTTGCCTTGCCCGGCGGCACCATGGTCATGACCGACGCGCTGGTGCAACTCTTCGACGCCGACCCGGACGTGCTCAGCGGCGTGCTCGCGCACGAACTCGGCCATCTGCAGCACCGCCACGGCATGCGCATGGTATTGCAGGCGAGCTTGATCGGCCTGTTGTCGAGCCTCGTGCTCGGCGACTTCAGCAGCATTCTTGCCGCGGTGCCCATCGTGCTCGGCCAGGCGAGCTACTCGCGCGACGCCGAACGCGAAGCGGATGCGTTCTGCGCCGCTTTCCTGAAAGCCGCAGGTGTGTCGCCCGCGGTCATGGTCGGCCTGTTCGAAAAACTCGCCGCGGCGCGAGCACAGGCTGCGAACGATACGAAAGCCGAGCCGAAGCGCTCCGCCAGCGACGCGCCGTCGTGGCTCGGGATCGCGATCGGATCGCATCCGCACGACCAGGAGCGCATTGAGTTCTTTCGCCGCGCCGCGCGTTGAGCGGCGCCGCGCGAGGCGCGGCTACCCCGGCTGCGTGTCGTCCAGGTTTTCCAGCCCGCCGAACAGGGTGTCGCCGAGTTGCTCGGCGGCGGCCGACAGGCTGTGCGTCGTGAGCCGGCTTTTCGCCGCCCCGGGAACGAGGCGCGCGATCGCGTGGCCGCGGCGCAGGATCACGACCTCTTCGCCGGTGTTCACTTGGTCGATCAACTCGGCCAGGCGCGATTTCGCCTCGGGAATCGTCACGCTGATCATGGGCAGGTTCTCCAGGAGTTGAATCGACTTCGTGTTGGCGGGCCGGCGGCGTCACTTCGTGCCGAACAGGCGATCGCCGGCGTCGCCCAGGCCCGGCAGGATGTAGCCGTGGTCGTTCAGTTCGCGGTCGATCGCCGCGGTGTAGAGCGGCACGTCGGGGTGCGCATCGCCGAAGCGCTTCAGCCCTTCCGGCGCTGCGAGCAGGCAGACGAAGCGGATCGACTTCGGTTTTGTTTCTTTCAACCGGTCCACCGCAGCGACCGCCGAGTTGCCCGTGGCAAGCATCGGGTCGAGCACGATCGCGTCGCGGTCCTGCATGTCGTGCGGCATCTTGAAGTAGTACTCCACCGCGACCAGCGTCTTCGGATCCCGGTACAGGCCGACATGGCCGATGCGCGCCCCCGGCACGACGTGCAGCATGCCGTCGAGCAAGCCTGCGCCGGCGCGCATGATGCTCACGAACACCGTCTTCTTGCCGTCGATGACAGGAGCCTTCATCGCCTCGAGCGGGGTTTCGATGTCGATCAATTGGGTGGGCATGTCGCGCGTGACCTCGTACGCCATCAACATACTGATCTCGCCGAGCAGGCGGCGAAAGCTGTTCGTGCTGCGGTCCTTCTGCCGCATCAACGTCAGCTTGTGCTGGATCAGCGGGTGTGTCAGGTGGTGCACTTGCGGCGTCATTGCATCGTTCCTTTGCGGCTCGCGCTCAAAACACGGTTCCGTCGCTGTCGATCGACAGCGGCGGCGCGCCATCCGGGCGCATTTCGCGCGCGATTTCGCGCCCTGCGGCCCAGGTGCCGCCTTCGAGCACGCGCGCGAGCGGCAGCTCGGCGGCATCCAGGCCGAAGCGCAAACGCAACCGGGCTGCGACCTCGTCGAGCAGCGTCACGGTCAGCGCGCGCCACTCGACGATGAACGCATCGCCCGCTGCATAGCGGCGTGTTGCAGCAGACGCATCGCGCGGCACGATGACGCCCGCGTCGAGGAACAGGCCGCCGTTGCGGTATTCGGGCAGGCCGGTCAGGGCGTCGAGTTCGGTGAGCGTGACGCCGGCCCATTCGAACGGTTCGAGCAACGAGTACGCAAGCCATTGACTCAGCTTGTGAAACGGCACCCAGCCCGCGCTCTCGCCCGTGCCGCCAGCGAGCGGGTGCGGCCAGCAATCGCCGAGCGGCTCGCCACGCCACTGATTGCCGCTCGGCCAGATCGAGCTGAAGTGATCGAGCAGCGCGTGAAGCAGCCGGCCCGCCGTGACGCGCCGGTTCTGCCCATGGTGCGTCAGCGCGTCGAACAGGCCACCCGGACGGCCGTCGCCGCCGAACACTTGCGGTTGCGTCTGCAGGCTCTCGCCGAGGCGGCGCAGCAGGGCGGCGCGGCCTTCCAGGCCGACGAGCGGATTGCCCGAACTCGCCTGGAAAATGTCTGCCAGGCGCGTCGCGTCGACGCGCTTCAGCGCTGCCGCGTCAACACGGTACGGATCGCCGGGATCGGACGAAAACTGCCCCGCCATGAAGGCGCGAAACGTCGCGACGCCCAGGCCCTCCGAGCGCGTGAAGACGGCACCCGACGCCGACTCGGCAACGCCGGCGGCGCCGAGCGGCTCGACGTAACGCCACTGCGCGCCCGCGCCGGCGTCGAGCAGTACGCTCAGCAGCGTCAGGTCGAAACGCGCGCGCGCCTGCGCCGCCTGGGTGCGGCCGGCGAGCGCCTGATCGAGCTGCGCCTTGCGATCGACGCCGCCGGCCTCGAAATGGCGCCAGCGGCTGTGGTACGGAATCGCGAGCTGCGGGAAGCGCGCGCGCGTCAGCGTCTCGACCCGCGCCACCACGGCGTCGAGCCGATCCCGCGCGAGCGTGAAGTGTTCCGAGCGACCTTGCTCGACGGCGCGCGTGAGGTTGGCGCAACGCTCGCGAATCGTCGCCGCCGAGCGCAGCGTGGCGAGCGCTTCAGGCAAGGCCACGTCCTTTGGTCTGCGTCAGCTGCGCCGCATCGGGAACCTGCGCGTCTGTGAAGTAGCCCGCCGCGACCTTCGCGTCCATCTCGACGCGCGCGTCGGCCGGGATCAGCGCGTCGGGAATCTTCACGCGCTCGATGACTTCGATGCCGCTGCCGGTGATGGCGTCGAACTTGTCGTTGCTCATCGAAACGAGGCGGTGGATCTTCCGGATGCCGAGCCAATGCAGCACGTCGGGCATCAGCTCCTGGAAGCGCATGTCCTGCACGCCGGCGACGCATTCGGTGCGCAGGAAGTACTTGTCGGCGCTGTCGCCGCCGATCTGGCGCTTGCGCGCGTTGTAGACGAGGAATTTCGTGACTTCGCCGAGCGCCCGGCCTTCCTTGCGGCTGTACGCGATCAAGCCGACGCCGCCTCGCTGTGCGCCCTTCACGCACTCTTCGATTGCGTGGGTGAGGTAGGGCCGGCAGGTGCAGATGTCGGAGCCGAACACGTCCGAGCCGTTGCATTCGTCGTGGACTCGCGCCGTCAGCGTCACCTCGGGATTCGCCAGGTCGGCCGGGTCGCCGAAGATGTAGAGCGTCTGCCCGCCGATCGGCGGCAGGAAGACTTCGATGTCGCTGCGCGTCACGAGTTCGGGGTACATGCCGCCGGTTTCTTCGAACAGATTGCGCCGCAGATCGGCTTCGCTGACGTTGAAGCGTTTCGCCACGCCGGGCAACCACCAGACGGGTTCGATCGCTGCCTTCGTCACGACCGCCGACGCGTCGTCGAGCAAGACCTTGCCGTCGGCGTGCAGGCGCTGGAACGCCATCGCCTGGCGGATTTCGGGCAGGTGCACGTGCGCTTGGGTGACGGCGATCGTCGGCCGGATGTCGTAGCCGCGTTCGAGGTGATCGGCGTAGACCTCGGCGACGAGCGCGCCCCAGGGGTCGATCGAGACGATCCGGCCCGGGTCACCCCACGCCGGATAGGGGCCGAAGCGGTGCGTCGGCGCGGTGTTCGTCAGGTCGGCGCGGTGCCCTTTTTCCAGATTGCCTGCGGCCACCGCGAGCGCGCGGTACACGCCGTACGAGCCCGAGTGCGTGCCGATCACGTTGCGCTGGCTGCGGTTTGCCGTCGTGCCGATCACCGGGCCGCGCTGCGCCGCGCTCGCCGCGCCCCAGCGGATCGCAGGCGCACCGGTAGCGCCTTGTTGGCCGGGGTGCGACGTGAGGCGAATATGCTTGCTCGGCGTGGGCGTGTCGGTGGCCAATCGTGCCTCCTGGCTGGCGCGGTGCGCTGCGAGACGCGAGAGGATAAACGCATTCCCACGCCATGGCCGGCGGCGCGTCGCGAGCCGAATCGACGCGCCGCTTAAAATCGTCCGCACTGCGCACGATTGCGCGCGCGCCGCGCAAGCCGCACCCCGAGCCCTCCATGAACCCATCTCCCTTGTCGGCACTCTCGCCGCTCGACGGCCGCTACGCCTCAAAAGTCGCTGCGCTGCGCCCGTTGCTCTCGGAATACGGCCTGATGCAGCGCCGCGTGCAAGTCGAAGTCGAATGGTTCATCGCCCTGTCGGACGCCGGATTGGCCGAATTCGCGCCGCTCGCGCCGCCTTCGCGCGAGTTCCTGCGCGGCCTGGCGATGGGTTTCAGCGAGAGCGACGCGCAGGCGATCAAGGACATCGAACGCACGACAAACCATGACGTGAAAGCGGTCGAGTACTGGTTGCGCTCGCGCTTTGCCGGCAACAAGGAGCTGCTCGCGGCACAGGAATTCGTGCACTTCGCCTGCACCAGCGAAGACATCAACAACACGAGCCACGCGCTGATGCTGCAAAGCGCGCGCGAGACTGTGCTGCTGCCGGCGCTGGAGCGCCTCCTGCTTCAGCTCAGCGCGCTCGCGCACCACCACGCCGGCGTCGCGATGCTCAGCCGCACCCACGGCCAGACCGCGTCGCCGACGACGCTCGGCAAAGAAGTCGCCAACGTCGCGGTGCGGCTGCGCAGCGCGCACTCCCGCGTCGCCGAGGTGCGGCTGCTGGCAAAGATGAACGGCGCGGTAGGCAACTACAACGCGCACCTCGCGGCGTACCCGAATCTGGACTGGGAGGCGTTCGCGCGCCAGGTCGTCGAGCAGCGGCTGGGCCTGGCGTTCAACCCGTACACGACGCAAATCGAACCGCACGACGCGCTCGCCGAACTGTTCGACGCGGTGGCGCGCTGCAATACGATCCTCATCGACTGGTCGCGCGACGTCTGGGGTTACGTCAGCCTGGGTTACTTCAAGCAGCGCCTGCGCGAAGGCGAAGTCGGCTCGTCGACGATGCCGCACAAGGTGAACCCGATCGACTTCGAAAACGCCGAAGGCAACTTCGGCCTGGCCAACGCGCTGCTCGCGCACATGAGCCAGAAGCTGCCGATCAGCCGCTGGCAACGCGATCTGACCGACAGCACCGTGTTGCGCAACATGGGCGTCGCGCTCGGCCACGCGCTGCTCGGCTACGACTCGCTCGCGCGCGGCATGGACAAGCTGGAGGTGAACTTCGAGGCCTTGCGCGCCGACCTCGACGGCGCCTGGGAGGTGCTCGCCGAGCCGGTGCAGACCGTGATGCGGCGCTATCAGGTGCCGCAGGCGTACGAGCGGCTGAAAGAACTGACGCGCGGCCGTGGCATCACGCGCGACGCGCTGCACGCTTTCATCGCGACGCTGGAAATCCCGCCGCCCGAGCGCGACCGGCTGCTCGCGCTGACCCCGGCGAACTACACCGGGCTGGCGGCGACCCTGGCGCGGCGGCTGTGACCGCCCTGTCATTCGTCGATCGTCTGGCGCGCGCCGACGCACAAAACAACTCGCTCCTCTGCGTCGGTCTGGATCCCGACCCGGCGCGCTTTCCCGCCGGGCTCGCCGGCGATCCGACGCGAATTTTCGAGTTCTGCGCGCAAATCGTCGACGCGACGCACGACCTGGCGATCGCGTTCAAGCCGCAGATCGCCTACTTCGCCGCGCACCGCGCCGAAGCGCAACTGGAACGCCTGATCGAGCACATCCACGCGACGGCGCCCAACGTTCCGGTGATCCTCGACGCGAAACGCGGCGACATTGGCAGCACCGCCGAGCAGTACGCGAAAGAGGCGTTCGAACGCTACCGCGCCGACGCGCTGACGCTCTCGCCGTTCATGGGGTTTGATTCGATCGAGCCCTACTTGCGCTATCCCGGCAAGGGCCTGTTCCTGCTGTGCCGAACCTCCAACGCAGGCGGTGCGGACCTGCAAGCGCAGGCGCTGGCCGGCGGCGAGCGACTCTATGAACACGTTGCGCGCCTCGCCGGCAGCACGTGGAACGCAAGCGGCCAGCTCGGGCTCGTCGTCGGCGCCACATTCCCAACCGAACTCGCGCGCGTGCGCGAACTCGCGCCGAACCTGCCGCTGCTGATTCCCGGCGTCGGCGCGCAAGGCGGCGACGCTGCAGCGACAGTGCGCGCCGCGTGGCGCAGCGAAAACGGCCGCACGCTGGCGCCCATCATCGTCAATTCGTCACGCGCCATCCTGTATGCCGGCGTGGGGCCAGACTTTGCGACGGCAGCGCGCCAGGCGGCGCTCAGCGCCCGTGAAGCGTTGAACCAGGCCCGCGACAAGCGCTGAACAGTGCTTTATCTGCATTCGCCCCGGAAATCGCGGCGACCGGGCTTCACCGCGCGGCTGGCCTGTCGATAGACCTCGGATGCGTGATCGCGACTCAGCACAACTCCGCCTAGGCGGCGTGCGCCCACAACGCAGCGCACAAGGTGGAGCCATGCCCCTTCAGGAAAACTGCGCCCAGGCGCTGAATGCCGATCTGCGCGTCGACGCCACGGTCGCGCGACACCTGTGCTTGTTGGGCGTCTTCGCCTGCCTCGGCGGCGGCTTTGCATTCATCTTGCAAGATCGGCCGCTGTCCGAGGGTGTTCGCGCGCTGCTGGTCGGCGCCTGCCTGGTCGCAGCCGCGCTGTTCGGGCTGGCACGCTGGAAGTCGAATTGGGTCCCGCCGCACTGGGCCGTGCTCGGCACCGCATGGGTCGGGTGCGGGTTGTCGAGCTTGCTCGCGGTGGGCGGCGGCCACGGAATTCAAAGCCTGGGCCTGGGATTTTTTGCGCTGTTGGTTTGCCTGGTGGCCGTGCTGGCTCGACCCGGACACGCGGTGGCGCTGGCCTTGGCGTGTGGCGCCGTTCTGGCCGGCATCATTGCGGCTGAAGCGACCGGTGGGCTCGACGGAGCGGCCAAGGTGGCGCAGACGTCGTTGTCCGGATCGGCGCTGCGGCAAGTCTTGTTGCTCGCTTCCGGGTTGGGTGTAGGCCTCATCGTGTCGCGTTTCGCTCAGGCGGCACAGCGCAAGATTGCCGAGCGCGAACAGCGCTTTCGCAGCCTCGTGACGATCGTCGCCGACGGCTATTGGGAACTCGACTCGCAGTTGCGCTTTGTCGCCGGCGACCCCAGCGCCACTTCCGTGCTCGGCGCACCGCGCACCGACCGATTCGGCCTGAGGCCCTGGGAGACGGACGACAAGATGGGCATCGCGCCCGAACGCCAGCAACAGGTCTTCGACGACCTGCGCGCGCACCGGGCGTTTTCCGAAGTGCCGGTCCACGTGCAGATGCCCTCCGGGCTGATGCGGCACCTGGTCGTGGGTGGCGAGCCGCGTTTCGACTCCCAGGGGCAATTTCTTGGCTACTGGGGCGTCGCGCGCGACGTGACCGACGAAGTGGCGGCGGGCGAAGAGTTGCGGCGCTCGCAGACCATGTTGTCGATGCTGTTCGACACCAACCCGGACGGCATCACGCTGTCCGACCTGGCGACGGGCCGCTACAAGATGGTGAACCAGAGTTTCTGCCGCCTCACGGGCTACACCGCCGAAGAATTGGTCGGCCACACGGCGCTCGAGTTGGGGCTGTGGGATGCGCCGGTCGACCGGGAGCGGCTCGTCGCGTCGATCCGCTCCCGAGGCGCGGTGTCCGGGCTGCGCGTGGTCTGCGTCACCAAGTCGGGCGCGCGAGTCACTCTGCTGGCGTCAGCGTCGAGTTGCCTGTTGGGTGGCGAGGAGTACCTGGTCGTGAACGCACGCGACGTCACGGAAAGCGAGCGCACCCGGCTGGAATACAGCGCGATCCTGCAGCGCGCCTCGATCGGCATCGCGTTCACGCGGGATCGCAAGTTCGCTGGAGCGAACCCAAGCTTCGAGCGCATGTTCGGCTGGGACAGGGGCAGCCTGATCGGCCAGAGTGGCCAGGTGGTCTGGCCGAGCGAGGCCGACTATGCCGAGGTCGGGCGAGTCGCCGGGCCCCTGCTCGAGCAAGGCCAACCCGTCGATTTGGAGCGCCAAATGCGGCGCATGGACGGCAGCGTGTTCTGGGCGCGCCTGCTCGCCCAGGCGCTGGACCCGAAAAACCCGCGCGGCGGCGGCACGATCTGGATCGCCGAAGACGTGACCGAGCGGCGCCACACCGAGCAGGCGCTGGCACAGGCACGCGACGCCGCCGAAACGGCGAACCGCGCGAAGAGCGCGTTCCTCGCCAACACCAGCCACGAAATCCGCACGCCCTTGAACGGCCTGCTCGGCATGGCGCGCCTGGCTTCGCAGCCCGGTCTGGACCCCACCCGCCGTCAGACCTACCTCGCGCACATTCTGGACAGCGCGCAGAGTCTGGCCGGCATCATCACCGACATCCTCGACTTGTCGAAAATCGAAGCCGGGCGAATCGACCTCGAACAAATCGACTTCTCGTTGCACGAGGCCTTGTCGTCCCTGCACCAGGGTTACCAGTCGCTGGCCGAGACCAAGGGCTTGGCGCTGTTGCTCGACTTCGATCCGGCGTTGCCGCGTGTCGTGACCGGCGACTCGTTGCGGCTGCGCCAGATCGTCAGCAACTTCATCACGAATGCGCTCAAGTTCACCGCCAGCGGGCAGGTGCGAATCGAAGCGAGTCACGGCACCCAGGGCAGGGTGCGGATCGAGGTGACCGACACCGGACCCGGGATCGCGCCGTCCGTGCAAGAGCGCCTGTTCCAGCGCTTCTCCCAGGCCGACGAATCGACGACGCGCCGCTTCGGCGGCACGGGTCTGGGCTTGTCGATCTGCCGCGAACTCGTCACCTTGATGGGCGGCGAAGTGGGTGTGCACAGCGAGCTTGGCCATGGCAGCACCTTCTGGGTCGAACTTGCGTTGCCCGCGTCGAGCCGCACGGTGGAGCTGCACGACAGCCACCTCGGCGATCTCGACCGGTTGCGCTGCGCGCGCGTGCTCGTCGCCGAAGACAACCCGGTCAACATGTTGATCATCGTGGCCCAGCTCGAGCAGTGGGGCATCGAGGTGGTTCAGGCGGTCGATGGCGGCATGGCCGTCGACGCAGTGCACCGCGCCGCAGCCAGCGGACGGCCGGTCGACGCGGTGCTGATGGACGTGCAAATGCCGCAGGTGAGCGGCTACACCGCAGCGCGCCGATTGCGCGAACACTTCGATTCGAGACAGCTCCCGATCATCGCGTTGACGGCCGCCGCGCTCGTCACCGAGCGCGACGCCGCTCGGGAGTCGGGCATGTGCGACTTCCTCACCAAACCCGTCGACATGCGGCTCCTGCGCCGCACCTTGGCGCACCGACTGGAGCGCCAGGCCAGCGTCTGCTGAAAGGGGGCGGCGGCTCGGCCGGCGCGGCCATCGCGTCGGCATGGGGCTTGAAACTCGCGGTCCGTGCCGCACCTTGCGGCGTGGCGGGGTAGCATGCGCCCCGTCGAACCCACAAGGAGCGTTCATGATCTCGAGAACCTGGCTCGTCTGCGCCACGCTGACCACCACCCTGGCCCTGCAGGGCTGCGGCTACAACGATTTCCAGCGCCTGGACGAGCAGGTCAAGGCCGGCTGGTCGGAAGTGCTGAACCAGTACCAGCGCCGCGCCGACCTGATTCCGAACATCGTCGCCACCGTCAAGGGCGAGGCGAATTTCGAACAGGAGACGCTGACCAAGGTGATCGAAGCGCGCGCCGCGGCGACGAGCATCAAGGCGACTCCGGAGCTCATCAACGACCCGGTGGCGTTCGACAAATTCCAGAAGGCGCAGGGCGAGTTGAGTGGCGCGCTGTCGCGCCTGCTCGTCACCGTCGAGCAATACCCGAACCTGAAAGCGAACCAGGCGTTCCAGGATCTGCGCGTGCAGCTCGAAGGCACGGAAAACCGCATCACCGTGGCGCGCAATCGCTACATCAAGACGGTCGCCGACTACAACGTGCTCACGCGCGTCTTTCCGAGCAACCTCACCGCCATGTTGTTCAGCTACGCCGTCAAGCCGAGCTTCACGGTGCAGAACGAAGCGCAGATTTCGCAGCCGCCCGCGGTCAGTTTCGACAAGGCGGCGTCGAAGTAGCAGCTGAGTCGCAGCGTCTGCGCGAGCTGCCTGACGCGCAGAACCTGCCAACGCCATGAGGTCCGTGATGCGCCGCTGCTGGGCCGGGGTGTTCTTTGCCATCGCGCTGGCGGGGCTCGGCGCCGCACGCGCGCAAGACGTGTTGCCCGTGCCGCCGCTGACGGCGCGGATCATCGACCAGACCGCGACGCTGAGCAGCGCGCAACAGCAGGCGCTCGAGGCGAAGCTCGCCGGGTTCGAGGCGCGCCGCGGCACGCAGCTCGTCGTGCTGCTCGTGCCGAGCACGGCGCCTGAGGACATCGCCGCGTACGCGCAGCGCATTGGCGACGCCTGGAAGATCGGCCGGCCGGGTGTCGGCGACGGCCTGCTCATCGTCGTCGCGAAGGGCGACCGGCGGGTCAACATCCAGACCGCGAAGGCGCTCGAAGGCGCGGTGCCGGACCTGGCGGCGCGGCAAATCATCGAGACGAAGATCCGCCCCGCGTTTCGCGCCGACGACTACGCCGGTGGCCTGAACGCGGCGGTCGACGCCCTCATCGCACGCGTCGAAGGCGAAGCGCTGCCCGCGGTCAAATCCAAGGCACCGCAGGACACGTTGACGCGGCTGCTCGGCGATTGGGACCCGATCGAGCTGCTCGTCTTCGCCTTCGTCGCGCTGCCCATCGTAGCCGGCGCGACGCGGCGCATCTTCGGTCGCGGCCTCGGCTCGCTCGCGAGCGCTGCGGCAACCGGCGTCGTCGCCTGGCTCGTGAGCCGAATCCTGTTTGTCGCCGTCATCGGGGCGGTGATCGGGCTGCTGTTCGGCTTGTTCGCCGGTGCGTCGCGCTCGCTGCGCTCCGGCGGCTACTCCGGCGGCGGCTGGGGTGGCGGATTCGGCGGTGGCGGCGGTTCGTCTGGCGGCGGCGGCTTTTCGTCCGGCGGCGGCGGCGATTTTGGCGGCGGCGGCGCTTCGGGGGATTGGTGACGATGAACAAGTGGCTGCGTTTCCTCAAGCACCGCTGGCTCGACGAGCGCGACGCGCAGCGCGCGCTCGGCGCGGCCGGGCTCGAGCGCCTGCAGGCGCGCGTTCACACAAGCGAGAAGAAGCACAGCGGCGAGATTCGGATCTGCGTCGAGGCCGGCCTGCCGATGAGTTACCTGTGGCGCGGTGCGAGCGCACGCGAACGCGCAGTCGCGATGTTCGGCAAGTTGCGCGTCTGGGACACCGAGAACAACAACGGCGTTCTGGTCTACCTGCTGCTCGCCGAGCACGGCATCGAAATCGTCGCCGACCGCGGCTTGAACCGGCACGTGAATGCGCAACAGTGGCAACAAATTCTCGCGGCGATGCGCAGCGCGTTTCGCGAGGGCCGCTTCGAGGCCGGGTTGAACGACGCGATCGACGCCGTCGACACCTTGCTGGTTCGCTATTTCCCTCTCGAGCCGGAGCAGCCGAACCGCAATGAATTGCCCGACGCGCCGCATTTGAGTTAGGCCAAGCTGAGCGGCCCCGCGCCGCCGCACGCTCGCGCATTGACCGCACGCGGGCTGGCGACGGCCGGTGTGGCGATAAGATCCCGCCATGGCGATTCCTCCCCTGCGGCACGCAGACTCTGCGACCCGCAGCACCGGGCGGTGGCGTGGCGCATGGCGTCGCGCACTTCGTTCGACCCTCTGCTTCATCGGGAGCGCATCACTGGCATGCAGCGCTTTCGCCGCCGCCTGGGCGACTTATGCAGTGGACGACTCGATGAGCCAGGTGCAGGCTGGCGTGGCCCAATTTCGTTGGCGCCATGCGCTGCCGTCGCGCGACGCGCCGAACCTGCTCGACGCGACGCTCGACGTGCGCGTCGTGCTCAACGTCGCGGCCTGGGTCGGCAGCCCGGCGCGGATTTACATGCTGATGCCCGCCACGCCGCAGTCCGGCTTGACGGTTCAGTGGGCGACCGCAGGCACCTTGTTTCCCGGGCGCCTCTCCGGCGGGCAACGCCAGCTCGTCTACCAGGGCGTGATCGCCGCGCCGCGAATCGAAGACACGCTGCGCGTGATCGCGTCGACCGACGCCGGCGATCCGGCGACACCCCAACGAGTCAAGTTCACCTTCGAGATCGAGACGCCCGCAAAATGAATTCGTTCTTTCGGGTTGCGCGCAGGGCCCCTTCTTCGTTGCCGAGCCTGGCGCTGGTGGCACTCGGCTGGCTCGTCGCCCACCCCTGCGCGGCGCAGTTCGCCGCAGCGGTCACGCCGCCGCGCTTCGAGGTCAGCGTCGAGCCCGGTCAAACGCTGCGCCAGGTGATGGAGATCACGCACGCGATCCCCGGCGCGGGAAGTTACCGCGTCTACAGCGCCGACTGGAACATGGATTCGAGCGGCGCGCTGACCTTCTACGAGACGCTGCAGCCGGGCAGTTGCCGGCCCTGGGTCGCGATCGAGCGGCGTGACATCACGGTCACGCACGGCGCGCGGCTGCGGTTCCGCTTCGAGATCGCGCCACCGGCGAATACGAGCGCGCGCGAATGCCGCTTCGCCTTGATGGTCGAGAGCCGGCCGCAGGAAGTGAAGACGGGCGAGAGCGCGTCGTTCCCGATGAACGGGCGCATCGGCGTCATCGTCTACGCGAGCGTCGGTGGAGCGAAGGCGGTGCTCGAATATGTCGCGCTCTCGGTCGGCACATTCGACGGCCGGCGCACGCCGGTGCTGATGGTGCACAACAGCGGCAACGCCACGGCGCGCCTGGCCGGCAGCGTGAAGGGCGTCGACAGCGCCGGTGCCACGCTCGAATTCAGCCCCGAGTCGGTTCCCATCCTGCCGGGCCAGACGCGCCGCATCGCCTTGCAGCCGTTCGAGCCGGCGGCGCGCAGGCCCACGGCAACTGGCAAGGCCGCAGACGCCGCGGGACTCATTCAATGGCCCTTGAGTTTGCGCGGAACGCTGGAGTACGGTCTCGCCGGAGTCGGCCGCATCGAACTGGACCACCGCGTCGGCGAGCGCCTGGCCGAGTGAAGGCCACGCTCAACCACGGCGGCGCGTCACGCGCCCGGACCGAATCGCGGCGCCCGCACGCTCTCGCCACAGTGGCACTGGGCCTCGTGCTGCACGGCTTCGCCTGGGGCGCGGCGCCGACCGACGAGGCCGCGGCGGCGCGAACCGACTACGTCGACAGGTTGATCGAAGGCCTTCCCGCGCAGCCCGACATGGCGGACGCGGACCTCGAGGACTTCGACCGCAGCGGCGCGCCGCGTGCGCTGCGCGTCGAGTCGCGTGCGCAGTCGTCGTCGAATGACCAGGGGCGCCAGTCGGCGGCGTGGCTCAGCGTGCGCGGCGCGCTCGACACGGCGAACTACGGCGCATTCTCGTTCGACGCCTCGGCGCGCCTGCACGAGCAGTCGTCGTTCGCGCGGCGCGGGCCCGGCGCGTCGTTTTCTCTGTACCAGAGCGCAATGCCGTTCAGCGGCGGCTGGGCAGCGTCGCAGGGGCTGGGCGTGATCCAGACGCTCGGCCCGCGCCTGGGTGCCCAGCAAGGCTCGTTTTTCGTTCCGACGCGCCTCGTGCAAGGCGCGTCGACGCAATGGCGCAACGAAGGCAGCGGACTCACGCTGCAGCTCAGCGGCGGCGAGACGGGCTCGTTCTCGTCGATCGGCCAGGGGTCGTTCTACGGCTCGGGGAATCAGGTCGCGAGCGTTGGCGCCGAGGTGCAGGGCTTGCGCGGCGGCGCTTCGCTGCTGCCCGAAGGCTGGAGCTACGCGGGCGCGTTCAGCGGCGCGTCGGGCAGCGACGCGCAGCTCGTGCCGGGCTTGGCCAGTCGCAGCGCCGAGGCGGCGAGCCGCGGCACATCGCAAAGCCTGCGCTGGGAAGACGCCGGCACGTCCGTGCAGGGGCAATGGCTCGCGAGCCGCAATCAGGACCTGAGCACGTTGGCGCAGGGCGCGCCGACGGGCGCGCAGAGCTGGCACCAAGGGGTCTGGGTCGACGCTGTGCTGGCGCAGTCCGACATCACGCACCGCGCCGGGGTGCATCGCCTGGAGCCGCACTTGAGCTGGCTCGGTACTTCGCTCGGCGCGAATTCGCAGGGTGCGTATTACCGCTGGTCGCGCCAGGGCTTGCGCAATCAGGTCGAGGTCCAGGTGTCGAGCACTCAGCCGGTGGACCGCAGCAGCGGCGGCGCCGACCTGCAGCAGGCCGGAGCGTCGCTGCGCCAGACGATCGATCAGCAACTCGGCTTGGGAGGCGTCGTGCAGTTCAGCCACGGCAGCGGCGCAGCGTGGCTCGCTTCGGGCTACGCCGAGCTGCACCGCACCTGGGCCGACGTGCGCCTGCAGGCGGGCTTCGACACCCTGGAGGGCCGCATCGTCGCGCGGCGGATTTCGAGCGACCAGGCGTGGGCCTTGCCGATCGGCCAGCGCCTGAGCACGTCGCTCGCCTTGAATTCGACGCGCGAAGGTGCGACGTCGCTGAACGGCGCGCCGGCGGGCGAATTCGGCAGCGCGTTGGAACTCGCCGTGGCCGCCGGCACGGATCTGAGCGAACGCGTCACGCTGGACCTGAACGCGCGTGCGAGCGAGCCGCTGTCGTCGCAGGCGGCGCGAATCTACAACCTGAGCGCGACGAGCCAGTGGCGCATCGCACGAGGTTGGAGCCTGGGGGCTGCGCTCGGCTGGTCGCGCGCCTCGGGACTGGCGCGTACGGCGAGCGCGTCGCCGATTCCGACGCTGCCCGAAGTTGCCGCGCCGAGCACGGCGCCGGCGACGAGTTCGCGCGACCTGTGGCTCACGCTGCGCTACGACTTCCAGGCCGGATCGGCGAGCGTGCCGATCGGCGCCGGGGCGCGCATCGGCTCCGGCGGCGGCACCATCGAAGGCGTGGTCTACCTCGACGACAACGCGAACGGCCGCTTCGACGCGCTCGAGGCACGCGCTGCGAACGTCACGGTGACGCTCGATGGCCGCTACACGACGCGCACCGACGCGCAGGGCCGCTTCGAGTTCCCGTTCGTCGCGCCGGGGCCGCACCGGATTGCGGTCAGCACCGACACCTTGCCGCTGCCTTGGCTCATGCCGGGCACCGAACCGCAACGCGTGGAGGTGGCGCCGCGCGAGACGGTTCGGATCGAGATCGGCGCGACGCGGGACCGCATCGGCGCGGGCGCAGATTGAATCCGACGTGCGTGGCGGGTCTCAGGGCGCGGCGATCGTGATCAGCGCCGCGCTGCCGAACTGAGCCGCCGGGATCGCGACGTCAATCACCTGTTGGCGCGGCCGCAGCTGCACGCTGCGGTTTGGCGCCCGACCGTCCCACACCAGCGCCGAGTTGCTTTGCAGCGTCAACACGCCGCCGTTGCCTTGCACATGCAGCCCCTGCCCTTGCATCGAGAGCGCGAGCGACGGCGGGATCGTGATGCGAAAGTCGAGGTGCGCGCTGGCGCTCAGCGGGCCGCCGGGCGCCGTCTTGAATGTCGAGTCGGTGTGGCCGGCGGGAAAGAAGCTGAACAGCAACGCTGTTGCGGCGGCGCGGCGCAGCGCCCGCCGGCGCGGTGCCGGCGGCAGCAAGAACAAGCGCAGTTGCGTCCAGCGATGCATCGGTTGGGCCCATGGGGCGCCACGCCGCTTCGGGCCGGGACCGCTGAACACCGCGCACGGGTGCCGTCGGGCGCGCTGCCGAGCAGCCGCCCTGGAATGGCAACCCCGCTATCGTGACCCTTTCGGGCTGTAGACCGGTGGCTTTGCGACCCCGGCTTTCGCACGGGTGTGCCTTTGTCATCCAGCGAGTGCACCAAGCGCCCGCCTTGGATGCAGTATCGGCCGGCGCTGCGCTCGCCTGAAGCGTGATGCGTGGAAAAGAAGGTCGATCGCAGGCCAGATCACACGACCCCCTGGGTGCAAAAGTCGCAACCAGCGACTACCGAGCCGATTCGGCGCCCTGGGCACACCATAATCGCGCCCGCAGTCCGGACCACGATGGCCCGGGCTCACTCACTCTCCATATCAGAGGAATCGCTCGATGACCAAGTTCTTGATACGCGCCGTCAGCGCCGCCGCGGCTCTCGCCGCCCTGGGGTCCAGCATGACGGCGCACGCCGAGTCGGCAGTGCAGACCGGCACCGGCGCCCTGACGGCGACGGCACGCCTCGACTTCCGCGTGACGATCCCCAAGGTGCTGTTCCTGCAGGTCGGCACGGGTGCGCTGTTCGCCACCAACACGACGATCAATTTGATCGACTTCGTCGTTCCGGCAGCGAACGTCGGCGACGCCAGCGTGATCGGCGCGACCGCCGCGTCGGGCGACCTGGGCAACGGCAGCGTCACCGCGAGGGTCCTGGGCAACAACGGCGACGTGACCTTGACGTCGACGACCGTCGGTGCCCTGGGCAACGGCGCGGGCGACACGCTGTCGTTCGGTCTCATCAGCACGACGCCGGCGGTCCTGACGAGCGCAACTGCGCTCGCTGCGCCGGCGCTCGCTGACGGCGCGACGACGAGCACGACGATTCCGGCGACCGGCAAGATCGTGAACCGCGACGCGCGCTGGACCTTCTCGTTCCTGAACACCGCGGTCGTGCCGCCTGGCATCTACGGTGGCGTGAACGCGAACAACAGCCGCGTCACTTACACCGCCAGCATGCCCTGAGCGGCGCGAGCCCACGCCGCATGAAGCAACGACGCCGGCCAGCCAGGCTCGCACGCGTGTTCGGGTCGACGCTCGGCGTCGCCTGCACACTTCTGCTTGGCGCGCCGGCCCCCGCGTCGGCGTGGATCCTGACCCTCGCGACCGGCCCGAAGCAGCTGTTCCTGATGGTCGCGGTGGGGTCGGCGGCAGCAAACAACCCGACCGTCAACACCGTTTCGGTGAACGTACCGGCAGCCAGCGTCGGCAACGGCACGGCGCTGACGATGGGAAGCGACAGCACCCAGGCGATCAGCCCGTACGACAACTTCGTCGTCTGCAACCCGCCGGCGCAGGTCTACGTCGGCAGCTCGTACCGGCAGCCGAACGCCAGCGCCGGCGCTGCGACCGCGACGCTGCAGGTCAGCACCCCGGCGAACCTGACGAGCGGCGCCGACTCGATCCCGTTCTCGCAGATCAGCTGGACGAGCAGCGCGAACGGCAACGCGACGGCGGACATTCCGGCGGGCACGTTCAACGGCGCAACGCTGTTCCTCGCCAACGTGCCGCGCAATCGCTTCGTCGAGAACTGCTTCTCGTACCGCTACGCGAACAGCGTCATCGCGCCTGCGGGAACGTTCACCGGCCGCGCTGTCTTCACGCTCGTCGTGCCCTGACCTTCCGGCGGGCGCGCGGGCGTTCGCCGCCGCGCCGAAGGCCTGCAAGCGAAAAAGCCCTCGACACTTTCGCAACGAGGGCTGGGGCGGCCGGGATTCAGACCAAGGCCTGTCACGAGGCGGCAGGTGCCGCCTTCGCGACGTTCAACGCACCTTGCCGGCCTTCCAGGCGTTGAGCAGCGTGTCGTAGGCAATCGTCTCGCCCTTCGGCTTCTCGTTGGCGAGTTTCTTCCACGGCGCGCCTTTGTCGGTGAGCCACTTGGAGGCGTCGCCCTTGGCATTGAGCTTGGGCGGGCAGTTCGCCATGCCGGCGCGCTCCAGGCGCTCCATCACCTGGTCCATCTCGTCGGCGAGCGTGTCCATCGCCTGCTGCGGCGTTTTCTCGCCGGTCACCGCGACGGCGACGTTCTTCCACCAGAGCTGCGCGAGCTTCGGATAGTCGGGAACGTTGCCGCCGGTGGGCGTCCAAGCGACGCGCGCCGGGCTGCGATAGAACTCGACCAGGCCACCGAGCTTGGGCGCCAGATCGGTCATCGCTTGCGATTGGATGTCACTTTCCCGAATCGGCGTCAGGCCGACGATGGTCTTCTTCAGCGACGTCGTCTTCGCGGTGATGAACTGCGCGTAGAGCCAGGCGGCGGCCGTCTTGTTCGCATCATGGTCCTTGAAGAAGGTCCACGAACCCACGTCCTGGTAGCCGTTTTGCATGCCCTGCTTCCAGTACGGACCATTCGGTCCCGGGGCCATGCGCCACTTCGGCGTTCCGTCGGCGTTCACGACCGGCAGACCCGGCTTGACCATGTCGGCGGTGAAGGCGGTGTACCAGAAGATCTGCTGCGCGATCTGGCCTTGTGCGGGCACCGGGCCGGCTTCGCCGAACGTCATGCCGATCGCTTCCTTGGGCGAATACTTCTTCATCCAGTCGACGTACTTCGTCAGTGCGTAGACGGCAGCGGGTGAGTTCGTCGCGCCACCGCGCGAAACCGATGCGCCCACGGGAGTGCACTTGTCGTCGCCGACGCGGATTCCCCATTCGTCGACCGGCAAGCCGTTCGGGATCCCGATGTCGGCGGTGCCAGCCATCGACAGCCACGCGTCGGTGAAGCGCCAACCCAGGCTCGGGTCTTTCTTGCCGTAGTCCATGTGGCCGTAGATCGGCTTGCCGTCGATCATCTTCACGTCGTTCGTGAAGAACGCGGCGATGTCTTCATACGCGCTCCAGTTCAGCGGAACGCCAAGCTCATAGCCGTACTTCTTCTTGAACTTCTCTTTCAGCTCGGGCAGCGCGAACAGGTCGGCGCGGAACCAGTACAGGTTCGCGAACTGCTGGTCGGGCAACTGGTAGAGCTTCTTGTCGGGCGCGGTCGTGAAACTCGTGCCGATGAAGTCTTTCAAGTCCAGGCCCGGGTTCGTGAACTCCTTGCCTGCGCCTTCCATGTAGTCCGACAGCGCGAGGATCTTGCCGTAGCGGTAATGCGTGCCGATCAGGTCGGAGTCGCTGATCCAGCCGTCGTAGATCGACTTGCCGGACTGCATCGACGTCTGCAGCTTCTCGACCACGTCGCCTTCCTGGATCAGGTCATGCTTGACGGTGATGCCGGTGATCTCGCCGAACGCCTTGGCGAGCGTCTTGCTTTCGTATTCATGCGTCGTGATCGTCTCCGACACGACGGAGATCTCGGTCACGCCTTTTGCCTTGAGCTTGGCCGCGGCGTCGATGAACCACTTCAGCTCAGCGGTCTGCGCATCCTTGCTCAATGTCGACGGCTGGAACTCGCTGTCGATCCACTTCTTCGCCGCGGCTTCGCCGGCGTTGACCGCAGGCGCTGCCGGGGACGCGGGGGCGGCCGCCGGCGCGGGCGCGGCGACTTTCGGTTCTTCTTTCTTGCCGCAGGCGCTGATCGCGAGAACGATCGCGCTCAGCGTAGAAATCGCTATCAGTGAACGCTTCATGACTTTTCTCCTCTGGGGTTGGACATTGATTGGCTCATTTTCATTCGGGACTCCTCTGACACTTCCCTCTCAACAACAAGATGACGCCGGTGGGGAAGAATTTCCGGCAGTCGGTTTCAACCTTTGCGCATCACGAAGGCCAGGACCAGCATCGACGTGACGAAACTGATCCAGATCGAAGGCTCCGCGTCCATGCCGAACCAGCCCTTCATGCGCCCGCTCAGTGCAACAAACGCCAAGTTGCCGTAAGCCGCGGCGAGCAAGCCGATGAAGAGCCGGTCGCCGCGTGTCGTGGCGATCGGCAGCCAGCCTTTGCGCAGCACGGTGGGTGACTTCAACTCCCACACCGTCATGCCGATCAACATCAGGACGATACAGCTGAAAAACACGGCGACAGGCAAGGTCCAGGCCATCCAATTGAACACGGTCAAACCCTCCCCATCGCGAAGCCCTTGGCGATGTAGTGACGCACGAACCAGATCACGATCGCCCCGGGAATGATGGTGAGAACGCCCGCCGCGGCGAGAACGCCCCAGTCCATGCCGGAGGCCGAGACGGTGCGCGTCATCGTCGCGACGATCGGCTTGGCGTTGACGCTGGTCAGCGTTCGCGCCATCAGCAGTTCGACCCAGGAGAACATGAAGCAGAAGAACGCCGCGACGCCAACGCCCGCCTTGATGAGCGGAATGAAGATCGTGACGAAAAATCGCGGGAACGAATAACCGTCGATGTACGCCGTTTCGTCGATCTCGCGCGGAATCCCGCTCATGAAACCCTCCAGGATCCACACTGCGAGCGGCACGTTGAAGAGCAGGTGCGCCAGCGCCACCGCGATGTGCGTGTCCATCAGGCCAAGCGTCGTGTAGAGCTGGAAGAACGGCAGCAGGAACACCGCGGGCGGCGTCATTCGGTTCGTGAGCAACCAGAAGAACACGTGCTTGTCGCCGAGAAAACTGTAGCGCGAGAACGCGTACGCCGCAGGCAGCGCAACGAGCAACGACACGACGGTGTTGATCGCGACGTAGATCAGCGAATTGATGTAGCCCGAGTACCACGACACGTCGGTGAAGATGGTGCGGTAGTGCGCGAGCGTGAACTCGCGCGGCCAGAGGCTGAAGCCGGAGAGGATCTCGACGTTCGTCTTGAACGACATGTTGATCATCCAGTACACCGGCAGGATCGCGAACACGAGGTAGAGCACGAGCAGAACCGTGCGCTTCTTGAATCTGCGCTCATCCATGGGGCAACCTCCGCGCGGTCGTGCTGACCCGAAGCGCCGCGAGGTCGGTTGCCGAGGCCATTCGCTCGGTGTCGATCCCCACTGCGTGGGGCCCCTCGCCAGGAGCGCTCATGTCCTCCCCTCCTTGTCCGCGGTGCCGACGCGCTGCATCCAGTTGTAGAGGATGAAACACAGCAACAGGATGATGAGGAAATAGATCAGCGAGAACGCCGCGGCCGGCCCCAGGTCGAACTGGCCGACGGCTTTTTGCGTCAGGTACTGGCTGAGGAACGTCGTCGAATTGCCCGGGCCGCCACCGGTGAGAACGAACGGCTCGGTGTAGATCATGAAGCTGTCCATGAAGCGAAGCAGCACCGCGATCATGAGCACGCCGCGCAGTTTGGGCAGCTGGATGTAGCGGAACACGGCGAACTTGCTCGCGCCGTCGATGCTCGCCGCCTGGTAATAGGCGTCGGGGATCGCGCGCAGCCCGGCGAAACAGAGCAGCGCGACGAGCGGCGTCCAGTGCCACACGTCCATCAGGAGCACGGTGAGCCAGGCGTGCATCGGATTCCCGGTGTAGCTGTACTCGATTCCCATGCCCTTGATGGCAGCGCCCATCAAGCCGATGTCGGCGCGGCCGTAGATCTGCCAGATCGTGCCGACGACGTTCCACGGAATCAGCAATGAAATGGCCAACAGCACCAGCACGAGCGAGGAGCGCGCGCCTTTGGCCGGCATCGCCAGCGCGAGCGCGATCCCGAGCGGAATCTCGACCAGCAGCACCGACAGCGAAAAAATCATCTGGCGCCAGAGGGCACCTTGCAGGTCGTCGTCGCGCATCACCGACTTGAACCACTCGGTGCCGACAAAGACGCGGCGCTCCGGCGAAATGATGTCCTGCACCGAGTAGTTGACGACCGTCATGAGCGGCAGCACGGCGGAGAAGGCGACGCACAGCACGACCGGCAGGATCAGCCACCAGGCCTTTTGGTTCACCGGTTTCATGCGCTCGCCTCCTCGATGAGGCGCTCGTTCGCGTAGTAGCAGGTGTGCGCGCCGAGCAGCGCGAGCCAGACTGCGTCGCCGACCCGCGGCACCGCCTGCCCGGTGGCCAGCCGCATTCGCACCAGCGCCGAAGCAGCGGCAGCGGCGCCGACGCGCGCGCTGACGATCCAATACGTGCCGACGTCTTGCACCTGCAGCACCGTCGCCGGCACGGCGCCGGCGTCGTTCGGTTGCGCGAGTGCCACGTATTCGGGCCGGATGCCGAGCGTGAACGCATCGATGTCGCGCGACACGCCATGCGGCGCCGTGAAAGTGCAGCCGGCGACTTCGAACCCCGCAGCGTTGCGCCGGGCGGGCAGGAAGTTCATCCCGGGCGAACCGATGAAGTGGCCGACAAAGGTATGCGTCGGGCGCTCGAAGAGTTGCGACGCCGTGCCGATCTGCACCGCGCGGCCGCGCGTCATGACGACGACTTGCTCGGCGAACGTCAGCGCCTCGATCTGGTCGTGCGTGACGTAGATCAGCGTCAGCTTCAGCTCGTGGTGGATCTGCTTCAGCTTGCGCCGCAATTGCCACTTCAGGTGCGGGTCGATCACCGTCAGCGGCTCGTCGAACAGCACCGCACAGACGTCTTCGCGAACCAGGCCTCGGCCGAGCGAAATCTTCTGCTTCGCGTCGGCCGCGAGGCCCGCGGCGCGCGAGTCGAGCTGGTGGCTGAGTTCGAGCATCTCGGCGATCTTGCCGACGCGCATCGCGATCTTGTCCGCCGCAACGCCGCGGTTGCGCAGCGGGAAGGCGAGGTTCTCGGCGACCGTCATCGTGTCGTAGATCACCGGAAACTGGAACACCTGCGCGATGTTGCGTTGCTGCGGCGTGCGCGCCGTGACGTCGACGCCGTCAAAACGCACGCTGCCGGTGGAGGGCGTGACGAGACCCGAGACGATGTTGAGCAACGTCGTCTTGCCGCAACCCGAAGGGCCGAGCAGGGCGTAGGCGCCACCATCGTCGAACGTCATCTTCAGCGGCAGCAGCGCGTAGTCGTCGTCGCCCCGCGGGTTGGACTTGTAGGCGTGGGCGAGGTCGAGTTCGATGCGCGACATGTTCGTCAGCCCCTTCCCGGCGCCAAGGGCAGCGGCGCGACGAGCAACTGGCCCTCGTCGTCGAAGACGTGCAACTGGTTCGGATTCACGTAAAGGATGATGGCCTCGCCGAGTGCAAAGCCGTGCACGCCGCCGAGCTGCGCGACGACTTCGCCGACGCTGGTGGCTGCGTGGACAAATGTGTCGGAACCCGAAATCTCGGCGAGTTCCACCTTGCCCGGCAGCGCCACGTCGCCGTCGCGTTGCTGCACGCGCAGGCCGTTTGCGCGCACGCCCACGGTGAGGTTGCGGCTCGCGCGCGCCGGCAGGGTCAGCGCGAGGTGTTCGCCGGAGGCGAGCGCGACACCGCCGGGAACGGCGGTCGCAGCGAGCAGGTTCATCGGCGGGTCGCTGAAGGCGCGCGCGACGCGGATCGAACGCGGCCGGTGGAACACCTCGGTCGTCGGCCCGTATTGCAGCAGTTCGCCGGCATCGAGCACGGCGGTGTGGCCGCCGAGCAGCAGCGCCTCGGTGGGTTCGGTCGTCGCGTAGACGACGGTCGATTCGCCGCTCGCGAACAGCGCGGTGAGTTCGTCGCGCAGTTCTTCGCGCAACTTGTAGTCCAGGTTCACGAGCGGCTCGTCGAGCAGCATCAGCGGCGCCTGCTTCGCCAAGGCGCGCGCGAGCGCGACGCGTTGCTGCTGCCCGCCCGAGAGTTCAGCTGGCAGGCGACCCAGAAAAGTTTCGATGTGCAGCTTCTCCGCGAGCTCGCGCACGCGCGAAGCGACGTTCTTCTCGCCGCGCAGTTTCAAGGGCGAGGCGATGTTGTCGGCGACGCTCATCGACGGGTAGTTGATGAACTGCTGGTAGACCATCGACACGTTGCGTTTGCGCACCGGCACGCCGGTCACGTCCTGGCCGTCGGCGAGGATCCGGCCGCGTGAGGGTTTGTCCAGCCCCGCCATGACGCGCATCAGCGTCGTCTTGCCGGCCTGCGTCGCGCCGAGCAGTACCGTCACCGCGCGCGGCACGAGCTTGAGAGACAGCGGGTGCAGGTGGATCTGCACGCCTTGACGCTGTTCAATGTGCTCCAGGCTCAATTGCATGGCGCGTCCTCGGGTTCGAGGGCGGATTCTCGCCAATGTTGCGCGCACCACGCCGCGACCGCGTTGCGCTGCGTCGCGTCCAGGTGCAGGCCGAGCTTGCTGCGCCGCCACAGCACGTCGTCGGCGCAGCGCGCCCACTCGCTGCGGTAGAGGAAATTCAACTCGGCTTCGAACAGGCCCGGGGCGACCTCGGCGCCCAGATTCCCGGTTCCGAGCAGCGCCTCGGCGCGCGAACCGTAGGCGCGCGCCAGGCGCCGGACCAGCGCGGCGGGCAGATCGGCATAGCGCAGCGCGAGCGCCTGGACGAAGCGCGTGAAGTCGGTGTCGGGGCGCAAGGCCGGCCCGATCCACGCCGAGAAGTCGCCGCCGGGAAGCAGCGCTGTTTCGGTCCACGCGCCGCGCGGTGTCGCCAAGGGCGCTTGCAGCAAGTCGGCGGCTTCTTCGGCGAGTTTGCGAAACGTCGTGATCTTGCCGCCCCACACCGTCAGCAGCGGTGCGGGTCGCGGCGCGGCGTTCGTCGCTGTGCCGGAGTGCGGCGCCGGCCAGTCGAGCTCGAGCGTGTAGTCGCGCGTCACTGCGGCCGGATCACCCGATTCGTCCTCGAGCAGCGGCCGAATTCCCGAGTAGCTCCAGACCACGTCGGCAGGCCGAACCGCCGTTTCGAAATAGCGGCTCGCCTGCGCGCACAGGTACTGAGTCTCGGCGGCGTCGATGTGCGCGTCGCCGACGGCGCCGAAGTGTTCCACGTCGGTCGTGCCGATGAGCGTGAACTTCCCTTCGAAGGGGATCGCGAAGATGATGCGTTTGTCGGGGTTCTGGAAGATGTAGGCGTGGTCGTGGTCGAAGAGTTGCGGCACGACGATGTGGCTGCCTTTCACCAGGCGCAGCGATTTCTGCCGCGGCGCGCGGAGTTGTTCGGTGAGGAACTGCGCCGCCCAGGGCCCGGTGGCGTTGACGAGGGCGCGCGCCTTGACGCTCAGCGTATCGCCGCAGGCGCTGCGCAGCTCGATGCGCCAGCAGCCGGCCGCGGAGGTGTCGCGCCAGGCGCGCGTGCACGCCCAGCGCGTCAGCACGGTCGCACCGCGCGCCGCAGCGTCGACCGCGTTCAGCACGACGAGGCGAGCGTCGTCGACCCAGCCGTCGGAATAGACGAAACCGCGCACGAACCCGCGCTTCAGCGGCGTACCGGCAACGTGCGTGCGCAGATCGACGCTGTTTGAGCCCGGCAGCACCTCGCGGCGCGCCAGGTGGTCGTAGAGGAACAGGCCGGCGCGGATCATCCACGCCGGGCGCATGCCGGGGTCGTGCGGCATGACGAAGCGCAACGGCCGGATGATGTGCGGCGCGCTGCGCAGCAACACCTCGCGCTCGGCGAGCGCCTTGCGCACGAGCGCAAATTCGTAGTACTCGAGGTAGCGCAGGCCGCCGTGGATCAATTTCGTCGACGACGACGAAGTGTGCGACGCCAGATCGTCCTGCTCGCACAGCAGGACGCGCAGGCCGCGGCCTGCGAGGTCGCGCGCGATGCCGGCGCCGTTGATCCCGCCGCCGACAATGAGCACGTCGCAGTCGTGCGCAGCGCCGCTGGGGGCGCCGGGCAGGGGCGGGGGCAAGGTGTGGTCCAAATGTCTCCGGGTCGTGCGGATGCGCCGCAGTCGACCTCTGTTTCAGTTCGTGCGAACGCGAATGTATTCGTTTGATGTTTGTTTGTTCTCAGAGTTAACCCGCATTCGCTTTCGTATGTGTTCGTTTAGATTCCATTGGCCATGACGCCGAACCCTCGCCAGACCGATCTGCTCGAGCAGGTGCGCCGCAGCGGCGCCATGTCGGTCGAGGCGCTCGCTGCAACGTTCGGCGTCACGCTGCAGACCGTGCGCCGCGACGTGACGCTGCTCGCCGAAGCCGGCCTGCTGGCGCGCTTTCACGGCGGCGTTCGCGTCCCGAGTTCGACCACCGAGAACATCGCCTACCGGCAGCGCCAGCAATTGAACCTGGGCGCGAAGCAGGCGATCGCACGCGCCGTCGCCGCCGCCGTGCCGAACGGCTGCTCGCTCATCATCAACATCGGAACGACGACCGAGTGCATCGCGCGCGAATTGCTGCGCCACCAGGGTTTGCGTGTCATCACGAACAACCTGAACGTCGCGGCGATCCTGTCCGACAACCCGGACTGCGAAGTCATGGTCGCCGGCGGCACGGTGCGCTCGCGCGATCGTGGCATCGTCGGCGAAGTGACGGTGGCCTTCATGCGCCAGTTCAAGGTCGACATCGGCTTGATCGGCATCTCGGGCATCGAGGCCGACGGCACGCTGCGCGACTTCGACGTGCACGAAGTCGAGGTCTCGCGCGCGATCGTCGAGCGATCGCGCGAAGTCTGGCTCGGCGCCGACCACAGCAAGTTCAACCGGCCGGCGATGGTCGAGCTCGCCGCGCTGAATCAGATCGACCGGCTCTTCACCGACGTTGCGCCGCCTGATCCGTTTCAGGCGCTGCTGCTCGATGCGGGAGTGAGGTGTGACGTCGCGGGCTGAGCGGGCAACGCCCGACGCGTGTCGCTTCTTCGGCTATCGCCGCACCGGCACCGAAGGCGGCACCGGAATCGTCAGCAGTGCATGGTAGGCGGGCCGCGAGCCATCGTTGAACGGCGCGAGCGCGAGCAGCTCGGCCACGGCTTCAGCGTGCGTCACGTGCCGCCATTGGCCGCTCGATCCATGGCGGTCCAGGCAGACCTCAAAATCACCCGGCAGTGGCCGGATCGAGAGCCAGCTGTCGTTGTCCTCGCGCACGAGGCACAGCTCCCATCCGGAGGGCGCTGCGGCCTGCATCGAATCGCGCGATCCGATTCATGGGGCACTGTTGGAGCGTGCGCCGCGCACTTGTCCAAGACACAATCGAGCAGGATGTCGCACCGCCCGGTGCACACGTGATGACGGCGCTGTGCGTTCCGATCGACAGGAGTTGACCGATGTCCAACAACAAGTACCTGCTCGCCCTCGACCAAGGCACGTCGAGTTCACGCAGCATCGTGTTCGACGCGGCTGGCCGCATCATCGCGATGGCGCAGCGCGAGTTCCGCCAGATCTATCCGCAGCCGGGCTGGGTGGAACACGACCCGATGGAGATCTGGCAAACGCAACTCGCCACCGCGCAGGAGGCGCTCGCCAAAGCGGGACTGCACGCACGCGACATCGGATCGATCGGCATCACGAACCAGCGCGAAACGACGCTCGTCTGGAATCGCAAGAGCGGCGTTCCGGTCTACAACGCCATCGTCTGGCAAGACCGGCGCGCCGAGCCGACTTGCGCCGCGCTGCGCGCGCAAGGCCTGGAGCCTGTGTTTCGCGCCAAGACCGGGCTCATCGTCGACGCGTACTTCTCGGGCACGAAGCTGAAGTGGATTCTCGACAACGTGAGCGGCGCGCGCCAGGCTGCGTTGCGCGGCGAGTTGGCGTTCGGCACCGTCGACACCTGGCTCATGTGGATGCTCACCGGCGGCGCGAGTGCGACGACGCGCGTCCAGCCGGTTCACGCCACCGACGTGAGCAACGCGTCGCGCACGCTCATGCTGAACGTGCGCAACAACCGCTGGGACGACGAGTTGCTGCGCGTTCTCGACATTCCGTCCGAAGTGCTGCCTGCGGTGCATCCGTCGAGCCACGTCTACGGCCACACGCAGGCCGATCTGCTCGGCGCCTCATTGCCGATCGGCGGCGTCGCCGGCGATCAACAGAGTGCCTTGTTCGGCCAGGCCTGCTTCAGTGCGGGCCTCGCGAAAAACACCTACGGCACGGGCTGCTTCATGCTCATGCACACCGGCGCGGCGTTCCAGACGAGCAGCAACGGGCTCATCACGACGAGCGCAGCGCAGCCCACGGCGACACCGGAATTTGCGCTGGAGGGCAGCGTTTTCATCGGCGGTGCCGTGGTGCAGTGGTTGCGTGACGGCCTGCGCGCGATTCCGTCCAGCGGCGAAGTTCAGCAACTAGCGCAAAGTGTTCCCGACAGCGGTGGCGTCCTGTTCGTTCCCGCTTTCACCGGCCTGGGCGCACCGTACTGGAAACCCGACGCGCGCGGCGCCATCGTCGGCCTGACGCGCGGCAGCACGGTCGCGCACATCGCACGCGCCGCGCTCGAGAGCATCGCCTTCCAGAGCGCCGCTTTGCTGCAAGCGATGAGCCGCGACGCGGTTGCCGCAGGCGCCGCACCGGTGGCCGAGTTGCGCGTCGACGGCGGCGCGTGCGTGAACGACCTGTTGATGCAGTTCCAGGCCGATTTGCTCGGCATTCCGGTGGTCCGTCCCCAGGTGATCGAGACCACGGCGCTCGGCGCTGCGTATCTCGCGGGCTGAGCTGTGGCGTCTACAAGGGCCTGGACGAACTGAGCGCGCAGTGGCAAGTCGAGCGGCGCTTTCACCCGACCTTGTCGCGCGACGCCGCGCAGCGCCTTGATGCAGCGCTGGGAGCACGCGGTCGCACAGGCGACGCTGTAGGAGTCGGCCCACGCTGGGCGTTGCGCCGCGGCGATCCTCGGCCAGGGTTCTCGTCAGCGCGAAGCGTCGGTCACGTGGCGCGCGTCACGCTGTTCATGGCGTCGGACGACAGCGACGGCATGACCGGCCAGCACGTGCTGGTCGACGCCGGCATTGCCCAGTGTTCCGTGATGGGATGAGCGTCGCTGCCGGATCATGCCGCGCGCAACTGCCTCAGCCTGGCCGCGACAGCAGGTTCACATAGTCGTGCTGCGCCGTCACCACGGTGCTGATGCGCCATTCCACCGGTTGACCGCCGAGGTCGAGCGCGATCCGGCGCGCCTGCAGCACCGGTTGCCCCAAGGCGACGCCGAGCACCCGCGCGGTGGTGCGATCGGCGCCGACGGCGCGCACCCGTTCGTGGGCGCGCGCGACGGTGATGCCGAACTCCACCTGGTACAGGTGGTAGATCGTGCTCGGCCGCTCGCGCCAGCGTTTTTCGGTCAGGCCGCGAAACAGCTTGGCGGGGATCACGAGGCGGTCGTAGACGACGGCACGGCCCTGCAGGCGCAGCCGGTTTTCGACCTGGAACGCGCTTTCACCGACCGGCAGCGCAAGCGCGGCAGCGGCCTCTTCGTCGAGCCGCGTGCGTTCGAACGAGACCAGGTCAACGCTGGGCGCGTCACGCAACCCGTCGCTGCGCTCGACGTGAAAGAACTGGAACAGAAAGCGGTCGCTCGTGTGCGTGGCGACGAACGTGCCCCGGCCCTGGCGCCGCACCAGGATGTGTTCAGCGGCCAGGTCGTCGACCGCGCGGCGCAGCGTGCCGATCGATACGCCGAAGCCGGCGGCGAGTTGGGTCTCGCTGGGCAGGGCGTCGCCCGGTGCGACGCTGCCGGATTCGATGGCGCGCAGCAGCGAAAGCTTGACGGCGCGAAACAAGGGCATGCCGATGGCGTCGGGCGCGATGGTTTGCAAGGCGGCGACGGCCGCCGGGCGACGCGAGACGGTTCGGGCCGCAGGCATGCGGCGGATTCTAGTGGCGCGTCGCGGGCACGAAGCCTGCTGTCATCCAAGTCATCCATATGACTCGTTTGACAGTCGAATTCGCTGCCGGGACACTGCCTGCCGATTCGCGCAAGGTGCGAGTTTCACAGGAGACCGAGAATGATTCATTTCGTGTTGCACGACGCCCACGACAGCGTGGCCGTGGTGGTGGTGGAAGGCGTCAAGGCCGGTACGGCGCTGAATGGCTGGATCATGGACGAAGACCGCATGATGACGGTCGACGCCCGCCAGGACATTCCCATCGGCCACAAGGTCGCGCTGAAGGACATGCGCGTGGGCGACACCGTCGTCAAGTACGGCATCAGCATGGGCAAGGTGGTGGCGCCGATCAAGGCGGGCGAACACGCGCACGTGCACAACATCAAGACGAAGAGGTGGTGACCACCCCCCGGAGCGGCTCACGCCGCTCCCCCCTCAAGGGGGGCGCCGCTGGCGGCCGGGCGAAGCCCGGCCGCGGCGGCCACTTGATCACTGACCCTAACCGGAGCCATTCAATGAGCGTCATTTCCAAAAGCACCACCTTCCTGGGTTACCGGCGCGAAAACGGCCGTGTCGGCGTGCGCAACCACGTCATCATCCTGCCGCTGGACGACCTGTCCAACGCTGCGGCCGAGGCCGTGGCGCACAACATCAAGGGCGCGATGGCGATCCCGCACCCCTATGGCCGGCTGCAGTTTGGTGCCGACCTGGACTTGCACTTCCGCACCTTGATCGGCGCCGGCTGCAACCCCAATGTGGCGGCGGTGGTGGTGATCGGCATCGAAGACGGCTGGACGCAGAAGGTTGTCGACGGCATCCAATCGACCGGCAAGCCGGTGGTGGGTTTCGGCATCGAGTTGCACGGCGACCACGACACCATCCTGCGCGCCAGCAAGGCGGCTCGCGAGTACGTGCAGTGGGCGAGCGAGAAGCAGCGCGAGGTGTGCCCGATCCACGAGTTGTGGGTCAGCACCAAGTGCGGCGAGAGCGACACCACCAGCGGCTGCGGTGCGAACCCGAGCGTGGGTGACGCATTCGACAAGCTGCACGCCCTGGGCAACTACCTGTGCTTCGGTGAAACCACCGAGCTCACGGGCGGCGAGCAGATCGTGGCCGCGCGCTGTGCCAACGACAAGGTGCGTGAACAGTTCATGTTCATGTTCAACCGCTACCAGGACGTCATCAACCGGCACAAGACCAGTGACCTGTCGGACAGTCAGCCGACCAAGGGCAACATCGCCGGCGGCCTGACGACGATTGAAGAGAAAGCGCTCGGCAACATCCAGAAGATCGGCAAGAAGTGCAGTGTCGACGGCGTCATCGACAAGGCCGAGACCCCGACCCACCCGGGGCTGTGGTTCATGGATTCGTCGTCGGCCGCGGCCGAGATGGTGACGCTTTGCGCGGCCTCGGGTTACGCGGTGCATTTATTTCCCACCGGCCAGGGCAACGTGATCGGCAACGCCATCGTCCCGGTCATCAAGATCTGCGCCAACCCGCGGACGGTGCGCACGATGAGCGAGCATGTGGACGTCGACGTGACGGGCCTGCTGCAACGCGAAATCACGCTCGATCAGGCGGGCGACAAGCTGCTCGAGTGCATGCTGCGCACCGCGAACGGCCGGTTCACCGCGGCCGAGGCGCTGGGGCACCGCGAGTTCGTGATGACCCGGCTCTACGAAAGCGCCTGATTCCGCGGCCTGCTTTCACTCGATGCCGCGCCGCGCCTGCTCGCCGAGGCGCCGCAGGCCGACGCGGTCATCGTGCGCAACCGCACCCAGGTGCGTGGCGAACTGCTGGCCGCGCTGGTGCGCTGCAAGGTGGTGGGGCGGCTCGGCGTCGGGCTTGACAACTGTGATCAGCCTGCACGTGCCGCTGGTCGCTTCGACGCGCCAGCGCGGCGCGAAGCGCTGCTGTCACGTCCGACTGAGACCGCGCCATTGTGGGCGCAGCAGGATCTTCGCCGCGCCGACACGTCCGGAGACGAGGTCCGCAAACGCCGCCGCGCCATCGGCGAGCGGCCGTTCTTCGACCCAGGCCAGGTCGCCGAAGTCGCCGCGGTTCAGCGCTGCCACCGCGCCGTGCAGGTCCGCCGTGGTGTAGGTGTAGCAGCCGATCAGCGTGATTGCGCGCAGCGTCAGGCCGCGCCAGTCGAGCGCGCTCGCCCAGTCGCCCAGGCCCACATGCGCGACCACGCCGCCGGGGGCGACGGCGGCGATCGCCAGGTCGCGCGTCGCGGCGATGCCGACGGCGTCGAACACGAAGTCGAAGTTGCCGGCCGCGGCGAGTGCGGTTGGCGCATCGACGGCAACGATGCCGGTGGCTTGATGCAGTGCCGCGCTTCGCAGCGCATTCGTTTCGACGACCGTCAGCGCCGGCACCGTCGCGTGTCGCATCGCCAGCGTCGCGAGCAGGCCGATCGCACCGGCGCCGAGCACGAGCACGCGCGCTTGCGCCAGCGGTTGGAACAACGCGCGCGAGGCCAGCGCCAGCGCGTGCACGACGGTCGCGGCGGGTTCGGCGAGCGCTGCGCCGCGGTCCGTCAACGTGTCCGGTACCTCGATCAGGCACGCCAGCGGCACGGCGAGCTGCTCGGCGAACGCACCGGGCAGGTTCATGCCGATCATGCCGCGGTCGCTGCACAGGTTGCCGCGGCCTTGCGCGCAGTAGCGGCATTGGCCGCAGGTGACGAGCGGGTTCGCGGTGTAGCGGCGCCCGGCGTGTGCGCCGTCGAGTGCGGTGCCGACGAATTCATGGCCGAGCACCAACGGTGGATTGCGCACGCACGAGTTGCCGGCAGGGGTGGTGGACGGCGATGCATTCGTCGTCACGGCGGCGGTGCTCGGCGCCACCGCCGGCGCGGCGCATGCACTCAACAGCAGACCCAGCGTGATGCTGCTCGCGAAAGCGGCGCGCCGCGGGACTTCGATCCATCTTTTCGGTTGAACGCATGGTTCCCTTCTCAGCGGCTCACGATGGCCAGCGACTCACGCACGACCGCGGCAACGGCTTCGCAATCGGCTTGCGTCAGCGTCAGCGGCAGGCGCATGTCGCACAGGCCGGCGAGTACGCGCTCGGCATTGGGCAGCGACTGCGATTCGCCGAAATAGCGCCAATGCGTCCAGACGCTCGTGAACCCCACCGGCTCGTCGTCGCCAAACCACTTGATGTGCACGCCGCGATCGGCACAAGCGGCGATGAATTGCTCCATCTGGGCGCGCGACAGGTCGACGAGCGAAAACTGGATCGAGCTGGCGACGCAATGCTCCTGCGCCGGGCGGTGCGGCAGGCGCAGGTGCGACGCGCCTTGCAGCGCGGCAGCGATCCAGGCGTAGCGCTGGTTCCAGCGCTTGCAGCGCTCTGCCAGCACGCTGCCGAGCTGCGGCCGAGCCACCGCAGCGGCCAGGTTGCTCATACGCAGGCTGAAGTTCGGCGTCAGGTACTTCCAGCGCTCGAACACGGCCTCGCCCGGCCGCGCCAGGTGCGAGGCGTAGAGCATGTAGCTGCCGGAAAACAGAATCGCCTGCGCCGCAATGTCTGCGTCGTCGGTGGCGAGCAGCCCGCCCTCGCCGCTGTTCGCGTGTTTGTAGCTTTGCAGGCTGAAGCAGCCCGCGCGGCCCCAGGTGCCCGTGGCCTGGCCGGACCACGCGGCGCCCATGGTGTGGGCGCAGTCTTCGATCACCTGGATGCCGTGGCGCTGGCAGATCGCCATCAACGCGTTCATGTCGCAGATGTGGCCGCGCATGTGCGACAGCAGCAGCGTCTTCGCGCCGCTCGCGGCCGCCTTGCGGTCCAGGTCTTCGAGGTCGATCGTGTAGTCGTCGGTCACGTCCACCAGCACCGGCCGCGCACCGGCGTGCGCGATGGCGCCGGGCACCGGGGCCAGCGTGAAGCAATTCGACAGCACCGCGTCACCCGGCTTCACGCCCGCCGCCTTCAGCGCGACGAACATCGTGGAGCCGCAGGAGTTCATCGCCACGCAGTAGTTCACGCCGAGCTCGCGCGCGAACTCGGCTTCGAGCGCCGAGACCTCGCTCGGCTTGCCGCCGGTTTCGCCATAGCGGTGCAGCTTGCCGCTGGCCATCACGGCCAGCGCGGCGTCGACCCCCGCGGGCGGGATCGGCTCCTGCTGTGTCAGGTCGAGATCAAGGGCTTTGGGCGGGGTCATCATGGGAAAACCGGGCGGTGAACCGACGGGGCGGGCCACGGCGCCGTCAGGGCCGGTGCCCGTCGAGCGTGCCGAGGTCGAAAGTTTCCTCAGGGTAGTACTTGTGCAGCCGCACATCGCCGGTGCGTGCGTGGCCTTCCATGCCTTCCAGGCGCGAGATGCGCGCCGCCACCTGGCCGACGGTGCGCGACGCGTCGCGCGTCAGGCGCTGCCAGGTCACGGTCTTGATGAACTTGCCGACGAAGAGGCCACCCGTATAGCGCGCCGCACCCTTGGTCGGCAGGATGTGATTCGGCCCGCTGCACTTGTCGCCATAGGCCACGGTGGTTTCCTCACCGAGGAAGAGCGAGCCGTAGTTGGTCAAGTTGGCGAGCCACCAGTCGAGATCCCGGGCCATCACTTGCAGGTGCTCGCTGGCGTACTGGTCGCTGACCTGGACGATGTCGTCGCGGCTGTCGCAGAGCACCACTTCGGCGTAGTCGCGCCACGCTGCCGTGGCGGCTTTGCGCGCCAGGTCGGGCAGCGCATCGATCACGCCGGGCACGAGGCGCAACACATCCTCGCCGAGCTGGCGCGAGGTGGTGAACAGCCATACGGGCGAATCCGGGCCATGCTCGGCCTGGCCGACGAGGTCGGCAGCCACGACGGCGGGGTCGGCGGTCTCGTCGGCGATGACGGCCGACTCGGTCGGGCCGGCCACGACGTCGATGCCGACGCGCCCGAACAGCATGCGCTTGGCTTCGGCGACGAAGCGGTTCCCGGGGCCGACGATGATGTCGGCCTCGTGCCCGCTGAAGGCACCGTAGGCCAGCGCTGCGATGGCCTGCACGCCGCCCAGTGCCAGCACGGTGTGCGCGCCGCACAGCTGCATCGCGTAGAGGATGCCGGGATGGACGCCGTGGTCCTGCGTCGCCACCGAGGTGGCGACGATGTGCTTCACACCCGCCACCTGCGCCGTGCCGACGCTCATGATGGCGCTGGCCGCATGCGCGTAGCGACCGCCGGGCACGTAGCAACCGGCGGTGTTGCAGGGGATCAGCTTCTGCCCGACCCGCAAGCCCGGCAGCAGCTCGGCCTCGAACTCGTGCATCGAGTCGCGCTGGCGGCGCGCGAAGTCCTGCACGCGATCGCGGGCGAAGCGGATGTCGTCCTTGATGCCCGGCGTGAGCGCGCGCTCGGCCGCGGCGAAAGCGGCTTCGCCGAGCACGATCTCGCCCGTGTAGCCGTCGAGGTCGCGCGCATAGCGGCGCACCGCCTCCTCGCCGCCGGACTGCACCTCGGCCAGCATCTTGCGCACCGTGTCGGCGGTGGCGGTGTCGATCGCCTGTTGCGGCGGCTCGGCCTTCTTCAGGTAGCGGATGGCCACGGGAATCTCCTTTGCGTACCGGGGGGCGGTGTCGCTCATTCAAGCGGCCGCCGCGGAACCGGCTGCGCCGGGCCGCTGGCGTCAGCGTGACGAGCTCGGTGTTCAAGATGGCCCGAACAATAGCCAGACTCGCCGTTCTCGTCTGAGTCCAGATAAGATCAATCCGTCAGTCCAGATGGAGTGCGGGAAACCCCTTAGATCCGACGCCGATGACACGCCGTGCACGCACCAGCGAGTTGATGTGGCCGCGCCTGTTCCGGCGCTTCGAAGGCGGTTCGCGCACCTTGCAGGGACAGTTGCGCGACATGCTGGTGCACGCCGTGATGGAAGGTTTCTTGCAGCCGGGCGGCGCGCTGCCATCGAGCCGCCTCCTGGCGCATGAATTGGGGCTTTCCCGGACCACGGTGACGCTGGCGTTGCAGGCCTTGGCCGACAAAGGGCTCGATCGTCGGCCGCGCACGCAGTGGCTACTTTGTCAGCGACCAGCTTCAGTCCACCTACCTCGGCGCGCGCCAGCGCGCCACGGCGATGGCCTCGGCCGCCACCTCGGTCGCCGCCTCGGCCGGCGTACGCTGGCGCGAGCGCTTGAAGGTGCAGCCCTCGGCGCAGCGCAACATCCAAAAGCCGGCGGATTGGCAGCAGCAACCCTACCCGTTCATCTACGGCCAGTTCGACGCCACCTTGTTCCCGAGCGCCGACTGGCGCGAGTGCGTGCTCGAGTCCTTGCAGCCGCGTGCGCTGCGCCGCTGGGCGCCGGACCACATCGACCGCGACGACGACGCGCTGATCGAACAGATCCACCGCCGTTTGCTGCCGGCGCGCGGCATCTGGGCCGAACGCGATCAGATCCTCGTCACCAACGGCGCGCAACACGCGACTTTCATGCTGGCGCAACTGCTCGTCGGCGCGACGACGACGGTGGGCATCGAAAACCCCGGCTACCCCGACGCGCGCAACAACTTCGCGCTGCGCACGCGCCATGTGAAAGCGCTGCGCGTCGATGAACAAGGCCTGGTGCTGGGCAGCGCGCTGTCGGGCTGCGCTTACGTGTACGTGACGCCGAGCCACCAATGCCCGACGACGGTGACGATGCCGCTGCAACGCCGCGTCGAGCTGCTCGCGCGCGCCGAGCGCGACGATTTCATCGTCATCGAAGACGACCATGAAAGCGAACTCAATTTTTCGGGGCACCCGACGCCGGCGCTGAAGAGCCTGGACACGACGGCGCGAGTCATTTACCTGGGCAGTTTGTCGAAGACGCTGGCGCATGGTTTGCGCCTGGGTTATGTGGTGGCACCCGCCGAGTTGATTCGCGAGCTGCGCGCGCTGCGGCGCCTGGTGATGCGCCACGTGGCGACGAACAACCAGCAAGCCGCGGCGAGTTTCATCGCGCATGGGCATCAAGAGGCCTTCGTGCGGCGCCTGAACGTCGCCTACCGCGAGCGGGCGCAGGCGCTGCGCGCCGCATTGGCGCAGCACGCGCCACAGTTGCAAGCCGATGTCGGCGCTGGGCGGCTCGGCGCTGTGGGTCAGCGCGCCCCGCGAAGTGGACGCGCGCGACCTCGCGCAACGCCTCTATGAACAAGGCGTGATCGTCGAGCCGGGTGACGTGTTTTTCGCCGGCTCGCGGGTGCCGAAGAATCACTTGCGCATCGGCTATTCGTCGATCGCGCTGGAGCGCATCGAACCCGGCGCACGTGTGCTCGGACGCGAGTTGAGGGCCGCGATGCGCGGGCGCTGAGTGAACACGGCGGGCGCGATTCGCGCTCGAGGTTGACAATGCGCCGCGACACATCAGGCCCAGGGCACACCATGCAAATGCACCGTGACGTCGGACACGCTGGCGCTGTCGCAGCGTGGGCCGCTGAAGGGCACGATCGGTCGCTGAGCGGAAGGGGCGGGTGCTGCGCCACGCGGCGTGACATGACGCGGGGTGGCCGGCAGGCAAGGTGGCCCGCGGAATCGCCCGCGAGTGTCATGCGCATCGTGCTCGCCGCCGCCAGTGCGCTCTTGTTCGCGGCGTGCGCGAGCGCCCCGCCGGCAGGCGGCACCGCGAGTGCCGAAGCGAATTGCGCCGAATGGTTCTCCCAGCTCGACGCCGCGGTGCGCCGTGCCGGGGTGGCGGACGCCCAGGAGGCGCGCGTCGAGAACCATCCGCACCTGCGCGCGAACCGCTTCACCGCGGCGCTGGCGCAAGACGCACGCATCGACGATGCCGCCTGGGTGCGTGACGCGCTGCCGTTCATGCGCGCCCTCGACCGCGCCGCGCGTGACGCCGAGATCGCGAATTTGCCCGGGCAAAGCCTCGCCGATCTCGGTGTCTCGCGGGACTTTGCGTCGCGCCGCACCGCGCAGTGCGCTGCCGATAGGCTCGCCGCGCAACGCCCGGACCGGGCGGCGATTCGCGTGCCCGACGACTACAGCGACGCGAAGCGCCTGCTCGGCGCTTACGCGCTGACGCGCTACCCGTTCACTGCGGGTGTGCGGCGCGAGCTCGCCGAAGTCAGCGCCGCTTTTGCCAGGCCGCTGGCCACCCCGCCCGGCGCGAAACTGCTGCGCTTCGCGGTCGGAGGGGAGGTTGGCGATGACTCGACGCCGCGGCACGCGAGCGCCTGGTTCGAGCGACACCAGCCCGTGTTCGAAGTCGAGGTGGCGAGCGAGGATGACCTGCCCGGCGCCCTGGCGTGGGATGCGGACCGCGCGACGCCCGTGGTGCAAACCGAATCGCCCGCCGTCTACCGGCACATCGCCCACACGCGCTATCGCGGCCGCACGCTGATCCAACTCGTGTATACGATCTGGTTCGGCGCGCGGCGTGCCAGCGCACCCGGCGACCTGCTCGCGGGCCACCTCGACGGACTGGTCTGGCGGATCACGCTCGACGCCCAAGGCCGGGCGTTGATGCACGACACGATGCATCCCTGCGGCTGTTATCACTACTTCTTCCCGACGCCGCGCGCACGCGCATTGCCCGCGCCGGCGGATGAGCCCGAGTGGGCGTTTGTCCCGCAAGCGCTGGCCGAGCCCGCGCCGGACCAGCGCATCGTGCTGCGCATCGCGGCACGCACCCACGCCCTCGAACGCGTCTCGCTCGAGGCAGACGCCGATGCGGTGCGCGGCGCCGCTGCGCTGCGAGTGCTCGCGCAGGACCGATTGCGCACGCTGCCCGTGCTCGCCGCTGGCGCGCCCACGGCAGCGAACCCGAACCACAGCGCCACCCGCAGCGCCTACGGGCCGGACGGGCTGATCGCCGGCACGCAGCGCGCCGAGCGCTTTTTCTTCTGGCCGATGGGCATCGCCTCGGCCGGGCAGATGCGCCAATGGGGGCGGCACGCCACGGCGTTCGTCGGCCGGCGCCATTTCGACGCTGCGGACCTGTTCGAAAAGCGCTTCGTGTTCGATCTCGACGCCGCCGACGCAGCGTTGCCCGCGCCGTGAAAGTGCGCTCGCGGGTCCGCATCATGTTGTAGTTGCTACTACATGAGATGTAGCGTATGCTACAACCATGTGGGCCCTTCTCCTCGTCACGCTGCCGACCCAACCGAACGCCGTGCGCCTGCGCATCTGGCGTTCGCTGAAGGCGCTCGGTTGCGCCGCGCTGCGCGACGGCGCCTACCTGTTGCCGAGCGAGCACGTGGCGACGTTCGACGCGATCGCCGTCGAAGTGCGCGAACATGGCGGCAGCGCGTCGGTGCTCGCGCTCGCCGCCCGAGACGACGCGCAGCGCCAGGATGTGCTCGCGCTGTTCGACCGCAGTGCCGCGTATGCCGACTGGCAGGTTGACGCGAAAGCCCTGCAGCGCGACCTCGGGCGCCTGACCGAAATCGACGCCCGGCGCCGCCTGCGTGGCGTCGCCGACGCGCTGCAAGCCTTGCAGCGCACCGACTACTACCCCGGGCCGGCGGCGCAGCAGGCGCAGGCCGAGCTGGCGGCGTTGCGCGGCGCGCTCGACGCGACGTTTTCCAAAGGCGAGCCGCACGCGCGAGCGCGCGAGTCGCTGGCGCGGCTGGACCGCGCCAAGTTCCAGGGCAAGCGCTGGGCGACGCGCGCCCGGCCCTGGGTCGACCGGCTCGCTTGCGCCTGGCTGATCCGGCGCTTCATCGACCCGCACGCGGAATTCGTCTGGATCGCCACCGGCTCCGACCCGGTCCGCACGCCGCGCGGCGCGCTCGGCTTCGACTACGACGGCGCGCGCTTCACGCATGTCGGCGCGCGCGTCACGTTCGAAGTCCTGATGGCGAGTTTTGGCCTGGACGTCGACCCACCCCTGCGGCGCATCGCAGCTGCCGTGCACTACCTCGACGCCGGCGGCATTCCGGTGCCCGAGGCGGCAGGCCTGGAGTCCGTGCTCGCCGGCCTGCGCGAACTGCACGCCGACGATGACGCCCTGGCCGGCGCCGCAGCCACGGTGTTCGACGCGCTCTACGCCGCGCCGGCCGAAAAACCAGGGGACCCCGAATGAGCACCAGCACCACTGAACCCCATCAGCCCGCACCCGCACGCGGTCAGCTTCGCGCAAGCGCTGCGCTTCTGGCTCAAGCTCGGTTTCATCAGCTTCGGCGGGCCGGCCGGGCAGATCTCCATCATGCACAGCGAGCTCGTCGAGCGGCGCCGCTGGATCAGCGAAAAGCGCTTTCTGCACGCGCTCAACTACTGCATGCTGCTGCCCGGCCCCGAGGCGCAGCAGCTCGCGACCTACATCGGCTGGTTGATGCACCGCACATGGGGCGGCATCGTCGCCGGCGCGCTCTTTGTGCTGCCGTCGCTGTTCATCCTGATCGCGTTGTCGTGGATCTATCTGCGCTTCGGCGACGTTCCCGTCGTCGCCGGAATCTTCTACGGCATCAAGCCCGCGGTGACGGCGCTCGTGCTGCACGCCGCGCACCGCATCGGCACGCGCGCGCTGAAAAACCGCTGGATGTGGGGCATCGCCGCGGCGGCGTTCGTCGCCATTTTTGCCTTTGACGCGCCGTTCCCGGCGATCGTCATTGCCGCGGCGCTGATCGGCCACTTCGGCGCGCGCCGCTGGCCGAACGTGTTCATGCTCGGTGGCGGGCACGGCACGGTTCAGCAGAGCTACGGGCCGGCGCTCATCGACGACGCCACGCCCACGCCGAAACACGCGCGCTGGTCGCGCTCGCACTTGCTGAAAGTTCTGGGGGTCGGCCTCGGCCTGTGGCTCGCTGCGATGGCGTGGCTCATCGCGAGCCACGGCGTGCAGGGAACGCTCACGCAAATGGGCTGGTTCTTCACCAAGGCGGCGCTCGTCACGTTCGGCGGCGCTTACGCGGTGCTGCCTTATGTGTACCAAGGCGCGGTCGAGCAGCACCAATGGCTCACCGGCGTGCAGATGATCGACGGCCTGGCGCTCGGCGAAACGACGCCGGGGCCGCTCATCATGGTCGTCGCGTTTGTCGGCTTTGTCGGCGGCTGGGCGAAACAGGTGCTCGGGCCGGACAGCGTCTTCCTCGGCGCGGCGCTTGCGGCGAGTGTCGTCACGTTCTTCACGTTCCTGCCGTCGTTTGTGTTCATCCTCGCCGGCGGGCCGCTCGTGGAAAGCACGCACGGCAAATTGGGTTTCACGGCGCCGCTCTCGGCGATCACGGCGGCGGTGGTCGGCGTGATCCTGAACCTGGCGCTGTTCTTTGCGTATCACGTGCTCTGGCCGCAAGGTTTCAATGGGCGCTTCGACGCGGTCTCGGCGCTCATCACCGTCGCCGCGCTGCTGGCGCTGTTTCGCTTCAAAGTGGGTGTCATCACGCTGCTCGCCGCGTGCGCGGCCGCTGGCCTGGCGCTCACCTTGCTGTCCCCCCTGTTGTTGCACTGATGATATTGAAGGAGTTCCCATGGACGCACGAATTCAAGACCTGCCTTTCAACCCCACCGCGCTGCCCGGCCTGTCGGAAAAACTGCTGCGCAGCCACCACCAGAACAACTACGGCGGCGCCGTGAAGCGGCTCAACGCCATTCGCGCAGCAACTCGCGCAGTTGCCCTTCGCGCAGGCGCCGGGGTTTCAGCTCAACGGCCTGAAACGCGAAGAGCTCATCGCCACCAACTCGATGCTGCTGCACGAGTTGTACTTCGCGAGCCTGGGCGGCGACGCGCAAGCGCTGACGCCTGCGTTTGCGCTCGCGTTGACCGCGAACTTCGGCAGCGTCGAGCGCTGGCGCGAAGAGTTCATCGCGATGGGCAAGGCCCTGGGCGGCGGCTCGGGCTGGGTGCTGCTGACGTTCCAGCCGCGCGAAGGAACGCTGGTCAACCAATGGGCCGCGGACCACACGCATGCGCTGGCCGGCGGCGTTCCCATCCTCGCCCTGGACATGTACGAACACGCGTATCACATCGATCATGGCGCTGCGGCAGGCGCGTACGTCGACGCGTTCATGGCGAACATCGATTGGGCCGCTGTCTACGAGCGCTACCAGCACGCCGTGCACGCGGCGAGCGAGCCCTTCGGCGCCACGGCCGACGACGTCGCCGCAGCGCAGGTGTTCGACGTGCGACGCGCCGGCGTCTTCGAACAAGCCGCGACGATGCTTCCCGGCGCGAGCTGGCGCGACCCTGGCGAGGTCGGCCGCTGGGCGGGCGAGCTCGGTGCAGACCGAGACGTTGTCGTCTACTGCGTCTACGGCCACGAAGTCGGCCGCGCCACCGCGATGCGCCTGCGCGCCGCGGGCGTCAAGGCGCGTTACCTGAGCGGCGGCATCGACGCGTGGCAGGGCGCGGGCCGGCCCGTCGTTCCCAAAGCCCCAACGCGGTAGGCGACATGGCGCACAACCCTGCGCTGACCTTGGTGCTGACGCGGCGCGATGTCGCTGCGCTGATGTCGCCGCGCGACTACCTCGACGCGGTCGAGAGCGGATTTGCCGCGCTCGGCGAAGGCCGCGCCCATTCACCCGCGCCGCTGCACGTGAAAGTGGCGCATGGCGGGTTCCACGCCAAGGCGGCGAGCGTCGACGCAACGGCGCGTTCGTTCGTCGCGCTCAAATTCAACGCCAACATGCCGGGCAATCCGCAGCGCCTGGGCCTGCCGACGATCCAGGGCGCGATCCTGCTTTGCGACGCCGGCAGCGGCAGCTTGCTTGCGGTGATGGATTCGATCGAGGTCACGCTGCGCCGCACTGCCGCTGCCACGGCGTTGGCTGCGCGTTACCTTGCACGCCTGGACTGCACCGTGCTGGCGGTGTGCGGCTGTGGCGCCCAGGCAGCGCCGCAGATCGAGGCCTTGCAGCAGGTCCTGCCGTTGCAGCGCATCCTGCTGTGGGACGTCGATCCCGAGAAGTCAAAGCGCTTGAGTGAGCGTTTGGCGTGCAGCCAGCGCTGCGAGGTCGGCGTCGCGTCCAGCCTCGCCGACGCGACGACGCGCAGCGACGTCATCGTGACGTGCACATCGTCGTCGACGGCCTTTCTCACATCGGCCGACGTCAAACCCGGCAGCTTCATCGCCGCTGTCGGTGCCGACAGCTCCACCAAGAGCGAAATCACGCCGGCGCTGATGGCCGCGTCGAAAGTCGTTACCGACAGCCAGGAGCAATGCGCAACGATGGGCGACCTGCACCACGCGCTTGCCGCGGGTGCGATGGGCCTGGACCAGGTGCACGCCGAACTCAGCGAACTCGTGCGTGGTGTCAAAACCGGGCGAAGTGATGCGCTCGAGACCTGCATTTTCGATTCGACGGGCGTGGCGGTGCAAGACGTCGCCAGCGCCGTGCGAGTGTTTGAGCGCGCTTGCGCGCTGGGCGTTGGTGCGCAGGTCGATTTCGGCGGCGAGTAAGCCAACGCAAATGCCCACCGGCGGAAAGCGTTCGGTGTATTGATTCATCAGAAAGGAAACACCATGAAGTGGATCACCCGCGAACGCCCGAAGATCGACCGCATCGCCTGTCCGTGGCTGATCCTGCGATTCATCGACGCGCACGCCGAGTTCCTCTACGTTCCCGCAGGCGACGTGCTGAAGGTCGCGAAGGAGCAGGGCGCAACACCCTATGACATTCCCGGGGTGGAGATGAGCCACGTCGGCGAGTTGTGCAGCTTCGACGCGTTTCTCGCCAAGTACCGGCTCAATGACCCGGCCTTGCAGCAACTGGCGCTCATCGTGCGTGGTGCGGACACGTCGCGCCTGGATCTCACGCCGCAGTCGGCCGGTTTGTACGCCCTCTCGCTCGGCTTGTCGCAGGTGTACCGCGACGACCACGAGATGCTGCAACACGGGCTGGTGATGTACGACGCGCTTTTCGCCTGGTGCCAATCGTGCGGCGACGAGACGCACAACTGGCCGCCGGCGACGCGCTGAGAATTTGCCGCCTGCGAAAAGCCGCGTCGTCGTCGCGCGGCTCGATTCGGCAACAGCGAGGCAGGGCGCCGGACTCGTCAGGATCCGCGAGGGCCCACCGCTTCCGACCCTCTGCGCGCAACTGCATGGTTGAATCAAACCGGCTCGAGCCCGATCACCAGCCGCTGACCCAGCAAGCTCACGGCTTGGGCGATACGTGGAAGCTTCGACCCATAGTGCGGGTCGAGCATGCGGCGCACCTCTTTTTCATCGACGCCGAGTTGCCTGGCCAGCTCCGCCTTGCTCATTCCCGCTTCACGCATGGCGACATACAAGGCCGCCTTGGCGACTGTTTCCGCGGGAGGCGAGACCCAATGTTCGTTGCGTCTGGCCTTGCTCGGTTCCGGAAACGGCAAACCCCCCAGGATGTACGACGCAAAGACTTCGTCCATGGCATCGGCCGCCTCGGCCAGCGCGTGCGCCGTGTCGTCACCTTGGGTGGTCAACTGAGGCAGGTCGCGACACGTCACGACAAATCCGCCTTCCTCCGCCGCGCCCAGCAGGACCGGATATTGAAATCGGTTCATGGGAGGTTCCTCAAAACTGTCACGGTACCACTATCGGACTAAAACGTCCGATGCACAAACGTCCTGCGCATCGCCCCCACGGGGTGCGATGAAGATCGCGATTCATTGCACACTCACCGCTGTTCGCGCTGCCCGCTTGCGCACACTTGGGGACCCATCAAGGAGTCACGATGACGGAACCGAAATTCCAAACACTGCCGATCAACGGCATCCAGATGCGGCTTGCCGAACAAGGCAGCGGACCGCTGGTGCTGTTCTGCCACGGCTGGCCCGAGTCGTGGTATTCGTGGCGGCATCAGCTCAAAGCGCTGGGCGACGCCGGCTATCGCGCTGTGGCACCAGACATGCGCGGCTACGGCGGCAGCGACGCGCCAATCGAGGTAGAGCAGTACACGATGCTGCACCTCGTGGGCGACATGGTCGAACTGGTCAAGGCGCTCGGCGAGAAGCAGGCGGTGATCGTCGGCCACGACTGGGGCGCACCGGTGGCGTGGACTTCGGCGCTGCTGCGCCCGGACATCTTTCGCGCCGTCGTTGGAATGAGCGTGCCGTTCAGCCCACCGGGCAAGATCGATCTGCTGAGCGCTTTGCACGCCCAAGGCATCACGACGTTCTACATGCAGTACTTCCAGACACCGGGTGTCGCCGAAGCCGAACTCGAAGCTGATGTCGAAGGATCGCTGCGACGCATCTATTTCAGCGGTTCGGGCGACGGGCCGCAGCGCCCGACGTTCGGCGTGCTCGAGCCCGGCGCCGGCGTGCTCGACAACACCGTCGACCCGCTCGCGTCTGGCATGGCGTTGCCGGCCTGGCTGCCACGCGAAGACCTTGCCTACTACGCCGGCGAATTCAAGCGCGTTGGGTTTCGCGGTGGCTTGACCTGGTATCGAAACCTGCGCCGCTCATGGGAGTTGTTGACGCCGTGGCGCGGTTGCGTGATCCGCCAGCCGTCGCTGTTCATCGCCGGCTCGCGCGACAACGTGCTGCGCTTCCCCGCCTCCATGGCGCAGATCGAAGCCTACCCGCGCACCTTGCCGGGCCTGCGCGGCAGCCACATCATCGAGGGCGCTGGGCATTGGATCCAGCGCGAACGCGCCGCCACAGTGAGCGCATTGCTGTTGGAGTTCTTGAAGGCGCTGTGACGAGTCTCAGCGCGCTCGAGCGCGGCAAGTTCGACGCGGTGCGGGCAAACCCTGAGCCCAGCGATGCACAACCTCGGGCGCGTGCCCCTATGCTCGGGCCAGCGCTGGCGTGCAACGGCGCAGGCAAGGGGTCGCATGTTCAATAGCGCCGACAACCTGGGCAAGGCAGATGCAAAACAGCGCGCCAAGCCCGGCGCCGTATTGCGCAAGATCGCGCCGCATCAGCCCGGCGCCATCCGTTTGGCAGAGCGCTTCGGCGAAACGCTCGTGGCGGTGCGTTACCGGCAAAGCCCAGACCCACGACGCAGGATCATCACCGTCGAACTCGTCGTCGATGAATTGCCCGTGCAGCGTCGCACGAACGGCAAAACCTTGGTACGGGTGCACATCGCCGCCAATGAGGGCATTCTGCAATCTGCCGCAAAGCGCAACGGCGCGAAATGGGACCGGGTCGCAAAAGTCTGGGTCATGAGCCGCGCCGTGGCACGGGAGCTGAGGCTGACGGATCGAATCGTCGAATTGGGTGGCCCTGCAATCGATACAGTGGGCAATTGATCAGGTCCAGTCAGAGATGCGCAGCTATACACATTTTCTTGCGGGCGTCATTTTTGGGTGGCGGTCCCCATATAACGTTAGGCATCACAATCCCCACCCGTATGCTCAAACCCTCCCCGCCGCTTCTGCACTTTCGCGACTCGTTCGACGACTATGAGTGGTATGAGATTTCTTGCAAAGGCTGGTACACCGGCGCAGTAGCTGAGTTGCCCGGACAGAAATACTATCCACTCAGTTTCTATAGCTCGGCACGGCTAGCACAAGAATTTGAGAGCGAGATCGAACGCGGTAGTCCTTGCTTGGCAAGCCAGCGCTTGTGATCGTCCCAGAAATAACAGTTGCTGCCATGCACGCGTCTGTCGAACATTTATTCCTGCAGGGTTGGTTCACACATCTCGCTCCTTCAGCCGCCGCCTCACCCCGTGAGGCGCTTCGTCTCGCCGGAGCGGCCTAGAAACTCAACAGGCGGCCCATCACAATTCAAACGCTGCACCAATTGCGACTTGCAGCAACCATCGCGAGTGACGCCTAACCCCTCGCTCAAGCGGAGCGCCAACGGCAGGCCACCAGGCCCGGGCCGGTGGTACGCGGTACATTTTCACCGGCCCGGGCCTGGCGTCCTGCCGTCGTCGCCCGCTTAGCTCGAACGTTAGGCGTCAAAACACCATGCGCTTTGTCGTCGCCGACCCAAGACCCGGCACGCCCTTGGCAGACATCGAATCGCTTGCTGTGCGGGTAAGCGCATGGCTCGCGCGCGTGTCGCTCGACCCTGCGTTTCCAGCCGACCGCAGTGTGCAGATCGTTGGTGCAGTTCATTTCGTCGAGGGACTTGAGTACCACTATCAGTCATACATGGCCCACGTCGCAGCCGCGACCGACTACTTTCTCCGCGTGGAACGGCATGCCGCCAGCCTCATTCAACAAGGCACCCGGGAAATGGCTCACTTTCCTTTCCCGTCGAGCACGGAGCAACCTCATCTCGAAGCCCTCAATCACGAGGCCATCGCGTACTTGAACCGGCTCGGGCAGTTCTACTACTTCGCGCGCAACCTCGGCCGCACAGTCGATGTCCCGCGCACATCGCACTTGATGAGCTTTCGCAATAAGCATGTGGCGCACCGCTCGATTGATGCACCGCGCAACGAGGACGAAGCTCATCTTAGAATGCAGGCAATGGCGTTCGGCTTTTCGCGTCTTACGCTGCATGGCGTCCTTCGCTTTCAGATCGTCGATGGCGGTGAGTACAAGGAGTTCTGCATGCCAATTGATCATCCGGTGATCATGCAGGAAGCGGCGGCTCTCTTTTTAGCATGCACGCGGTACGACGTGACGCCTAACCCGCGGTTCGAGCCGACTCGCCTTCGGCGAGCGGCTCAACCGCAACGTTAGACCCCGCAAAACCCTATGGCACCCCTGCCGTCTGTTGCGCTTCTCGTCGCCAAGCTCAAAGACGGCGGCATCGTGCTGCCGGCTGGGCCCGTCCGCGTTGACGCGTATGGTGACAGCGAAGCACTTTCCGAAGACCTACTTGAACTCATACGAAGGGGAAAGAAGCGCGCGGGCACCGGGCTGTTGTGGGCCTACGAGGCTGAATCGGAACCACTCCCACGGCAAGGTGACATCGAGATCGTTGTGAACCATCAGAATGAGCCTGCTCTCGTTACCCGCCTCACCTCTGTGAAAGTCATGCCCTATTCGGAAGTCAGTGCAGAATACGCAGCAATTGAGGGCGAAGGCGATGGTTCGCTGCAGTACTGGCGAAGAGCACACTGGGCGTTCTTCTCGCGAGAGTGCCACCGCCTTGGTCGCGAGCCGCAACAATCTATGCCTGTAGTCTGCAGCATCTTCGAAGTGCTGAATGTCCTTCAACAAAGAAGCGGGGTCTAACCTTTCGGTCAAGCCGACGCGCTCCGGGCTGCGCCCTCCGCGCGCGGCTTACCTCATACGTTGGGCGTCACAAGGAACCGGCCGGAGCGATAATCACACCTAGTCAGCCAATCGACCAAGGTGCGCCATGGAACTCACAGCCGTTCTTACACATGCCGAAGAAGGTGGATTCATTGCCTTGAATCCAGAGACCGGCACTACTACGCAGGGCGAAACGGTCGAAGAGGCCATTGCCAGTCTTCGGGAAGCAACTGCTCTGTATCTCTCAGAATTCCCGCTCCCAGCGCTTGGGCACCCACTGGTCACAATGTTCACCGTGCCAGGCCCAGCGCATGCCTAAATTGCCGCGAGTGTCCGGGGCGGAAATTGTCCGCGCACTCGAACGCCTCGGCTTTATCCGGCTTCGTCAAAGCGGCAGCCACGTCATTCTGCGCCGCCAGACAAAGGGCTGCGTAGTGCCAATGCACGCGGAAGTGAAGATCGGCACCCTCGCTGGGGTACTGCGCCAAGCAGAGGTATCGCCAGAAGAATTCACGAGCGCTCTGCGGAAATGACGCCCAACCCTTCGGTCAAGCCGACGCACTCCGGGCTTCGCCCTCCGCGCGCGGCTTACCTCACACGTTAGACCTCGAATACCAGCGTTGCCACTCAATGCGCCTTACATAGGAGCACGGCATGAACAGCACCGTCAAGCGAGCTTCGATCAGCGGAATAGAGCTTCCCTTCTTGGACGCTGGCGCCGGCACACCAGTCATTTTCGTACACGGTGCCATTTCGGACTACCGTATTTGGGAGTCTCAATTCAGTGAATTGGCGCTGCGGTATCGCTGTATCGCCCTCAGCCAACGGTACTTTGGCTCAGAACCCTGGCAAGACAGCGGGCAGAACTTCACCCGAGCAACTCACATGCAAGACCTCATTGCATTTCTTGCCTTTCTGGGCATCGGACCAGTTCACCTCGTTGGCACATCTTACGGCGGTGAGATTGCCGCTAACGTCGCGGTAGCGCGCCCCGATCTAGTTCGCAGTCTTTGCCTCAACGAGCCTTCGCTCACATCTATCGTCAGCAACCCGCATGATCTGGCGATCATGGCCCAAGAGCGTTCGGTCCTCGGCCCTGCGATTGAGGGAATCAAGGCAGGTCCCACTCGAGAAACCCTCGAACTGTTCTGCGACTGGGTGGACAACCATCCTGGAGCATTCGCACGGTTCCCGACGGCTATGCAGAGCATGGCTTTCGACAATGCTCGTACCCTTGGGCTGCAACTCATGGCAGCACCTTCGGTCCTCAGCAGTGCGGACCTTCGGCAACTCAGGGTTCCGCTGACACTCACCGTTGGAAGCATGACCCGTCAATTCTTTCAGATCCCGGCCCGCATAATGCATGAGAGCATAGAGCGGTCTCGCATTGTGCGGATCCCAAACGCTTACCATTGCGCTCCTTTTGAAGAACCGCTTGCATTCAATCATGCCGTGGTCGAACATATTGAGCACAGCGAAAAGCACGAGGTCTAACCATTCGGTCAAGCCGACGCGCTCCGGCCTGCGGCCTCCGCGCGCGGCTTACCTCAAACGTTAGGCGTCACAAGAGCTGCAATCTACGCTCTGACCCAGCGCGCCTTGCCACGGGACCGTTTTTAGCGGATAGTTTGCGGGCGTCGGCCCCGTGGCAAGCGGAATAGATGCGAAGGTTCAACGCTTCGAGATCGCATCCTCGAATCGACGCAAGGAGATGGAACATGCTCACAGTAATTCGAGAAGTTGGTATTCTGCCCGGCAAGACGGCGGCCGCGCGGTCTCTTTTGGTGGAGCTCACCGCGTTGGCGCGGGAGACAACTGGTGCTGAATTCGAGGCTGTCCGGCCCGTCGGCGGCAATCCGCAGCGGCAAGGCTGGTGTACTCGGTTTAAGGACCTCGCCGCCTACGATGCTGCGTGGGCCAAACTCATGGCCGAGCCACGCTTCGGGCAGTTGATGCAGAAGACTCCCGATATCTTTGTCCCTGGATCCATGAACGAAGTGATCTGGCAGTCAATCTGACGGCAAGGCGCGCGCAGACGCGAAGTGACGCCTAACCTTTCGTTCCAGCCGACGCGCTCCGGCCTGCGGCCTCCGCGCGCGGCTGAACTCATACGTTAGATGCCACAAAACCGAACCGCGCCCGCTGCCCCTGCGTTCGTGTTCCCGCGGTGCCGGTGCAACTTCAGTCCATGAACGGATCGCTGTCGCAGTGCCCCTACCTTCGCCTGGCCGTACGGTCCCATCTGTTGCAGAATCCGTCCTATGGCAAAACACGCTCTTCCGCCATGGTTGAAGCCAAAGACACCGCCTGCTCAGGTGGGAGTCGGAGTCACTTGGTACACGGAAGCCCAATGGGCGCTCGTTAGAGCCGCCGCAGTGGATCCCGATCGCTTTGAACGGACCTTCGAGGCGTGGGAGAAAATGGCTGAGGCGTCGCTTGTTAAATTTCGAGCCGCTGGCATTGTGCCAACCAAGGTTTACATCAATTCCAATGACCTCCTCGCTTGGTGCCTAGCGCGACAGAAGGTGAACAACGCAGCCGCAAGAGCACAGTTTGTTTCGGAGCAGGGTGCAAAGCGGCATGAAGATGGCATCTAACCTTTCGGTCAAGCCGACGCGCTCCGGGCTGCGCCCTCCGCACGCGGCTTACCTCAAACGTTAGATGTCGCAAACACACCCATTCCCACCGCCAGTACAAGTGCTCGCCGCAACAAACGCCAGACATCCTTAAGCGCAGAATGCGGAATTGAGCGCTCCTGCTCACCACGGAGACAGCAATGAACAAGTCAACTCTGTTTCGTTCGTTCCTGGGCCTACTGCTTTTCGGCCTTGGCGTTGCCACGGGCTTGGTCGCCCAGCCCAACACAGATTCCCCGCAACGCGTAGAGAAACGACGCACCGACCTCGTTGGCGCGCCAGGCATGGAGGTCATTGCTTCAACCGGTGACTACAAACCGGGCGAAAGTATTGACCTTCATATTCACCATGGCGTCGAGGCTGCTTACGTAATCCAGGGCGCAACGGTGCAGGCGCCTGGCAAGGACCCGATGATGCTTCCCACCGGAGCGGCCCTGCTCAATCTACGAGACGTTAAACACGGTGGGTTCACAGTCGTTGGCGATACAACACTCAAGCTATTTACAGTCCACGTCGTCGACAAAGGCAAACCGCTCTACGACTATTCCAAGTAGGTGGGATCTTGTCGTCGTTTGGCGCACCTCCGAAGTCGACATCTAACCTTTCGGTCAAGCCGACGCGCTCCGGGCTGCGCCCTCCGCGCGCGGCTTACCTCATACGTTAGACCCCATACAACACGCTCGTCGCGCCTCGCAGCATGAATCAGCCGCCATCAGTTCTGCCCCCGGAAGTAGTCGCCGCCCTCGCTCGCGGCAACAAGGTTGAGGCAATAGGTCTTCTTCGGGAAGCAACAGGCCTCTCACTGGCTGCCGCGAAGGCGGCGGTCGAAGCCGGCACTTCCAAGGCTACCCCACCAGCGCAAAGCGCACCCTCATCGGCTTTGCCGCCGCAGGTCGCGGCCGAGTTGGCACGCGGAAACAAGATTGCGGCGATCAAGCTGCTTCGGCATGCTACAGGCTTGGGTCTGAAGGAGGCCAAAGACGCAGTGGACGCTGCCGAAGGGACCCAAAGTCCTGCAAAAGGGAGTGCAGCGCCGGGCGAGGTACCAAGTCGGTCAGGTAGCAGTATTTGGCGGTGGGTGGTCATCGCCGCCGTTGTGCTACTGGCATACTGGTATTTTCGGGCTCGCTAGTCGGTGCGCTCGCACCTGGTCAGAATGCGGTCTAACCTTTCGGTCAAGCCGACGCGCTCCGGGCTGCGCCCTGCGCGCGCGGCTTACCTCATACGTTAGGCCCCAATCTCAAGATAGGAGGTGCCACATGAATTCCAGTGAACTGCCAGAGGCCTGGATAAGGCTTGCGTCGCAGGAAGAGGTCCGCAACATTGTTGGCCAGGCGAAGCACCCCTATGAAGTGTTCATGGGTGGCGTATTTCCCCGCATGACACGTCTGATCTTGACTCACCCCGAAATCGGCAAAGCTCTTGGCGCGCTGTTTCGCGTCGTCAACTTTTCAAAAGGAACGCTGTCCCGCGCAGAGAGCGAAATGATCGCTGCCGTTGCAGCATCCGCCCAAGACTGCAGGTACTGTATGCAGCATCACGCGGAATTCTTTCGTCTTGAAGGTGGCGACCCGGCGCTGACGGCTGCGATAAAGGAGTATCGATGGCGGGAGTTCGAAGGCCTTACAAAACGACAGAATGCATTGTGCGAAGTAGCGGAAAAGCTGAGCGGTACGCCCACCCGAATGACCCAGAACGATTGGCGACCTCTGCGCGACCTTGGGTTCGACGATCGTGCCTGCTTGGAAGTTGCGCACATCGTCGGCTTCTATAACTACTTGACAAGGCTTGCAGACGGATTCGGTCTGCAGCCGACGGAAGCTCAATACCCTGCGTGACGGACTGCAAAGTGCCTCCTGTTCGAGGAGATGTGAGTATCTAGCTGGAATGGCTCGCTACTGTCGAGCGGAGTGGGTAGGCCTAACCCTGCGGTCAAGCCGACGCGCTCCGGGCTTCGCCCTCCGCGCGCGGCTTACCGCAAACGTTAGATTCGCAATCCCACCGACCCGTCGCACAATTCGCTGTCCCAACCAGAAGCCGGGAGAGGGCCAGTGGCCACCGTTCGCTACCTCGTCAACAGCGTCGATGAGTCGTTACCCTTCTATCGTGCCCTCGGATTGAAGCTTGCCGATCGCTGGGGTCCGCCGTTCGCGGTCGTTAAGGGAAGAGGGTTTACCCTATGGCTGAGTGGGCCAGGAACTTCAGCCCGAAAGAAACTCCCAGGTGGCGCAATGCCTGAATCCGGAGGCTGGAAGGTCAAAGACATCGAGGCCATGGTAGCCAAACTACAAGCCACTGGCGCCAAGTTCCGAAGCAGGCCAATCAAAGGTCCTGGCGGAACGCAAGTTCTGGTCGAAGACCCCTCGGGAAACCCAATCGAACTGTTTGAGCCAAGGTCAGCCGAAGAATGAGCGAATCTAACCCTTCGGTCGAGCCGACGCGCTCCGGCCTGCGGCCTCCGCGCGCGGCTCACCTCAAACGTTAGAACGCATACCACGCCAATGGCCAGCCCTGGCGGCACTGACATCGCCTACCTCGTCGGCAAAGCCACGCTCGGTCTCCTACTTGGCTTTCTTGCAAGCCTTCCGATCTATGCGCTTTCACCACTCGTCCTAGAGGCAAGACCGTCATTCACAGCCATCGCTCTTTCCAGCGCTGGTATCGGAGCCTTCTTCGCGTTGGTCCATTCCACAGCAGTATGGCACGCTGCCGAATCCGTCTTACACTTCATCGCCGGCTTCTTCATTGCCATATTCGGAGATATCTTCACCCCAAATCCGGAATTGCCACTTTGGCTAAAGGTCGCTCTTTGGCTAGGCTTTGCGGCCGCCTGTGGCCTCGCAGTCCTCTTCGCGTTCTCGTAAGCATCCCTCGGCTGAACCGCGAGCGCCCCGTTTGGTAGCTACGCACAAGAAAGAATGCGTTCTAACCCTTCGGTCAAGCCGACGCGCTCCGGGCTGCGCCCTCCGCGCGCGGCTTACCTCACACGTTAGACGCCACGAACTCCATCCCACATGAACATCGGCGAAGAACTTGTCTCCGCGTACCTTCAGCACAAGCTCAAGTGCGAGTTCGTACAGCAGAATCTGTACACGGTCGAGGTGCAGGGCGAAATTGACGTCGTCGGCATCAGTCTTGCTGGACCAAAGCTCTACGTCTGCGAAGTGGCAATTCACCTCTCAACGGGACTGCAGTACACGAAGGACAAGCGACCGAACAACATTCAGAAACTGATCGAGAAATTCTCCAAGGACATCGAGTACGCCCGAGCCCGCTTCAAAGGCTATGAGCACCACTTCATGCTTTGGAGTCCGATTGTCAAGCGTCGCTCGAATCCAACTTACGACCAGCTGGGCCACTTGGAGCAGGTGTTCAGTGAGATCGAAAACAAGTATGGAGTCAAGCTAGACTTCGTAGTGAACCAGCGATTCCAAGACTGCCTGGAAGAACTGAGGAACCTGGCTGCGGTCTCTGGAGCCGAGCTGAAGTCTCCGGTTATGCGTCTGCTCCAAATCGAGGAACAACTTGAGCGCCACATCGCGAAGAGTGGCGTCTAACCTTTCGGTCAAGCCGACGCGCTCCGGGCTTCGCCCTCCGCGCGCGGCTTACCTCATACGTTAGGCGGCACAAATGCACTCACGACATCCGCTCATTGCTCCGTTGCACCGTCTGATGGCATTCGCCCAGGCCGTGCATGTGCGACGCATGATTGAAGGCATAGCTCTTGAGCCGAAACAGACCTTCTGGATCATGACTATGAATCTGCTGATCGAGTCGGCCGCGATCGAATGGTGCAAGGTCTTTGGCTCCTGGGACGAGCAAACGCATTGGAAGCAGGCGTTTCCAACTCAGGATCACGACAAGCTTCGAACCGAATTACTCACCAAGCTTGGAATGAAGGCCTCGGAGTGGGAAACTTACCACGACACCATAGTCGACTATAGGAATCAACTGATCGCACATCATGATCTCAATGCCTCAGTTGCCGCCTATCCACAGTTTGATCCGGGACTCATAGCAGCCGAATTCATGTTCGATCAACTCAGAGCCAAGGCAGATCCAGACTGGCTCGGAGGGATTCCAACTTCGCTGGATCGTTGGGCTCGCAGAGTCGCAAGAAACATGATGCCTATTGTTCAGAAGTCATTTGCAGCAAGTGCCGAGTTGGGCTCAAACGTGCCGCATACCTGAGGGTCAGCGTGCCCCGCTTAGTGCCGCCTAACCCTTCGCTCAACCCGACGCGCTCCGGGCTACGCCCTCCGCGCGCGGGTTAGCTCAAACGTTAGACCCTTCATTTACCCACGGCCCAACCAATGCAGCGTCTCATATTCCTGCTCATCGTCGCCGCTCTTGGTTGGTGTCACCGACCGGCATAAACCGGCCACGGCGGAGTCGGCATAAACCGGCCACCTGCAGGCTCACACGGGCGGCGGCGTAACCGGCATATTCCGGCCAGCGCGTAACCGGCATATTCCGGCCAGCGCGGAGTCGGCATAAACCGGCCACGGCGCAGTCGGCGTGGACCGGCCAGTGCCTGACGCCGAAGGCGTCTCGAAGCTTGTTGCAACCGAGGGCTACCGTCCGAGCTTTTTGCTCAGGAGGGCAGCCCAGTGGGACGCAGGAGATTCGAGATGTTTCAGTACCGACAAGTGCTCGTGCGGTTGCGCGCGGGCGACTCCGTGCGCGAGGTGGCACGCTCTGGCCTGATGGGCCGCGACAAGCTGGGCGAGCTGCGCTCGGTGGCCCTGCAGCACGGCTGGCTTGACGCGACCTCGGACGTGCCCGACGACGCTGCGATCGTGGCCGCGCTCGGCCAGGGGCGGCGCGTGGCGAGGTCAACCGTGTCCACCGTCGAGCCCCACCGCGCGGTGGTCAAGCGCTGGTTCGATGCCGGCGTGCAGGGCCGCGCCATCCATGCCGCGCTCAAGCGCGAGCATGCGTTTGCCGGCAGCTACTCAGCCGTGGTGCGCATGCTCGACCAGTTGCGCGGCGAATTGCCGGCCGACACCACCGTGCGCCTGAGCTTCGCGCCGGCCGAGGCCGCGCAGGTCGACTTCGGCGCCGGCCCCATGCTCACCCATCCCGATGGACGCGTTCGGCGGACCTGGGCCTTTGTGATGACCTTGGCGCACTGCCGCCACCAGTACGTCGAGTTCGTCTGGGACCAGAGCAGCGCCACCTGGCTGGGCTGCCACCGCCGCGCCTTCGAGTGGTTCGACGGCGTGCCGCTGCGCGTGATCATCGACAACGCCAAGTGCGCCATCATCAAGGCCTGCGCCCATGACCCACTGGTGCAGCGCGCCTACGCCGAATGCGCCGAGGGCTACAACTTCAAGATCGACGCCTGCCCGCCCCGGGATCCACAGAAGAAGGGCATCGTCGAGTCGGGGGTGAAGTACGTCAAGGGCAACTTCCTGCCCACCCGCACGTTCCGCGACCTGGCCGACTTGAATGCTCAGGCCCGCAGCTGGGTGATGACCGAGGCCGGAGTCCGGGTGCACGGCACCACGCGCGAGCAACCGCTGGTGTTGTTCGAGGCCGAGCGGGCGCTGCTGCGCCGGCTGCCGCCGATCGCGCCGGACCTGGGCACCTGGCACCGCGTGGTGCTGCACCGCGACTGCCACGTCCAGTGTGAGAAGTCGCTGTACTCGGCGCCGTTCACGCTGGTGGGCAAGACGCTGTGGCTGCGCGCCACCGACATGACGGTGGCGCTGTACGAAGACTACCGACACCTGTGCACCCACCTGCGCGCGCAGCGCCCGGGCCAGCGCGTGACGGTGATGGATCATCTGCCGCCGGATGCGCGAGCGTTCTTCGAGCGCGATCGCCAGTGGTGCGTGCGCCAATCCATCACCGTCGGGCCGCGCTGCGCCGAGCTGGTCAGCCTGCTGCTGGGCGACCGCATCGCCGAGCGGCTGCGGGCTGCCCAAGGCGTGATCGGCTGTGCCAAGACCTATGGCGCGGCCCGACTGGAGGCGGCCTGCGAGCGCGCGCTCGGGCACGACTCGCCGCACTACCGCACCGTCAAGTCGATCCTGGCCACCGGCGCCGATCTGCAACCGCTGGTTGAGCCACAGACCCCGGCGGCCTATGGCCGGGCGCGCTTCGCGCGCAGCGCAGCCGAGCTGTTCGCCGCCGAGCCGGGCACCCTGCATTGACATTCCCAAGGAGACCCACCACCCGCACAGCCACCACCGCCAGCACCCCACCGCCAGCACCCCACCGCCAGGCCGTGGACATGTGGACGATGCGCTCACGCGCACCGGGCGCGGCCCGTGGACAACGTGGGTACACGTTGCCCACCGACCGCACCCTTCGCCCACATGACCACCGCCACCGACCACCACTGATGAGATCAAAACCCTTGAAACCCAACCCCATGAACCCCATCCCCGAACTCGCCCCCCAGCTCAAGCTGCTGCGCCTCTCGGGCATCCTCGACTCGCTGGACGCGCGCAACCGTCAGGCCATCAGTGCCAAGCTCGCCTACACCGACTTCCTGGCCATGCTCGTCGGCGACGAGGTCGCGCGGCGCGAGAACAAGAAGTTCGACTTGCGGCTGCGCCGGGCGCAGTTCCGAACCACCAAGACACTCGAGCAGTTCGACTTCGCTCGCCTGCCCAAGCTCAACCGCGCGCTGGTGCACGACCTGGCCACCGGGCGTTACTTGCACGAGAAGGCACCGGTGCTGATGGTCGGGCCCAGCGGTATCGGCAAGAGCCATCTGGCGCAGGCCTTGGGTCACTGCGCGGTGCGCCAGGGCGTGGACGTCGTGTTCACCGGCTGCGCGGCCCTCACGCAGAGCTTGAACGCCGCGCGTGCGACCGGCGTGTACGACCGCAAACTCGCCGCGCTGGCGCGCGTGCCGCTGCTCATCATCGACGACTTCGGCCTCAAGCCGCTGCGCGCGCCGGCCGACGAGGACCTGCACGACCTGATCGCCGAGCGCTACGAGCGCACCGCCACCATCGTCACCAGCAACCTCGACTTCGATGAGTGGACGGAGGCCTTTGCCGTCAACCGCCTACTCGCCGCGGCCACCATCGACCGGCTGCGCCACAACGCCTACTGCCTCGAACTCGACGGCCTGTCATACCGAGATCCGCAGGTGCCGCCGACACCCAAAAAAACGTCCCCAAAACTACCCGTCAACGCTGCAAAATAGCGCCTTCAACAGAGTGCTTCGAGACGCTCTTCGGCACCGCGCCTGCTGGCCGGAATATGCCGACTCCGGGTGGCCGGATTACGCCGACTCGTGACAGTTGGTATGGCTATGGAAAATACCAGGCCCGAGTCAAGGACCGGCCACCCGTCGAGGTGGAAGCGCCGCAGGAAGAGACAAGACCAGAAACCCCACGATCACTATCGAAGCCAGACGCAACCCCACCACTGTCAGAAAGCCAAGGCGCTTCGCCCTTCAAATGCGATGGCCGCGTCTACTGCTCGCAAATGACCTCCTGCGCAGAAGCTACATTCTTTCTCAAGAACTGTCCTGGCACAAAGATGGACGGCGACAACAATGGAATACCATGCGAGAGGCAATGGTGCAAGTAGCCGTCCATCGAAGAAATGCTTTGCCGCACCGGAACGAGTCTAACCTTTCGGTCAAGCCGACGCGCTCCGGGCTGCGCCCTCCGCGCGCGGCTTACCTCATACGTTAGATCGCAGAACGCAGAACCTACGTCCCGCCCCATGACAATCGCAGTTGCGCCTCAGGACTTCCGGGTTCAACAGGCCATTCGGTTTACGCAGCAGATGGATGAGGCTGTCTCAAGACCGACGGAGGAGCCCTTCACACTCGACTTTTCTAGGTCAACCGGAGCATTCGCGTCAGCAATGCTGCCGGTATGCATTAAAGCAATGGCCCTGCGTGAGAAGGGCGTGCAGTTACGCCTGATCGAACCACGCGACTTCAATCTACGCAAACTCTTCAGCAACACAGGATGGAATCACTTAATTGAGCCTGACAGATTTGAAAGGGTACAGCTTGGTCCTAGCCTTCGTCAATTTCCTGCCACCAACTACAGAACACATGAGGAGCAGAATCAGGTTCTCAACAGGATAATGGAACTAATTCTGTCCGTTACTCCAAATCTGGATCGACGAGCCTTCGCAGCTGTGGAATGGGCTCTAAACGAGATTACAGATAATGTCCTAAATCACAGTGAATCCACCGTCGGCGGGCTACTCCAGCTTTCCGTCTTTCACGCTACCACGCGGCGAGTGGAGTTCACCGTTGCGGATGCCGGGCGAAGCATTCCTGTCACTCTCGGTTCAACGCTTTCAAATGTGGGAAGCCAGAGAGACGTTCTCTTGGCCTCGGTCAGAGAAGGTGTCACCAGAAACTCAATTGACTTCCAAGGCAATGGGTTGTTTGGAGCGCTTCAAATATCTCGCGCAAGTAGAGGAATATTTGCGATTAACTCTGGTGGGGCTTACCTGACGGCCGTGCGTGGCGCAGAACCGTTTGCCGCAAATACAGGAGTAAGATTTGGCATAACTTCGATAGACGCGACTATTGACTTTAGCAATCCGGACCTCCTTGAGAATGCTTTAGTCTTTAGAGGAAGAAAACATAAACCCGTTGACTATCTTGAGCTTACCTACGAATCACACGATTCGAGTGACCTAGTAGTTCCAATCCAAGAGCATGGCATTTCAATAAGGTCTAGACAGGCCGGGCTTCTTTTCAGGATCAAATTACAAAACCTTCTAAACCAATACCCAGAAAGCGCTGTCGTTCTCGACCTCAGTGGAACCCCGGTAATCTCTAGTAGCTTTGCCGACGAAGTACTCGGCAAGCTATTTGAGGCCATGGGGCCGTTATCCTTCTCCAGGCGCATAGTCGTCCGTGGAGCGAACCAGACCGTGCAAGCAATAATTGATCGATCAATTCTTCAGCGCATGCAGAAGGCCGCGCTGTGAAACTGCGATCTAACCCTTCGTTCGAGCTGACGTACCCCGGAGTACCGGTGTACGCAGCTCAACTCAAACGTTGGGCGTCATTCATCATCCAGGAGGAGTTCACATGCCAGATCAACCCATTCCCACTGCCGTCGTGGCTGCGGAGGTATTTCCTCGCTTGGCCAAGACCATCTATCCAGAGCCTTTCGCCTCGCGTGTCGCCGGAAGAGAGAAGCGAGTCCTTGGTGACGTCTTCGGTTTGAAGAACTTTGGCGTCAATTGAACCTGACTCCGCCCGAAGGCAATGTCGGCACTGCGGCATGCGCACGCGAAGCAAGATGAATTCGTCTACATGCTCCAAGGCACGGCCACGCTGAACACGGATGAAGGGGCGGTGAAGCTTGTTCCCGGCATGTGCGCTGGGTTCAGCGCGGGGACAGGCAACGCTCATCATCTTGTCAACGAGACGGACGAGGACGTTGTGTACCTCGAGATCGGGGACAGAACGCCGGGCGACTCCGCTGTTTGGCCTGACGACGACCTTCAAGTCATCGAAGTTGAGGGCAAGAAGCGCATGGCGCACCGCGACGGAACGCCATACTGAAGTCCTCACTCGGGAGCCCATACCGTCCGATGACGCCCAACCCTTCGGTCAAGCCGACCCGCTCCGGCCTGCGGCCTCCGCGGGCGGCTTACCTCAAACGTTAGGTTGCTCACGATCCTCGCAATTCGCCGTCGCAGGTAACATCGAAGCATGGCTATCCCAATCCTCAGCGACATCGAGCGATGGATCACTGAGCACGGTTCATCCATCATCCTCAAAGAGCATCTTGCGCTGCTGCAGGCCAAACTCGGAGCGCTGAAGGATGCAATCTCGAAGCGCGAACAGGAAAACGCAGACCTCAAGGCGCGCGTTGCTGAGCTTGAGGCGGAACTTGCGTCGTCGAGGGTCGCTGTAGAGTATGTCGAAGAGCGAGGTGCGCCTTTCAAGCGAAAGCCGACTGGCGGTTATCACAATGCAGTTTATTGTCCGCGGTGTCGTCAGTCGGCTTCTCCATTTCCTCCAGGCGCGGAATTCAATTGCAAGTGCGGCTGGTTTTCCTCCTTCACAGAAAGAGAACTACCGAGTGTCATCTCAGGCCTGCCAGCAACCTAACCTTTCGGTCAAGCCGACGCACTCCGGGCTGCGCCCTCCGCGCGCGGCTTACCTCATACGTTAGAGCCCACAAGAGACAGACCGTGTCACTCAAGGCCACCTGGTTCCGGGACAAGCTGCGCAAAAAGGCCAAGCAAGGCTTTCAGGGCTTTCCGCTCGCCACAATCACGTACTATGGTCCCACTGCGTCACAGGCGTCCAAAGTCTCAGTCGGCATCGTCATGCAAGAAGGAGGCGAGGTCACGGCCCTAGAACGCTGGCACAACGAACTCGCGGACGTTCGCCTGGACGCCAAGGCCAATGAAGAAATCGTCAGCTTCCTCAAGCAGCATGGCGTCAAGTCGGTCGTCAGCCCAGATCGCTTACTTGGTTGCCCGCATGAAGAGGGCACGGATTATCCCAATGGAGAAAAGTGCCCACGCTGTCCATACTGGGCGAACAGAGACCGCTTCACCGGAGACGTGGTTCAATGAGCGCAATGGGCTCTAACCCTTCGGTCGAGCCGACGCGCTCCGGGCTGCGCCCTCCGCGCGCGGCTCACCTCACACGTTAGGCGTCATACACACACATGCGGTCGCTCACAGAGACTACGGGCCTCTCGCTGCCTGAACTGGGCACGCTTGAGCAGTTCCTAGTCGGTTGCACAGTGCCCCTGGTCTATCAGAGCGCCGAACGAACCGGTGTGCTCGGTACAGGCGCCTTCTTCTGGTTCGACGGTCGGCCATGTCTGGTCACCGCCGGTCACCTCTTCCAAGACGCTGACCCGAATAAGATTGGTGTCCCCGAGCGGGCGGGGAAGGACGTAGCTATGTGGTACCTGGGCCACGCAACCATCCACCACCCCAGGAACACCGATGAACACGACGTCGCGGTCATTGAGTTACTTGACGAAGAGTTCATAGAACGCGCGCGTTCAGGCTGGACTTTCCTGAATGAGAGCAATCTTGCCGCCACAGATGCTCAGTTCGAGAACTATCTCATCGCCGGCTACCCCGACACTACCGTCACCTACGAGAACGCAACGCTCCGCCCATCGGCTCTCTTCCAGCTATACACGGCACCCTACGTTGGAGAAGTTGACGGCGGGCGTGGTGAGTTTGATCTCTTCTTTCGATACAGCCGCGAAGCTGGCAACACATACGGCCTGCCGAAGGAGACACCTCACCTCGGTGGCGCAAGCGGGGCTCTCGTTTACGGTCTGGCGGACCGTCCTCCCGGTATTTGGTCACCTGAAAGCGTGCTGAAGATCGTCGGAATCGAAGTTGCCTTTGTCCACAGCAAGTATGTCCGCGCTAAGAAGTGGGCTCTGCTACAGCACGTGCTCTCAATCGTCGCTGGCAAGCGCCAAGCCGCCGAATGACGCCTAACCCTTCGTTCAACTTGACGTTCTCCGGCCTGCGGCCTCCGAACGCAAGTTAACTCAAACGTTAGCGCCTTTGTCCATGCCTTCGATGAACACGCCGCCTTACTCAACCCCCTGTCGCGCTTGGCTGTCGCCTGAGCATGGCGGCTTTGTGCACGCACGAACCGCGTCGCGGTCACAACTAATGCTCGCCACGAAGGCCACACTGGAAACTGTCCTCCGCGTCCAAGTGGCTTTCGCCCGGTTCGTCTCCTCGCGTCCTGCTAGATTCCACCCTCTGCGCGTCAACGTAGTCAGTTGTTTGCGTTTTCAAAAGGCTAACCTTTCGTTCAGCCGCCCGCTCCGGGCTGCGCCCTCCGCGGGCGGCTGAACTCCTACGTACGCCATCATCAACCCACCTTCTTCGGAACTCCCAATGAACACGCTGTCGGTACTCTGCATTGGCGTGGTGGCAGCCCTCTTCGCTGGTACGGCCGTCGGCGAAATCAAGATCGAGACTATCCGCCGGGAGTTGCGGTCAACGGTGGGGTAGTTCCTACCGAGGCAACATTCACACCGCCGGTGAAGACGGGACAGACTGTAGTTATCGACGCTGCAGGAACAGAAGCCTTGCGGCTGGAAGTTGTTGAGGGCGAAGTCTCGAAGCTGAGCAGTCGCGTCAAGATGCCTGAATCTGGAAACATCACCTACCGAAGAATCCGCGACGGGACTGTGCAAGAAAAGTAGCGCTATCGCGGTTCAAGTCAAAGACGGAGTACGCCCAGGGGGCGCAGCGTCGCCAGTCAAGAAGGGCGGCCAAGAATTCAGAGAGCAGACCAAAGCGGGCTCGTACAGGTTGCTCGTCTACACAGAAAACGGTATGGGGAGCGTTATCGTCCTGCATGACCCTGGGTTCCGCGTCCGCATCGTTGGCTCAAATGCACTATCCAACAGCTTCTTCCTAGCCGTGGATGGGGGCTTTTCGGACAAGCTCACATCCGAGTTGTCGGAACCCTAATCCGCTTAGCCCAGAAGAAAGCGCGTCGGCAACAAGATGATGGCTAACCCTTCGGTCGAGCCGACCGCTTCCGGGCTACGCCCTCCAGCGGCTGCTCACCTCAACCGTTCGGCCCCATAGAAGAACGCGCAGTCACGCTTGCGCCCGCGATGTTGCCGACAGTATCATACGGGGCATGAACACGGCAACGAAGCTGCTCGTCGCCATGCGGCGTAGTGCGCTCGACTGGGATATTGCCCAGCTTCAAACCGTGGCAAAGCAACACGGCATTGGTTGGCTGCACGATGGGGGTAGCCACGTGTGTTTGTCCGGAATGATGGCAAAACGCTGCCAGTGCCTGCCCATCGTCCGATCAAGCCAATCTACGTCAAGAAGTTTGTCGACCTCGTGGACGGAGCATGAAGCATGAGCAAGCTCGCTGACTACCCATTCG
>CAVZHI010000018.1:0-117590 GCA_963775015.1 uncultured beta proteobacterium | reverse complement strand
GGCGCCGTGCGTCGCACCGGGAAACCCGCGCTCGTCGGCCAACCAGCGCAACACCGGCAAGCTGCCCGGCAACAGCGGTGCCACCGTCACCGGCAGCGTCTGCCAGGCGAACGCCTGGCCTTCGCGCATGTCGAGTTCGCCGGTCCAGCTGAACACCTTGCAGAAGTGCAGACGCACCCTGGCGTGCGGGTAGTCCATCGTTTCCGACTTCCACGCCATCGCCGCGCCGATCCGGATGCCGAGTTCCTCGTGCAACTCGCGCGCCAAAGCCTGCGCGGTCGTCTCCCCGGCCTCGAGCTTGCCCCCGGGAAACTCCCAATGACCCTCAAAGACCTTGCCAGGCGGACGCGTCGTCATGAGAAACCGCCCGACAGCGTCGATCAAGACGCCGACCGCAACGTCCACCGGCGTGCGCTCAGGCGCAGGCGCCACTCCCGCGGCGCGCGCGACGGCCGCAGCGCTCAAGCGACGTGCCTCCCCGAATAGTCCTTGGCAAACTGAAACGCGACGCGCCCTGAACGTGAACCGCGCTCCAGCGCCCAGACGAGACTCTCCTGGCGCGCGGCCTGGATCGCCGCCTCATCGACACCGAAGCCACGCAGCCACTGCGCGACGATGGCCAAATACTCGCCCTGACTGAACGGGTAGAAACTGACCCAAAGGCCGAAGCGCTCGGAGAGCGAAATCTTTTCTTCGATGACTTCCCCCGGATGCACCTCACCGTCTTCAGTGTGCTGATAGCTGAGGTTCTCTTTCATGTACTCGGGCAGCAGATGGCGCCGGTTGCTCGTCGCGTAAATCAGCACGTTGTCGCTCGACTGCGCCACCGAACCGTCGAGGATCGACTTCAGCGCCTTGTAGCCGGGTTCGCCTTCGTCAAAACTGAGGTCATCGCAGAACACGATGAAGCGCTCGGCGCGCTCGGCGACGAGGTCGACGATGTCGGGCAAGTCGATCAGATCCGTCTTGTCGACTTCGATCAGACGCAGCCCACGCGGCGCGAAGTGGTTCAGGCACGCCTTGATGAGCGAGCTTTTCCCCGTGCCGCGCGCCCCGGTGAGCAAGACGTTGTTCGCGCCGTGGCCGGCGACGAATTGCTCGGTGTTGCGCACGAGTCGCTCTTTCTGCGGCTCGACTTCCACCAGATCGCCAAGGCGGATCGTCGCCACATGGCGAACCGGCTCGATCACTCCCGACCCGCCACGCTTGCGATAGCGAAACGCGATCGCTGCCGACCAGTCCGGCGCGGTGAGCGGATGCGGCAACACCGTTTCGAGGCGTGCCAGCAACGATTCGGCGCGTTGCAGCAAGTTGACGATGGCGTCGTTGGGAGCGGACATGCGCAGCCCGGGCGGGCAGTTCTGAGGGGCTGCGCAGTGTAGCGGCGCCGGCACATCGCATGCGTCAGAATCCGCGCCACGCCCGGATCTCGGTGAAGCGAGATCGGCGCGCCCATGACACCGCAACAACCTCGCTTCTGCACACCCAGGCGCCGACCCGCGCGACGCCTCTGGGTGCTCGGCGCTGCCGCGGTCTGCCTTCTCGCTGAGGCGCAGGCGCAGGACTATCCGAACCGGCCGCTGCGCATCGTCGTGCCGTTCTCCGCCGGGGGTGCGGTTGACGGGCCGACACGCGTGATCGCGCAGGAATTGAGCAAGCGCCTGGGCCAGCAGATCAACGTCGAAAACAAGCCCGGCGCCGGCGCGACCTTGGGCAGCGAAAGCGTCGCCAAGGCGCCACCCGACGGCTACACGCTGCTGCTCGCTTCGCAAACGAACGCGATCAGCGCGACGCTCTATCCTCGACTCAATTTCCAGGCGCTTGAAGACTTCGCGCCGATCTCGCTGCTCGGCCGAGAACCCGCCGTGCTCGTGGTGAATCCCATATTGCCGGTGCGCAGTGTCGCGGAATTCGTCGCCTACGCGAAGGAACGCCCGGGGCGGATCGACTATGGATCGTCGGGCAACGGCAGCGGTCAGCACTTGTTTGCCGCGCAATTTTTCGCCCTCGCCGGCGTGCGCCTGAACCACATTCCCTACCGCGGCAGCGCCCAGGCGACAACCGACTTGATTGGCGGCCAGGTGCTGGTGTCGATGCCGGGAGTCGCCGGGATGCTCGGCCACATCCGATCCGGCAAGCTGCGCGCCCTGGCCATCACCGGGTCGCAGCGCTCGCCGCAATTGCCCGACGTTCCGACGCTCGCCGAATCGGGGTATCCGAGCATGGTTGCCTATGTTTGGCTTGGGCTGCTCGCGCCGGCAGGCACGGCGCCAGCGATCATCGAGCGCCTGCACCGCGAGACGCAGGTCGCTTTGGCTTCGGCGGAGGTGCGCGCCTACATGGCCAACGCCTCGATCGAAGCCGTCGGGTCGACTCCCGCAGAATTCGCGGCTTACTTTCGCCAGGAGCGCGAGCGCTGGGCTGCGGTGATCAAAGAGACCGGCGCGAAGATCGACTGAATCCACTTGCAAAAGAACCCATGAACAACCCCAGACCCGTCGCAGACGCCGCCGTCACAGGCGTCGAACACTGGACCCACAAGGGCGACGTGCGCCTGTTCCTGTGGGAAAAATACGTCGACTCGGCAGCGGGCAAACCCGCCGTGCTGTTCGTTCACGGTTCGTCGATGGCGTCGCAGCCGACGTTCGACCTGCATGTACCCGGTCGCGCCGATTCGTCGGTGATGGACTGGTTCGCGCGCCGCGGTTTTGTCTGCTGGTGCGTCGACATGGAGGGTTACGGCCGCTCCGACAAGAGCCGCGACATCACCTGCGACATCGGCAACGGCGCCGACGACCTCGAAGTCGCGACCGACTACATCGCGCGCGCACGCGGCGTCGCTCGCTTCTTCACCTACGGCATTTCATCCGGGGCGCTGCGCGCAGCGCTTTTCGCGCAGCGGCACCCGTCGCGCGTGGCGCGCCTCGTGCTCGACGCTTTTGTCTGGACCGGCGCCGGAAGCGCGACGCTCGCGCAACGGCGCAAGAAGTTGCCCGAGTTCATGCAGGCGAAGCGGCGCCCCATCGACCGCGCCTTCGTGCGCTCGATTTTCGAACGCGACCACCCCGATTGCGCCGAGCCGCGCGTGATCGACGCGTTTGCCGACGCCATCCTGGCACTCGACGACTCGATGCCCAACGGTACCTACATCGACATGTGCTCGCGCCTGCCCGTCGTCGACCCGAAACAGATCACGGTCCCCACACTCATCTTGCGCGGCCAGTTCGACGGCATCGCCGGCATCGACGACCTGATCGATTTCTTCAAGCTGCTGCCCAACCCGGACAAGCAGTTCAGCGTGATGTCGGGCATCTCGCACGCGAGTTTCCAGCAAAAGAACTACCTGATGGTCTACGACATCCTGCACGCCTGCTTCACGCGCCGCGAGCCGCACTACACCGCTGCCGGCTGAGCGCCGGAACAGCGCTCTCTCAAGGTGCGACGAGCATGCGCAACGAGGCGTCGAGAAATTCCGTCGGGCTGCGCTTGAATCCGGAACGCGTGTAGCGCTGCAAGCGGCCCACCGCAAAAGCCGTCAATACCGACGCCTGCGCATTCGCGTCCACCGTCGGCGTTGCCGAACCCGCGGCTTCCGCCGCGACGCGCAGGCTTTGGCGCAATTGCGACTCGATGCGGTCGAAAAACTGGTTCATCCGCGCGAGCAGACGGTCGTGCTCGAACACCAGCGCGTCGCCCACCATGACGCGCGTCATGCCGGGGTTCTTCTCGCCAAACTGCAACAGCACCGTCAAGACTTTCTGCACCTGCGCACGCGCATCGGATTCGCGCTCGGCGATCTGATTCACGAGCGTGAAAACACTTTGTTCGATGAACTCGATCAAGCCCTCGAACATCTGCGCCTTGCTCGCGAAGTGCCGGTACAGCGCGGCTTCGCTCACGTCGAGCTTGGCCGCGAGCGCGGCCGTCGTGATGCGTTCGGCGCCGGGCTGCTCGAGCATCGTCGCCAGGGTTTGCAGGATCTGGATGCGCCGCTCGCCGGGTTTGGGGCGCTTGCGCGCCGTCGGATGGCCTGACGCCGGTGCGTGCGCTTCGCCTGCGGCGGCAGCGGGATTCGGATCGGTGATGGGCATCGTCACAGGCAAACGGGGTCGGCCGGCAGATTCTTGCACACACCCACCGCGGTCCCCGGCAAGGGTGAACACCAACTTTGCGGGCGGGAAATCCCGCATGTCGGGAACGCAGCTCGGCTCAATGCGAGCGGATCATGGTTCCGTAGGCCTGGTCGGTCAGCACTTCGAGCAGCATCGCGTGCGGCACGCGGCCGTCGATGATGTGCACCGTGTGCACGCCGTTCTTCGCCGCGTCAAGCGCCGACGCGATCTTGGGCAGCATGCCGCCGCTGATCGTGCCGTCTTCGAACAGCGCGTCGATTTCGCGTGCCGACAGGTTCGTCAGCAGCTGGCCTGCCTTGTCGAGCACGCCAGGCGTGTTCGTCAGCATCATCAGCTTTTCCGCCTTCAGCACCTCGGCGAGTTTGCCCGCGACGACGTCGGCGTTGATGTTGTAGCTTTCGTTGTTCGCGCCGAAGCCGAGCGGCGAGATCACCGGAATGAACTGGTCGTCTTGCAGCGCTCGCACGACGCTCGGGTCGATCGACTCGATTTCGCCGACCCAGCCGATGTCGTGCTCCTTGGCAGGGTCGTCGCGGTCCACCATCTTCATCTTGCGCGCGCGGATCAGGCCGCCGTCCCGTCCCGTCAATCCCACCGCCTTGCCGCCCGCGACGTTGATCAGGCCGACGATGTCTTGCTGCACCTGGCCGGCGAGCACCCACTCGACGACTTCCATCGTCTCCTCATCGGTGACTCGCATGCCTTGAATGAAGCGGCCCTTCTTGCCGATCTTCGCCAGCGCGTCTTCGATCTGCGGGCCGCCGCCGTGCACGACGACCGGGTTCATGCCGACGAGCTTGAGCAACACCACGTCTTCGGCGAAGTCGCGCTGCAGCGCCGGGTCCGTCATCGCGTTGCCGCCGTACTTGATGACGATCGTCTTGCCGTGGAACTTGCGGATGTAGGGCAGCGCCTGCGCCAGGATCTGCGCCTTGTCGCGCGGCGTTATCGAGTTCGCTGGCGGGCTCGTGCCGTGGGCTGGTTGCGCGTTCATGCTTCGCTCTTTCTCGGCTCGCCAGGGAGGGCGCGCGATTGTAGGAGGGGCCCTGGCGCCTCAGGCCAGGTAGCGCGCTTCGAGATGGCGCCGAAAGTGCTGCGTGTTCAGCGCTTCGCCGCTCGCGCGCTGCACGAGCTCGGGCGTGGTCCAGCGGCTGCCTTGCGACCAGATGTGCTCGTTCAGCCAGCCGAAGAGCGGCGCCAGATCCGCACTCGCGATGCGCGCGTCCAGATCCGGAACCGCGCGGCGCAGCGCAGCGAACCACTGCGCCGCATACATCGCACCGAGCGTGTAGCACGGGAAGTAGCCGAACGCACCGGCGCTCCAATGCGTGTCCTGCATGCAGCCGTCCCTGAAGTTGCCTGCCGTCGTGAGGCCGAGCAACGCGCGCATCGCTTCGTCCCAGAGCGCCGGAATGTCTTCGGCTTGTGCGTCCCCCGCGATCAGCGCGCGCTCGATTCTGTAACGCACGATCACATGCGCCGGATAGGTGAGCTCGTCGGCGTCGACGCGGATCAACCCGGGCTCGACGCGCGTCAGCAGGCGGTGCAGCGCCTGCGGCTCGAACGCCGCCTGGGCGCCGAAGTGGGCGGCGAGGCGCGGCGCGAGCAGGCCGACAAAGCCGCGGCTCATGCCGAGCTGCATCTCGAAACTCAGGCTTTGGCTTTCGTGGATTCCCATCGAACGTGCCCGCGCCACCGGCTGACCGAGCCACTGGCGCGGCAGGTTCTGTTCGTAGCGCGCGTGGCCGGTCTCGTGGATCGTTCCCATCAGGCTTTGCACGAAGTTGTCTTCGCGGTAGCGCGTCGTCAGGCGCACGTCTTCCGGAACACCACCGCTGAACGGGTGCGTGCTCTCGTCGAGTCGCCCGGCGTCGAAGTCGAAGCCCAGGAGCTGCATCACCTCCAGGCTCAGCGCGCGCTGCGCCGCCTTCGGGAAAGGCCCTTGCGGAAATGCGAAGTGGAGCGCCGACTGCTTTTCGCGAACGCGGCGCACCAACCCCGGCAACCATTCCTGGACCTCGCCGAACAGGCGGTCCACGTCGGCGCTCGTCGTTCCGGGTTCGAACTTGTCGAGCAGCGCGTCGTACGGCGCGAGACCCGTGGCGTCGGCCCGGCGCTGCGCCTCTTCGCGCGACAAGCGCAGCACCTCGCGAAAATTCTCCAGGAATCCGGGCCAGTCGTTCGCGTGGCGCTGCGTGCGCCAGGCGTGTTCGCAGCGCGCGCCGGCGAGCGACTGCGCCTGCACCAGGGTTTCGGGCAAGGCGTTGCTGAGGCGCCAGTCGCGTTCGATTTCGCGCAAGTTGGCGCGGCTCCAGTCGTCGAGCGCCTCGCCTTGTGCGGCTTGGATCAGCCCCTGCAATTGCGGTTCGGTGCTGAGGCGGTGCAGCAGCGCCTCCATCTCGGCCATCGCCGCGGCGCGTGCCTGGTTGCCCTTGGGCGGCATCATCGCCGCGCTGTCCCAGCCGGCGATCGAGTGCAGATGCGCAAGGCGGTGCATGCGCGCCCAGGTCTGGGTCAGCGCGGCGTAGGAACTGGCGGTCAAGGGCAGGCTCATGGAATGTCCTCACAAGAATGCGCGATCCTGTCCGAAGCTGCCTCGGGCCCATCGGGAGGGCGCGCCGCGCGCGGTGTCGCCGCGGCAGTTCAGGGCGTGAACTGGCCCGGAAACACCCACAACAACAAGGCCGTCAGCACCACATAGCGGCCGAACTTGCCGATCGCCATGTACATCGTACAGGGCCAGAACGGCATCTTCAGCCAACCTGCCACAGCGCACAGCGGATCGCCCACACCCGGCAGCCACGACAGCAGGCAGGCTTTCGGCCCGAAGCGCTCCAGGTACTGCAATGCGCGCACCTGGACGCGCTTGTGGGCGACGCGCTCGAAGGCGAGTTCGGCGCCGTAGCCCATCCACCAGCTGATCATCCCGCCCAGCGTATTTCCCACGGTGGCCACCGACACCGCGGGCCAGAACAGTTCGGGGTTGAGTTTGACCAGGCCGATCACCGCAAATTCGGAGCCCAGCGGCAGCAGCGTGGCCGAGACGACGGCGACGACGAACACCGTGCTCAGGCCATATTTCGGCAGGGCGAGCAAGACCAGGACGGATTCGAACCAGGCTTCCATTCACCCCGATTATCCGGACCGCGCCGCGGCCCCCTGGGCGTGCCGCGCGCCGTTTTGTGCCCGCTATACTGCCGCCTCGTTTTTGCGCACACGCCGCAAGTGCAACGCCAGACTCCCCAGCGCCGTCTCCGCCCAGCTCCCCCACTGCATGAAAATCGGTCCGTTCACATTGGCCAACGCACTGCTCGTCGCGCCGATGGCGGGTGTCACGGATCGGCCGTTTCGCCAGCTCTGCAAGCGCCTCGGTGCGGGCTATGCGGTGAGCGAAATGGTCACGTCGCGCAAAGACCTCTGGAACAGCCTGAAGACGAGCCGGCGCCTGGACCATGCCGGCGAGGTGGCGCCGATCGCGGTGCAGATTGCCGGCACCGACGCGGCCATGATGGCCGAGGCGGCGGCCTACAACATCGAGCGCGGCGCACAAATCATCGACATCAACATGGGCTGCCCGGCGAAGAAAGTGTGCAACCGCTGGGCCGGTTCGGCATTGATGCAGGACGAACCGCTCGCGCTGCAGATCGTCGCCGCCGTCGTGGCGGTGTGCGAGCCGCGTGGCGTCCCGGTGACGCTGAAAATGCGCACCGGCTGGTCTGCGTCGCAGCGCAACGCGGTGCGCATTGCGCGCGGCGCTGAGCAGCGCGGCGTCGCGATGGTCGCGGTGCACGGCCGCACGCGCGAGCAAGGCTTCAAGGGCGGCGCCGAGTACGACACCGTCGCCGCCGTGAAGGCGGCGCTCGCGATTCCGGTCGTCGCGAACGGCGACATCGACACCCCGGAAAAGGCGCGCGACGTGTTGCACGCGACGCGTGCCGACGGCGTCATGATCGGCCGCGCCGCGCAAGGACGGCCATGGCTGTTTCGCGAAGTCGAACACTTCCTGCGCACCGGTGTGCACCTCGAGGCGCCGCGCGTGAGCCACGTCAAGGGCTGGCTGCTCGAACACTTGAGCGACCACTATGGCCTGTACGGCGAAGCCGCCGGCGCGCGCAGCGCGCGCAAACACATCGGCTGGGCGGTGCGCGGCTTGCCCGGTGGCGAGAGCTTTCGCTCGCGCATGAATCTGCTCGACGCCTGCGCCGACCAGGTGCAAGCAGTCAGCGACTGGTTCGACGAGTTGGCGCTCGACCACAGCGTCTTGCCGAGAAGCGTCGCCGCGAACGACGCCTTCGTGGAGCGAATCGCATGACGACGAGCAAGAAGCACATCGAACAATGCGTTCGCGAGAACCTGGAGAGCTACTTCAAGGATCTGCATGGCGTCGAGCCCTCGGCGATGTACGACATGATCCTGGGCGTCGTCGAAAAGCCGCTGCTCGACGTCGTGCTGCGCCACGCCGAAGGCAACCAGAGCCGCGCCGCCGAATGGCTCGGGATCAACCGCAATACGCTGCGGCGCAAGTTGCTCGATCACAAGTTGATCGACTGATTCGAAAGCGCGGCCCGGCGATGTTTCGCCGCGACCCGTCGCGACCGATGTTGAAAGTCCATCATGCGCGCCCTGATTTCCGTTTCCGACAAGACCGGCGTGCTCGGCCTGGCGCACGCTCTGCACGCCCTGGGCGTGACCTTGTTGTCCACGGGCGGCACGGCGAAATTGCTGAGTGACGCCGGGCTGCCGGTGACCGAAGTCGCCGCGCACACCGGCTTCCCCGAAATGCTCGACGGCCGCGTCAAGACGCTGCACCCGATCATCCACGCCGGCCTGTTGGCGCGGCGCGACGTGGCCGCGCACATGGACGCGCTGCGCGAGCATGGCATAGCGACGATCGACCTGCTCGTCGTCAACCTGTACCCGTTCGAGGCGACGGTCGCGAAGCACGGCTGTACCCTGGACGAAGCGATCGAGAACATCGATATCGGCGGCCCGGCGATGGTGCGCTCGGCGGCGAAGAACTGGCGCGACGTCGCCGTTCTCACCGACGCGTCGCAATACGCCCGCGTCCTCACCGAATTGCAGGCCAGCGGCAAGGTGAGCACGGAGTTGAAATTCGAGCTCGCGGTGGCGGCGTTCAATCGCATCAGCAACTACGACGCGGCGATCAGCGACTACCTGTCCAGCCTCGAACCCGACGGCGCCGGCGGCACGCGGCGCAGCGTTTTCCCGGCGCAGGCGAACCTGCGCTTCGTCAAACTGCAAGACTTGCGCTACGGCGAGAACCCGCACCAGTGCGCAGCCTTCTACCGCGATCTCGACCCTGCACCGGGCTCGCTCGTCACGGCGCGCCAGCTGCAGGGCAAGGAGCTGTCGTACAACAACATCGCCGACGCCGATGCGGCGTGGGAGTGCGTGAAGAGCTTCAACCTCGACGATGCTCCGGCCGCGTGCGTGATCGTGAAACACGCGAATCCGTGCGGCGTCGCCCTGGGCGCAGACGCGGCGCAGGCGTATGAAAAGGCGCTGAAGACGGATCCGACGTCGGCGTTCGGCGGCATCATCGCCTTCAACTGCGAAGTGAACGCCGCCGCCGCCGGATTGGTCGCCAAACAATTCCTCGAAGTGCTGATCGCGCCGGCTTTTTCGCCCGAGGCGCTGCAGATCCTCGCCGCCAAAGCGAACGTGCGCGTCTTGCAGCTCGGCTTGCCCAGCGCCGGCGCGGACACCCAGGCGCAGGGGCGCAATCTTCAAGAGTTCAAGCGCGTCGGCTCGGGCCTGCTGATGCAGAGCGCCGACAATCATGTCTTGCGGCGCGACGACCTGAAAGTGATGACGATCCGCCAGCCCGATGCGCAACAGCTCGCCGACATGTTGTTCGCCTGGCGCATCGCCAGGTTCGTGAAGAGCAACGCGATCGTGTTCTGCGCGAACGGCATGACGCTGGGTGTCGGTGCGGGCCAGATGAGCCGCGTCGATTCGGCGCGCATTGCCGCGATCAAGGCGGGCAATGCCGGCCTTTCCTTGCGCGGCTCGGTCGCTGCCAGCGACGCATTCTTCCCGTTTCGCGACGGCCTGGACGCGCTCATCGACGCCGGCGCCACGTGCGTGATCCACCCCGGCGGCTCGATGCGCGACGCCGAAGTCATCGCCGCGGCGAACGAACGCGACGTGGCGATGGTGTTCACCGGCGTGCGCCATTTCCGGCATTGACGCGGTGGCGGCCCGGACTCGCCGACCCTCATGAAACTCGCCGACGCAGCCGGCACCTTTCTCGTCTTCCTGGCGCGCCTCATCACGGGCGCGCAAGGCCACTGGCACGGCTGCCCGCCCAAGGCCGAGCAGCGCATCTACTTCGCGAACCACCAAAGCCATTTCGACTGGGTTTTGCTCTGGGCCGCGCTGCCGCACGACTTGCGCGCGCAGACGCGCCCGATCGCGGCGCGCGACTACTGGACCTCGAGCCCGCTGAAACACTGGATCACGCGCGAAATCTTCAACGCGGTCTACGTGAGCCGCCAGCGCACCGACGACGAAGACCCGCTCGAGCCGCTGTTGCAGGCGCTGGGGCACGGCGATTCGCTCGTCATCTTTCCCGAAGGCACACGCGGCCACGCGGCGGACCCGGCACCTTTCAAGGCCGGCCTGTACCACCTGGCGCTGGCACACCCGAACGTGCAGCTGATTCCGGCGTGGATCGCGAACGTGCAGCGCGTCATGCCCAAGGGCGAAGTGATTCCCGTGCCGCTGCTCTGCTCCGTCACGTTCGGTGCGCCGCTGCAGGTGCGGGCGGGTGAAGACAAGGGCGCGTTCCTGCAACGCGCACGCGACGCCGTGATCGCGCTGCGCGAGGTCGACTGATGGGCGCGCTTCGCGATCTTTCCGTGTCGCAGCAGGTCGGCCTGCTGTTCGTCACGCTGTTCGGCGTACTCGCGCTCGTCAGCGTCGTCGCGCTCATCGTCACCTTGCGCGAGGGCACCGAGTCCGACCGACAAAAGCGTGAAGGCTTCGGTCGTGACCTGCGCGCCGTGTGGCTCGCGTCGATCCTGTTCTGGACCGCCTGGGCCGCCGGGCCGCTGATCTCGACGCTGCTGTTCGGCGTCGTGTCGTTCATTGCGCTGCGCGAGTTGATCACGATCACGCACACGCGCCGCGCCGACCACCGCAGCCTGCTGCTCGCCTTTTTTGTCGTCCTGCCGACGCAGTACCTGCTCGTCGCGCAGCGCCATTTCGACCTGTTCAACGTCTTCATACCGGTCTACGTGTTCCTCGCGATTCCCGTCGTCAGCGCGTTCGGCAACGACCCGCAGCGTTTTCTGGAACGCACCGCGAAAATCCAGTGGGGAATCATGGTCTGCGTCTACGGCATCAGCCACGCGCCGGCGCTGTTGTTGCTCGACGTGCCGGGCTATTCCGGGCGCGGCGCCTTCCTCGTCATCTACCTCGCTGCCGTCGTTGCGGCTGCGCAGATCGCGCAGGAAGGGGCGAGCCGGTTGCTGCGCCGCAGGCCGGTGGCGCGCGCCATCAGCCGATCGTTCTCCTGGCGCGCCTGGGGCGTGGGTGTGCTCAGCGCCGGGCTGATGGGCGGTTTGCTGTATTGGGCGGTACCGTTCAAACCCATCCCCGCGTTGCTCATGGGGTGCCTCGTCGGCGGCTGCGGCACGCTCGGCGAGTTCGTGATGAAAGCGCTGAAGCGCGACGCCGGCGTGCGCCACTGGGGCGGGCAGGCGTCCGTCACCGGAGCGGTGGGGCTGCTCGATCGGATCGCGCCGCTGTGTTTTGCGGCGCCGGTGTTCTTCCACTCGGTTCGTTGGGCCTACCACCTGTGATCCGCATCCTCGGCATCGACCCCGGCCTGCGCACGACAGGCTTTGGCGTGATCGACGCCGAAGGCTCGCGCCTGCACTATGTGGCGAGTGGCACGATCAAGACAGACAGCGTGCACATCGGCGAGCTTCCGGCGCGGCTGAAGATCATTTTCGACGGCGTGCGCGAGGTCGCTGCGCGCTATCAGGTCCAGTGCTGTGCGGTCGAGATCGTGTTCGTCAACGTGAACCCGCAGTCCACGCTGCTGCTCGGCCAGGCGCGCGGCGCGGCGCTCGCCGCGCTCGTCAGCAGCGACATCGCCGTTTCGGAGTACACCGCGTTGCAGATGAAAAAGGCGATCGTCGGCCACGGCAAGGCGGCGAAGGAACAGGTGCAGGAGATGGTGAAGCGACTCCTCGCGTTGCCCGGCTTGCCGGGCAAGGACGCCGCCGACGCGCTCGGAATCGCGATCTGCCACGCCCACGCTGCGGGGTCGTTCGCCGCGTTGCAACGCGGCGGTTCGCTCACGCGACGTGCCCACGCGCAGTACAAGGGCGGGCGCACGTACTGAATAAAAGTTCAGCGCCGCGTCGACAACCATACGCCCGGCAAAATCAGCAACGCGCCGACGCCGTGAAAGACCTCGATCTGTTCGCCGAGCACGGCCCAGCCGATCGCTGCACTGTAGAGAGGCCCGAGGTACTGCACAACGCTCGCGCGCGCGACGCCGAGCGCGCGTTGCATGTACGAAAACGCGCCATAGGCCCCGGCACCCGGCAGCAGCGCTGCCAAGACGACGAGCCCGAAGCTCTTCCACGACAACTCCGAGGGGAGCCACCAGCGCGCTTCGGCAAGCGTGAACGGAATCAGCACCATGCTGCCGAAGCAGACGATCAGCGTCAGGCGCGCGATCGGGCTGAACGCGGAGGGCCAGCCGCGCAGCAGCAACGAGTACGCGGTCCAGGACGCGACAGCGCCGCCGATCCAGGCGTCGCCGACGTTCACGCGCAGCTGCAGCAGCGCCTGCCAATCGCCGCGCAATACGACGTGCAAGACCCCGGCGACGCCGAGCGCGACGCCAATCGCCTGGCGTGCGCCGACGCGCTCGCGCAGGAACAGCGCCGAGGCGAAGACGATGAGCACGGGCGTGGCCGCGTAGAGCAAGCCGATGTTGACCGCCGTCGTGCTGCGCCCACCGATGTAGACAAAGGAGCCGCAGATCCACATGCCGAGCGCACCGAGCACGAGCATCTGGCGCCACTCGGTGCGAATCGCTGCCGACTTCGCCGCGATTTCGCGGTGGCAAAACGCCGCCAGGATCAGCGCGGCAAGGCACCAACGCCCCAGCGCTAGCGCGTGCGGCGCGATCACGCCGGGCGCCCAGCGCGCCACGACGTAGTTCACGCTCCACAGCGCCGGCGCCACGAACAGCAGCACTTGCGCCAGGCGCACGTCAGCGTCGTGGCGCGGCACGCCGGGAGCCCTGATTTCTTCACTCATCGTGCGATTGTCATGGCGGCACGACATCGCACCGCGCCAGGGACGACACGAGATCAAGCGACAATCGCGCCCCTATGTATGCACTGTTCGAAGAGGGTGGCAAGTTCCTCGCCGGCCGCCTCATGAGCGAAGCCGACACGTCGGCGCAGATCGAACTCGACTCGGGTAAGCGGATCAAGGTGAAAACCGCGCATGTGCTGCTGCGCTTTGACAAGCCCGAACCGGCCGAGTTGATCGCGTCCGCGCAGCTGCTGGCGCGCGAGATCGACCCTGACCTGGCGTGGGAATTCGCGCCCGCGGAAGAGTTCGGCTTCGCCGACCTGGCGCGCGACTATTTCGACGCAAAGGCCGGCGTCGAGAAGCAGGCCGCGGCGCTGTTTGCACTGTTCGACGCGCCGCACTACTTTCGGCGCCAGGGCAAGGGCGTGTTTCGCAAGGCGCCCGAAGAAATCGTCAAGGCCGCGCTGCAAGGCATCGCGCGCAAGCAGGCGCTTGCGGCGCAGATCGACGCCTGGGCCGGCGAGCTCGTCGCTGGGGTCTGCCCAGACCCGGTGCGCGAGACGCTGTACAAGATCCTCTTCAAGCCGGACAAGAACGCTCCCGAATACAAGGCCGTCGTCGAAGCCGCGCGGCGCGCGCAGAAAGCGCCGTTGGAGCTGCTGAAGACGGCCGGCGCGATCGACTCGCCGTACCAGTTTCATTGGAAGCGTTTCCTGTTCGAGAACTTCCCCAAGGGGCACACCCTGCCCGCGCTGGCAGCGCCTCCGATTCGCGATCACTTGCCGCTCGCCGCAGTGCGCGGATTTTCGATCGACGACTCGATGACGACAGAGATCGACGACGCGCTGTCCGTCACCGGTCTGGGCAGTGGCACGGTCACCTTGGGGATTCACATCGCGGCGCCGGCACTCGCGTTTGCGCCCGATTCGGCAGTCGACAAGCTCGCGCGCGAGCGTTTGAGCACGGTCTACATGCCGGGCTTCAAGCTGACGATGCTGCCCGACGCCGTGGTCCAGGCGTACACGCTGGTCGAAGGGCGCGACTGCCCCGCCGTGTCGCTTTACGTGACGCTGGACGAGGCGACGCTCGAGATTCGCGCCAGCGAAACGAAACTCGAGCGCGTGCCGATCGCTGCCAACCTGCGCCACGATCAGCTCGACAGTGTGGTCACATCACAGTCGTTGAGCGGCGCGTCCGGTGCCGACTATGCTTTTGCCGCCGAACTCGCCTTCGGCTTCCGCCTCGCGTGCCATCTGAAAGCGGCGCGCGAAGTGCGCCGCGGCAAGCCGGAAAACTTCAACCGCCCCGACTACAACTTCAAGCTCGAAGGCCTCGAAGGCAGCGAGCCGCGCGGCGACGAGCGCGTCTCGATCGGGTTGCGGGCGCGCGGCGCACCGCTGGACCTGATCGTCGCCGAAGCGATGATCCTGGCCAACAGCACCTGGGGCGGCTGGCTGAACGAGTGCGGAGTTCCCGCCATCTACCGCAGCCAGGCGAGCATGGCCCCCGGCGTCAAGGTGCGCATGGGAACCCGCGCCGCGCCGCACGCCGGAATCGGCGTCGCGCAGTACAGCTGGGCGACGTCGCCGCTGCGCCGCTACGTCGATCTCGTGAACCAATGGCAGATCGTCGCCTGCGCGCGGCACGGCCGCACCGCAGCGCTCGTCGCGCCGTTCAAACCGAAGGACGCCGCGCTGTTCTCCATTATTTCGAGTTTCGATTCGGCGTACGCCGAATACAACGGATTCCAGGCGGCGATCGAGCGTTACTGGACGCTCAAGGCGCTCGCGCAAGACGGCGTCACCGAGTTGGACGCCGTGGTGATGAAAGACGGCCTGGTTCGCGCCGACGACTGGCCGCTCGTCTTTCGCGCGCTCGGCTGCGAGAACCTGGCGCGCGGCGCGCGCGCGCGCGTGCGCATCACCGGAACCGACTTGTTGACGCTCGACGTGCACGCGAACCTGGTCGCGCAGCTCGACGCGCCGCAACGTGCAGCGGCCGCCCCCGAGGGCCTTGACGCCGAACTCGAAGAAGACCTGGACGCGGCCGGACCGCTCACGCTGGCGATCGACGTCGCGCTGGAGGCGACGGACGCCGAAGCGGCGCTGCCGGCGCCTGCGGCCTGAGTGGCTGATCCGCGGCAAGACCCTCGATGCTGAAGAAACTCTCGACGCTGCACATCGCCCTGCTCGGATCGCTCGGAGTCCACGCCGCGCTGCTGACGCTGCGCATCGTCGACCCGGAGTCGTTCAACCGCGTCTTTCAGGACACGCCGCTCGAAGTCATCCTCGTCAATTCGCGCTCCGGCGAACGGCCTGACAAAGCGCAGGCGATCGCGCAGGCGAGCCTGGCCGGAGGCGGTGAGGCGGAAAAGGGGCGCGCCACGTCGCCGCTGCCGCCATCGGCGCTGATCGAACTCGGCGACAGCACCGAAGAGGCGCGGCGCCAGATCGAACAACTGCAGCAATCGCAAATGCAGCTGCTCGCGCAACTGCGCCGCGAACTCGCGCTGATGGCGCCGCCCGACCCACGCCGCGACCAGGGCACGGTGAACGAACGCGCCGACGAGGAAAAGCGGCGCCAGCTCGTGCAGCTGCTGGCCGAGATCGAAAAACGCGTCAACGAAGAAAATGCGCGGCCGAAAAAGCGCTACATCAGCCCGGCGACGAAAGAGGCCGACTACGCGATCTACTACGACGCGTTGCGGCGCAAGATCGAAGAGCGCGGCACGCGCAATTTTCCCGAGTACCAGGGACGCAAGCTGTACGGCGAGCTGACGATGAACGTGACCGTCGACGCCCAGGGCCGCGTCGTCGACACCGAAGTCGTTCGCGTCTCGAACTCGAAGGTGCTCGACCTGCGCGCCGTCGCGATCGTGAAGGCCGCCGCACCGTTCGGCCCGTTCACCCTGGCGATGCACAGCAAGGCGGACCAGATCGTCATCACGTCGCGCTTTCGCTTCACCCACGACGAGGGGCTGGAGACGACGCAGCTCAACGCGGCGCAACGCTGATGCTGCCTTGCCGTGCAACGTCAACCCGATCGCCGCACGCGGCGACCGCGGACGCGTGCCGGCCAGGAGCGTAGATGGACCACTACGCCGTCGCGGGCCACCCGGTGGCGCACAGCCAGTCGCCCTTCATCCACGAACAGTTCGCGCGCCAGACCGGCCAGGACATGCATTACGGCCGGCTGCTCTGCGCGCTGGATCAATTCGCCGCGACGCTGCGCGAGTTCGCGCAGGGCAGCGCCGCCGGCCCGGCGCGCGGCTGCAACGTGACGCTGCCGTTCAAGTTCGAGGCGTTCGCGCTGTGCGAAACCTTGAGCGAGCGCGCCAAGCTCGCGGGCGCGGTGAACACGCTGCGCTTTGATGCCGCCGGCTGGTACGGTGACAACACCGACGGCGCGGGCCTCGTGCGCGACATCGAGCAGGGCGCCGGCGTGCCGCTGGCGGGTCGAAAAGTCCTGCTGCTCGGCGCCGGCGGCGCGGCGGCGGGCGTGCTCGGCCCGCTGCTCGCGCGCGGCCCGGCGCTCCTGACGCTGGCGAACCGAAGCGTCGACAAGGCGCACGCACTCGTGCAACGCCATCGGCACGCGCAGGGCGCGGAAGCGCTTCGCGCGGCGCCGCTCGCCGAATGTGGAACCGGTTTCGACGTGGTCTTGAACGCGACGGCGACGAGCCTGCAAGGCGCCGCCGCCCCGGTCGCGCCGAGCGTCCTGGGTGCGGATGCACTGGCGCTGGACCTGATGTACGGCGCGCGCGCTGCACCGTTCCTGGCGTGGGCGGAGCAACACGGCGCGACCGGGCGCGACGGCCTGGGCATGCTCGTCGAGCAGGCCGCGGAAGCTTTTTTCTTTTGGCGCGGCGTGCGCCCGCAGACGCCACCCGTGCTCGAAGCGCTGCGCGAGCGCCTGGGCGGCGCGGGTGCCTAGAATGCCCCATGCCTACAGGTTTTGCGAATGAAGTCGCGGCGTGCGCGGCGCGCCTGATCGTCGAAGAGGGGATGGAGTACGCCGCCGCAAAACGCCGCGCCGCGCGCGACCTCGGCGCAGCGCGCAAGGTCGATCTGCCCGACAACCAGGCCGTCGAAGACGAAGTTCGAACCTACCTGGCGCTGTTTTGCGCCGAGACGCAGCCTGCGGAGCTGGCGGCGCTGCGCAGAATCGCGAAGCAATGGATGCAGCGCCTGGCGCCGTTTCGCCCGCACCTCGCCGGCGCCGTGTGGCGCGGCACGGCGACGCGGAACAACGACGTCCACCTTCAATTGTTCTGCGACGACCCGAAGTCGGCCGAAATCGCGCTCCTCAACATGGGCGTCGCGTTCAGCGTCGGAACGACGCACGGCTTGCGCGGCCAGAGCATCGACGTGCTGAGCGTCAACACCCCGAGCGCCGAGCTCGGGATCGGCGTGACGGTGCACCTTGCCGTGCACGACCACGACGACTTGCGCGGCGCGCTGCGCCCCGACGACTCGGGCCGGGCGCGCCGCGGCGACCTGAACGCGCTGTCCCGACTCGAGGCCGCGGCGTGACTGCGCCGCCACGCCGCCGCGCCTGGCTCATCGGCGGCGCGATGGCCGGCGTCGCAGCCGCTGCCGCGGGGATCGCACTCTCTTGGCGGCGCCACAGCGCCGAAGAGGCACCACTCGTTGCCGTGCCCGGGCCGGCTGCACCGCCTGCGCCCGCAGCGGACCTCTGGTCGCTGCGGTTCGAGCGGCCCGCGGGTGGTGAACTCGTGATGGCTGAGCTGCGCGGCAAGCCTGTGCTGGTCAACTTCTGGGCCACGTGGTGCGCGCCCTGCATCGCCGAAATGCCCATGCTGGACCAGTTTCAGCGCGACCATGCGGCGCAAGGCTGGCGCGTCGTCGGCCTGGCGGTCGACAACCCGGAGCCGGTGCGCGACTTCGTGAAGCGCCGCAATCTCGAATTCGCGATCGGCATTCTGGGATTCGCCGGCTCGGAGCTGGCGCGCGAACTCGGCAACAACTCGGGCGCGTTGCCGTTCAGCGTCGTCTTTGACCGCCAGGGCCAGCCGCGACACCGCAAGCTCGGCGCGCTCAAGCCCGAGGACTTGACTTCATGGGTGAAATCCGTCGGATGACTCGTTCAGCTCTGCTTCGCGAGCGTTTTGGCAGAAGATTCTTTGCAACGGCTCGCAACAGCGCGCAAAGCGCGTAAAGTCCGCAGCTTCGAAACTTTCGGCCCATAGCGCCAGCAGCGCGTTTGGGAAGCGGCTCGGATTTCCTCGTCACATTTCGCGCGAGTCGGATCGGCACCGTTCCAAGCCTGATAGACGGCGTAGACGGCGCGACAGACCACGGCGGACGCGCGGGGTCGACAAAACACAATCGGAGACAGGCCATGGATCTGCGCAAGCTGAAGACACTGATCGATCTGGTGTCGGAATCGAACATCGCCGAGCTGGAAATCACCGAGGCCGACGGCAAGGTCCGGATCGTGAAGACGGATCCGTCTAAGGCGCTCGCTGCGCCGGCTCCTTCGGTGGCCGTCGCGCCCGCCGCCGGCGTTGCCGCTGCGGCGGCGGCAGCAGCAGCAGCAGCTGCGGCGGCGCCGGCTCCCGCTTCAGCCGCCGCGGAGCCCGAGGGACACACCGTCAAGTCACCGATGGTCGGAACTTTCTACCGCTCCGCGAGCCCGGGCGGCAAGCCGCTCGCCGAGCCCGGCTCGGTGGTGAAGGAGGGGGACCCGATCTGCATCATCGAAGCGATGAAGATCATGAACGAGATCGAGGCCGACAAGTCCGGAACGATCAAGAGCATCCTGTGCGAGAACGGTCAGGCGGTGGAGTTCGGCCAGCCTTTGTTCGTCATCGAATAAGGGCACCATGTTCAAGAAGATCCTGATCGCGAATCGCGGAGAGATTGCGCTGCGAATTCAGCGCGCCTGCCGCGAGATGGGCATCAAATCGGTTGTCGTCTATTCCGAGGCCGATCGCGACGCCAAATACGTGAAGCTCGCCGACGAAGCGGTGTGCATCGGCCCGGCGGCATCGGCGCAGAGTTACCTCAACATGCCGGCGATCATCGCCACCGCCGAGGTCACCGACGCCGAGGCGATCCACCCCGGCTACGGTTTCCTCTCGGAAAACGCCGACTTTGCCGAGCGCGTCGAGCGCAGCGGCTTCGTCTTCATCGGTCCGACGCCGGAGGCGATTCGCACCATGGGCGACAAGGTCGCGGCGAAACAGGCGATGGTCAAGGCCGGCGTGCCCTGCGTGCCGGGTTCGGAAGACGCGCTGCCCGAAGACCCGAAAGAGTCGATCCGCCAGGCGCGCGCGCATCGGCTACCCCGTCATCATCAAGGCCGCAGGCGGCGGCGGCGGGCGCGGCATGCGCGTCGTGCACACTGAAGCCGCGCTGCTGCACGCGGTGCAGACCACGCGCGCCGAAGCCGGCGCAGCTTTCGGCAACGCGGCCGTTTACATGGAGAAGTTCCTCGAGAACCCGCGCCATATCGAAATCCAGGTGCTTGCCGACGAGCACAAGAATGCCGTCTGGTTGGGGGAGCGCGACTGCTCGATGCAGCGCCGGCATCAGAAGATCATCGAAGAAGCGCCAGCGCCGGGAATCGCACGGCGAGTCATCGAAAAGGTCGGCGAACGCTGCACCGCGGCGTGCAAGCGCATCGGCTATCGCGGTGCGGGAACGTTCGAGTTCCTCTACGAGAACGGCGAGTTCTTTTTCATCGAAATGAACACGCGGGTCCAGGTCGAGCACCCGGTGACCGAGCTCGTGACGGGCATCGACATCGTGCAGATGCAGATCCGCGTCGCCGCCGGCGAAAAGCTGCCGTTCACGCAGCGCAACATCCAGATGCGCGGCCATTCCATCGAGTGCCGCATCAACGCCGAGGACCCGTACAAGTTCACCCCGTCGCCGGGGCGCATCACGATGTGGCACCCGCCGGGCGGGCCGGGGGTGCGCGTCGATTCGCACGCCTACACCAACTACTTTGTTCCGCCGCATTACGACTCGATGATCGGCAAGATCATCGTGCACGGCGATACGCGCGACCAGGCGCTGGCGCGCATGCGCATCGCGCTGTCGGAAACCGTCGTCGAGGGCATCCTGACGAACATTCCACTGCACCGCGAGCTGATGGTCGACGCGAAGTTCATCGAAGGCGGGACCAGCATCCACTACCTCGAAGGCTGGATGGGCCAGCACAAACGCTAGGCCGCAGGCGACACGATGTTCGAAGTCGAGTGGCTCGCGCCGCAGGATTGCGTGGAGCGCAGTTCGGACGCACTCATCGACGCGCTCGGCGCGTTGTCGGTTTCGGTCGAAGACGCCGACGCCGGCAGCGCCGCCGAGCAGGCCTTGTTCGGCGAACCCGGCGCAGCCGCTTCCAACGACCCGCAAGGCGCGGCCTGGAACCGCTCCTCGCTCAAGGCGCTGTTTCACGGCGAAGCCGATGCGACGCGCGCAGCCACCTGGCTCGCCGCACAGGATTGGGCCTTCGGCTTGGTGTTGCAAAGCCTGACTGAGCTCGCCGACCGCGATTGGGTGCAGCTCACCCAGGCGCAATTCACGCCGAGCGAAATTGCACCGGGCTTCTGGATCGTGCCGACGTGGCACGAGCCGCCTGCCGATGCGAAGCAGGTGATCAGGCTGGATCCCGGCCAGGCATTCGGCACCGGAACGCACCCGACGACACGCATGTGCCTGCGCTGGATCGCACGCCAAGCGAGCTTGGGAGCGCCGTGGGCGCGGGTGCTCGATTACGGCTGCGGCTCGGGAATCCTCGCCATCGCGGCGGCGTTGTACGGTGCCCAGGCGATCGACGCGGTCGACATCGACCCGGTTGCAGTCGCGACCACCCAAGCCAACGCGCTCGCGAATCAGGTGACTCTGCACGCCGCAACGCCCGACGCGGTGCACGGCGAATACGACCTGGTCCTGGCGAACATCCTGGCCACGCCGCTGAAACTGCTCGCGCCGCTGTTGTCGACCTACCTCGCCCCGGGCGGCTGCCTGGTGCTCGCCGGAATCCTGGAGCGCCAGGTCGACGAGCTCGCGCAGGCCTACGCACCGGGGTTGGCGCTGCGGGTCAGCGACAGCGAAGACGGATGGGTTCTGCTGACGGCACAGCGTTCGCCGCGCGCCCGCATGGCATGATCGTCGCATGAGTCTGGCGACCACTTGCACGGCATGCGGCACGGTGTTCCGCGTCGTCCAGGACCAGCTCAAGATATCCGAAGGCTGGGTGCGCTGCGGGCGCTGCGATGAGGTCTTCAACGCGCTCGAAGGCTTGTTTGACCTGGACCGCGACACGGCACCGGGCAGCTTGGCGGGCGAACTCGACGAGAGAGTCGCGAGCAGCAAGACAACGCCCGTCGCCGCGTGGCCGAAGGAACCCGTGGCCACGCCACGCGCAGCACCGGGAGCGCGCGCCGGCGCAGCGGCCGCGCCGCGCGAAGAGACTTCGCTCGTCGATCGACTCGACAGCGAGCTGTTTCCCGAGCGCCATGGCGGCGCTGTGGCGCCAAGCAGCCGCTTCACGTCGATCGACTCGACCGGATTCGGCGACTACCGTGCTGACACCGGGCTGCAAACCGACGACGAATCGCTGTCACGGCCCATCGAATCGGGCCTGCCGTACGAAGACAGCGCACCGCTGCCTCAAGACACCGCATCGGGAGCGCCGGAGTTCCTGCGCCGCGCCGACCGGGCCGCGCGCTGGAACCGGCCCGGCGTGCGCGTGCTCCTGTCGCTCGCCTTGCTCGTGCTGCTGGCGGCGCTGACGCTGCAGACCGCGCACCACTGGCGCCATGGCATCGCCGCGCGCTGGCCGGACACGCTGCCGTGGTTCGCCCAGTGGTGCGAACTCGCGTCGTGTTCGATCGATCCGCCGCGCCGAATCGACGACATCGGCCTGGAAAGTTCGGGCTTCACGCGCATCGCCGGCGTGGACCAGTTCCGCCTCTCCGTCGTGCTGCGCAACCGCAGCACGACGCTGCTCGCGATGCCCTGGATCGAGCTCACGCTGACCGACGCCGGCGGTGCCCTGCTCGTGCGCAAAGCCCTGTCGCCGCAGGACTTCCGCGTGCCCAAGCCGGTGCTCGCCGCCGAAGGCGAGGCGAACCTGCAACTCCTGCTCGCCGCCGGGACGCCACTCGTCACCGGCTACACGGTCGAGATTTTCTACCCCTGACCCGTCGCGTCCCCTTTCACCTTTCTTCTTTCGGAGCCTTCATGGCGGCATTGATCTGCGGTTCACTCGCGTTCGACACCATCACCACCTTCCCGGGCCGATTTGCGCAGCAAATCCTGCCCGAGCAGGTGCACATCCTGAACGTCTCGTTCCTCGTACCGACGTTGCGTCGCGAGTTCGGCGGCTGCGCCGGGAACATCGCCTACACGCTGGCGCTGCTCGGCGGTGAGCCGCTCGTGATGGCGGCGCTCGGCCAGGACGGCCAGGGTTACCTCGAGCGGCTGAAATCCTGGGGCGCGAGCACCGAGTTCGTGCGCAGCATCGACGACGCCTACACGGCGCAGGCGATCATCATCACGGATCAGGACAACAACCAGATCACCGCCTTTCACCCCGGAGCGATGCAGTCGGCGCACCTGATTTCGGTGCCGCGCCGCGCCGACCTGCAGATCGCGATCATTTCGCCCGACGGGCGCGACGCGATGCTGGCGCACGCCGCGCAGCTCGCCGCGCTGAACGTGCCGTTCATCTTCGACCCGGGTCAGCAGTTGCCGATGTTCGACGGGACCGAGCTGCGCGCCTTCATCGAGCAGGCGACCTGGGTCGCGATGAACGACTACGAAGCGCGAATGCTCTGCGAGCGCACCGGGCACACGCTCGAGTCGCTGTCGCGCGGAAAGCTGCGCGGCGTGGTCGTGACGCTCGCTGCGATGGGTTGCGAAGTCTGGCAAGGCGGCGAGAAGACGCTTGTCGCCGGCGTCGCGGCGCGCGAAGTGCTGGACCCCACAGGGTGCGGCGACGCGTTTCGCGCCGCGCTGCTCTACGGCCTGGAGCGCGGCTGGGATCTGGCACGTTGCGCGGCGCTCGGGAACCGCATCGGCGCGCTGAAGATCGCCTGCCGCGGCGGGCAGAACCACAAGCTCGACGGGATCAAACTCGACGCTTGATCGTCGCGCTTTGCCTGACCTCGCGTTGACGGCGCGCGCCAGCGCCGCGCCGGATCCCCACTAGACGACCGTCTGCGCGAGTTCGCCCGTTGCGTAGCGTTTCGCCACAGCGGTAAGCGGCTGTGCCTTGATCTTGCCGGCCTGGCCTTCGCAACCGAACTGCACGTAGCGCTGCTTGCAAATTCCTTTGGCCGCTTCGCGCGCCGGTTTCAGGTAGTCGCGCGGGTCGAACTTGTCGGGGTTCTGCGCCATGTACTTGCGGATCGCACCCGTCATCGCCAGGCGAACGTCGGTGTCGATGTTGATCTTGCGCACGCCGTGTTTGATCGCTTCCTGGATCTCTTCAACCGGCACGCCGTAGGTCTCTTTCATCTTGCCGCCGTATTGGCGGATTTCCTCGAGCAGGTCTTGCGGCACGCTGGAGGAGCCGTGCATCACGAGGTGCGTGTTCGGAATCCGGCGGTGGATTTCCTTGATGCGCTGGATCGCCAGGATGTCGCCGGTGGGCTTGCGGCTGAACTTGTAGGCGCCATGGCTCGTGCCGATCGCGATCGCGAGCGCGTCGAGCTGGGTCTTCTTCACGAAGTCGGCGGCCTGCTCCGGATCGGTGAGCAACTGCTCCATCGTCATCGTCGCTTCCGTGCCGTGGCCGTCTTCCTTGTCGCCGCGCATCGTCTCGAGCGAGCCCAGGCAACCGAGTTCGCCTTCGACCGTCACGCCCAGCAGATGCGCCATGTCGACGACCTTGCGCGTCACGTCGACGTTGTACTCGTAACTCGCGATCGACTTGCCGTCGGCCTGCAGCGAGCCGTCCATCATCACCGAGCTGAACCCGAGGTTGATCGCGCCGGCGCAGACGTCAGGGCTCTGGCCATGATCCTGGTGCATCACGAGCGGCACTTGCGGCCAGCTCTCGAGCGCGGCCTGGATCAGGTGCTTGATGAAGGGCTCGCCGGCGTACTTGCGCGCCCCGGCGCTCGCCTGCAGGATCACCGGCGCGCCGACTTCGGCAGCCGCCGTCATCACGGCCTGCACCTGCTCCAGGTTGTTCACGTTGAACGCGGGAATGCCATAGCCGTTTTCGGCGGCATGGTCCAGGAGTTGACGCATCGAGACGATGGGCATGGTGGTCTTCCGCGAAGTGGTGGGAAATGAACGCCGGCAAATTGTAGCCAGCGCGAGTGCGATTCAAGTGACGCGAAGACAGGCAAAACCTAACGCCGACATCCCCGCGATGATGCGCTCCAGGTGCTCGGTGCCGCGTGTCTGGACGACAAATTCGATCTGCACCCGTTCCACCGAGAGCGAACTGAAGGCGCGCTGGTGCCGCACTTCGTCGATGTTCGCGCCGAGCTTGCCTAAAGCGCTCGTGACCTCGGCGAGCGCGCCGGGAACGTCGCGAACGTCGACGCGCAGCCGCGCCAGCCGCGCCGAGCGAACCATGCCGCGCTGGATGATTTCGGCGAGAACGAGCGGTTCGATGTTGCCGCCGGAAAGAACCACGCCGACACGCCGCCCGGCGAAACGCGCGCCGTGCCGCAGCAGCGCCGCCAGCCCCACTGCGCCGGCACCCTCGACGACCGTCTTTTCGATTTCGAGCAGCAGCACGATCGCCTGTTCGATATCGTCTTCGCCGACGAGCAGCATGTCGTCAACATGCTTCTGGATCATCGGCAGCGTCAAGGCGCCGGGATGTTTGACGGCGATGCCGTCGGCGATCGTCGCCTGGCCGCTCTCGCGGTCGCTGCCGTGCACCGAATTCCACGCCGAAGGAAAGCGTTCCGTTTGCACGCCGATCACCTGAACGTCCGGGCGCAGCGCCCGCGCGGCGGTCGCGATGCCGCCGATCAGCCCACCGCCGCCCACCGGAACCAGAAACGTGTCGAGCGTCGGTTGCTGCGCGAGCATCTCGAGCGCGATCGTTCCCTGGCCCGCGGCGACGGCGAGGTCGTCGAACGGGTGCACGACGTTCAGGCCCTGCTCGGCGGCCAGCGCAAGGCCGTGGCGCCGTGCGTCGTCAAACGTTTCGCCCTCGAGCACCACCTTGGCGCCGAAGCGGCGCGTGTTCTCGACCTTCACTGCCGAAGCAAAGCGCGGCATCACGACCGTCGTCGGAATTCCCAGGCGCTGCGTGTGGTACGCGACCGCCTGGGCGTGATTGCCCGCCGAGACGGTGAGCACGCCCTGGGCGCGCTGGGTCTCGCTCAACATCGCGATCCGGTTGAACGCACCGCGTTCCTTGAACGACGCCGTGAACTGCTGGTTTTCGAACTTGAGGAAGACTTCGCAGCCGGCCATTTCGCCCAGTGTTCGAGACGGCAGGCACGGCGTTTCAAGCACCTGGCCCTCGAGGCGGCGCGCCGCCGCCTCGATGTCCGCCAACGTCAACGTGCCGCTCATGCGTGGCCTTCAGGCGACCCGGCACACCTTGAGCATGTTCGTTCCGCCCGGGTGCCCCATCGGTTCGCCGCAGGTGATGGCGTAGGTGTCACCCGACTTGAGAACGCCCTTTTCGACGAGCAGCGCTTCGGCGCTCGCGAGCGCTTCGTCGCGGTCGCGAAACGCCGGCATGAGCAGCGGCCGCACGTTGCGGTAAAGCGTCATCTTGCGCTGCGACACGGGCTGCGACGTCAGGCCGTAGATCGGCACCTTGATGTTGTGCCGGCTCATCCACAGCGCCGTCGAGCCCGATTCGGTGAGCGCCAGGATCGCCTTGCAGCCCAGGTGGTGCGCGGTGAACAGGGCTCCCATCGCGATCGACTGGTCGATGCGGCCGAAGCGCTTGTTCGTGAAGTCGGTTTCGATCGTCGCGTCGTCGGCGCGTTCGGCCTCGAGCGAGATCGCGTCCATCTGTTGGATCGTCTCGACGGGGTATTTGCCGGTCGCGGTTTCGGCGCTGAGCATCACGGCGTCGGTCCCGTCGAGAACGGCGTTGGCGACGTCGCTGACCTCGGCACGCGTGGGCACCGGGTTCACGATCATCGACTCCATCATCTGCGTCGCCGTGATCACGACTTTGTCCAATTCGCGCGCGCGGCGGATCATGCGTTTTTGCAGCGCCGGCACCGCCGCGTTGCCGACTTCGATCGACAAGTCGCCCCGCGCGACCATGATGCCGTCGGACGCGCGCAGGATTTCGTCGAGCGCGGGAATCGCCTCGACGCGCTCGATTTTTGCGATCAGCCCGGGCCGATGCCGTTGCCCCTCGCCGGCGACATTCGCGAGCTGGCGCGCCATTTCCATGTCGGTCGCGTTCTTCGGGAAGCTCACCGCCAGGTACTCGGCGCGAAAGCTCATCGCCGTCTTGATGTCTTCCATGTCCTTCGCGGTCAGCGCCGGCGCGGTGAGCCCGCCGCCGGCGCGGTTGATTCCCTTGTTGTTCGACAGCTCGCCGCCGGCGGCGACGGTCGTGTGCACCTCCTCGCCTTGCACCGAGTCGACGGTGAGCTTGAGCAGGCCGTCGTTCAGAAGCAGCGTGTCGCCGGCCTTCACGTCGCGCGGCAGATCTTTGTAGTCGAGTCCGACGCGGGAGTTGTTGCCGAGCTCGCGCCACGCCGCGTCGAGGATGAACTTCTGCCCCGGCTCGAGAATCGTCTTCCCGTCTTCGAACTTGCCGACGCGAATTTTCGGCCCCTGCAGGTCGGCCATGATCGCAACTTCCTTGCCGGCGCGCGCAGCGACTTCACGCACGAGTTGCGCGCGGGCGATGTGATCCTGCGCCGTGCCGTGCGAGAAGTTCAGGCGCACGACGTCGACGCCGGCGCGAATCATGCGCTCCAGCACTTCGGGTGAACTCGACGCCGGGCCGAGGGTGGCGACGATCTTGGTAGCGCGGGGCATGGCGAACTCCGTCAGTCTTGTTGTGGGCCACCCGCAGGCGGCGTCCGAATCGGGTCGAATTGTGAACTCACCGCGCTGCGCCGGGCGAAACGCGGCGTGCACAACATCATCCCGGGGAAGCCTGCGCCGCGCGGCGGCCGAGGATTTCGAACGCCGGCAGCAGCTTACCCTCGAGCAATTCGAGGAACGCGCCGCCGCCCGTGGAGATGTAGCCGATGCGGTCTTCGATGCCGTACTTGGCGATGGCGGCGAGCGTATCGCCGCCACCGGCGATCGAAAATCCGCTCGACGCGGCGATCGCCCGCGCCACGGTCTCGGTGCCGCGTGAAAACGCGTCGAACTCGAACACGCCGAGCGGCCCGTTCCAGACGATCGTTCCTGCGCCCTTCAATTGTTCGGCGAGCAGCGCGGCAGTCTTCGGCCCGATGTCGAGGATCAGATCGTCGGCGGCAACGTCGCCGGCCGCTTTGACTGTCGCCACGGCGTCAGCCTTGAACGCCTTCGCGGTGACGACGTCGACGGGAATCGGCACCGCAGCGCCGCGCGCGCGCATCGCGTCGATCACAGCTCTCGCCTCGTTCACGAGGCTCGCCTCGGCGAGGCTCAAGCCGATTTTCAATCCGCTGGCGAGCATGAAGGTGTTGGCGATGCCGCCGCCGACGATGAGCCCGTCGACCTTCTCGGCGAGACTTTGCAGAATCGTCAGCTTGGTGCTGACTTTGCTGCCCGCGACGATCGCAATCAGCGGCCGTTTCGGGTTCGCCAGCGCCTTCTGCACCGCGTCGATCTCGGCCGCGAGCAACGGGCCGGCGCAGGCGACCTTTGCGAACTGCGCGATGCCGTAGGTGCTCGCTTCGGCGCGGTGCGCGGTGCCGAAAGCGTCGTGAACGAAGATGTCGCACAGCGCCGCAAGCTTGCGCGCCAGGTCCTCGGCGTTCTTCTTCTCGCCCTTGTTGCCGCGGCAATTCTTCGAGCAGCACGAGTTGTCCGGGCTGAACGTCGACACCGTCAACCCAGTTCGCGAGCAAGGGCACGTCGCGGCCCAGCAGCTCGGCGAGGCGCCGCGCGACGGGCGCCAGCGAATCGGCGGGCGTGAGCTGGCCTTCCGTCGGCCGGCCGAGGTGTGACGTGACCATCACCGCGGCGCCGGCGGCGAGCGCCATCTGAATGCAAGCCACCGAGGCGCGAATCCGGGTGTCTTCGGTGATGCGGCCCGCGTCGTCGAGCGGGACGTTCAGGTCGGCGCGGATGAAGACGCGTCGCCCTGCCACCTGGCCGGAGGCGACAAGATCGGAGAAGCGGATGACGTTCATGGGTCGGGTGTGCGAAGCGTGGTACCGATTTCCACTGTACCTCGGCGCAGCGAAGGCGCTTCACCCACCGCAGAAAATTCGCAGCCGCGGGTGGCTGGGCGGCGCGCCGGCGGCGAGCGTCAGCCGACGCGACGCGCGATCAGCGCGTCACGCCTTGCGCCATCGCGAGCAGGCGCTCGACGCGCTCTTCGGTCGCCGGGTGCGTCGAGAACAAACCGCGCAGGCCGCCGCCCGATAGCGGGTTCATGATCATCATTTGCGCCGTCTCGGGGTGGCGCTCCGCGGCTTGCAGTGGAATGCCTTGCGCGTAACGCTGGATCTTCTCCAGCGCACTGGCGAGCGCTTGCGGGTCGCCGGAGATCTCGGCGCCGCCGCGATCCGCTTCGAATTCGCGCGCCCGGCTGATCGCCATCTGGATCAGGCTCGCCGCGAGCGGCGCGAGCAGCATGACGAGGATTCCGGCGATCGGGTTCGTCGGGCGGCCCTCGCTGTTGCGCCCGCCGAAAAACATCGCGAAGTTGGCGAGCATCGAAATCGCGCCGGCCATCGTCGCGCTGATCGTGCTGATCAGGATGTCGCGGTGCTTCACATGCGCGAGCTCGTGCGCCATCACGCCGCGCAATTCGCGTTCGCTGAGGACTTGCAGGATTCCGGTCGTCGCCGCAACCGCTGCGTGCTCCGGATTGCGCCCGGTGGCAAAGGCGTTCGGCGCGTCTTCCTGGATCAGGTAGACGCGCGGCATCGGCAGCTGGGCGCGCTGTGCGAGTTCACGCACCATGCGGTAGAACTGCGGTGCCGACGTTTCGTCGACCTCCTGCGCGTTGTACATCTTCAGCACCATCTTGTCGGAAAACCAGTAGCTGAAGAAGTTCATTCCGATCGCGACGATGAGCGCCAGCATCATTCCCTGCTGACCGCCGAGCACCGAGCCGATGGCCATGAAGAGCGCCGTGATGGCGGCCATCAGGATCGCGGTTTTCATCAGATTGAACATGGGCAGGTTTCCTCGAAGAAAAAACAAGGGTCGAAGCGACGGCGCAGCGAAGATGCGGATGGCGATGCCAATTTCAACTCGTTCGCGGCGCGAAACGCATGCCCACTCGCAGCGGGTGCAAGGCGCGACCGGCGAGGAACGCCTGTGCCGGCAGGCGCTTGCCGCCGCTGCGCTGCAGCTCCGTGAGGCGCAGCGTACCGCTGCCGCAGGCGACGTCAATGCCCGCGCTGTGCAGGCCGATGATCTCACCCGGCTGGCCCGGCGCGCCCGCGATCTTGAGCAACTCGGCGCGCCAGCACTTGAGGGTCTCGCCGTCGAGGATCGCGCTCGCCCCCGGGGCGGGGTCGAAGGCGCGAATGCGGCGCTCGATCACCGGCGCCGTATCGCTCCAGTCGAGCGGCGCTTCGGCCTTGTCGATCTTGTGCGCGTAGGCGATTCCGACATCCGGTTGCGGCGTGCGCACGAGGCGCCCGTGGCGCGCCTCGTCCAGCGCTTGCAGCAGCAGATCCGCACCGAGCTCGCTGAGGCGGCGCAGCAGGCTGCCCGCCGTGTCGTCGCGCTCGATCTCGAGCGCCCGCCAAAGCAGCATGTCGCCGGTGTCCAGGCCTTCGTTCATTTGCATGATCGTGACGCCGGTCTGTGCATCACCGGCTTCGATCGCGCGCTGGATCGGCGCCGCGCCGCGCCAGCGCGGCAGCAGCGACGCGTGAACGTTGATGCAGCCCAGGCGCGGCAACTCGAGCACCCAGGCCGGAAGCAACAGGCCGTACGCGGCGACGACGATGACGTCGGGTCGCGCCTCGAGCAGGTCCTCGCGCGCCTGCTGCGCGTCGGCGTGGAACTTGCCGTCCAGGCGCAGGCCGCGCGGCTGGGTGATCCGCAGGCCGTGCTCGATCGCCTCCGCCTTCACCGGGCTTGCGTGCAGCTTCAGGCCTCGCCCGGCGGGCCGATCCGGCTGAGTGAGCACGAGCACAACGTCGCCGCCGCTGGCGCGGATCGCGCGCAACGATTCGAGCGCGAACTCGGGCGTTCCGGCAAAGGCGATGCGCATCGCGATTCGTTGCGAAGGTCAGCCGCGACGCTCGTCGCGCGTGCGCTTCTGCATCTTGTGGCGGATGCGGTCGCGCTTCAGCGGGCTCAGGTACTCGACGAACACTTTGCCCATCAGGTGGTCCATCTCGTGTTGCACGCACACGGCGAGCAGCCCGTCAGCGTCGACTTGCACGCAGTTCCCGCTGCGGTCCAGCGCACGCACCGTGACCCGGGCGTGGCGCTGCACCTTGTCGTAGATCTCTGGCACCGACAGGCAGCCTTCGTCGGTGAGGATCAACTCCTCGCTGCGCGCGATCAACTCCGGATTGATGAGCACATGCGGCCGCCGCACCTGCGGCGCCGTATCGATGACGATGACGCGCTCGTGCACGTCGACCTGGGTCGCGGCCAGGCCAACGCCGTCGGCCTCGTACATCGTCTCGAGCATGTCGTCGACGAGGCGCTGCACGCGCGCGTCGACGTCGTGTACCGGCTTGGCGACGGTGTGCAAGCGTGGGTCGGGGTAGCGAAGAATCTGAAGCAGCGCCATGGGCCTTCGGAAATCTGGGCGATATCGCGCCGGCGAACTTGCGGCCGCCGGCTCAGCACGATCAACCTCGCTGGGCCGTGACAGGTCTCACACCTGCTCACCTCGCGGCGGAAGTTTCGTTGCGATATCAATGGTTTAGGGGCAGAATCTGTGAAATTGATTGAGGATTTTGGCGGATAACTCGTGATCGCCGCGGGTGCAGCCGTTTAACCTTGTCGGGCAGGCCGCTGACCTGCATTTCCGGAGATTCCCCTAAATGATGCGCCGCAATCGACCTGCCCCTCGACCGCGCCGTGCGGCGCTGATCGCGCCGACCGTCGCGTTTCTGGCCACCGTGCTGGCCAGCGCGAGCACCGTCGCAGTCAATTATCCGATCACCGCCGAGCAGCGCAGCACGGCGCAAAAGGTCGCGCAGGGCGGCGTTGCGCTGGCAGACCTCGCGCCGAACGCGCCCGACACCTACACCGTCAAGCCGCGCGACACGCTCTGGGACATTTCGTCGCTGTACCTGAAAAGCCCGTGGCGCTGGCCCGAGCTGTGGGGAATGAATCTCGACCAGGTGCGCAACCCGCACCTCATTTACCCCGGCCAGGTGCTGTACCTCGACAAGGTCGACGGGCGCGCGCGCCTGCGCATGGGGCAATCGGGTGGCGGCGCGGGCGGCACCGGCGGTGCGGACCCGGGCACGCTGAAGCTGTCGCCGAAAATTCGCGCCCAGCGCGGCGACATCGGGCCGATCGCGTCGATTCCGTTCCACCTCATTGAGCCGTTCCTCAACGAAGCCGTCATTTTCGGCGCCAACGAGTTGGACACTGCACCGCGAATCGTCGCGGCCCAAGAAGGGCGCGTGAAGATGGGGCGTGGCGACACCGCCTACGTGCGCGGCCCGCTCGAAGACAAGCAGCGCGACTACCGCGTGTTCCGCGAACCCAAGCCGCTCTACGACCCGCGCACCAAGGAACTGCTGGGTTACGAAGCGACCTACGTCGGCACCGCTTTCTATGCCTTGCCGGGCGAGGACCGCAACACCGATGGCCGGCCCGAGATCGTCCCCGCGACGTTCACCTTGACGACGCTGCGCATCGAGGCCGGAATCGGCGACCGCCTGGCGCCGGTGCCGCCGCGCGACTTCATCAACTACACGCCGCACGCGCCGCAGCAGCCGATCGTCGGCCACATCGCGTCGATTTACGGCGAGGTCATCTACGCCGGGCAGAACCAGATCGTGGCGCTGAACAAGGGCCTGCGCGACGGGATCGAGCGTGGCCATGTGCTCGCGCTGTGGCGCGACGGCAGCGCCGTCATTGACCGCACCGACAGATCGCGGCCGACGATCAAGCTTCCCGACGAGCGCCACGGCATGCTGTTCGTGTTCCGCGTTTTCGAGCGCATGTCCTACGCGCTGATCCTGAACGTTCAGGAACCGGTGAAGGTTGGAGACAAGTTCACCCAGCCCTGATCGCGCATCAGCCCACAGCGGGGCGCCGCGCGTGATCGACCCCGACGAGCTCGCCGCGTGGTTGCGGCTCCTGGAAACACCGGGCGTCGGGCGCGACTCGGCGCGCAAATTGTTGAGCGCGTTCGGCTCGCCCGAGGCGGTGTTTCGCGCTCCCTCGGCGGCCTGGCGCGGCGTGGTCGGCGACCTCGTCGCCCAAGCGCTTGGCACGCCAGCTCCAAACCTTGCCGCGCTGACGGCGAAAACGCTCGAGTGGCTGAGCGCAGCACCCACGCTGCGGCGCACGATCACGCTGGGCGACCCGCTCTATCCGCGGGGCCTCATCGAGACCGCCGATCCGCCGTTGTTGCTCTATGCGCTGGGCCGGGTCGAGCAATTGCTCGTACCGAGCCTGGCCATCGTCGGCAGCCGGAGGCCGACGCCGCAGGGCGTTGACAACGCCCGGGACTTCGCCGAACACCTCAGCCACAGCGGCCTGGCGATCGTGTCCGGGTTGGCACTCGGCATCGACGCGGCAGCGCACGAAGGCGCACTGCGCGGTCCTTCAGGAACGGTGGCCGTCGTCGGCACGGGGCTGGACCAGTTCTACCCGAAGCGCAACGCCAGGCTGGCACAGCGCATCGTCGATGAAGGCTTGATGCTGAGCGAATATTCGCTCGGCACGCCGCCATTGCCGGCGCACTTTCCGGTGCGCAACCGCATCATTGCCGGGCTGACGCGGGGCACACTCGTCGTCGAGGCAGCGTTGCAGTCGGGCTCGCTGATCACGGCGCGGCTTGCTCTGGAAGCCGGCCGCGACGTGTACGCGATCCCCGGTTCGATCCACTCACCGCAGTCGCGGGGTTGCCACGCGCTCATCAAACAAGGCGCAAAACTCGTTGATGCGGCGCAGGACATCCTGGAAGACCAACGCCTGGACGGCGGCCCCGTGAACGCCAACAAGGCAGCACCGGACCTCGCAGAGCCGTCAGACCCGCTGCTCGATGCGCTCGGCTACGACCCGGTGGCCCTGGACGCGTTGGTGGCCCGCACCGGGTGGTCGGCAGCACAACTGAACACGAAGCTGCTCGAACTCGAACTCGACGGGCAGGTCGCGCGCCTGCCGGGCCAGCTGTTCCAGCGCGTCGGCCAGGGCTGAGGCGCGCGCGCGAAGCGCAATCGCGCTCGCGACAAGAAGACGCACCCGCGCAGTCGCTGCGGTATAGTGCTTCGCATGTTCGACGTGCTGGTGTATCTGTACGAAAACTACTGGCGCGCCGAGGCTTGCCCGGGGACGGAGCAGCTCACCCGAAAACTCAGTTCGGTGGGTTTCGAGTCCGATGAAATCCGCGAAGCGCTGCTCTGGCTGGACGAGTTGACGCAGGCGGCGCACACCCACGTTGGCGAGCAGACGGCGCACAGCATGCGCGTCTACACCGCGGCCGAGCAGGATCACCTCGGCGAAGAGTCGATCGGCTTCATCAGCTTCCTCGAATCCGCGGGGCTGCTGCCGCCGCCGATGCGCGAAATGGTGATCGATCGCGCCAGCGCCGTGGGCGCGACGCCGCTCGAGCTGGAGGACCTGAAAATCATCGTCCTGATGGTGTTCTGGAGTCTCGGCCAGGAGCCTGACGCTTTGATCCTCGACGAACTCTTCGTCGACGTGCAAGACCGGCTGATTCACTGACTCGGTACGCGGCGTCGCCGCCGCGCCGAAGCCCGGTTCAGTTCAACAGGCGGCTCGGGTCGCCATCGAGTTTCGCCAAGGCGCTGCGCGTTGCGCGCACCGTGAGCGACTCGTCCTGCGCCGGCACGAGCAGGCCAGCCTGGAGAAACGCGGCGAGGCGATGCTGCTGGAACAGGATGCCGCGGCCCTGCGGCGAGACAAACAGCGCGAGCTGCTTGCGCAAACCCAGCCACGACAACTGCACCGCCTCGTTGCTGCCGCGATAGTCGAGCATGTACCAGGTTCCCACCTGGAGCTCGCGCGCCCAGGCGAGCATCGCCGGCGTGGGCATCGAGCCGCCCTCGCCCACAACTTCGAGCTCCGAGCTTTCGTGGCCCGACAGGTCGAGCACCATCGCCTGGTCGATCTCCACGTCGTCGGCCTCGGGCAGCATTTCTTCCAGCGTCTCGAGGCGCGCCATCAGCTCCACCAGGCGTTCGTGCGGAATCGCCGCGGCCTTGGCCGTGAAGGCGGCGGCGAGCGAATCGTTCAAGCGTTGGATGTGTTCGTCTTGTTTGTCGACCGAGATGCCGGCGTGTTCCATGCCGTCGCGCAAGGCTTTCAGCAAAGGCGGCAGGCGCCGGATCACTTCGGCGCGTTCTTCGCGCGACACCTTCGCGCCGGCAGACCAGATGAGGTCGGCGGCGGCTCGTTTCATGGCCTTGGTGAGGTCGCCCTGCGGGCCGTGCTTGACCGCGGTCATCGCGAGAACGTCGGCCCAGACCTGGAACAGGAACTCGCGAATCCCGTCCTGAACCGGCATTTCGTTGAGCATCTTGCGCAACTCGATGGTGTACTGGATTGCCATCGTCTCGCGCTGCTCGACCTGCTGCGCGAGCGAGACGCCGCGTTTGGACGCTTCGTTCTCGTTCTTGAAGTAGTGTTCGAGAAAGCGCTCGAACTCGGTGAGCACGGTCTGGAAGACGCGCCGTCCCGTATCGGGGTAGGCCTCGACGACCTGGACGATGCGCTTGATTTCCTTCTCCAGCACGTCGCCGATGGCGCGCGCCGTGGCGTCGAATCCCATCACGCACGAACCCATGCGATCGATCAGGCGCCGCGCCGGGTGATCGACGGTCGCGAAAAAATCGGGCTCGCCCACCGCGACGCGCAACACCGGCATTTGCAACCTGGCGAACCAGACTCGCACCGTCGCGGGAATTCGCTCTTCGGTCAGGATGCTCTGGAACAGCAAGGCGACGATTTCGATCGTCGCGCGCTCGACTTGTGTTGTCGCGGCTTGCTTGAGCGCCTGTTTGCGCTGGTTCAGTTCTTCGAGCAGCGCCGGGGTATTGACGGTCGCCGAACCGCCACCCGCGGGCACGGAAAAACGCCGCGCGATGCCGCTCTGCGCTTCACCGATCGCCGCGTTGAGGGTTGGCGAAGCGCGGCCCCGGTTCACGTTTTGCGTCGCCACGAAATCGGGCAGCTGCCGACCGACCAGTTTGTTGAGCTTGCCCAGCACTTCGTTCGCGTGGTCGACACCGCGTGCAAAGGCACCGGTGTTGGTGAGCATGCGCGTTTCTTCGGCGACCGCGTTGCGCCCGCCCGTCACCGGCGCCGGACTCGTCACGCCAAACCCGGACGCAGGAACCGCGTACCCGCCCGCCATCGCCGAATTGCGATTGCGCCGCACGAAGGGCCGCAAGTCGACTTCGGGTTGCACGTTGTGCTGGACGAGCCAGCGGTTGATCTCGTGGTAACCCTCTTCGCAAAAGTGCGCAAACTCTTCGTGCAGCACGACTTGCAGCGTGCGCCAGGCGTCCAGGCCGAGCCCGGAGGCGCGCCACGCCCCGGTCACGACACGCGCCAACACATGCGGGCGCAGCACGTCGTTGCTGTCGAGTTCTTCGCGCCCTTCGAGCGTGTTCACGCGGCCGCGCAGGTCGGTGAATTCCCACGAGGCGCGGTCCATCATCGCCAGCGCCAGGCGCGAACTGAGGATTTCGTTTTCGATCGTGTCGTCGTCGACCAGGCTGAGCCCGGCCTTGCCGCCGCGCATGCCGGGCAACGGCAGGTCGCCGGGGCGGGTCGCGGCAACGAGACCGCTGTGCAAGGCGCTGCGCAGCATCGTCGTCATGCCTTGCAGCCAGAACGAGCCGAGGCGCTGCAGGTCTTGCACCGCATCGCGGCGACGCGCCGCCAAGGCCGGCTCGGCAACCTGACTCACGAGGAATCGCGCCGCCTGGTCAACGCTGTGCACGACGGCCGGAATGCCCCGAACGAGCCCTTCGGCGTAGGTCCGGCGAGCCTGCTGCGCGATCGCCGTCGGGTTGGCCAGTGTCGCCATAGGGTGCGGCCTTGCTGTCGTTTCAGGCGTGGACTCTACACCACGGCCCCGGCGTTCGGATCGTCAGGATCGCCCTCGCGCGGGCCGGCTTTGATCATGTCTTCACGCGTCACCCCGAGCCACATCGCGATCGCCGCGGCGACGAACACCGATGAGTAGATTCCGAAGCAAATGCCGATCGTCAGCGCGACGGCGAAGTAGTGCAGCGTCGGCCCGCCGAAGATCAGCATCGACAGCACCATCATCTGCGTGCTGCCATGGGTGATGATGGTACGGCTCATCGTGCTCGTGATCGCATGGTCGATCACGGCGCGCGTGTCCATCTTGCGGTAACGCCGAAACGCTTCGCGAATCCGGTCGAATATCACGACCGACTCGTTCACCGAGTAGCCGAGCACCGCCAGCACCGCGGCCAGCACCGAGAGCGAGAACTCCCATTGGAAGTAGGCGAAGAAGCCGAGGATGATGATCACGTCGTGCAGGTTCGCGACGATCGCCGCGACGGAGAACTTCCACTCGAAACGAAACGCCAGATACAGCATGATGCCGACGATGACGAAGGCGAGCGCCTTCGCGCCGTCTTCGGCGAGTTCGCGTCCGACCTGCGGGCCGACGAATTCGCTGCGGTTCAGCTCGACCGGATCTTTCGCCGCGGCAGCACCGACCACCGTGGCGCCCTCGCAGGCCTGTTTCGACACCGCCTCGCCCTGCGGAGTGACGGTCTGGCGCTGCACCACCTTGCCGCCTTCGGCGGCGCACAGCGCGGCAAAGACGCGGCTCACGACGTCCGCTTGTTTGACGTCGCCTCGCACCGGCAGGCGAATCAGCACGTCACGCGAGCTGCCGAAGTTCTGCGCCTGGACTTCGCCGAGATTCAACGCCTCGACGCTGCTGCGCACCTTGCCGACGTCGGCCGCCTGCGCATAACCGACCTCGATCACCGTGCCGCCGGTGAACTCGATCGAGAAGTGCAGTCCGCGTGTGGCGAGAAAGAACACGGCAGCGAGAAACGTCAGCAACGAGATCACGTTGAACCACAGCGCGTGGCGCATGAACGGGATGTCGTTGCGAATCCGGAAGAACTCCATGGGGTGGTCTCGCTGTCTCTCGCTATGCGTGGCTTTGGAGGGTGGCGTCCGGCGGCTGCTTCACACCTGCCCGGGCGCCTGCGGCTCGGGCTTCCAGACCTGTCCGATCGACACGCCCTTGAGTTTCTTCTGCCGGCCGTACCAGAGGTTCACGAGGCCGCGCGAGAACAGGACCGCGGAGAACATCGACGTCATGATGCCCAGGCAATGCACGACGGCGAATCCCTTCACCGGCCCCGAGCCGAATGCGAACAAGGCAATGCCAGCGATCAGCGTCGTGACGTTGGAGTCCAGGATCGTTCCCCAGGCGCGCTCATAACCGGTGTGGATCGCCGCTTGCGGCGACGCGCCGCCGCGCAGTTCTTCGCGCACGCGTTCGTTGATGAGCACGTTCGAGTCGATTGCCATGCCCAGCGTCAGCGCGATCGCCGCGATTCCCGGCAGCGACAAGGTGGCCTGAAGCATCGACAGCACCGCCACCAGCAGCAGCAGGTTGAACGCCAGCGCCAGCGTGGAGAACATGCCGAACAGCAGGTAGTAGGCGCACATGAAGAGCGCGATCGCGGCAAAGCCGTAGATCACGCTGTTGAAGCCCTTGTCGATGTTCTCCTTGCCCAGGCTCGGGCCGATCGTTTTTTCTTCGATGATTTCCATCGGCGCGGCGAGCGATCCGGCGCGCAGCAATAGCGCCGTGTCGTTCGCCTCGACAGTCGTCATGCGGCCCGAGATCTGCACGCGCCCGCCGCCGATCTCGCTGCGGATCACCGGCGCCGTCACGACTTCGCCCTTGCCCTTCTCAAAAAGCAGGATCGCCATGCGCTTGCCGACGTTTTCGCGCGTCACGTCTTTGAAAATGCGCGTTCCTTTGGCGTCGAGCGACAGGTGCACCGCCGGCTCCTGCGTCTGGTTGTCGAAGCCGGGCTGCGCGTCGGTGAGGTTTTCGCCGGTGAGGATGACCTGGCGCTTCACGATCAGCGGCGCGCCGCCGCGCTCCACATAGCGTTCGGTGCCGAAGGGCACGGGACCGGTTCCCGCCGCCCCGGCAGCCGCCTGCGCGCTATCGTCGACGAGCCGCACCTCGAGCGTCGCGGTGCGGCCGATGATGTCTTTCGCCTTCGCCGTGTCCTGCACGCCGGGCAGTTGCACGACGACGCGGTCCTGCCCCTGCTGCTGGATCACCGGTTCGGCGACACCGAGTTCGTTGACGCGGTTGTGCAGCGTCGTGATGTTCTGCTTCAGCGCCGTGTCCTGCACGAGGCGCGCGGCTTCGGGTTTGAGGACGCCGCTGAGCTTGAAGTCGCCGCCGTCTTCGGCTTCGGTCCACACCAGGTCCGGCAGCTGATCCGACAAGAGTTTGCGTGCCGTCGCCGACGTCTCGCGGTCGCGCAAGCGCACGACGACGCTGTTGCCCTCGCGCGCGATTCCCGCGTGGCGCACGTTCTTGTCGCGCAGCAGCGAGCGCACGTCGCCGCTCAGCGATTCGGCCTTTTTCGTCAGCGCCGCTTTCATGTCGACCTGCATCAGGAAGTAGACACCGCCGCGCAGGTCCAGGCCCAGGTACATCGGCAGCGCGTGCAAGGCCTTCAGCCATGCCGGCGAACGCGGCAACAGATTCAGCGCGACGATGTACGCCGGGTCGTTCGGGTCCGGGTTCAACGCTTTGGCGATCGCGTCTTTCGCCTTGCCTTGTGTATCCAGGTCGTTGAAGCGCGCCTTGATCGACGTGCCTTCGAACAACACGAAGTCAGCCTGCAGGCCCGCGCCCTTCAGCGCCTGCTCGACGCGCGCCGTCGTGCTCGCGTCGAGCTTGAGCGTCACCTTGGCGCTGCTCACCTGGACCGCAGGCGCTTCGCCGAAAAAGTTCGGCAAGGTGTAGACCAGGCCGATCAGCAGCGTCAACGCCAGGACGGCGTACTTCCAAACGGGAAAGCGGTTCATCGGGCTTCCTTGCCGGGGTGGCCTGGGCGCGACCCGCACCGACTCGGCACGGGCCAGCAACCCGGCCCCAGGTCAACAGGTCAGACTATTTGACGGTGCCCTTGGGCAACACCTGGACGATGGCGCTGCGTTGCACCTGCACTTCGACACCGCCCGCGACCTCGACGTGCAGATAGCTTTCGCCGAGCTTGGCCACCTTGCCGAGCATGCCGCCGGCGGTGACGACTTCGTCGCCCTTGGCGAGCGCGTCGATCAAGGCCTTGTGCTCCTTCTGGCGCTTCATTTGTGGCCGGATCATGACGAAATAGAGCACGACGAACATCAGCACCAGCGGCAACATCGTGCCCAGGCTGCCGAACATGCCCTCGGCACCGCCGGTTGCGGCCGGGGCGGCCTGAGCAAAGGCTTCTGAGATAAACACTTGAGGAGTTCCTTCGTTGGCTCGCGGCGCAAACGCCGCCGCGAAAGCGGGCGATTGTATGCCGCTGCGCAGGGCGCTACGGGCGCGCCGCGTGCCTTGCATTCGCCCCTGGCGCGCACCGAAGTGCAAGCCAGGGGCGTGCCTCGAGCCTTCGATTGCGGAGCATGTCGCGGTCAGGGACGCAGCGCCGCCGCTCGGCCCTTACCGAGTCAGGACCGCGCTTCCGTCGTCGTTGCGCAGGCAATGCTTGTCGGCAACACCCAGCGCACCCACGGCGGGGAGCTGAATGAACTCGTCGTCGGCAAAGCCCTTCTTGTCCTTGTCCTTCACTTTCAATTGGTCGCCCTGATGCCCGTTCGTGAGCTTGATCGACGGGTGATCAAACGGCGCTTGCTTGCACGCCACGCGCCGATCCGTGAGCCCGAAGCGCAGGAAAGCCACGAGGTCAGCCTGCTCGGCGAGCGACAGGTTCAGAGGGTGAACGTCGGGATGGCTGTTCGAGGTGCCGCCGTTCGGCGCGTCGGCAGCGACCATGCCGGTGCTGTCGTTGCCCTCCGGGCCGCGCCGGTCGCCGCCGCGGTTGTAGAACTCGACCACCTGCGGCAACGTGAGCCGGCTGCCGTTGTGAAAGTACGGCCGCGTGAGCGACACATTGCGCAGCGTCGGTGTCTTGAAGGTTCCGTCCACGGCGACGCGCACGTTGGACGGGTCCGGCGGCGCCCAGCAGCTCATCGGGTCGAAGAAGATGCCGAAGCGGCACGAGTCGACAAGAATCGGGTCGCTCACCGTCCGGTTGCGCAGCTGGTCGAACCAGGTGCGCGTGAACGACAGCGGATTCCCCCACGGGTCGGTGCCGCCGAGGCCACGGTCTTCGTGGGTCGGGCGCACGCCGATGTTGTAAAAGCCGTTGTCGTAGTTCGCGAGGTTGCCGTCGGCGAGCACCATGCCCTCCACCACCGAGCCGTCGCCGTCGTCGGTGGGCTGCAAGCTCGTGCCCGCGGCAGTGAACTCCGCGCCGCGATGGCACGACGCGCACAGCGCCTTGCCGCGGAACAGCTTCAGGCCGCGCAGTTCCTGCGCCTTGAGTGCCTTCGGGTCGCCGGCTCTGCCGCCACCGCCGATGAACTTGTCGATCGGCGCGTCGTCCGAGATCAGCGTCGCCTCGTAGAGCATGATCGCCAGGCCCCAGTAGAGCGAGAAATTCGTCTCCATGTGGGTGTAGCTTGCGGTCGTGCCCGGCGCGGCGAACTTGCCCGGGGCACTCCACCACTTGGGTTCGAAGGCGGCCTTGATGAGGTCGGCGTAGCTCAGCGCGAGCCCGGACCCGTTGCGGTTGCGGTAGCGGCCGAGCGCGCTGTCTTGCGCGTGAACGTCCTGCTTCGCGAGCGGCCGCACAGCGAGCATCTTGCGTCCCAGGTCGCCGAACTTGCGGCCGTCGCACGACATTTCGAACTCCGACAACGCGGGTCCGACGGCTTGCGAGGCCAGGCTCGCATTGCGCAGGCCGATCGATACGAGCCAGGTCGAACCGTCAGGGTTGACCTGCAGCACCTTGGCGTTCGGGTCGCGTGGACCGAACGGGTTCACGCCGTTGAAGATGTTGTTCGCGCGGCCATCCCAGAAGTTGCGGTAGTTGAACGCGGCGTTGATGACGGTGGGTGTGTTGCGCGGCTCGACACGGCGCGTCGCGACACCGCCGACGTTGAATTCGTCGCGCGGCGGCGGTCCGCACTTTTCTCCGACCTTTCTGCTCGTCCCCGTGCCGAGGAACGACGCACCGAACGTGCCTTGCGACGAGACCACGTCGTTCGAGCTGAACATCACCCGGGACTCGCGATCGAGCGGATTCGCCAGGCGGTGGAACGGAAAGTCGCTCGCCTTGAGCTGGTAGTTCGGCCCGCCCGCGCCGGTCGCGGTTTTGCCGAACGCGATGTCACCGCCTTTCAGTCCCGGGCTGATCTGGTTCTTGGTTCGGTTGTCCGCGCCCGCATGGAAGTGGCAGCTCGCGCACGCCTGGCCGTCGCTGCCGGCCTGCATGTCCCAGAACAGCGCCTTGCCCAGTGCAATCGCCGCGTCGCGGTTGCGCACGAAATCGCTCAAGCCCGGGGTCTCCGGAACCGACACTTCTTTCAACGAGGGCAGGCGCGGCAGCAGTTCTGCGCCCATGCCCTTGAGAACACCGGCGTTGCGCTTCGTGCCGTCCATCATTCCCACCGGCACGAGGGCGACGATCTGCCCATCGTGCGAGATCACCGTCGGTTGGCTCGCGAGCAGGATCGGTACGCCGGAGAACCCGGTGATCGTGCCGTCGCCGGCGATGCGCCCGGCCGGCTCGAAGCTCGGAATCAAGTTCGCCGGCAAGCCCTGAATCGCGATTGGGTCGTCGACCAGGTTGAAGTCCAGGCCGCCGACGCGGCGCCCGCGCGCGTCGCTGCCGACGCTGGTGAGGAGAATGGCGCTGGCCAGCGCGCCGGCCATCACGCGCCGTGCAGGCAGAGACTGACGAGTTTTCATGTCGAGCCTCACTTCACGATGATCGAGGAGGCGTTGACCGTCGCTGTACCACCGCGGCTCGACGTCACCGTGACGGTGTCGGGCATGATGAACAGGCTCGCGTTGTCGGGCACCGGCAGCATGCCCGTCGCGATAAACACCCAGCACGGTGCGACGGTTGGGCAGGTGGTCAGAATGTTGCCTGAAGACAGCGAATCCTGCACCAGGCTCATCGCCACCGGGACCGGCGCGATTTCCAGATTCACCGGGCTCAGCATGCCCTGCGCGTCCTGCAGGAACCACGCAGCGGAAGCCTGCACGAACAATTGCAGGCCCGGCGTCGTGGGCGGCAGCGACGAGGTCGCGACGATGCTGAGCCGACCGCGGTTCTGTTTCAGGCTCGTCCAGGTGACGTTGGAGATCGTCACCTGATCGGTGAAGCCGGCGGCGACGTTGACCGTGACCACCTGCGTCGATTGGGCAATGCCGTTCGTCGCGGTGAGCGCGAACTTCATCGTCGTGGCCGAGAACGGCGCCGTGAAGGTGATGTTCTGGCCCAGGTTGCCGGTGGGTTGAATCACCACCGAAGGGCCGGTGTCGATGCGCTGCCACTGAAACGCCAGCGGCAACGGCGGTTGGTTCGGGTCGCTCGCGGTAGCGAACAGGGTCACCGTTCCTGCGGCGTTGGCACTGACGACCGGTGCCGCCGTGATCACGGGTGCGCCGATGCTCCCTATCGGCGGCGGCTGGATCGGCGCGCCACCCACGATCGGCGCGTTCGGACACAGCGTCGATGCAAAGTTGGGCGTGTACATCGGCGCCTTCCACGGTGCCGGATTGAGTTGCCCGACCACCGGCGGGTTGCTGCCGGCGCTGGGCGTCGTCAGCGGCCCCGAGCCGCAGTAGAGGAACGGCAGGTCCTGCAAGTTCGCCGGCGGCTGTACGTCGCCCATGGTGCGGTTCTCGGCAAAGATGTACTCGAACGCCGGCGCGTTGTACTGGCCCGCGACGAGGCCATTCGCGTAGCGCGGCGTGGCGTCGCTGACCATGCAGGTATTGAAGTTGTCGCCGCACAGGCCGCGCGAGACGACGCGGTAGTTGCGCGTCGGCGGCATGAACGAACCGGCGAGCGGCGTGAAGCGGAAGCGCCCGATCACGGGTGGCACGCCAGGGTCGGCGCTGCCGAGCAGGCGCTCGCGTGTCGCACCGGTGATGGGGTCGATGTCCATCGCGTAGATGTCCACGAGCATCGTCGGGTCGGTCGAGAAGCCCTCGACCTTCAGGCGCGTCGTCGCCTCCTGCGGCAAGTTCGCGACCGGAATTCCCCCCGTGCCCGTGAGAAGCGCTTCGATCGTCGTGTAGACCGGTTGCGTGCCCGGGGTCGTGAAGATGCCGACGTTCGCTGCGAGCGTGTGCGCCGAGATGTAGGGGCCGGTGGCCGGATCGATCTTGAGCGTGCCCAGATAGTCGATGAAGTCGCCGATCACGAGCGGTGCCTGGCGCGTCGGGTCGGTCGGGCAGGTCGGCCCGCTGCACGGCAAGCTGCCCGGCACCGGCGGTGGATCCATCACGAACGATTGGCAGCGTTCGCCGTTCACCGGCATCACGAACGGCGTGAACGGCAGCGGCAGCGAGTGACAGTTCGGCGCCATCGGCCGGTTCGACATCGGGCAGTCGACATCGTCGCCCACCGTGAACGGGTTTGTCCGCGGGATGCACATCGGGTAGCCGGTCGAGGCATGCACCGTCGGGTTGTCCTGGTCGACGGTGAAGCGCGGGTCATAACCGGCTTCCTTGACCTGCGCCGTGCTCGACGGCGAGCCATGCGACTTGCCGAAGCGGCCCGTCGTCGAACCCGGCACCGCCGGATCGTTCAGGCGCACCCGAACGTCGTTCGCCGCGGAGGTTCCCGGCGCCCCCACGCGCAGCTCGCCGGTCGTGTAGTCGATCGCCTTGATGACACCTTGGCCGACGTTCAATGACTGCTGTGAAATGAACACCAGGCCGGCGATATACCTGCCGTCTACGATATTTCCTGCCACTGTGAGTTCATACGACGGAAGGCTGCCGTTATAACCCGGACTGAGGGTCGCAGAGGTAATGTTGTTGACCTTGTCCTGCAACGCCATTCCGGTCAGTGTCGGCGTTGACCCGACAATATCTTTTGGTGCCATGCTGAAAAGTTCATCCCAAGTCACGGCGAGGGCTGGCATTTGCAGAATGGTATTGCAAGGGATAATCACCTTGATACCGTTCACGGTGACGGTTCCGCCACGCAGTCGGGGGTCGGTGGCGGCGCAAATCGCCCCCGTCGTGTCAAGCGTCGCGGCTTGAATGAAGCCCGTAATGGAAAACTGCAAAGGCGCAGCCGGCGGCCGGGAGACAGGCGCCGCGGGGAATATGGCGCCACCGCCGCCACCACCACCTCCGCCACCACCACCACCCCCCGGACCCGGCCCACCTTGCGCTCCGACCCCCGAGACGCACGCGGCAACAGCCACCATGGCCAAGGCTTTGATGAATCCTTTCGGACGCGACCAGAGTTTCAGCGACGAGATTCCACCTGGAGAATCATTCATGTGTATTCCCAACCTTTGAGAGGCGATTTGAGATTCAAAATCGAGACAGACTTACTCGATTTCAAATATTCTCGTGGAATCGCCAAAATTAAGGTATCCCCAATCCGCGGGGCGGGAATTCGGCAATATTATGCAAACTGCTGGATATCTTAGGACACTTAAGTTACCGAGGCGGAGAAATGAATATCTATGTGGACGTCATATATTTATGTCCGACTAAGATTCGATGACTTTCGAAGATAAACTCGCAAACAAACCAGATAACTGAAGACAAACTGAAATAGACGGCGGCGGCGCCGCCATCGCGCGGTCTGACGTGCGCATGAAAAGAGCCCGCGCTTGCGGGCTCATCGCCGGGGGCCTGCCGAAGGCCGAACTTGACGCCCCATCAGACCACTTGCCCTGGTGTCAGAACGACGCGCGCACGCCGCGATGCAGCGTGGCGCGCACCGCGGCCGTGTCGTACGACGGCCGTTCGATCAGACCCAGGTCGAGCGCCAGCATGCGCAGGTCGATGGCCGAGCGCAGCTTGAGCTTTTGCATCACCAGCGCACGGTGCTTTTCCACCGTCTTCGCGCTGATGTGCAAGGCCTCACCGGCGCTGCGGTTCGTATGCCCGTCGGCGATGTGGATGAACACCGAGCGTTCGCGTTTCGTCAGCACATTCAGCAAAGCGTCGGTGCGCTCGGCGCTGTCGTCGGCACTCATCAGGAGCCGGCGTGACACGCGCGGGTCGAGATAGGGCCGGCCGGCCAGCACTTCGCGCATCGCTTCCTCGAGCGCCTCACCCGAGTGCTCCTTGTCGATGAATCCATCGCAACCCGCGCGCAGCGCTTCTCGCGCACTCGCTTCGGCGCCTGCCTGGCTCAGCACGAGGATCTTCGGCGCATCGGGCATCTGCCGCAGGCGCGTGATGACCTCGGTGCAATCGGGCTCGGCGATGGCCAGGCTGACGAGCAACAAGTGGGGGCGCAGCCGCTGCACGATGTCAATCGTCTGCGCGCCGGTGGTGGCCTCGCTGACGGAGCCGCACATGGGAATCTTCTCCACCACCGACACCAGGCCCTTGCGCACCAGCCAATGGCGCTCGGCGATCACGACGCGAATCGGCTCGCTCGTCGCGCCTTGCGGGCCACTCGGTGTGTGGACGGAATGGTGGGCCGTGTCGCTGTCATCAAGTCTCATGTCTTTCCCCTGGACTTCAGTCATTTGAATCTGCATCGGATGCGTCAGGTGGGCGTCAACGGCGAACCGCAGGCCCCTTGTTTGAAATGGCTTGCGACGGAGCCGGCGGCGGGCTGAAAGTGAACTTCCAGTCGGCGTAGCTCTTCGCGTCGTTGAACGTTTTTTGCGAGCCCGTAAAACCGGCTTGGCGAAACGGTGCTGCCTCGGCGCGGCTGTACACACCCACCAGGTCATTGCCAACCCGAATCTCGGCCAGCGCCTGCTGGGGCAGCAGCGGATCGCGAAACTCCTTGCGCAGGTGCCGCTTCGGAAACGGGAAACGCTTGTCGTCGAGCAGGTCGTCGACGCTCGCGGGCATCTTGTGCACCGTGTTCGGCGCTTCGCGCCAATAGGACTCGATCGCCTTGCGGTACTGCTCGCCGACGAACAGCAATTCTTCTTCGCTCGCACGCTGGCGCGCGTCGAACCAACGTGGGCCGGCCTGCACGGCGGTCATGGCGGCCAGACCGATGAAGACGAGCACACCGATCAGCAGCACGCCTCGCTGCGCTCGACGCGCACCTCGCCGCATCGGCAGGCGCTCGCCTGGGGTGACGAAGCCTGGCGTCAAAGCGTTGGCCCCGGCTGTGCGGCGGCGACGTCGGGCGCTGCCACGGCCGGCAGGGTCGGGTCGCGCACGTCGTAGACCGCGCCTTTGACGGCAGAGGGCGGCGCGACGACGGTCCAGTCCGGCCCCTCGGTGTAAGGATTGGTCGGCACGGCGCGCAGATAGCGCTTCGAAACGAGTTCGTCGAGCCGATCCGGGTAGCGCGCGTTGTCGCCGTAGAAGCGGTCGATCGCTTCGCGAATTTGCGCCAGGTTGTTTTGCAAAACCTGCTCGCGGCCGCGTTCCAGCGAAGCCATGTAGCGCGGCATCGCCAGCGAGAGCAGCAAGCCGAGCACGGCCATCACGACGACCAGTTCGATCATCGTGAAGCCGAACGCGGCACGCCGGGTCTGAGGATTTCGAGCAGTCATCGTTTTCACCAGTCTCGGTAAGGTATGCCGTTCAGCCCGCTGCCCTCGGCGGCGGTCATGACGTCAAACACATCGGCACCCGCCGACGGGCTGCCCGGTGCGCTTGCATAGGACCGCAGCACCCAGGTTCTTTCTGCGGGCGTCGTGGCGTCGGGAACGAACGGGTCGCGCGGCACGCGACGCAGGAAGAACATTTTTTCCGAGTTCGGCGACTTCTGATTCACGACGCCTTCGACCAGCACCTCCAGACTCGCCGGGTAGCCGCTGTCGCCCACCTCGCGCCGGATCAGTCCGGCGTCGGCCGCCGCCTTGTAGCGGTCGATCGCGACGCGGATTTCGCGCAGCGATTCGCGCAGCGCTTGCTCGCGGCTGCGCTGCACCGTCGTCTCGGCGAGCGGCGCCGCCAACATCGCCAACAGGCCGAGCAAGGCGAGCGTCACCACCAGCTCCATCAGCGTGAAACCGGCTTGTCGCATGGCCCGACCCGAAGACTCGCCTCGTTGCATCGTCGCCTCAGGACTTGGCTGGCGCCGGTGCGGTGGCGGGCGCAGGCTCGGCGCCTGCCGGTGCCGCCGGAGCGGCCGGCACCGCCGGGGCAGACGGCGCAGCCGGAACCGCGGGCAGCGGAACGTCTTCGACACGCGGTTGCGGCAAGGGCCGAACGGCCGGGCGGCGGCCCGACACGCCGGGGTGTCGACGCGGGCGAACCGGGGCCGGCCTGTTCGGCCTGCACGACGCCGATCGGGTCCGTCAGGTACTGGCGGTCACGAACCATCGCTTCGCTGCCCGACCAGGCGTCGGCGTTGCGCGGATCGGGCGTGGCCATCGGACGGATGATGCGCGGCGTGATCGAGAGAACGATTTCCGTCTTCTGCTTGTCCGAGCCTTCCGTTGGAGAACAGCTTGCCGAGCAAGGGCAGCTGACCCAGACCCGGAACACGTGACGCCGAGTTGCGATCCGAGTCGCTGATCAGCCCGGCCAGGACCTGCGTCTCGCCGTCGTGCAGGCGCAGCGCGGTCTGCGCCGAGCGCGTGCCGATCTTGTACGCCTGGCCGCTGTCGGTCTTGAGCTCACCCGTCACGTTGCTCACGTCGAGGTTGATCTTGATGCCCACGTCGCCGTCGGCGTAGACCTGGGGCTCGACTTCGAGCTTGATGCCCACGTCCACGTAGGAGATCGATCCGGTCAGCACCGTCGACTGGCCCGACGCTTGCGGCGACAACAGGTTCGTGATCACCGGCAGCTTGTCGCCCACCAGAATCCGCGCTTTTTCCTTGTTCCGCGAGCGGATTCGCGGGCTCGCCAGAATCGTCGCGCTGCCGTCTTGCAGCATCAGGTTCAGCGTCGCCGCCAGGCCCGTCACGCGCAGGTCGTTGCGCCCGAGGTTCTTGAAGTCGCCCACGGTGAGGGCGGTGCCGGGCGTCGAGACGCTCACCGACGACGGCAGCTTCAGGCCGAGTTCGCTGGCGCGGTTGCTCGAGACTTCGAGCACCTCGACTTCGAGCATCACTTCCGGATCCGGCAAATCGTTCGCCGCGACCAGGCGCTCGGCGAGCGCAACCGCGTCGGCCGTGTCGCGCATCACCATCGTGTTCGTCTTCGCGTCGATCACGATGTCTTTTGTCTTGACCATCGTCTTGACGATGTTCGACATGAACGTCGCGTCGATGTTGCTCAGCTGGAAGGTTCGCACCTTGAGCTCGGCGTAGTCCTTCTGCTTGTTCGCCCCCATCGGGTAGATGAGCAGCGTATTGCTGTTCAGGACGCGCTTTTCGAGCTGGTTTTGCAGCAGGATGAGTTCGATCGAGTCTTCGACCGACGCGTCCTTGACGAAGATCGTCGTGCGCGCATCGCTGCGCACGTCGCGGTCCATGATCAGGTTCACGTTCGCCGCCTTGGACAGCGCCTCGAACACCATGCGCAGCGGCGCGTCACGGAACTGCAGCGTCACCGGGCGCTTGAACGCAGAGCGCGCGGCGGTCTGCTCTTCGCGGGCGCGCCGGTCGGCGTCGGCCTTGTCTTCGATGCTGCGCGCCAGGTTCAGCGCGGCGCTGTTTTGCGGCATCTCCATCAATACGCCGTGCACCGTGTCGCGCGCCGAGTCGAGCTGGTTCGCCTTCAGCGCGCGCTCCGCCGCGGCGAGCTGCACCTGCGCGCGGCGCTCGACGTCGACCAGCTTCACGCCGCGCGCCGCGCGTTCGTTGCCGGGCTCGATCTTCAGCGCCTCGCGGTAGTGTTGCAAGGCAGCGTCGAATTGCAGCAACTTGCGCTCGTCGTCGCCGCGCTCGACGAGATGGCGAATCGCCACGTTGCGCTGCATCACGTAGTCGAGCTTGTAGCGCACGTTGTCGGGCTCGAGTTCATTCGCGCGGCGCAAGCTCGTCAGCGCCTGCTCGGCCTTGCCTTGGGCGGCGTAGTCCAGGCCATCGCGGTGTTCGCGCTGGGCGGCGCAGCCACCGAGCAGCAGGGCCGCGACCGCCAAGGCGTGCAGTGCGGGAAGCGCACGGCGCTTCCGGGGTGAAGTGGCGAGGGCTAACGGGCGGGCGGACTGAAACTGCGACATCAGATGGAACCTCCGGTGACGCTGAGACGCAGCGTGACGTTTTGTTGGATGTGGGTGAAGGTGAGCTCGCGAGCCGACACGGTGTCAAGGCGAAAGCCTCCGTCCAGCGTGTCGCCTGCTTTGGCGATGATGAGTCGATCCCCCATCGCGAGGAAGACACTCGGCGAGTCGGCCTTCTCGGCGTACGTGCCGAGGAAGCGGTAGGGTAGCTGCGGCGGTGGCGCGGGCAGCGGGAGCGCGGGCGTCGCCTGCACTTCAGGCACCGGCGCGGGCGCCACCAACGCAGTCGTCGCCACCACCGGCGCGCGCTTCACGACCCAAGGGTTTGCGTCGAACGGATCCCGCGTTGCCGCCACGTCGACCGCACCGCGCACCGCCAAGGCACCCATGGCCGCGGGGGCGGCAGTGGAGGTGGGCACGCGCATGGGTGCCGGGGCGTGGCCCACCGCCGCAACGCTCTGGCTCGTCGCCGCTTGGCGCCTGCGGGCAGCGTCCGGCGCCGCCAGATCGGCCGGCTTGAATACGCTCCACGCCGACCAAGCGGCCAGGCCGATGGCCACGCCGACGAGCGCGGATTGGCGCAACTTGGCGTTCATGGCGCATCCTTTCTGAAGTACAGGCTCAGGCGCAGCGTGCCTTCGAGCGCCTTGCTTTCGGGGCTCGGGCGTTCGATCTCGATGCTGTCCAGCGCGGCGTTGGGCAGACCATTCAGCAGACGCGCGACGACGCTGCGCGTCTGCGCGTAGCTGCCGCCAAAGGGCAGCGTCACTTTCAGGCGCGACAGATTCGGCTCTTGATCGACCGAGGCGTATTCGGCGCGGTCGAAGGTGACTCCCGAGGCGCCGGCCAGATCCAGCAGTCTGGCCACGACTTCGCCGCGTTTCACGAGCGACGGAATCGCCGCATGCAGGTGCTCACGCGCGCCCGCCGGATCCGCGCTCTCCGGCGCAGTGCGCTTTTGTGCGAGTGCATCGAGTTTCGCCACCTGCTCGTGCATGAGCGCGTTGCGTTTCGCCTGGCTCGCGGGGCGCACGACGCCGAACAAGGCGACCCCGGCGATCAGCGCTGCCAGCGCAGCGACTGCGGACCAGCCCATGTGCAACTGCCACCACCAGCGCAGCCGGTTCGAGCGCGCCTTGGACGGAGCGACGCTGTGCATCACCTGAGTCATTGCGCCATCTCCTGGGCACTGCCCTTGGGCTGCGCGTTGACGACCATTCCGGGGCGCCACACGGCGTGAATCGAAAACTGCACCGGAGCGCCGTCGACTTCGCGCAAGGTTTCGTAGTGGTTGAGCAGCACCGAGCCGAGGCGCTTGTCGTTTTCCAGCGCCATCACGTAAGCGAGCATGACGCGGCGGTGGCGCGCGCGCGCCGTCACGCTGACGACACCGGTCGTCGCGTCCGGCTCCAGGCGCACCAGGGCAATGTTGCCCGCGCCGTGTTTTTCGAACAGATCCATCAACTGGTCCCAGGGTGCGGCGAGTTGGCGTGCCAGCGCATCGGCTTGCGCTTGCGAGCGCCGCTCTTCCGGAGCCACCGCACGCTGCGGTATGGCAGCCGACTTGAGCGCGCCGGCAAAGGCCTCGCGTTGCTGGTCCAGGGCCTGTTGTTCGTTCCAGGCCAAACCCGCCTGCCACGCCAGGCCTGCTGCGGCCAGGGCCAGGAGCATCCGCCCCAGGCCGCCGGCGCGGCGCGGCGCCATGAAGTCGATCGGGGTAATGAGTTTCATCGTTTTGTCTTTCGCATCGATGAGGGTTATGCCGCCACGCCGGGCAATTCGCGACTCAGCGTCCAGCCGCGCTGGGCACACATGTCCGCCAGCAGGACGCGTTGACCCGCGTTGTAGGGAACGACGCACACCTCGGGCATTTCCACCTCGGCGTCGTCGTTGACCAACTGCAGCCCCTGCGCTTCGATCCGCCCGGCGAGTTGCTCCGGGTCGGTGACATCGCAGCGTTCCCAGTCGATGCGGGTCACGGTGCGCGGCGTCACTCCCAGCACCGTCGCGCCTTCGCGGCGCACGAACACGGCGTGGCCGGTGTGCGCGGCGAGGTCCGCGCGCATCGCGTTCAGGTCTTCGAGCAAGGCGCTGCGAACATGCACGATGTCGATGCCTCGGCCCGCCAGAACGTCGCGCCACACGGCGAGTTGAGCGGCTTCCAGGGCGATCACGATCCACTGCGTGCCGCAAGGCGCGAGCGTGGTCTGGACCTGCAGGTCATCGTGGCCGAGCAGTTCCATGAACTGGCCGCGCGCGACGGCCTGGGCGTCGTCGGGAGTGCCTTCGGCAGGCAACATCATGGTGTAGAGCGCTTCGTCTTCGACCCACAGCGATGCGCGTTTGGGCAGGTCGTGGCCCAACGCGACGAGTGAAGTCAGCGCCAGGTCGATCGCCTCGCCGCCAGCGCCGTGGGCGCTGCTGCGGCCCATCATCCGGGCGCGAAATCCGCTGCGCCAGATCGAGGCGTCGCAGTGCTGCGGCCCGAGCCGCAGACGCAATTCATTCTTCGGCAGCAGTGACACGGTTCGCTTCCTCCAGGGTGGTGATTCCGTCGGCGACGAGCGCCAGGGCGGCGTCGCGCAGGGTCTGCAAGCCGCGCTTCTTCGCCGCAGCGCGCAACTGCGAAGGCGTGGCACGCTCGGCGATCAGGCTGCGCAGTTCAACGTCCAGCGTCAGGGTCTGGGCAATCGCGCGCCGGCCCTTGTAGCCGGTGCCGCGGCAATGCGCGCAACCGATGCCGCGCTTGAAGTTCCAACCCGCGGCCTCTGGCGGCAGGCTGCTCGCGGCGAGGCGCTGCGCATCCGGCGCTTCGCTCACGGCGCACGCCGTGCAGGTGATGCGCATCAGGCGCTGCGCGAGCACACCATTCAGTGCCGCGACCAGGTTGTAGGGGTCGACTTCCATCGTCGAGAGGCGCCCGATCACGTCGAACACATTGTTCGCGTGCAAGGTGGCGAACACCTGGTGCCCGGTGAGTGCGGCCTGAATCGCGATCTGCGCCGTCTCGGCGTCGCGCATTTCGCCGACCATGATCTTGTCCGGGTCGTGGCGCAGGATCGAGCGCAGCCCCTTCGCGAAAGTCAGGCCCTTCGCCTCGTTCACCGGAATCTGCAGCACGTCGGCGACCTGGTACTCGACCGGGTCTTCGATCGTCACGATCTTGTCCAGGCCCGTGTTCACTTCCGAGAGCACGCCGTAGAGCGTCGTCGTCTTGCCGCTTCCGGTCGGTCCCGTCACAAGGAACAGGCCGTAGGGCGCGAGCGCCATGCGCCGGATGAAGGCCGCTTCTGCGGGACCGAAGCCGAGGTGGTCGATGTTGAGTTTTTCGTCGGCGGCGATCTGGTAGCGGTCGAGAATTCGCAGCACCGCGTCTTCGCCGTGCAGGCTCGGCATGATGGAGATGCGCACGTCGATCGAGCGATTGCCGTGGCGCAGCTTCAGGCGCCCGTCCTGCGGGATGCGGCGCTCCGAGATGTCGAGGTCGGCGAGCACCTTGATGCGCGAGATCGCGCGATCCGCAAACTCGCGCCCGTCCATGCGCGTGATCGTCTGCAGCACGCCGTCCATGCGGTACTTGACGACCAGTCCGCGCGGCGCGCACTCGAGGTGGATGTCGCTCGCCTTCGCTTTCAGCGCGTCGTAGAGCGTGCTGTTGACGAAGCGCACGATCGGGCTCTCGTCGGCGCCGATGTCGGCGAGCGAGAGCTTGAGCACATCGGATTCTTCGGCCTTCTCTTCGATTGCCGAGACGTCCTGCATCTCGACGTCGAGCGCGCGCATCTCGCGCTCCAGACGTGCAAAGAAGGCGATCAGTTCCTGCGGCGCGGCGACGCACCACTGCGTCGCCGGGCTGCCCGCGGCGCGGATGCGCGCCTCGATCCAGACGCGGGTGGCGCGGTCAAACGGATCCGCGAGAACGACACGCACCGCCTTGGCGCTGATCCGCAGCGCCGCGCACATGCGTTGCTGGCCTTCGGCGAAGGGGATCAATGCGCTGTCGATGGCGTCGGTGCGCCAGCTTGCGAGGTCGGCGAGCGGCATGCCGCTGCGTCGCGCCAGCCAGCTGCTCGAGTCCACGGGGACGAGTTGTGACCCGTGCTTGCGCAACTCCTGGCGATGTCGTTGCTCGAGCCTCTCGACGATCGCCTGAGCGTTCGCGGGAGGCGCGGCGAGCAGCCGTGCGGATACCGGTGCGTTCATTGGATGCTCGAGGCGAGTTGAAAGATGGGCAGGTACATCAAAACCACGATGCCGCCGACGACCAGGCCGATGCCGAGCATCAACAGCGGCTCGATCAACCGATTCGCGCGCTCCAGGGCGCGCTCGAGTTGTTGGTCGTGAACGTCGGCGAGGCGATCGAGCGCGGTGTCGAGCTGGCCGGTCTGCTCGGCGACGCGCAGCACGCGCAAGCCGAGCGTGTCCACCAGACGCTGTTCGTGCAACGCCTGCGCCAACGGCGCACCGGCTGCGGCAGCCAAGAGGGCGCGGTCGAGAGGTGCGCGATCCGCAGCGCCCAACAAGTCGCGGCACATCGCGAGCGCCTTCAACGCCGGCACACCGGAGCGCGTCAGCATCGCACCGTTGCGCGCCAGCTGCGCGTGGCCGAAGGTGCGAACCAGGTCGCGCACGCCGGGGATTCGAGCCGCAACGGTGGACAGCATCGATTCGAGACGGCGCTCGCGCAAGGCCACGACGACAGTCCAGATGCCATAGGCGAGCAGAACGGCAGCGCCAATCCAGACCGGCATCGGCACGGCGTTCAGCGCGCGCCCCAGGCCGATCAAGAGTTGCGACATCGCCGGCAAGTCTTTCGAGCTGCTTTCCAGCACCGTCGCAAAGCGCGGCACGACGTAGACCAAGAGAAACATCACGACCAGCGCGGCGACCGACACCAGCAGCGCCGGGTACACCAATGCCGACACCATGCGGCTGCGCAAGGCGCGCATGCGCGCCGCGTTGGTGGCGTAGCGCTCCAGGCTGTCCGCGAGGTCGCCGGTGGCTTCGCTGGCGCGAACACAGGCGAGCAAGGCCGGCCGAAATGCGCCGCAGGCCGCCATCGCACCGGACAGCGTCTCACCCTGGCGCAACCTTAGCGTGAGCAGGTCCAGGGCGCGCGCCGTCGCCGGTGTGGCGCGTTCGCCGAAGGTCTTGATGCTGTCCATCAAGGTCAGTCCCGAGTTCAGCATCAGGCCGACGTTCTGCGCGAACTGCTCCTCGTCGATCGCGTGCCCGGTGCGTTGCGCCGGGGCGGCGGCTTGCGCCGAGTGAACGCCGCTGGATGAGCGCACCAGCGGAACCACGGTCGGGCGGCTCACCGGATTCACCACGACGTCACGTCCGCCGCTTCGCCGACGCCGCCTGGCGCTGCGTCCGAGCCGAGACTGATCAGGTCGTAGTCGCCGTGCAGGCCGGGAGCCTTGTACTGATAAGAATTGCCCCAGGGGTCTGCGGGAATGTCGCGTTTGAGGTAGGGCCCTGCCCACTTCGGCAAGTTGGCCGGCGCGAGCCGTAGTGCGGTCAGGCCTTGTTCCGCGGTCGGGTAGTGGCCGACGTCCAGACGGTACTGGTCGAGCGCCTGACCAAAGGACTCGATTTGTGCCTTGGCGACCTTGGCATTGCTCTTCCCGAGTTGGCTGAAGTATTGCGGGGCGACGATTCCGGCGAGCAGGCCGATGATTACCATCACCACCAGAAGTTCCAGAAGGGTAAATCCAGAAATCCTTCCTTTGGTTATCTCTTGGCGCTCAGTTGGATATTTCATTAGAACCCTCTATATGCCTTGGGCTGGTGATTTTCAGATATCTGCCGTAACTCCATTAATTGTCATGTGAGGTCTCCCGGGTGACCATCCCCATTTTGCGGGGGAGTTGGAGCCAACAACTAGGGGGGTGGTTGAGCCAGAATTTCACGAATAAATATTCAGTGAATTTTGGATTAAGTTATGGCTCACGTATGGACAATTCTCAGTTAATAACTGTATCTCGGCTCGCGAATTCCAGGCAAAGGCCGCCATCGCGCCCCCCGCCCACTGCCGCGGCGCAGAGCCGCGCGCGCGGCACCGGCATCGAACTGCCCCGTCCGCGCCGGCTTCTCGACGTGATGTACCGGTCTACACGTGGGGCGCGGCCCCGCCCGGATGACCCCGGCTGTGACTGCGGATGGCACCCACCAGCCTGCATCTCCTGGTGCGTCTTGGCGGTTCCACTGATTTAGGTACGAATACCCAAGACGCGTGGATATCAAGATCGGCGCGAGATAGATTTCTGGCGCAGCGACTGTATTACAAGCCTTATCACCAAAGTCGATTAATAACCGATCTCGACATACCAGTTTGAGGACGCGTTTTCCGCCCGGGATTCGCACTCCTGAGTCGACCCCTACGTTTTAGGGGGAGGGGTCAAAAACGGGGGCCATTCCCCATGACGCTGCAATTAGTCCGCTTTCAGAATGCGGCTGCATTAATGAGGATTAAGCGCCGCTGACATGCGTACCAACTCCGCCCCGCGCCTGTGCTTGCCACCTCTGGCCTGCGCCTGTCCCTAACCGGTCTTCATTGAGGAGGTTTTCATGACTTCGTTTTCATCCATTGCAGCCGCGGCTGCCCCAGTCCGCCATGCGGTCGATTCGTAACCAAGGAGTTCTCGAAATGTTTGTCCCTTACAAATTGAACGTGGGTGTGATCTCGGTCGCATTGGCTCTGGCCGGCACCGGTCTTTCGGCACGTGCCGCTCTCGAACGGGTGGGCGCCGTACCGCCACTCGCGACGAACCCCGAGATCGGCGGCTTTCCCGCCTGGTATCAGGACCGGACGGGGTTAGCCCTCGAGTTCTGCGCCCCCGTCAATGCGGAACTCACCGATGGCTGGTGCCTGCTCGGGAACCTTGAACTTCCGGGTGGCGCCCCCGAAGCGTTTCCCGCGAACTTTTTCGACGAGCACTTCTACTACGCCGCGAACGCGCTGATGACCGACGCTGCCGCGGCGAAGATCGGCCTGGTGATTGCTCAGGAAGCGGCGTTCGCGAGCGGCGCGGCGCAGCCGAACCAGCAGATCGTCTTTTCGCGGCTGCGAGTCCGCTACACCGCGGTGCCCGTGAGCGGCAACTACCGCTTTATGCACCCCTATGGCGAGGTCACGATCTTCGCCGAGCAAGGCGAGCGCATCTTTTTCACCGATGACGTCGGCGCCACCTGCACCGGCAATTTCGACTGCGCACTCACGTCGAGCAACCTGGGTCCGTTCCTCCTGCCCTCCGCAGCGCCAGGCGGCGCCGAGATGGGCCCGGTCACTGCCGCCACTCCCACGCCGGATGCCAACCCCGCCAATTTTCCGGGCGGCGTGCCTTCGGCCTACCCCGGCACCGGCAAGGCCTACATCGCCGACCCGGCGCGCGTCGGCCCGGTCACGGGTGGCACGGTGCGCAACTTCTTCCGTGTGGAAGGCCCGGCTGGCGCCAACCTGGACGGCGCCGGCAACAACTTCATCCAGACCAACAATTTCAGTCTGATGGGGCGCGTCTTTGCGGGCGACATTCCCGGCCGCGTCAACATCGACCGCGCGAGCTACAGCAACAGCGCCGCTGCGCGCAAACTCGACGTTTACGCGACTGCCGTCGCGACGCAACCCAGCCGCATGCCCGGCCCCGTTGCCGCCCCAGCGCGGGTCACGCCCACGCTGTCGGTGCACGATCAACCCTGCTCCGGCGTGCCCAACCCGGATGGCCTGGGCGGCATCCTTCCGCCGTATGGCCCGCCGGCCGTGGCATCGACGCTGACGGCCATGAAGGCCGCAGGCTCGCTGCGTTGGGTTCAGACCCAACCCGCGTCGATACCGGCTGGCGTGTGCGTGCGTGACAGCAATGCTCGCAACGCCGCAGGCGCCGTCACGACCGTCTACTACCCTGCGACCGTCACCGACGAAGTCACCGTCGCCCAGGCCGTCTTCGACCCGAACGCGCGCACCCTGAGCGTCAATGGCGGATCGAGCGAAACCGTCGCCGCGCTGACCCTTCGCCTGGCCTACGGCGCGGACCTCCCCATCAATCTGGTGAACGGCCAGGTGGTCGTGAACAACCTGCTGGTTCCGCCGCCGAGCGCTGAAGTCCAGTCCTCGCTGCTCGGCGTGACCAGGTACCAGGTCAGCACCGGCTATGCGACCGCGCCTGCCGCCGGATTCCCGATCGCGCTGAACGACGCCTTCACGATCTCGATGAACACGGTCGCGGCGCCGGTGGGAACGCAGACCTGGGACGTCATGGCGAACGATACGAGCGCCGTCGGCGGCGCGCTCGCCGTCGCATCGGCGCCGACGCTGGGCACCGCCTCGGTGGCGGGCGGGATGATCAACTACACGCCGAACCTGAACGCCTCCGGAACGGATTCGTTCTCGTACACAGTCACGACGGCGGGCAATCAGTCCAACGCGGCGACTGTGACCGTGAACATCACGCCGGTGAACGTGGCCCCGGTGGCCGCGGACGATACCTTCACCGCCATCGCTGGCGTGACGACTTCGCTCAACGTGCTGGCCAACGATACCGATGTGAACGGCTCGGCAAACATTGCCGCACCGGCCAACGTCAGTGCAGTTCTCGGCGCACCCGGAGCCACGGCAACGGTGAGCGGCCGCAACGTCAGCTTCAGAGCGCCCGCGGCAGGCAACTACACATTCACCTACCGCGCACGCGACGCGGGCATCAACGGCTCCCCGGCGCTGGATTCGAACCTGGCGACGGTGACGGTGCAGGTGGCCGCAGCGGAAGTGCTCGCCACGACGCAGACTCAGTACGAGCGCTCCAAGTCACGCCTGCGCGTCAACGGCACGATCACGCCCGGCATGGGCCAGCGCATCTTGCTCGAGTGGGTGAATGCAGCAGGCACGGCGATCGGCGCGATCGGCACCGTCACCTCCAACACCGCAGCCATCGGCAACTGGGCACTTGACACCACGATCGCTGCACCTGCCGCTGCCGTCTCGGTCCGTGCAACCCCGCCCAACGGTGTTGCGCTGAACACCGCGATCACCTTCAAGTAACCGACCCCGCACAAGTCAACAGTCAAGGAGTATCCCCATGTTTGTACCTTTCAAGATCAAGGTTGGCACTGCGGCGGTCGCGCTTGCGCTGGCCAGCGGCAGCTTCACGGCGCACGCCATTCTCGAGCGCGAGGGCCCGGTAACCGGAAACACGGCGCACGGTTTCTTCCCCGCCTGGTATCAGGACCGCACGGGCATCACGCTCGAGTTCTGCGCGCCCGAAGACGCCGAACTCGATGGCACTTGGTGCCTGCTGGGAACGCCCGAGGTGCCATCACCGCCGGAAGTGTTCCCCGCGAACTTTTTCGACGAACACTTCTACTTCGCCGCGTCTGCAGGTATGGACACTCGAACGGGCGGGCGCGCCTTGCTCGTGCTCGCTGAGGAAGCGGCATTCGCCAGCGGTGCACCGCAGGCCGGCCAGCAGATCGTGTTTTCGCGCATCCGGGTCCGCCTGGCTTCGGCGCCGGTCACGGGAACGTATCGCTTCATCCATCCCTACGGTGAAGAGTCGATCTTTGCGAACGCCGGTGAACGGATCTTCTTCACCGAAGACATCGGCATCGACTGCGCTCCGGGCAAGTTCAATTGCTCCACGACGTCGCGCCTCGGCCCGTTCCTCTTGCCCTCCGCCGCCCCCGGCGGGCCCGAAATGCGCGCCCTGACGGCAGAGTTCCCGCAACCCGATACCAACCCAGCCAACTTCGGCGGTGCGTTCACGCCGACACCGCACCCGGGCAACGGCAAGGCCTATCTTGCCGACCCGGCGCGCATCGGGCCGGTCACGGGCAGCCCGCTCGGCACCTTCGTCGACTCCACGGGTGCGGTGCGCAACCACAACATCTTCCGAATCGAAGGGCCGGCAGGTTCCGGCCTGGGAATCAATCCCAACACCGGCGCCGTCGTGGACTGGATCGAAACCACCGGCTTCAGCCTCATGGGGCGCCTGTACAACGGCGAAATCCCGGGCCGCGTCGCGGTGCAACGCGCGAGCTACGCGCGCAACGCCACCGACGGCATCAAGATCGACGTGATGGCCGATGGCCAGCCGACAATGTCCAGCCGCATGCCCGGCCAAGCCGCGGCGCCCAGCGTGCCTCCGGCGCTGAGCTTCTACAACGCACCTTGCCTCATCACGACCGATGCGCTGGGCGTGACCCACTATTCGCAGCCCTCGGGCGCGGGCGTCGTCGAGACCCAGATGCTCTCGATCGGCAAGCAGTACTGGGGCCAGACGCGTCCGGTGAACATCCCGCTGTCGGTCTGCGTCAAGCAGTCCAACGCCGTTGCGGCGGGTGGCGCCAACGTTCCGACCTACCTGCCGCAGCGCGTGACCGACGAAGTCACGATTTCGGCGGCCAACTATGACCAGGTGGCGAAGACCCTGACCGTTCGTGCAGCCTCCAGCGACGCCGTCAACCCGCCCGCGCTGACGTTGAACTACCCCACGTTCACGAGCACGGCGCTGGCCGGCGGCGCCATCACCGTGCCGTTGGTGGAAGTGCCACCGCACAAGGTGACAGTGGTGTCGGACGCCAACGTCTCTGCGGGGGGATCGAATCAATTGGATGTCAGGACGCCGCTGGGCGCAGCGCCGCCGGTCGCACCATCCGGTGTCGCGGCCGCGCTGGGGACGACCCGCGCCATCAACGTCAGCTGGACCGACAATTCGACCGACGAAACGAGCTTCGAGATTTCGCGCGCCACTGCAGCGGCCGGCCCCTACACGCTCGTCGGCAACACGAGCGGCGACGCCAGCACCGGCCTGCGCAGCTTTGTCGACACGAATGGCCCGCCTGCCGCCAACACGACCTACTTCTACCGAGTCGTGGCGCTGCGCAACGGCGTGTCCAGCGCAGTCGTACAGTCGGCCGGCTTGACCACACCGCAGGCCGCGCAGGCGGCAACCAACCTTGTTCCCACGGTGGTTTCTGCCAGCCAGGTGAACCTGACCTGGACGAACAACCTGCGTGAGACGAGCTTCGAGGTGTTGCGCCGTACCGGAGCCGCGGGCGCGTTCGTCAGCATCGCCACCCTGCCAGCCAACAGCACCAGCTTCAGCGACACGGCAGTCGTCGGCGGTACGACGTACTTCTACCGTGTCGACGCCTTGAACTGGGTGGGATCGACGGCTTCGGCGATATCGGCGGCAGTCACTCCGGTCGACATCGTTCTGCTCGCGCCGACGAATGTGGCTGCAAGCCAGTCGACCACGCCGGCCATCAGCTGGATCGACCAGTCCACGGGTGAAACCGCTTACCGTGTGCGCCGCATCCCCTACACGGTGACCGCGAACGGCAGCGTGACCGCAAACCCGCCGGCCAATGCCAGCACGACGGTCTTGGCGGTTGCCGGCACGGGTGGAACGCGCAGCTTCACCGACAACAACGCGGCAGGCAACACGACCTACAAGTACGACGTCGCGGCGCTGAACGGCACCACCGCAGGCCCGCTGGCACTTTCGAACTTCACGCTGACGGGAACGATGCCAGCAGGTCCGACGCAAGGGACTCCGGTGCGCTCCGCGGTAGGCGCTGCCGTGTCGACGATCACGCTGAACTGGACCACCAGTGGCGCCGCGCGCGTCGGTGGCTACGAAATTCAGCGTTGCAGCTTCGTCGCTCCGGCAACGACTTGCGCGAACTTTGCCAAGTTGAACGGCACGGCGGTGAACACAGCAGGCACGGTCGACGGCCGCGCCACGGCGAGCTTCGTCGACAACCAGGTCGTGATCGGGACGACCTACCGCTATCGCATTCGGACGGTGGGCGGTGCAGGTACCGGATTCGTCGGCGGCTTTGGCGGAACCGTCAACGCAACTGCCAGATAAACGATGGTCGCATGAAGGCTTGGCCGAGAGGCTGGGCCTTGGAAGACTCACCAACCGTCCGGCACGAGCCGGACGGTTCTTTCGTCGAAGAGATCGGTGAGGGCTATCAGTCGGGCGACATCGGCTACACCACACAACTTGCACTGGAAGACACACACCATGAAACGCACGCGAAACCTGCAACTGCCGCTGCTCGCCGCATTGCTCACCAGCACGCTATTCACTGGCCAAACGCAAGCCGTCGACGTCATACTGCTGCCAGATTTCACCCTGGGCTGCACGGGCAACTGCGGAACCGCGTCGGCCACCGGCACCATGGCGACATCGCTGGGGTTCGCCGACTACGGCTTTCTGTCGACGAACACGACCCATCTGCTCACCGCGACCACGTCACTCAACTTGCCGGAGAAGGAAGTCAATCTGGGCGGCGGTGTCAAGAAAGTGCTGGAAGAAACGAACGGTTCGCTGATGGTCTCGTCCAACTTTGCCGCGAGTCAGGGTCAACAGCTGAGAGTCAATTTCAACTACATCACCACGGACGCCGACGAATTTGGCGACTATGCGTGGGCAAAGATCGTCAATGCAAGCACCAATGCCAGCACGTTTCTGTTTACGGCGCGCAGCACGACGCAGGGCAACTCGGTGATTCCGGGCGGAAACGACATGCCTGCGATCGGTGCAGACCTGAGCGGAACTCCGGACGTGAACGACACGAAGCCGGATTGGGGCCCGCTCGGAGACTCCAACAACACCTGCTTCAACTCCCTCACGAACAACGGCTGCGGATTCACCGGCTGGTTGACGTCGACCTATACCTTTGCCAACTCCGGCGACTACAGGCTGGAATTCGGCGTGACGAATTGGGGAGACACGCGGTTCAACTCCGGCTTGGCCTTCCAGTTCGCAGGGATGACTTCGCCCACTCCCGAGCCGTCCACTTTTCTGTTGATGAGCGCGGCACTCGCGCTCTTCGGGGTGAACGCCAGCCGCCGCAGAAAGCGCACCTGAGCGTCAGCTCCAGCGCCGCCCCGGCGCACAACGCCCAGACCTCAGCGGCTACTGCGCGACGTTCGCCGCCATATCGCGCAGGCTGAGTTCCACCGTCACGCCACCCTCGGTCTTGACGATCTTCAATCGCCCCTGGTGCGCGCGTGCGATCAGGTCAGCGAGCATCAGGCCCAAGCCCATGTGGTGCGCATAGTCCTGCGCATCGAGCGCGTCCTGGATGATTCGAGCCTTGGCTTCGGGTATGCCCGGGCCGTCGTCCTGCAGGCGAATCAGGACCATTCCGCCTTCGCGCAGCACGTCCACCTGCACCGTCGTCGCGCCATGCCGGATCGAGTTGTCGAACAGGTTCAGCAAGCCCGCCGCCAACAAATTCAGGTCGGCCAGGATGGTGGCCCGGCTCGCGACGCGCAGCTCGATGGCCTCGATCGGCAGCTGGTACACCAACTCGCCCACTTCAACTTCCACCAGCTTCAGATCGACGCCGCTGCGGAACAGCGTCAACAGGGCGTCGACGACGCTGTGCAGGCGCCGCGCCGCTTCACGCGTGCGCTCCAGACGCTGTTTCTGTTCCGGCGCGCATTCGCGCAGCGCCGACGCAAGCTGGGCGTCCATTCCGGCGAGCGGGGTGCGCAGCGCGTGCGCCGCGTGTGCCGTGAAGGCGCGCTCGTTGGAAACGCGCCGCGCCAGGCGCGTGCCGAAGTCGAACACCGCCTGGCGCAGCGGGACCAGTTCGGTGCGATTCGGCAGCACGAGGCGCGCACTGCTCACCAATGGGTCATACACCGCCACCGACGCGGAGAGGTCGTCCAATGGCGTGAGCTCCTTGCGCACCTGCGTGCGCAGCAAGAACGCGCCAAGCACCCCGAGAAACAGCACCGTCAGCGCAGTGACCTCGATGGCGACGAGACTGGCCTCGTGCCGATCCGCGCTCCAATGCCCGACGTACAGGGTTTGCCTCGCGTCGATCAAAGGCATGCCGAAAACGCGATAGTTCGCCTTGTTGTCTTGGTCGCTGACGACCACGCCGAGAACCTTCACGTCGTCGCCCACGTCGAAGTAGCCCAGGCGTTGGGTCACAGACAGCGGCCGGTCGTGGGCACGGTGCGACTTCAGCAGCACTCTTCCGTCCGCTCCGACCACCTGCCACAACAGGCGCTCTTCGTGCACGAGCGGTGACGCCATCGTCGATCCGCCTTGCATCGGCAGCTGCGTGACATCGAAGTTGAGCAAACCGTAGAGGATCTCAGCCGCCTCGAGCAGCGTGTAGTCGAGCATCTTTTCGACTTGGCTTCGGCCGACGAGCCAGATCGTGGCAGAGATCGACACGCCCCAGGCCACCGACACGCCCACCAGCAACCAGCTGAGGCGCGACCGGATCGAGGTGAGCCGGTGTGCCGGCGCCGCGGAGGGCCCGGCGCTGCTTGCGCGGTTCGACTCGGCCGCGGCGGCCGGCTCAGCGGCGTGGCTCTGCGCCAGACTCATCACCTCAGGCCCGCAGCCGGTAACCGCGGCCGCGCACGGTTTCGATCGCGTCGCGGCCGAGCTTGCGGCGCAGGTTGTGCACGTGCACTTCGAGTGCGTTGCTCGCCGCTTCGACGTCTTCGCCCTTGAACAGGCGATCGAGTTCGTACTTCGACACGAACTGTCCGGCGCGCAGCGCGAGCGCTTCGATCAAGGCCCATTCGCGCGCCGTCAGATCGGCGGGTTCGCGCTCGACGAGCGCGGTCTTGGTCGCGAGGTCGACTTCCATCTTGCCGAACACGAGGCGTGAACTCGCCGAGCCGACGACGCGGCGCCGCAATGCGCGAATTCGCGCGGCCAGCTCTTCCGGGCGGAATGGCTTGACGAGGTAGTCGTCGACGCCGGTGTCCAGGCCTTGGATTCGGTCTTCGAGCAGGTCGCGCGCCGTCATCATGATCGCCGGCGTCGTGTCGCCGGTGTCGCGCAATGTCTTCACCCACGCCAGGCCGGAGCCGTCGGGCAACTGCCAGTCGACGAGCAACACATCGAAGGGGCGCTTGGCCACACGCGACAAGTCGAGCAGGCGCACGACCCAGTCGACGGTGTGCCCTTCATGCTGCAGAAAGTCGCGCAGTCCTTCACCCAGAATCAAGTCGTCTTCAAGCAGCAGCAGTCGCATGGTCCCGTCTCCGTTGGCGTCGCGAAACTTAACACTCGACGAGGTTAGCACGCGAGAAATCGGCGCAGCCATCGTGCGACTCCGTGCGTTCATCACGTCGCGCAGGCGCAGGCCTGCGCCTGCACGCACCCTCCCCTGCATCCATGGGGCGGCGCGCCGCTTTGGGGGAAGCGCCCCGGTGACACGCGGGTCTGCGCACTTCCAGAATCTGCACCATGAAGCGGATCCTGATCTACACCTGCGACAGTCTCGACTCGAGCGAACTCGACGCGATCCGCTCGCTCGCAGGGCGCCTCTTGCATGCGCCGAGCGCGGTCGAACTGCGAATCGTCAGCGACACCCCGCTGCACCGGCACGCCCGCGAAGACGTGGGCGTCAGCAGCGTCACGCTGCCGCGCTTCGACGCCGCAGGCCCCGCACCGGGTTCAACTGCCGCAGCGCGGCCCTCGCTCGGCACGACGCTGCACCTGCGAGCCCAGATCATCGCGCGAGCGATCGCCGAATTCGCCCCCGACCTGATCCTCGTCGACGGCCTTCCGTTCGGCCGCTACGACGAGCTGGTGCGCATCATCGCCACCCCGTGGCCGGTGCAGATCGGGCCGCAGTGGGTGCTGTTGCTGCGCGATCTGATCGGCAGCCCGCAGCACGCACTGCAGGTGTGGCGCGAGCGCGGCTACTTCGACGCCATGGCGACCCACTACACGAAGGTGTTCGTCTGCGGCGACAAGGACATCTTCGACCTGCGCCACGAATACGCGATGCCCGAAGCTGCCGCCGCCAAACTCGAGTACTGCGGCTACATCGCACCCGAGGCAGGGCGCTCGCCGCAAGGCCGCCTGCGGCGTTCGCTCAGCGTGCCGGACCATGGCTTGCTGGTGCTCGTGAACCCCGGCCCAGGCGCAGACGGCGAGTCCCTGGTGCACGACTTCCTGCAGGGTTTGCGCACCCTGCCGCCGGCCCTTCGGCCGCGCAGCCACATCGTCTGCGGCGCGCACATGCGCGAGTCGGAGCGCCGCGTCGCGGCGTGCGCCATCCACAGCATGCCGCAGGTCAGCCTGCAGCACGACACCCGCGACACGATGTCACTGCTCGCCGCAGCCGACGTGGTGCTGACGCACGGCAGCTATCGCAGGATCTGCGAGGTCCTGGCCTTGCGCCGCCGCGCCGTGGTGGTGCCGAGCCGCGCCGCGGCGACGGAGGAAACGCTGCGCGCAACGCGCCTCGCCCAGCTCGGACTGATTCGCCACGTCAGTGCAGGGACAGATGGCCCGCGGGCGATCATCGATGCGATCGGCGCCGAACTCGCTGCGGCTTCGTTGGAGCGATTGACGCCGTGGCGGCCGACGAGCGACGCGATCGATTTCATGGCCAGTTCGATGCACGGTCTGCTCGACATCGAACCCGAATGCGTGACCGCCGCAGTGGAACAAGGCGTGCAGCGCAGCATCCGGCGGCGCGCGGCGCACCCCATCGTATTGCCGCTTCGAGACCTGTCGCCGGCGAGCCCGGCCAGCGGCAGACCGCATTGAATGAAGGCACCGGATCAGGCTTTGCCGAATTTGGTGTCGAAGCGAATCCCCACCTTCTGCAGCAGCGCCGTGGGCAAGAGCCCGCCGACGCAAACGATGACGGCTTGATTGCGATAGCGCTTCACGGCGCCGTCGTGTTCGATCTCCACCTCGGACGGGTGGATCTGCTTCACGCTGGACTTCAAGAGCACGCGCAAGCGCCCGGCGCCTTGCTGTTGCTCGAGGTCGGTGCGGTTCTTCTGCTTGACGCGCGAAAACGCCTCGCTGCGGTACGACAAGGTGACGTCGGTACCGGGTTGCTGCGAAATCGTGATCGCCGCCTCGAGGGCGCTGTCGCCGCCACCGACGACGAGGACCGCCTGGTTGGCGTATTGCGTCGGGTCGATCAGCCGGTACACGACCTTGGCCGTCTCCTCGCCAGGAACGTCGAGCTTGCGCGGCGTGCCGCGCCGGCCCATCGTGAGCAGCACGCTGTTGGCGCTGTATTTGCCTCGGTCGGTGCGCACGACGAAGCCGCCCTTCGCCTGCTCGATGCCTTCCATGCGCTCGCGAAACGAAATCTTCAGCCCCGTCTTCTTCATCGCACCGATCCAGAACTCGAGCAGCTTCTCCTTCTGCACCTCGCCGAACTTGACCTTGCCGATCAGCGCCAGCGTCACCGGTGCCGTCATCGCGATCTTCTGCCGCGGGTAGTGGTAAACCGCGCCGCCGAGCGAATCTTCCTGCTCGATCAGCTTGTAGCGAAGCTTGTGCTGGATCGCCGACAGGCCTGCGGAAAAACCGGCCGGGCCGCAACCCACGATCACGACGTCGAAGTCGACCTTCGCCGCGACCTTGCGTTTGCGAATCGTTTCGATCGCTTGTTTGCCCTGTTCGGCGGCCTTGCGGATCAACCCCATGCCACCCAATTCTCCGGCGATGAAGATGCCCGGGACGTTGGTTTCGAACTCGGGGTTCACCTCGGGAATGTCGATGCCGCGCTTCTCCGTGCCAAACACGAGCTGGATCGCGTCCACCGGGCACGCCAGGCGGCACGCGCCGTGGCCGATGCACGCCGCGGCGTTGACCAACACCGCCTTGCCTTTGACGATGCCCAAAGCCTCTTCGGGGCAGACCCTGACGCAAGCCCCCGAGCCGATGCAACGCACGTTGTCGATCACCGGGTGCAGCGAAGGCGGCTCGGCCAGTCCGCCCTCGACCGACGTCGCCAGTTCCGCCGCGTGCATGGCGTGGATGCGACGCTGGCGGCGCACGTAAAGCAGCATCACCACCACGATGACGGCGAGGTACAGGTAGAGGTAGTCCATGCTCAGGGCTCACCCATTGCCGCGCGGACCGAACTCAAGGCTTCACTTCGGAATCGATCTCCAGCGCCAGGCCGTTGCTGCCCAGGGGCACGGGCCCGACCTGCCCGGTCAGGTCACCCGGCGAGGCCATCGCCTGCCCGCTCTTGCTGATGCGAGCGCCGACGATGACCCGCTGCGCGCCGGAGATTTTTGCCGCCGGCGACATCGCCAGGCTGTCGTCGAGCGTGAAGTTCGCAGGCAGGTCGCGGACGCGTTTGCGCAACACCGCGAGCGGCATGCGCGACCCTTCCGCGGCACGCGCGAAGATGAACACGGTGTCGTCCGGGCTCGCCTTGGCAGCCAGCGCGGCGCTCAGGCGCACGCTGCCACTGACGCTGGCACCGACGCCGGCGCCTGCCGCGCCGTTCGGCGGCTGCTTCGGCGCTGCCGCGGTCGCCGTCGCGGCGGTTGCGCCGGGCGATGCCGGCTTTGCGCTCGGTGCAGAGGCGATTCCGCTGCGCTCGCGAGCCTCGGCAATGCTGCTTTTCACTTGCTCGACGAACCCGGCGTCGCTCGGGCCGTGTTCGAGCAACTTTTCCCACAGCTTCACGGCGCCGCTGAAGTCCTTGCGGTCGAACGCGTCGGTGCCCGCCAAGGCGAGCGCCTTGACGTTCTTCGGGTCGATGTCGAGCGCCCGGCGCACCCACTTCATCGGTTCGCCGGCGAGCACGCGGTTGTTCTTCACCGCGAGCGCGTCGGCGTAATCGGCGAGCAGCGCCGCGTCGTCGCCCTGCTGCGCGACTGCGGTGGCGTAGGCTTGCACGGCGTCGTCGTTGCGCCCCAGCACGGAGTAGGAGCGGCCGAGCATGGCCCAGCCCTGCGGATCCTGCGGCTGCTCCTTGAGGCGCGCGGCAAGGCGTTGCGTCATCTCGGCGATCTGCTCGGCACTGACGGCGTGCGAAGGTGCACCCGCGTCTTGCGCTGCCGCGCCGGCGACGCCGCGTGGTGCCGGATTTCCGAGCAGCGACGGTGATCCCGTCAGCGCATAACCCGCCGCAGCCACCAGCAAGACAAAACTGCCGAGCACGGCGAGCAAGCGGCGCGACGGCGGCGCCGAACCGGCTTGCGCCGCCGGGCTTTCGGCGCCTGCCAGGGCCGGCTCAGGCGAGTGTGGCGCGGCCGAGGTTTCGGCGGCACCGGCGAGCACCAGATCGACGAGCCGACGCTCCAACCCCGCCTTGCTGCTCTGGTACTCGGCGTGCGGCAGCGCGCCTGCCTTGTGCAACTGCTCGAGTTGCAGCAACTGCGACTTCAACGTCTCGATCGATGCTTCCATGAAGTCTCGCGGATTCTTGACAACGGTGACAGGCGACGCTTGCGCGCGCGCCTAGGGTTTGGGCAGCGCCGCGTCGTCCTCGGGCTGGTCGGGTTCGAACTGATCTGCGCCGAGGCGGCTGCGCCGCCGCAACACGATGATGAAAATTGCCAGGCCCCCGAGCAACAGCGCGAACGGGCCAAACCAGAGCGCCGCTGTAGTTCCTTTCAGCGGCGGACGGTAGAGCACGAAGTCGCCGTAGCGCTGCGTCATGAAATCGATGATTTGCGCGTCAGACTCGCCGCGCGCAATCATTTCCCGCACCTGCCGGCGCAAGTCTTCAGCCAGCGGCGCGTTCGAATCGGCGATCGTCTGGTTCTGGCACACGAGGCAGCGCAGCTCCGCGGCCAGGCTCAGCATGCGCTTCTCGAGCGCCGGGTCGGCCGCGGCGAGGGGCGCGTCTTTCGCCTGCGCACCGGCAAGCACGAGCGCCAGACCCAAGGCGAGCCAACGACTAGCCATTGAGTTGCCTCAGCAAGGGCTCGATGCGCTCGCGCAGAATCGCCGGCGTGAGCGCGCCGATGTGCTTGAAGCGGATCATTCCCTCGCGGTCGACGACAAAGGTCTCGGGAACGCCGTACACCCCCCAGTCGATGCCGACGCGCCCGTCCTGGTCGAACAGCGACGCGTCGTAGGGGTTGCCGAAGCGCGCCAGCCACTGCTGGCCGGCGTCGCGCGTGTCCTTGTAGTTCAGGCCGTAAATCGGCACGCGTTTGCTGCGCGCGTACTCCACCAGCAGCGGATGCTCGTCGCGGCACGCCGCGCACCACGACGCCCAGACGTTGAGGATCCAGACCTTGCCGAGCAGGTCTTCGCGGCGGATCGTCTGGTTCGCATTCGCCAGCAGCGGCAGCGCAAACTTCGGCGCGGGCTTGCCGATGAGTGGCGAAGGCACTTCGCGCGGGTCGAGCTTCAGGCCCACGGCGAGGAAGGCGACGAGCACGATGAACAGGCCGAGCGGGATCAGGAAACGCAGGCTTTTCACGTCGCTGCCCCCAGGCGCGCCGGCAGCGTTTCTTCGCTGCGCTTCTTCGCGCGGTAGCGGCGATCGGTGGCGGCGAGCAAGCCGCCCATCGCCATCATGAACGCGCCGCCCCAGATCCAGTCGATGAAGGGCTTGAGGTAGATGCGAACGATCCAGCCTGCGCCGTCGTCGACGCTTTCGCCGAGCGCCACGTACAGGTCGCGCGTGAAGCCGGTGTCGATCGCGGCTTCCGTCATCATGTTCTGCTGCACGCGGTAGAGGCGCTTTTCGGGGCGCAGTTGGTTCACCATGCGGCCGTCGTGCGTGACCTCGATCAGCCCCTGCATCGCCACATAGTTCGGCCCCTGCACTTCGCGCGCGCCGCGGAACGTGAAGGTGTAGCCGCGCAATGTCGTGCTGTCGCCGCTGGCCATCTTCACGTCGCGCTCGATTTCATACGACTTGACCATCGCCACGCCGAAGCAGAACACCGCCACGCCCAGGTGCGCGAGCATCATGCCGTAGGTCGCGCGCGGAATCAGCGTCAGGCGGTGCGGCACATCGGCAAGCTTCGCGCCTGGCGGCAACACATGCTCGCGCAAGTGCGTGGCCAACGCGGCGACGATCCAGAACGCCATCAGCAGGCCGAAGGTTCCCACCAGGGTGATGCCGCCGGCGATCCAGGCGCTCGCCAGCGCAGCGAGCACCGCCACGCCGATCGCCCAACGCAGGCGCCGCGCGATATCGGGCAACTCGGCGCTCTTCCAGCGCGCCATCGGGCCGATTCCCATGAGGAAGATCGCCGGCGCCATGAGCGGCATGAAGACGCTGTCGAAGTACGGTGGCCCGACGGAAATCTTGCCCAGCCCGAGCGCGTCGAGCGCGAGCGGGTACAAGGTGCCGAGCAGCACCGCGGCGGCGGCGACGACGAGCAGCACATTGTTCGCGAGCAGCGCGGTTTCGCGCGAGATGAGATCGAAGCGCGAACCCAGGCCGACCTTGGGCGCGCGCCACGCGTAGAGCGCGAGCGAGGCGCCGATCGTGATGACGAGAAAGGCGAGGATGAACAGGCCGCGCTTGGGGTCGGTGGCAAATGCATGCACCGACGACAGGACCCCGGAGCGAACCAGGAAGGTTCCGAGCAGCGACAGCGAAAACGCCATGATCGCGAGCAGCACCGTCCACGACTTGAAGCTGCCGCGTTTTTCCGTCACGGCGAGCGAATGGATCAGCGCCGTGCCCACCAGCCACGGCATGAACGACGCGTTTTCCACCGGGTCCCAGAACCACCAGCCGCCCCAGCCGAGTTCGTAGTAAGCCCACCAGCTGCCCAGCGCAATCCCGATCGTGAGGAACATCCAGGCGATCGTCGTCCAGGGCCGCGTCCAGCGCGCCCAGGTGGCGTCGAGGTTGCCGCCGATGAGCGCCGCAATGGCAAACGCAAACGCGACGGAAAAGCCGACGTAGCCCATGTAGAGCAGCGGCGGGTGGATCACCATGCCCGGGTCTTGCAGCAGCGGGTTCAGGTCGCGCCCGTCGGGCGCGGCAGGCCAGAGCCTGTCGAACGGGTTCGACGTGAGCAGCATGAAGAGCAGGAAGCCGAGCGTCACCAGGCCCATCACGGCGAGGATTCGCGCCAACACGGGCGCCGGCAGGTGCGCGCTGAAACGCGCCACCGCAAGCATCCACACGCACAGCATCAGCACCCAGAGCAGAAGCGAGCCTTCGTGGCCGCCCCAAACGGCGGCGATTCGGTACGGCAGCGGCAACGCCGAATTCGAGTTCGACGCGACGTAGAGCACCGAAAAGTCATGGCGCACGAAACTCGCCATCAGGCACGCGAAGGCAATCGCGACGAGCACGAACAGCAGCAACGCCGCGGGTCGCGCCAGCGCCATCCACTCGGCACGGCCGCGCTGCGCGCCGGCCATCGGCACGACGCCCAGCACGAGTGATACGCCCAGGGCGAGCCAGAGCGCGAAGTGGCCGAGTTCCGGAATCATGGTTTGCTCCCCTGATTGAGCGTCGAGCCGAGCTTTCTGGTTCACCTTGGCGGCGCGTTCGAGCGCGTCCTTGCGCCTCGGGCGGCATGTAGTTCTCATCGTGCTTGGCGAGCACTTCGCGCGCTTCGAAGACCCCACCCTTCAACTGCCCCTGCGCGACGACGCCTTTCCCTTCCTTGAACAGGTCCGGCAGGATGCCCTGGTAGCGCACCGGCGTCGACTTGACGGTGTCGGTGACGACGAAGCTCACGCTCAAGTCCGTCACGCTTCACGCTGCCCACTTCGACCAGGCCGCCGAGGCGAAACGTCTTCGCCACCGGCGCTTCCTGGGCCGCGACCTGCGTCGGCGAATAGAAGAACACGAGGTTGCTCTGGAACGCGTTCAGCACGAGTCCTGCCGCGCCGCCGACCAATCCGAGCACTGCAATCACGATCGCGATTCTCTTGTGACGAGGTTTCATCTCAATCCTCCTGCCGGGTTCGATCGGCGACTTCGCTGCGCGCGCGGCGCCCTCGCTGGGCCGCAAGCCAGGGTTCGATCAGCATGACCCCCAGCGTGACGGCGTACGAGCCCCACACATAGAGGCCGTAACCCCCCATCGCGAAGAACTCCGACGCGCTGTTCCAGTTCATGATGCACCCCGCATCCGCGCGGACGCTTGACATGCATCAAGCGCCCAATCGGTGTGTTTTTCGCGCTCCAGCACGATGCTGCGCGCGCGCATGAAGATCACGGCGAATGCGTAGGCCCAGAAGGCCAGCGTCATGAGCAGCATCGCCGTGAGCATCGTGCTCGCCATCTTCGGCGCTGCGGTGGCGCTGATCGTCGCACCCTGGTGCAAGGTGTTCCACCAGCGCACCGAAAAATAGATGATCGGCACGTTCACGGCGCCGATGATCGCGAGCAGCGCGCCGGCGTGGTCGGCGCGGCGCACGTCGTCGATCGCTTCGACCAAGGCGATGAAGCCGAGGTAGAGGAACAACAGGATGAGTTCCGACGTCAGGCGCGCGTCCCAGACCCACCAGGTGCCCCAGGTCGGCTTGCCCCAGAACGAACCGGTCCAGAGCGCGAGAAAAGTGAACATCGCACCCGTGGGCGCGACCGCGCGCGCGACCATCGACGCCAGGCGCGCGTTGAACGCCCAGCCGATCGCGGCCCAGAACGCCATCACCAGGTAGAGCAGCATCGACATCCAAGCCGCCGGAACGTGGATGAAGATGATGCGATACGCGTCGCCCTGCGTCGCGTCGGTCGGCGCGACGAAGAAGCCGATGTAGAGCCCGGCCAGCGCGAGCGCGATCGTCAGCGCCCCAGAGCCATGGAATCGACGTCGCCCGCCAGCGCATAAAAGCGCGAGGGTGCGGCGAAAGTGAAAAGTCGAACCGAGGCGGTCATGTGGGGTGTCGTTCGGCGCGGCAGCAAGCCGCGGTGCGCCAGCGCCGGGATCCCTGATTGGATCATGCCGTCGAGATTCGCAGTGCAGCCGCTGCCGCCAGCGGGGCCCCCAGAGATTGTAAGCAACAGTATGGCGCCGAGCAAGGATAAGTGGCCTCGCGCCGACATTCCCGCGTCCACCGCCGCCACCGCGCCGGCGCCGAAAATCAGCGCCGGAATGCACAGCGGCAGCACGAGCAGCAGCAGCAGCACGCCGGCACTGCGCAGGCCGAGCGTGAGCGCCGCACCCACGCTGCCGAGCAGGCTCAGGATGGGCGTGCCGAGCAGCAGCGTTGCCACCAGCGTCGTGATCGCTGCGCCGCTCATGTCGAAGAGCAAGCCGAGCAGGGGCGACGCGACGATCAGCGGCACCCCCGTCAGGAGCCAATGCGCGAACGCCTTCGCCGCGGCGATGAGAACGCCCGAGTGGCTGGAGAGCAGCATCTGCTCGAGCGAGCCGTCGGCGTAGTCTCCTGCATACAGGCCGCCCAGCGACAACATCGTCGCGAGCAGTGCGCAGACCCAGACGATCCCCGGGCCGATCTGGCGCAACACCTGCGCCTCGGGCCCGACGCCCAAGGGGAACAAGCTCGCCGCGACGAGGAAAAACACGACCGGCAGGAGCGCGTCGATGCGGCGCCGCGCCGCCAGGCGCAGGTCGCGGCGCACGATCGCGCCAAAACCGCTCGGGCCATTCATGCCGCGAGGTCCAGATCGAACACACGCGGCGTCACCCGCGTCAAGCTGAGCGGCTGGTGGCTCGTCAACACGACGCTGCCGCCGCGCCCCAGGTGCTGCTCGAGCAGTTCATTCACGACCTGGATGCCGTCGACGTCGAGCGCGTCGTAGGGCTCGTCGAGAACCCACACACCGGCCGCGTTTTCCAGCGCAAGCCGCGCCAGCGCAACGCGGCGCCGCTGCCCCTGCGACAGGGTGCGCACCGGCGCGCGCTCACGCCGCTTCATGCCGAGCCGCGCCAGGGCGCTGGACACTGCAGTCGCCGCAGCGTCGCGGCCGTGCAGGGCGGCGAGAAATTGCAGCGCTTCGAACGCGGTCAAGTCGTCTTTCAAGGCGTTCGCGTGCGCGATGTAGACGCGCTGGGCAGAAAACTCCGGTGCCTCCGCAAGCGCGAGGTCGCCCCAGGTCACGCGGCCGGCGTCGGGTTGCGCGAGACCGGCGAGCAAGCGCAGCAGGCTCGTCTTGCCGCGGCCGTTGTGGCCGCGCAGCCAGAGCAACTCGCCTGCCGCCAGTTCAAGGCTCAGGCTGGAGAACAAGGCGTGTTCGCCGCGCCGGTAGGCGAGGCCTCTAGCGCGCAAGGTCGGCAGGGTCATCGCGTCAGAAGTCGTAACGCATGCCGACGAAGTAGAACACGCGGCTCGAGGTCTGCGTGGTCGATGTCGCCGGTGTCGTGGGCGTGGCGGCGAGCACCGATTCCGCCTTGGACCTCTCGTACGCGAGGTCGGATTCCAGCGACAGCGTCGGGATCGGGCGCAGCGTGATGCGCAAACCCGGCGACCAGCGCTGGCTGCGCGCCCCGTTCGCGTCGCTTTGCGTGAAGTAACGGATCGACGGTTCGACCTGCCACAGCGCATCGATCGCCGACAGGTTGTTGTACGCGAACTGGCGCGCCTTCGACGTCGGGCTCGTCAGATAGGTCAAGCTCAACACATGCGAGTCACGCGTCGAGTACAGGTTGCTGCCGATGAACTGCGTGCTCGCGCTCCATTGTTTGCCCGTGCTCGGGCTGCCGGCGAAGTTGATGCTCGAGACCGGCAACACCGCGCCGACGTGCGTCAGGCGCACGTCGGCGCCCCATTGCCACTGCTTGGCGATCGGCGTCGTCAATCCGAGCAGCGCCTGTTGCTGGTAGGCCGTGACCGCCTTGCTCGTCTCGCGCAATTGCTCCAGGGTCGACAGCGCGAGCAGGTCCGATACCCGCGTTGGCGTGGCCACGAGCAACGGCAGGCCGGTGCCCTGGAAGAACAGCAGGTTGCCCAAGGTCAGGATCGACACTGCGCGCTTGTCGTACAGCGTGTTGATGACGGTGTTGTCGGCGAACTGCCAGGTGCCCTGAAACGCGGCGATGTTCAGCGCCTTGAACAACACGTCGTAGTCGAGTTGCGCCGCCGCCGAAATGCCGCCGCTGAAAAAACGCAGTTCGGTGCCGACGGCGCGCCGGTCGGCGACGCTGTCGATGAGCTGCTGCACCATGTAGACGTTGCCGCTGAGTTGATCGGTCAACGCTTCGGCGTCGATCGATGCGCCGAAGAAGCTGCGCTTGGCGTCGAGCAGCTTCTCGGTGGGAACGCCGAACACGCCGTTCACTTTCCACTTCGGCGCGAAGCTGTAGCCGCCTTGCACGCCGTCAAAGAGATACAGCACGCCGCCGCCGGTCGGCGACTGGCGCCCCGCGCGCACGCTCGTTCCCAGCGTGTAGGAGCGATGCTCGGCGTAGAGCGCGCTGAGGCGATTCTTGCTCTTGTCCTTGTTCAACAAGTCGTAGGAGTAGGTGTCGCGAAAGACGAAACGCATTTCCTGCTCGGCGTCGCGATGGCGCCAGTTCAGGTCCGCGTTGCTCTGGAGTTGGCTCTGGTCGGTGTCCGACACCGTGTTGTCGGCGATCGAAGTCGGCAGGCCACCGAGCGGCGAGTCCTGAAACTCCTGGGTTCGCGTTTTCGACTTGCCGCCGAAGTAATACTGCGCGAGCGAGGCATTCAGCGTCGTCGTCGGCTGCACCGGCGGGCGCGGGCGCGGCGCGGTGGCGCTGGGTGCCGGCGCCGGCGCCGGCAATGCCGCGAGCGCCTGGCGTGCCCGGTCGCTGTCGGCGCCTTGCGGATAAAGCCTGAGGAACAACTCGAGCTCGCTGCGCGCGCGAATCGAATCGCCTTGGCGGATGCGCGCCGTCGCGATCAACTCCTGGGCGCGGCGTGACGATGGATTCGGCGGGAGGTTCAACGCGCTGTTCAACGCCTCGACGCTCGCCGCGTAGTCGGCTTTGTCGAAAGCCGCCTGGGCCTGCCTGAGCAAGCCCGCCGCCTGCGCGTTCACCTGCTCGGCGCTGGCGATCGGCCCTGGTGGCGGGTCAACGGGCGCAGCGCCGGACGGACGCGAAGCTTCTGCCACCACGGGCGGGGGTGGCGCGGGCGCAGCAACTGCAGGCGGAGCGAGCGCAGGCGCAACTACAGGTGCAGGTGCTGGTGCAGGTGCAACGGTCGCTGGGCCTCGCGGCAAGGGCGGCGCAGGCACCGTGCCGGCAACGCCACCGAGGCCGAGTGGCGAAGCCGCTCCTGCAGCAACTGCGGCCGCGGCAGCAGCGGCAGCGGCGACCGGAGCGGTGGGCGCTGGCGCCGGCGGGCGCGTTGCAGCGGGCGCAGGGGGCGGCGCAGCGCGTGCCTCGGCCACAGGCAGGAGTGGCAGCTCGGTCACCGTCGCCTGGGCAAAGCGGCGCAGCAACTGAGCGCGTGCGCGCTCGGCGTCCTGCAAGGTCGCGAAGTAGCCCAGATTGATGTCGAACAGCGTGCGCCCGTCACTGACACGGCGCGAGCTGAAGACTTCCAAGTCCTGCATCGACGCAGGGATCGGCGCCGCGAGGCTGACGTTCGGGTCGCTCGAGCTCTGCAGCGTGACGACGTAGCGCCGTGTCGCATCCGCGATCGGCAGGGGCGGAATCGTCGACGCCGCGCGCACGGCGGCGCCGAGCCCCTCCAGAACCACGTCGATGCTGCGGTTGCCGGCGCCGGCTCGGACGCGAAACCGCGTCGCCGGAGTGAAGCGAATCGTCAAGCGGCGCGCTTGGCCCGCCTGCGGCCCGGCCTCGTCGGCGACGATGATCTGCGGCAAGCCGGCAGCGACGATGCGGCGTTCCGAGGGCAGGAGCCGGGGCACGTTGCGTGCCGGCAGCACGTCGTAGAAGACGCGCAGCAATTCACCGCGTGGCTCGCCGGTGGCGCGCAGGAACTGGATCGGCGTGACGAAGCGCACCTGAAGCACCGCGTCGGCACCATCGGCGCGCAAGTCGGCGTCGTCGACCAACTGGGCTTGTGCGCCGAGCGCCATGCACACCAAGGCAAGGGAGGCGAGAACCCGCCGCAGACTCGTCTTCACGCAGAATTGTTTCTCTTGTCGTTTTGCTAACGAAGCGTCGCCGAGACGGAAGCTCTACCAGGAGCCGTATGCCGAACCGCGATTTCCGAGCGGTCGGTGGCAACCGGACTGCGAACAGTCGGTCGACCCTGCCCTCTCATGGTTCAGCGACTTCCTCTGCATGGACCCGAGGAAGGTCTGGCCGCTCGTGTGACAAGCCTTGCACCAGCCCGACCCGTTGCCCAAGCTCGCATTGTGATTCATTCGCAGCGTCGTCCACGCTGTCGTGCCGGTGTGGCATGCCTTGCAGTCCATCGCCGCGCCGTTGAGCAATTGCAGCTCCGGAATGTGGTTCGTCGGTTTCGCGAGCGCCCCGATGACCCCCTGCGTCACGTAGCCGCCGCTGTGGCACGACTTGCACGTCGCCGTCGCGACGACCGCATGGTTCATCGTCACGGCGCTTGCGAAGCTCGCTTGCGAGCGGTGGCACGAGTCGCACTTCGCAGTTCCGGCGGGAACCGGAATGTGTGTGGCGAGTTTGGTTTTTGCCGTGCCGGGCGGAGCGTGACACGTGTCGCAACTGCCGGTTCCGACCCCATTCGAGGCGTTGTGCGCCGACGTCGCGGCGAGCCAGTTCGCCGTCGATCGATGGCAGGACTCGCAGTTCCCCGTCACGGTCGCGTGGATCGGCGTGCTGGGCTTGCGCTGGCCGAGCGGATACGGCGCGGTGTGGCAAGTCACGCACTGGGCGCTGAGCGCGACCTTGCTGTGCAGCTTGATCCCGGTCCAGAGCGCGAAGCCGCTGTGGCAGGTGTCGCACTTCGCTGCGCCCAGGGCGGTCACCAACTGGAACGGCGTGTGCAGCGTCGAGCGCCCATCGGCCGGCGGGAAGGCTCCGGTGTGGCATGTCGCGCATTGCCCCGCCACGGCGAGCTGGGTGTGGTTCCATTTCGACGGCAGCCATGTCACCGTGCCGTGGCAGGAGAAACAGTTCGTCGTGCCCACCGGAATGTGCGTCGCGGCCTTGCCGGTCGCGCCGCTGCCACCGACGTGGCAAGTCGCGCAATTCGTCGCCGTGCCGAAGGTGCTGTGGTCGATCTTGGCGCCGACAAACGTCGCCGTCGACTTGTGGCAGGTCTCGCACGCCGCCGTGGTCGCCACGTGGGTCGGCGACTTGCCTTTGGCAGCGAGGTACTGGCCGGTATGGCAACTCGCGCAATTGGCGACGATCGACGGGATGTTCACGTGCACCATCCCGGGATTCCAGGTCGAGTAGCCGCCCTTGTGGCAGGTGTCGCAATTCGGCGCCAGCGCGCCGAGCGCGGCGTAAGGGACGTGGGCGACGATGCGCCCGTCGGCCGGTGGGTAGAGGCCGCTGTGGCAGGTCGAACAGACACCGATGACCGGGGCTTGGGTCGGCGAATGGCTCCAGGTCGACGGACGCCAGCCCGTCACGGTGTGGCAGCTCGCGCAGTTGACCCCCGCTGGAATGTGCGTCGCCGACTTGCCGCTCGCGCCGCTGCCGTGGCACCCCGATTGCGAGCAATTCGTTCCGGCCGCGAACTGGTTGTGGTCAGGCCGGTTCACGACCCAGGTCACGGTCGAGGTGTGGCAGGTCTGGCAATTCCCCGTGATCGTCGCGTGGATCGTCGCCAAGGCGCCGGTCGTGGGTTTGCGCTGACCCGGCGAATAGTTGCCGACGTGGCAGGTCTCGCAGCCCGAGCTCACCGATACGTTGGCGTGCAACCGGGTCGGCGCCCAAGCGGTCAGGCTGGACTTGTGGCACGTGTCGCAATTCGGCGCCACCAGCCCGGGAACGGACTGGTACGGCACGTGGGTGGCCGGGCGCGCATCGGCAGGTGGATTGGCACCGCTGTGGCACGTCGCGCATTGGCCGGCGACGGCGAGTTGGGTGTGGTTCCAGCTCGTCGGGCGCCAGGCCGTCGTGGTGTGGCAGCTCAGGCAGCTCGTTGCGCCGGTCTTGATGTGCGTTGCCACGGGTTGGCCCGTTGCGGCCCGACCGTCGTGGCAACCGGCGCAGTTCGTCAGCGAGTTGTAGCCGCTGTGGTCAACCCTGGCGCCGGCCCACGAGGCGGTGGATTTGTGGCAGCTCTCGCACAGCGTCACGTTGGTGTGCACAGGCGTGTTCGGCTTGCCGACGGCGCGCGTGAACGAGCCCGTGTGGCAGGTGACGCATGCGGCGCTCACCGTCACGCTGGCGTGGAACCTGGCCGGCGCGAACGCGGTGAAGCCGCTGCGATGGCAGGTGTCGCACGACGGCATGGACGTGGGCACGGTCGTCGGGATGTGCAGTGCCGACTTGCCCTTCGCGGTGACGCCGTGGCAGGTGGCGCAGGTTCCCGCCGCGACGCCGACGTGGTTGAACGCCGCCGCCGGGCGCCACGCCGTGGTGCGGTGGCAGGTGTCACATGACGCGGAGGTGACGAGGTGTCCGGTCGACTTGCCGGGCGCGAGGCCGGCCGCGTGGCAAGTCACGCAACTCCCGACGGCTACGCCGAGATGGTTGAACTTGGCCCCCGTGAAGGCCTGCGTGTTGTGGCACGAGTCGCAGGCGAGCTGGGTCGGGATGTGCTTGTCGGGCCGGACGACGTTGGACCGCGCGAGCCGCGACCCGGCGGTGTGGCAGCTCGCGCAATCGCGCGGCGTGCCCTTGAACACGCCGAGTTGATGGCATGACTCGCAGCGCTGCGCGAGGTGGGTCCCGGTGAGCGCGAAGCCGGTCTTGAGGTGGTCGAAGGTGCGCGGTGTGGTTTGCGCCCATGCGCCCGCTGCGGCACCCGACAGGATCACGGCGACCAGGCAACGCCAGAAAGGCGCAGCGATCGCGGACCAGGGCGAGGACGTCACGGCTGTCGCCCTTCAGCACGACTCGCAGCCGCATCGAGGTCGCGACTGAACCGGCTCGCGCGTCCGAACAGTGCGGCCACGGTCCAGCCGGAAGCGGGTTCGATTTGGCTTTGCCTGCGATTCACGATTTTTTTCCAGTCGGTTGTGTTATGACATTGATCGCAACGCACGCCGAACTGGCCGTCGTGCACATCGTCGCGGCGATGGCAGGCGATGCAATTGGCGCCGGTGGGCGCAATGTCCTTCCCCTTGGGCGCAACTTCCTTGTGGCACGCCTCGCAAGTCACCTTGCGGTGCGCACCGTCGAGTTTGAATGTGCTGCGTTTGTCATGGTCGAAGTCCCAGACCGGCCAAGCGCGGGTGTTGTGACACGACTGACAGCGCTCGCCGAACTTGAGCTTGTGCTTGTCGTCCTTCTTGTGGCAACCATAGCAGTCGCGTGGCGCGTCGAGGTAACGCGGTGTCACGTGGCAGTCCTTGCACTTCGCCACCAAATGCCGCCCCGTCAGAGGGAACTGGGTGCGTGCGTGGTCGAAGGTCTCGACTTTCCACGACACATCGCTGTGACACTTCTCGCACGCCTTGCCTTGCTGGCCTTCGTGTTTGTCGTCTTTCTTATGACAGCTAAAGCAATCCAGCGGCGTCTTGCGGAAGCTGCGCAAGTCCTTGTGGCAGGCGTTGCACTTGATCTTGTCGGGCGACGCGTGCGCGTTGCGCAGCTTGAACTTGGTGCGGTCGTGGTCGAAGCGCCCCTGCGTTGTCTTCCAATCGCGCTCGTTGTGGCAGTCGCCGCACTTCTCGCCCAAGGTCTTCTCGTGCTTGTCGTCCTTGCGGTGGCAGCCGATGCACTCCTTGGGCGCTTCCTTGAAATTGGTGCTCTTGTGGCAGTCCTTGCATTCGACCTTGGCGTGTTTGCCGAGCAGCGGGAAATCGGTCTTGTCGTGGTCGAACTTGGTGCGCTCCTTCCAACCCACTTCGTTGTGGCAGTCGCCGCACGCCTTGCCGAGCGTTCCCTTGTGCTTGTCGTCTTTTTTGTGGCAGGCGTAGCACTCCTGACTCAGTTTGTCCTTGTACAAGTGGCCGGTGTGGCAGTCCTTGCACGCCGTCGTGCGGTGCTTGCCGAGCAGCGAGTACTTCGTCTCCTTGTCGTGGTTGAAGGTGCTCGGCTTCCACGCTTTTGTGCCGTGGCAGCTCTCGCACTTCTCGCCGTACTGGCCCTTGTGGCCTTTCGCACCGTCGTCGTCCTTCTTGTGGCAGCCGATGCAGGTTCGCACCGTGTCCTTGTACTTGTTGTTCTTGTGGCAATCGATGCACTTGGTGTCGACGTGCTTGCCGGTCAGCGCGAAACGCGTCTTGGCGTGATCGAACTTGATATCCTTCCAGTTCGCCTCGGTGTGGCAGTCGGCGCACTTCGGCCCCAGGCCCCCTTTGTGCACATCGTCCTTCTTGTGGCACGCGTTGCATTCGAGCGCCGCATCGCGGTACTTCTTCGGCGGCACATGGCACTTGGCGCAGGCCGTCTCCTGGTGCTTGCCGCGCAGCGCGAAGTCGGTGAGCGCGTGATCGAACTGCTTTTCGTTCAGCACGACGATCTTCGCGTCGCGGCCCTTGTGGTCGGTGTGGCAGGTGCGGCACTGCTGTGGCTTGAGGCGCCCGTGGTAACCCGCGCCATTGCGCATGTCGACGCCGACGTCCTTGTGGCACTCCAGGCAACGCCCGTCCTGGGCATTGCGATCGAACTTGACGTGGCACGAATTGCAGTCGTTCTCGACCTTGGCGTGGCCCTGGATCAACTTGCCCGGCGCGAGCACCGATTCGATGCCCTGCGAGTTCGCGAACGTCGCGCAGCCCAGCCCGAGTGCCAGCAGCACGACCCCGGCGAGGCGGCGACCCGCGCGCAGCGCCGCCACGCCCATGCCTCGCTTCAGTACAGGTGAACTGCAATCACGTGCACGATGACGCTGAAGAGCAGCAAGTAGACGAACGGGATGTGAACCAGGTGCCATAGCGACAAAACGCGCTCGTATGCGGTGTAGTGCGCAATTCGCACCACGGCCCTGAGATAGCGGCGGACGAGTTTACGGGCCAGACGTTCGCGCTGCTGCAATGCGTCACGGCTCCAGCCCTTGCGTTCGGCAATTTTGCGCAACGGCTTGCGCAGCTGATAGGCGCAGATCGTGTACGTGATGCGCATTTGCACCGGCAGCCAGACGATCTGGCGCAGGTGCGTCAACCAGGTCGGCGCGGCGCGCAGCTCGTGCTGCTCGAACGCCTGCAGGCGTTCTTCGACGTCCGGCGCGAACTGCAGCTTGGACACCGCTTCGCTTTGGTCGAAGCCGGCGCGCACCTGCAATTCGCGCAGGCTGGCGCGCTGGCCGTCCAGACCGTCGTTGACGCGGCGATAGATGAAACGGCCGACGACGCCGCTGATCGCGACGATGAGCATGCTGTACAGCGCGACGCCGGCGTTCAGCGAGCCGATTCGAAACGTCGAATGCACGAGAATCACGAGCGGCCCGCCCACGCCCAGCAGCATGTGGAACCAGAGCCAGAACTTGATGCGACCCCACTTGTGGAACAGGCTCACGCGCTTGCGCAGCGGATAGAGCACGAACGCGAGCAGCATCATCACGGCACCGGCCACGCCGAGCCAGTAGCCGACCTTGTCGCCCGAGGTGTAGAGCCCGGTCTTGCTGATCAGCCAGGCGGCCAGCGTGAGCAGCGCGAGCCACGCGTAGACGGTGATTTCGCGCGACAGCGCGCTCGACGAGCGTTGGCGCGAAGGCGTGCTGCTGCTGTCTTGGCTGCGCTGTCCTTGCGCTGCAGCGCTGTTGGCGGTGATGGCGGGGCTCGCGTTCATCGGGTCCGATCTTCACAAATGGGGTTCGGTGGCCTGCGCTCGTCGCGAGAGCGTCGCGGCGCAAAGGCCCACGCGCCGGGGCTTTGCACCTGATCTGCGAGGCTAGCGGAACTTTCTTTGCATGTTCTTAAACCGGCCTGCGGCGCTGGTTACCGCAGGTAAGGTCTGCGAGTGCTCCGTGCGCAGCGCCCGCACGGGCAGGCTCACTGCGCCGTGACGACGCCGTTGTTGACGAGCAGGTAGATCGTCGATCCGCCGATGCCGATCGCCACCGGGTCGGCCAGCGTTCCCGGCACCGGCCCCGCACCAAAGCCGCGCCGACCTGGCGCACCGGCAATCGTGCTCACGACGCCGGTGGGCGTGATGGCGCGCAGGGTGTGGTTGTTCGTGTCGGCCACATAGACGTTGTTCGCGCCGTCCAGCGCAATCCCCAGGGGCCTGTTGAAGGTCGCCTGGGCGCCCACGCCATCGGCGTTGCCGGCCTCGAGGGAGTGGCCGGCGAGCGTCGTGACGTGGCCCGCGGGCGAAATCCTGCGCACATTGTTGTTCGCCGGGTCCACCACGTAGACGTTGCCTGCGTCGTCGGCGGCGATTCCCCAGGGCTGCGCGAAGCTGGCGTTGCTGCCTGTGCCATCGCTGCTGCCGAAGACCCCCGCGCTGCCGGCGAAGGTGCTCACCGTCACCACGCCATCGAGACTCGTGACGATTCTGCGAATCGTTGCGTTGCCCGAGTCGGCCACGAACACATTGCCCGCCGCGTCGACGGCAATTCCGGCAGGGCCGTTGAACCTCGCCGTCGCGCCCGGCCCATCGGCGCTGCCCACCTGGCCGAGCGCGCCCGCAAGCGTGCTGATCTCGCCCGCCGGCGTGAGCTTGAAGATCGCGCCACCACGGTCGCTGACGTAAATGTTGCCGAGCCGATCCAGCGCAATCGCCTCGGGCCGCGCTTGCGGGTCGAACCCACCGCCCGTCAAGGCGAGCGTGCTCACGGTGCCGCTCGCGGTCACGCTGCGCACGCTGCGATTGCCCTTGTCTGCGATGTACGCCGTGCCGGCACTGTCAATTGCGACGCCACTCGGGCCGAAGAAGCTCGGCGGCGCATCCGCGCTGCCTTGCACCGCGGCGGTTCCGGCGAGCGTGCTCACACCACCCGCCGGCGTGATCTTGCGAAGCGTGTGGTTGCCCGTGTCGGCAACAAAAATCTGCCCGGCGCCGTCGACGGCAAGGCCATTGGGAAAGAGGAATCTCGCTGCGGGCCCGGTCGCGTCGGCGCTGCCGAACGCTTGCGCGGTGCCCGCCAGCGTTGTCACTGCCCCCGAAGCGATCTTGCGGATCGTGCTGTTGCCGGTGTCGGCGACGTAGACGACCGGATTGGTCCCGTTGCCGACCACCACCAGGCCTGCCGGACCGGTGAAGCTCGCACCGGCAATGACGGCGCCGTTGCTGGCTCCCGGCACGCCCGGGGCCCCGGCGAAAGTGCTGACAGCACCCGCGGGGGTGATTCTTCGAATGACGTGACTTTCGGTGTCGGCGACATAGACGTTGCCGTCGCTGTCGGTGGCGACTCCTGAAGGAACATTGAAGCCACCGGCCAACGTCGTCACCACGGCCGCGGGAGAGATCTTGCGCACCGTGTTGGCGCTGCTGTCAGCGACAAAGACGTTGCCTGCGGCGTCGGTGGCGACGGCCCGTGGCGTGTCGAAGCTCGCCGCGGCCCCGACGCCGTCGGCACTGCCTCGCGCCAGTGGGCTGCCCGCCAGAGTGCTCACGGCCCCCGCCGGAGTGATTTTCCGAATCGTGCTGTTGCCCGAATCGGCGACGAACAAATTGCCCGCCGCGTCGATCGCGATACCGGTCGGATTGTTCAGGCGCGCTGCAGTCCCGTTCCCATCCGCCGTTCCGGGTTGACCGGACGCGCCTGCAATCGTGCTCACCACGCCGGCGGGCGTGATTTTGCGGATCGTGTGGTTGCCGCTGTCGGCCACGAAGACATTCCCCGCGCTGTCGCTCGCCACGCCATTCGGGCTGAAGAATCCCGCCGCAGCGCCCGCGGCGTCGAAGTTGCCCGGGCCCGCGGCATGGCCCGCGAGCAGGCTCAAATTGCCCTTCAGGCGCTGGGTCGGCGTTCCCGCACCGCCGCACGCCAGGATCAGCGCCGCACTCGTGCCGATCAGCGCGAGTCGGATCGCTCGCGTCGTTGTAGTCATGAATGAAGGTCCTCTCCGCAAGGAGGCAGATGCTGCCGCAAGACCGTCCTGTCTCGACGTTCTTTGACGGCAAGAGTTGCAACCAAACCTGCCTCGCGTTCGCGCAGGCGTCGCCGCGTCTGCCCTGACAATGCCGCGCAAGGCTTTTTCTTGGAGAACTTGGCAATGGCGGCAGCACCCCAACCGTTTCAACTGCACGTTCCCGACAGCGCAATCGCCGACTTGCGTGAACGCCTCGCACGCACGCGCTTCCCCGATCAGGCCCCCGGCGAGCCCTGGGCCTACGGAACGAACGTCGCCTACCTGAAGCAGCTGATCGATTACTGGAAAGGCAGCTTCGACTGGCGCGCGCAAGAAAGGCGACTCAACGAATTTCCGCAGTTCAAGGTGGCGCTGCACGGCATTGACCTGCACTACCTGCACGTGTCAGGCAAGGGACCGAACCCGACTCCATTGTTGCTGTCGCACGGCTGGCCGGGCTCGGTGTTCGAGTTCCTCGACATCATTCCGCGCCTCACGGACCCGGCGCGCTTCGGCGGTGACCCGGCGGATTCGTTCACCGTCATCGCGCCCTCGCTGCCGGGTTACGGCCTGTCGTTTGCCCCGGGGCAGGAGCGCTTCAGCCTGGAGATGATCGCCGACTGTTTTGCCGAGCTCATGACGGGCGTGCTCGGCCACCCGCGTTTTGCCGCGCAGGGCGGCGACTGGGGGGCATTCGTCACGTCGCGCCTGGGCGCCGTGCACGCCGACAAACTGCTCGGCATCCACGTCAATCTGCTGACGGTGCGGCGCGACCCGAAGATGCTGCGCGATCCGACGCCTGAGGAGCAGCACTTCCTGCGCGAGCTCGAAGTCTGGATCAAGGAGGAAATGGGCTACCAGTGGATCCAAGGCACGCGGCCGCAGACGCTCGCGTTTGGCCTTTCCGATTCGCCGGCGGGCCTGGCGGCGTGGATCGTCGAGAAATTCCGCGCCTGGAGCGATTGCAACGGCGACGTGGGAAGCGTCTTTTCACGCGACCACCTGCTCGCCAACATCGGCCTCTACTGGTTCACCGGCGCGATCGGCTCATCGTTCTGGCCGTACTACGCGCGCATGCACGGGCCCTGGCCGATTCCCGACGGCAGCGTGAACGTGCCCATGGGTTACGCACAGTTCCCGCGCGAGATCCTGCGCCCGCCGCGCTCGGTGGCGGCGAAGATCTACACCGACATCCGGCGTTGGAGCGTGATGCCCAAGGGCGGGCACTTCGCGGCGATGGAGCAGCCGCAAGCGCTGGCGCACGAGATCGTCGAGTTCTTTCGGCCGCTGCGACCGCGCTAACCCGAACTTTGGCGAGCCCCGAGACATAAGTCCCCGTCCTGCTTGAACATTTCGTTCGGGCGGGATTCGGCTACTGGGTACAAGTCGGGTTCAGTGCGAGCAGTTCGAAGGCTTTGGATTGAAGCGGCGTGGGCCTCGTGGTGAGGATGATTTTTGCCTCGGGGTTGAGCGAGGTGTGGGTGATGTTGTAGGCCAGGGTGCCCAGGTCCTTGAGCAAGGTTCTGAAGCTGTGCAGCGGCAACCCGTCATCGGCCGTCTTGCTCGCATCTTTGGCCTTGGCGTGCTCTGAACGAACTGCCTTGGCCACCGCGGAGGGTCGTGCCGCGCTGGTCTCGTCGAGATGTTCGTCATCGAACAGCATCGGCTTCAAGCGCTCGCGCATGTGCCACTCCACGTAGTAGGCCAGCATGCACAGGAAGACGTGGGCGCGCACCCGAGCCTCGCTGTAGAGGAACACCGGGCGCACCTGCAGGTCCACCGTCTTGATCGAGCGAAACGCGCGCTCCACGTGAGCCAAGCTCTTGTAGGCGGCCACCGTCGCCCCGGCATCGAGCGCATTCGCGCCCAGGCTGGTGCGGATCACGTACAGCCCGTCCAGCGCCGCCTCGGCCGCGATGGCTTCGGTCTTGCGCTGGTAGGCCAGCGTCGAGTCCGTGATCGACAACTCGAAATGCTTGGCCATGTGAAAGCGCCCGATCACGCGCCCCACGCGCAAGGCGATCACGTCCTGGCCGCGCAGCGGGTGGCGCGCGCGCTGGGTGGCCGCCACGACCTTGGCCAGATCGAGTTCGGTGGCCGCCAGCAACTCCAGCCGCTTGCGCGCACGTTCTTCGGCCAGCAGCGGATTGCGACACACCACCAGCCGCTCGCCGGGGAAGTGCTGGCTGGAGAGCTCCAGCAGATTGCGCTCATCGAACAGCGAGGGCTGAAACGGCCCGTGTTCTTCGGCCAGCTGCGCGATCTGCGGCGCGCGCAGTGAGCTCACCCAGTCCATGCCCTGGGGCTTGAGCACTTGCTCGATGCGCGCCGAGGTCAGCATGCCGCGATCCCCCACCCAGGCCAAATGTTCGAGGCCGTAACGCTCCTTGAGCTTGGCCACTTGAGCCGCCACCGTGGCCGGGTCGGCCGTGTTGCCCTTGAATACCTCCACGGCAATCGGGCAGCCCTGGGCCGAGCAGATCAAGCCAAAGACGATCTGCGGATCGTCGCGCTTGCCGTCGCGCGAGTGCCCGCGAGCGGCCAGCTCGCAGCAGCGCCCGGTCAGCCAGGTGGAGGTCAGGTCGTACAGCACCAGCGTGGCCCCCACCAGGTGTTGGCGCGCCAGGCGCCGCTCGATGGCGGGCTGCGCCTCGTGCAGCCAGTCCAACGCCCGGTACAGATCGTCGGCGTTGCACTGGCCCACGCCCAGCACGCGACCCAGCGAAGTGCTGGCCGTGTCATCGTGCAATTGGCGATGCGTGGCCAGCTTGGAGGCGGGTTCGATGACGCGGGCCACCAGCATGGCCAGCAGCAGCGGCTGCAACGGCTCGGGCGCCGAGCCGAACCACACCGAGGCGCCACAGCCGCGCGCACTGCCCAGCACCGCAGCGACATGACCGTGAGGCAGGCTGCGCTCAACCGTGAAGACCTCCGCGGCACTGGGTACGGCCACGCCGCCGCGCAGCAGCACCTTCAGACCTTCGATCACCTCGTGACCCAAGCACGACAGGTTGGCCAGGGTGCGCTTGCGGACCTTGCCATCCTCGCGATACGACTCGCGCAGCAGGACAGCCGGAGGAGAGTCGCGGTTCGGGATGGACTCGATGTACATGGACGCACAGCATAGTCATTTCCAATGCGAAGTGCAAGAGCACAAGGCCATATTACATGGGTACATATCGAAGCGAGAAAAAGGCCGCAACCCGCATGAATGCTGGGTTACGGCCTGATCAGTCGGTCAAAGTTCGGGCTAACCTGGCCGATCAAGGAAGCCCAGCATGGCGACCACGCCCTTTGCCGACGCCGCAGCCACGTGGAACAAGCGCTTCGAGAGCGACGCGCTCATCTTCGGCGCCGAGCCCAACGAGTACCTGCGCTCCAAGGCTTCGCTGCTGGCTCCCGCAGGCCGGGTGCTCTGCGTCGCGGACGGCGAAGGGCGCAACAGCGTCTGGCTGGCGCGGCAGGGGCAGCGGGTCGACGCGTTCGACATCGCCGCGAACGGCGTGGCCAAGGCGCGCAAACTCGCCGCCGACGCCGGCGTGACGGTGGACTACAGCGTCGCAGAATGCGATGTCTGGGCGTGGCCGGCGGACACCTACGATGCGGTGCTGGCGATCTTCGTCCAGTTCGCCGATCCGCCGATGCGCGAGCGCCTGTTCGGGAACATGGTGCGCGCGCTCAAGCGCGGCGGTTTGCTCGTCGTGCAGGGCTACACGCCCAAGCAGCTGGAGTACAAGACGGGCGGGCCGCCGATGGCGTCGCACCTGTACACCGAGCCGATGCTGCGCTCATTGCTCGGTGCGATGGAGATGATCGAATTGCGCTCGTACGAAGCCGAGTTGACCGAAGGCACGCAGCACAGCGGCCACTCTGCGTTGATGGGAATCGTCGCCCGAAAACCCTGACGCTGCCGATGCAGAAGGCGTCAGGGCCGCGCGACGGAGAACTGCATCGCCTGCGGCGCGCGTGCGTCGCCTTCGCGGCACACGGCGAGCACCTGGGCGAGCACGGCGCGCGTGTCGCGCGGGTCGATCACGCCGTCGTCGAGCAGCTGCGCACTCGTCACGAACACGCTCATCTGGCTCTCGAAGCGCTCGATGATTCGTTGTTGCAACTGATCGAGCTTGGCCTGGTCGACCTCGCCCTTGCGCCGCATGCCAGCTTCGGTGACGATCGCCATCGTCTTCGCCGCCTGTTCGGCGCCCATCACGGCGGTCTTGGCGTTCGGCCAGGAGAAGCAGAAGCGTGGCTGGAAACCGCGCCCGCACATGCCGTAGTTGCCGGCGCCGTAGGAGGCGCCGCAATAGATCGTGATCTGCGGCACCGTCGCGTTGCTCACCGCCTGGATCATCTTCGAGCCGTGTTTGATCATCCCGGCTTCTTCGAACGCGCGCCCGACCATGAAACCGGTCGTGTTGTTCAGGTAGAGGATGGCCGTGCGCGCCTGGCAGCACGCCTGGATGAAGTGCGTCGCCTTGTTCGCTCCGGCGACGTCGATCGGGCCGTTGTTCGTGATCACGCCCAGGGCGTAACCCTCCAACCGGATCGTGCCGCAGACCGTCGCGCTGCCGTAGTTCGCACCGAACTCGAGGAAATCGGACGCGTCGGCAAAACGCGCGATCACCTGCTTCATGTCGACCGGGCGCTTCAGGTCGACGGGCATGATGCCGAGCAGTTCTTCCGCGTCAAGCCGTGGCGGCTCGAACGGGCGCGCTTCGGCGGTGGCCCCGCGCGACCAGTCGATCTTGCCGAGCACGTCGCGCGCGATGCGCAGCGCGTCGCGGTCGTCTTCGGCGAGGTAGTCGCCCAGTCCCGAGATCGACGTGTGCATTTGTGCGCCGCCGAGTTCCTCTTCGGTGGCGACTTCGCCTGTCGCGGCCATCAGCAGCGGCGGACCGGCGAGGAAGGCGCGGGAGCGACCGCGCACCATGATGATGTAGTCGGACAGGCCGGTCTGGTACGCACCCCCCGCGGTCGACGAACCATGCGTCACCGTCACCACCGGCAGCCCGGCGGCAGACAAGCGCGCCAGATTGCGGAACAGCGCGCCGCCGCGAACGAAGTCGGCGACGCGGTACGCCATCAGGTTCGCTCCGGCGCTTTCCACGAGTTGCACCAGCGGCAACTTGTTCTCGAGCGCGAGTTCCTGCAGGCGCAGTTTTTTCTCCAGGCCCATCGGTTGCAGCGCGCCGGCGTCGATTCCCGAGTCCGACGCAGTGACCATGCAGCACACACCGCTCACCGTGCCGATGCCGCCGATCACGCCGCCACCGGGAACGCTCTGGTTCAGGTCCGGATTGTCGAGCCCGAGTCCGGCGAGCGTGGCGAGTTCGAGGAACGGCGTTCCCGGATCGAGCAGCAACGCGAGGCGTTCGCGAGGCAGCAGCTGGTTCCGCGCCTCGAAGCGCGGTCGCGCGAGCGCTGACTTGGCGCTGCTCCGCTGTTCATGGCTGCGCACCTGCTGAATGAGCGCGAGCATCGCTTCGCGGTTCGCGCGAAAGCCTTCGCTGCTCGTGGAGAGACTCGACTCGATGCGCGGCATGGCAGCGACTTTAGACCATGGTGCGCGGTCCGCTCGACGCGTCCGCAAACGACCTGTTGCGCCGAGTTTGGGATGCGCTCAGTTCCCGGACACCGGAAGCAGCTGCCGCAGCTCGCGCTTGAGCACCTTGCCGTAGCTGTTCTTCGGCAGCGCGTCGACAAAGCGGTAGTGCTTGGGACGCTTGAAGCGTGCGATCCGGTCCAGGCAAAACGCGTCGAGTGCGTCTTCGGTGACCGCCGCGCCGGGTGCGCGAACGACAAATCCGATCACCACTTCGCCCCACTCCTCGTCGCGCTGGCCGACGACGCAGACTTCGGCGACGCCCGGGTGCGCGAGCAGCGCTTCTTCAACCTCGCGCGGGTAGATGTTCGAGCCGCCGCTGATGATCACGTCTTTGGAGCGATCGCGCAGCGTCAGGTAGCCGCGTTCGTCGAGCGATCCCATGTCGCCGGTGTAGAGCCAACCGCCGCGCAGGGCTTCCGCGGTGCCCGCCGGGTTGTTCCAGTAGCCCGCCATGACGACGTCGCCGCGGCAGACGATTTCGCCGATGTGGCCTGCGGGAAGTGGTGCGCCTTGGGCATCGACGACGGCAACTTCGACGCCGGATCGCGCGAGACCCACCGAGCCGAGGATCGCGTCGTCGTGCAGCTCATGGTCCTGACGCCGCAGGCTCGTGATCGTCATCGGCGATTCGCCCTGGCCGTAGATCTGCATGAAGACCTGGCCGAACACGGCGAGCGACTTCTTCAACTCCTCGACGTACATCGGCCCGCCGCCGTAGACGATGCTGCGCAGATTCCGCGGGCGTTGGCCCGTCGCCTCTGAGGCCAGGCGCAGGCGCTGAACCATCGTCGGCGCCAGGAACGCGCCGCACGCCGGGTGTTCATTGCACAGTTCGATGAACTCTTCAGGCTCGAACGCGCCAGAGGCCGGGATCACCTGGCGCGCGCCGCGCGCGACGTAAGGCAGGACGTACATTCCCGAGCCGTGCGACATCGGTGCGGCGTGGATCAGGCTCGCGCCTTCGTCGAAGGTTTCGACGTCGGCCAGGTGCGCGACGCTTGCTGCGAGCAGATTGCGGTGCGTCAGCATCGCGCCTTTGGATCGCCCGGTCGTACCACTGGTGTAGAAGAGCCACGCGAGCGCCTGCGGGTCTGAGATCGGCGGCGCCGCCGCAGCGCCACCGAAGCATTCCTCGTACGCGGTCGAGCCGATTTCGACAACGTCGCACGCTCCGTTCAGCGCTGCGACGAGTCCGGCAGCGAGGCGCTGCGAAACGAAGGCGCACGACACTCCCGCGTCGTCGACGATCTGCGCCATCTCCTTCGGGTGCAACTTGAAGTTCAGCGGCACTGCGGTGCATTGCGCAGCCCAGATGCCGAACATCAGCTCGACGTACTGTGCGCAGTTTTCCGAAGCGATCGCGATTCGGGTTGCCGCCGGATGCGCTGCGCGCAGCGCCGCGGCCAAGCGCAGCGCGCGTTCGCGAAGTTCGGCAAAGCTCTGCGCCTGGCGGGCGCCGACGTAGACCGCGCCGCGGTCACCAAAGCGGCGCGCGGTCTGCTCAAGCAGCGAGAAGACGTTCATGAGGCGCAATCTTAGGGTCTGTGCCGGATCGTCCGGTGGGCGCGTCTGTGAAGGCGTCCCTCGGTCAGCGCGTCGCTGTGTGAACCGCCGAACGCTCCACCGTCAAGAGCGGCAACAGGTCGCGCACGTCTTGCATGGCGGCGAGCGAGTCGAGCCGCTCCAGGAACTGTCCCGTTTGCGCCGCCGATGGTGGGTGCGGCGCGTACGCCAGGCAGTCGTTGAAGCGCGCCAGGTGCTGCGCCTCGTTCAGCTCGGCGCCGGGGAAACCGGGCGGGATGTCGAGTTGCCGCAGGTGCGTCGCACCGTCAGTCGTCGTGAGCGCCAGGTCGACCGCAGCGTGGCCACGCGCGTCGAGGCTCGATTCGGCGATCACGCTGATCCTGCCGATCATCTCGTGCACGGTCTTGTCATGCACTTGGGCCGGCGCGAAGTGCTGCAGCCGCGACGACTTGCGGATCAACGCATTCGCGACACAGTACGCGGCGCTGAACTGCGCGTCGACACGCGGGTTCGCGCCGAGGTGGAACGCATGCCCGACGAGCCGGTGCGCATACGGCGGGAGGCGCACCGTCGCGCTGCGCACTTCCGATGCCTGCACGCCGAGCTCGGCGACAAGCCCAAGCGTCAGCTCGGTCACGCCTTGCGTCACGCCGCAGCTCGGGTATTTCTTGAAGACGACGTTGTGCAGCTTCCAGCTCTCGCCCAGACCCTGCGCAACCGCCTGCGCATCGAATGTATCGCGCCCGTACAGGTGCGCGAAGCCGTAGTGGCCGGTCAGAAAGTTCTCTGGCCCCGTGATGCCGCGGCGCGCCATCTGCGCACATTGCACGCCGGCCTGCGCAACCCAGCCCTGCACGATTCGCACGCCGAGCGACCCGTCAACATGGCTTTGGAAACTGCCGCCGCAGCGGTTGAACACGAGCGCCAGCGCGTGCAGCATCTGCCCGGGCGTCAGGCGCAGGATTCGCGACGCGGCGGCGGCGGCGGAGAAGCCGACGACGATTCCGGTCGGATCGAACCCGTTGTACTGCGCCTCGCTCAAATTGAAACGCGAGCTGAGCTCGGCGCCGGCGACGAGCGCCGCCATGAATTCGGCGCCGCTGCAGCCGCCGGCGAGTTCCGCCGCAGCGAGCGCCGCCGGGAACAGCGCCGCGCCGATGTGTGGCCCCGGTGCCATCGCGTCGCAGAAGTCGAGCGCGCGGCACATCGTCGCGTTGAATTGCGCCGCCGCGGATGCGGGCAGGCGGTCGCCATAGACCAGCGTTGTCGCCTGCGCAGCGCCGCCGGCTTCGCAGAGCAATTCGCGCAGCGCAGCAACGCCGTCTTCGTCGGCGCCGGCAAAGCCGGTGCCAACGACGGCGAGAACGATGCGGCGCAGCACGCGCTGGGCGTCTGCAGGCACCGCGTCGACCTTCAGGTTGACGACGAAGTCGGCGAGTTTCTCTTCAAGCTGGCCCATCGTTCTTCGCCTGCACCGGGTCGGCGTGACCCGGGGTGATCTCGGTGCCGTTCTGTTCCTCGATCCAGCGAACGAGTTCGCTGATGCTCGCGCCCGCTCCGGCGGCGCGCGACGCCGCTTGCCAGAGCTGGTGCGCGAGCGCCGACAACGGCGCCGAGACCTTCGCGTCACGGCCGAGCGCGTTGGCGATTCCCATGTCTTTCAGCATCAGCTCGAGCTTGAACGGGTCGTCGAACTTGCGGCTCAGGATTCGGCTCTCGATGTGCGTCTGGCTGATCCACGACATCGACGTCGACGCGTTCATCACCTTCAGCATCTCCTGTGGATCCAGGCCCGACGCCTTGCCCATCACCAGGCCTTCGGCGGTGGCGCTGAGGGTGACCGCGGTGATGAGGTTGTTGATGCACTTCATCGCGTGCCCCGCACCCTGCGGCCCGAGGTGGAAGATCGATTTCCCCATGCAGTCGAGCAGCGGCCGCACGCGCTCCAGATCGGCCGCGCTGCCGCCGACCATGAAGACCAGGTTTGCCGCTTCGGCGCCCCATTGCGCTCCCGAGACCGGCGCGTCGAGCATCGTCACGCCTTGTTCGTTCAGGCGGCTCGCCGTCTGGCGCGTCAACCAGGGTTCGGACGACGACGTGTCGAGCAGCAGCGCGCCACGCTTCAATCCTGCGGCGAGGCCGTTGTCGCCGAACACGACGCGCTGCACGACGTCGCCGTTGGGTAGCATCGTGATCACGATGTCGCTACGGCTGCGCGACCTCCAACGGCGAATCCGCAGCGGCGGCGCCTTCGCCGAGTTGTCTGCGAGCGCACGCGCCGACGCCATGTCGAGGTCGTGCAGCGTCACCCGGTGCCCGGCCTTGTAAATGTGGCTCACCATCGGCGTTCCCATCACGCCCAGGCCGATGAAGCCGACGTCGAGGCGCTGCGAGTCAGCTCTTTCAACGCCGCTCACGTGCCGTTCTCCCGAGAGGGGCCGATCGCGGCCGCGTTGCGCATCGCCATGTAATGACGGATCAACCGGCCATCGAGTAAGGCCCGCCGCGCTCGAGTGCGCGCCGGTACGCCGGGCGCCCCTGGAAGCGCCGCACCCAGGCGTCCAGGTTCGCGTAGCTCGCGCGCAGGCCGCGCGCCGCTTCGCCGACAAAGCTCATCTGCACGTCGGCGCCGCTGAAGGCATTGCCGACGAGCCAGTCGCGGCCTTGCAAGCGCGCGGTCGACGTAGCCCAGATGATTCGCGAGTTCGCTGTCGATGCGCGGCTTGAGCGGCGCGCCCGCGTCGCCCAGGCGCGACACGTAGAGCTTGAGCAGCAGCGGCAACATCGCCGAGCCTTCGGCGTAGTGCAGCCATTGCTGATAGAGCTCGAAGTCGGCCGAGTCGGCGGCAGGCCGCAGCGCTGCGCCGCCGTGATGGCGCAGCAGGTAGTCGACGATCGCGCCGGACTCGATCAGCGTCGCGCCGTCGACCTGGATCACCGGCGATTTGCCGAGCGGGTGCACCGCGCGCAATTCGGGCGGCGCGAGGCGCGTCGTTTGATCGCGCTGATAGTGGCGAATCTCGTAGGCTGCGCCGAGCTCCTCGAGCAGCCAGAGGATGCGCTGCGAGCGCGATTCGTTGAGGTGATGGACGACGATCATGGCGGCGGCTCGGTGGAGTGGGTCAACGGGTGGGGAAATTGTGCGCGGCGCGGGTCGCCCATCAGGCGCTGCGGCGCAGCGTGCGCTCGAACAGGCTGAACAGCCGCTCGTAATGCCGCTCCCCCGCTGCGCGGTTGTAGATTCCGGCGCGTTGTGGGAAGACGAAACCGTGTTCGACGCCGGGGTACCACTCGACGCGGTGTGGGGTTCCGGCGGCTTGCAGCGCGGCCTGCAGCGTCTGGATGTCCTCGGGCGACGCCCATTTGTCGGTCTCGGCACAAGCGAAATAACTTTCGCAGCGGATCTTGCTCGCGACGCGATGCGGCGAGTCCGGCGCGTCCGTCGTCTGGATCACACCGTGGATCGAAGCGATGCAGCGCAGCCGATCCGGGAACGCCGCAGCCGCCCACATCACGAACGGCCCGCTCATGCAGTAGCCGACCGCGCCGATGCGCGTCGAATCGCACTGGAGTTGGGCGTCAACGTACTGCAGCATCGCCTGCGTGTCGCAAAACGTCGTCGCGGGGTTGAGCGAATTCATGAAGCCGAACATCTCCGCCATCGCCGGCTCAGTGCGCTCCTTCAGGGTGAAATCGCGCGAACGCCGGTAGTAGAGATTGGGCAGCACGACGCAGTAGCCGACCGCAGCGATGCGCCGCGCCATGTCGTGCAGCTCTTCGCGCTTGCCCGGCGCGTCCATGTAGAACAGAACGACCGGGAACGGGCCGCCCTCCTCCGGGTGCACGACGAAGGAGTTCATCGCGCCGTCGGCGGTTCCGATGTCGAGGTGGTGTTCGATCATGATGAGTCTTGTGCCCGCGTCAGACCGGCATGCGCGCCGCTGCGGCGGCGTCCAGGGCGCCTTCGCCGCGTGCGATCGCGGCGTCGAACATCGCTGCCACGCCCGGCATGACGAACAGGTTGACGCCGTGGCGCTTCGCTTCTTCGACCATCAGGCGCACGTCCTTGCGCGCCATTGACACTTCGAACAGCGGCGACTTGAAGTCGCCCGCTTCGATTCGCGCCGCACGCGCCGGCAGGAACTGCCCCGGATTGAAATGCTTGAAGAGCGAAAACGCGTCAGCGGTCGGGATGCCCACCGCGTGCGCGAGGCGGTTCACGTCGCCCAGAACGCCGAGGATGCCGATCAGCGTCAGGTTGCCGAACAGCTTGAACGCCGCGGCGCGCTCCGGCGCCTCGCCCATGTAGAGCACGTTGCCGGTCATTTTCTGCAGCGCCGGGAGCAGAGCGTCATGGCGCGCCTTCTCGCCCGAGACGAGCATCAGCCCCGTGCCTTCGAGCGCGTTCGACGGGCCCATGAACACGGGGGCGTGAACGAAAGTGCGGCGCCGCGAGTTCCAGCGCGCAATGCGCTCTGCCGTGGGCGTGACCGCGGTCGTCGTGTGGTCGACGATCCACGTGCCCTTGGGGATCGCGTCCGCGAGCGGCTCGAGCACCGCGTCGACCGACGCGTCGTCCGACAGCGAGAGGTGGATGCGCTCGGCGCCGGCGAGCGCTGCCGCCGGGTCGGCGCACGCGCGCGCACCATGCGCTTCGAGCGCTTGCGCCTTGGCCGGGCTGCGGTTCCAGACGTTGACTTCGTAGCCGTTGGCGCGCAGGCGGCGCACGAAGCCCGTGCCCATCAGGCCGGTGCCGAAAAAAGCGACTTTCATGAGAGGAGTTCCTGGAGTGCGGGTGCGACACGATACAGGGTCCGGAGCGGCGCGCTTGGCGCCACCCCGGGGGGCGCCGCCCGACGGCCGACAATTCAGCGCATGCCGGCGCGCGCACGATCCCACCGCCACCATGTCTATGTCGTGGAGCTGTCAGACCGCGCCTGGAACGAGCCTTCGTTTCGCAAGGCGAACCCAGACTATCGCCTCGACAAGCCGCTCGTCTACGTCGGCATGACGGGGTTGGACCCGGACCTGCGCTTTGACCGGCACAAGGCGGGCGTGCAGGCGAACCGCCTCGTGCTCGAGTACGGTGTGCGCCTCCTCCCCGAGCTCTACGCCGTCTACAACCCGATGCCTTACGAGGCGGCACGCGAGATGGAAGTGGAACTCGCGATCGGACTGCGCGAAGCGGGGTATGGCGTCTGGCAGGCGTGAATCAGGCTTCTGCGAGCCACGCCGCGGGCACTTGCATGGGTATGTCGAGCAACATCTGGGCGAAGCCCTTGCCGAGCGGGTCGCTGCGCGGTGAGGCCATGCCTCCGCCGGCGAGCGCCTGCTGCAGGAGGAAGTTGTAGGCGTTGATTCCGGGGACGTCAAAGCGGGTCACCGGGCCCTTCACGAGGTGCGCGAAATAACCGCGCACCCGCTCTGCCGTCAGTTGCGCGTGCAACACGGGCAACCATTTCGGATCGCGCGCGATCACGCCGATGTTGACGCTGTCGCCCTTGTCGCCGCTGCGGCCGTGGGCGATGCGCTCGAGCGGCACTTCGACGAGCTCGCCGGCGGGCACCGGGGTGAAGGCGCGGTAGACGCTGCGCGTCGATGGTGACGTCGCACTTACCGACGAAGCGGCACTTGCCGGCTCAGCGAGCGCCGCGCCGACGCCGTCGATCATGACGCTCGCCGGCACGTCGTGCTTCGGCCAGAGGAAGGAAAAAAGGCGCACGATCGGCGTTGCGCGCTGGCGTCCACCGCCCGAACTCGCCAGCCCCGGCGCCCACGACACGCCAGCCGACGAAATTTCGGTCGCGATGTAGTGCAGCGCCTTCGGATCCTCGTGTTCGACGACGAGGCGCAGGATCACTTCGCGGCAGCACGGCGCGCGCGAGTGCGGGCCGAAGAGTGCCTCGGTTCCGATCACTTCCTGGTAGGTGCGCCGGTAGTCGGCAAAGCCGTTCGCGCTCATCATCTTGCGCGTTCGCGCGAGAACGGCCTGCGCGATGCGCTGCGCCTTCGCTTCCGCGCGCCCGCCGACGATGGTGACGTTGATGACGCAGCGCCAGCCGTCGGCGTGCGTCGCCGAGACCTTGTAGTGCGGCGACGCTTGGTAGCCGCGCGCGCCTTGCACGAGAACGCGCTGCGGGCCCACCTGAGACATGCGAACGCCGGTGAAATCGCAGCTCACGTCGGGCAGCAGGTAGGCGCCGAGGTCACCGATCTCGTACAGCATCTGCTCGGCCACCGTCGCCGGCGTCACGAGGCCGCCCGTGCCTTCGGGTTTCGTGATGACGAAGCTGCCGTCGGCGCGGCATTCGATCACCGGGTAACCCATGTTGTCCCAATCCGGAACCTGCTCCCAGTCGGTGAAGAGACCCCCCGTGCCTTGCGGCCCGCATTCGATCAAATGCCCCGCCAGGCTGCCCGCGGCGAGCCGGTCGTGGTCGCTCGCCGACCAGCCGAATTCGTGGATCAGCGCCGCGAGCGGCAACGCGCTGTCGACACAGCGCCCGGTGATCACGACTTGCGCACCTTGTTCGAGCGCGCGCACGATCGGCATCGCGCCGAAGTAGGCGTTCGCGCTCAGCAGCTTGCCGGGCAAGGCGCGGCCGTCGTGCAGGTCGCGAACGTCGGCGTCGCGCAGCGCGGCGAGTTGCGGCAGGAGGTCGTCGCCTTCGACCACCGCCACCTTGAGCGAGACACCCTGCTCGGCAGCGAGGTGCAGCAGCGCGTCAGCACAAGCGCGCGGGTTCATTCCGCCGGCGTTGGACAGAACCCTGATGCCGCGCGCCGCGATTTCGGCCAGGCAGCTGCGCATCGCGACGTCGACAAAGTCGTCGGCGTACCCCGCGGCCGGGTTCTTCGCGCGGTTGCGCGCGAGGATTGACATCGTCAGCTCGGCGAGGTAGTCGAAGCTCAGGTAGTCGACTTGCCCGCCGTGCACGAGCTGCGGCGCGGCGATCGCGCTGTCGCCCCAGAAGCCGGATGCGCCACCGATGCGGATCACTTTGTCCATCGACTCACCTCCGCGCCCGCCGAAATGCAACAGGCCCGCGAGGTGCGGGCCTGTGATCTGTTGGTTGCGAGGGCAGGATTTGAACCTGCGACCTTTGGGTTATGAGCCCAACGAGCTACCAGACTGCTCCACCTCGCGACTGAGCTTGAATTCTATCAGCACTGTGTCGATTTCGACTCTGCATTTCGAGGGCGACGCGCGCCCACGGGTCGAGCCGCGCGCGCTCACGTCGACGCGGCGGGTTCCGGCGCGGCGACGACGGGCTCGGGGCGATCGACGAGTTCGACAAACGCCATCGGCGCGTTGTCGCCGATCCGAAAGCCCATCTTCAGAATGCGCGTATAGCCGCCGGGGCGCGCCTTGTAGCGCGGGCCCAGTTCGGCGAAGAGCTTGGTGACGATGTCGCGGTCGCGCGTGCGGTTGAACGCGAGGCGTCGATTCGCCAGCGTCGCCTCTTTGGCCAAAGTGATGAGCGGCTCGACGACGCGGCGCAGTTCCTTGGCCTTTGGAAGCGTGGTCTTGATCGCTTCGTGCAACAGCAGCGAATTGCACATGTTGCGCAGCATCGCGAGCCGGTGCTCGGAAGTGCGGTTGAGCTTGCGAAGCCCGTGACGGTGACGCATGGTGCGGTTCCTTTCTGACTGACGTATGCCAGCAGCCGTATCAGGTACTGCCGGGTTGCACCGGGTGCCGAAGGCACCCTCCTCCAATGACGGCGTTTACGCCGTCTTTACCTCTTATCCAGTCCCTGGGGCGGCCAGTTCTCCAGCCTGCCGCCCAGCGTCAACCCACGCGACGCCAGAACTTCCTTGATCTCGTTGAGCGATTTACGCCCCAGGTTCGGCGTCTTGAGCAGCTCGGTTTCGGTGCGCTGGATCAGGTCGCCGATGTAGTAGATGTTTTCCGCCTTCAGGCAGTTCGCCGAACGCACCGTGAGTTCGAGTTCGTCCACCGGGCGCAGCAGGATCGGGTCGAACTGCGTGCTGCGCTGTTGCGGCTCGCTGAACGCTGCGATTTCGCTGCCCTCGAGCTGCGCGAAGACGGCGAGTTGCTCGACGAGGATCTTCGCCGACGAGCGGATCGCCTCTTCGGGAGTCACGGCACCATTGGTGACGATCTCCATCACCAGCTTGTCCAGGTCTGTGCGCTGCTCGACTCGTGCGCTCTCGACGGTGTAGCTGACGCGCGCCACTGGCGAGAACGACGCGTCGAGAACGATGCGGCCGATCGACTTCGTCGTCTCGTCGCCGTATCTGCGCATCGTGCCCGGAACGTAACCGCGGCCTTTTTCAACCTTGATCTGCATGTCGAGCTTGCCGCCGTGCGCGAGGTTCGCGACCACATGCTCGGGGTTGATGATTTCCACGTCGTGCGGCGTCTGGATGTCGCCTGCCGTGACCGGGCCTTCACCCTCTTTGCGCAGCACGAGCGTCACTTCGTCGCGGTTGTGCAGCCGGAACACGACGCCCTTCAGGTTGAGCATGATGTGCACCACGTCTTCCTGAACGCCGTCGACGGTGGAGTACTCGTGCAGCACGCCGGCGATCGTCACTTCGGTGGGCGCATAACCGACCATCGAAGAGAGCAGCACGCGGCGCAGCGCGTTGCCCAGCGTGTGGCCGTAGCCGCGCTCGAAAGGCTCGAGCGTCACCTTGGCACGGTGGCCGCCGAGCGGCTCGACATTGATGGCTTTGGGTTTCAGCAGATTCGTTTGCATTGAGTCTCGTTCCTCTCAATACCCTCGGCTCGTTACACCGATAAGGCTGATGGAGTTCGTCGGGCTGGAAATCCGCTGTGCACGCCCGGCATGCGCAGCAGCGGTTGTGCCCGCTAGCGGGAGTAGAGCTCGACGATCAGCGCTTCTTTGATGTCGGCGCCGAATTCGTCGCGATCGGGCGGTTTCTTGAACACGCCCTGGCATTTCGCCGCGTCGACCTGGACCCAACCCGGCATGCCGATCGTCTCGGCGAGCTTGAGCGAGTCGGTGATCCGCAGTTGTTTTGCGGCCTTTTCGCGCACGCTCACCGTGTCGCCTGCCTTGACGAGGTAGGACGCGATGTTCACGACTTCGCCGTTGACGGCAATCGACTTGTGCGAGACGAGCTGGCGCGCTTCGGCGCGCGTCGAGCCGAAGCCCATGCGATACACGACGTTGTCCAGGCGCGACTCGAGAAGCATCAACAAATTGCCCCCGGTATTGCCCTTGCGCCGCTCGGCTTCGGCGAAGTAACGCCGAAACTGGCGCTCCAGGATGCCGTACATGCGCTTCACTTTCTGCTTCTCGCGCAACTGCAAACCATAGTCCGACATGCGCGTGCCGGAGTTGCGGCCGTGCTGGCCGGGTTTGCTGTCGAACTTGGCCTTGTCGCCGATTGGGCGCCGTGCACTCTTCAAGAAGAGGTCGGTGCCTTCGCGTCGCGAGAGCCTGGCCTTGGGTCCTAGGTAACGTGCCACGTTGTGTCCTTGTGTCGTTCTGACGCAGGCCGATGACGCATCAGCTTGCGCGAGTCTGGCGAGTGTTGTTGTTGTGCGCTCAGACGGTGGGCTTCAATGTCGGGGCCCTGCGACCCCCTTGCAGTGCGGGCCGCGTCTCTTCAGGCGTCGCCCCGTTTGAAAAAATGATCAGATGCGACGCCGCTTTTGCGGCCGGCACCCGTTGTGCGGCACGGGCGTCACGTCGGAAATCAGGTTGATGCGGATTCCGAGCGCCGCCAGCGCACGCACCGAAGACTCGCGCCCTGGGCCCGGGCCCTTGATGCGAACGTCCAGGTTCTTGATTCCCTGCTCCTGCGCCGCGCGGCCTGCCGTTTCGGCAGCCACCTGGGCGGCAAACGGCGTGCTCTTGCGCGAGCCCTTGAACCCCTGACCACCGCTGGACGCCCAAGACAGCGCGCTGCCCTGGCGATCGGTGATCGTGATGATCGTGTTGTTGAACGAGGCGTGCACATGCGCGATACCGTCCGCAACGTTCTTGCGAATTTTCTTGCGCACGCGTTGCGCGGCGGTATTGACGGGTGGTTTTGCCATGATGACTTTCTGAAAACGTTTGAGCTGACCGGTGCTGCGGCAACGCCGCTTACGCCGAGGCCTTCTTCACCAGAGCGCCCGACCTGCGCGGGCCCTTGCGCGTGCGCGCATTCGTCTTGGTGCGCTGGCCGCGAACCGGCAAGCCGCGCCGGTGGCGAAAGCCCCGGTAGCAGCCCAGGTCCATGAGGCGCTTGATGTTGATCGACATCTCGCGGCGCAAGTCACCTTCGATCGTGAGGCGTCCGATTTCCTCGCGGATCTTTTCCAGATCGGTGTCGGTCAGGTCCTTCACCTTTCGGTCCAGCGGAACCCCGGTGCGGGCGCAAATCTTCTGCGCCGTGCTGCGGCCGATGCCGTAGATCGCGGTCAGGCCGATTTCAGCGTGCTTGTGGGGCGGAATGTTGATGCCGGCAATACGTGCCATAAACGTCCTTCAGATGGTCGGGTGGTCGCGGGGCTCGCGGTGACGCGAATAATCTCAGCCCTGGCGCTGCTTGTGGCGCGGATCGGTGCAGATCACGCGCACCACGCCCTTGCGCCGCACGATCTTGCAGTGGCGGCACATTTTCTTTACCGATGCGGCTACTTTCATTCTTCGCTCCTGCGATTCGTTTCTGCGAAATCCGTCGTCTTCATTCTTGTCTCTGCGTTCCAGCCCTACTTGGCGCGGAACACGATGCGCGCACGCGTCAAGTCGTAAGGCGTCAACTCGACGGTCACTTTGTCTCCGGGAAGGATGCGGATGTAATGCATTCGCATCTTTCCGGAGATGTGACCGAGCACGACATGTCCGTTTTCCAGCTTCACGCGAAATGTTGCGTTGGGCAGATTCTCCAGAATCTCGCCCTGCATCTGGATGACATCGTCTTTCGCCATGCCTGAGTCGTGCCTGTCGCCTTGCCTACCGTTTGACTATCGTGTGCCTTTGTCCGTCAAGCTGCCGATCGCTGGATTGCGTTCGCTCAGCTCGCCTTGAAATTTGCTTTTTTCAGCAGCGATTCGTACTGCTGACTCATCACATAACTCTGCACCTGGGCCCAGAAGTCCATCGTCACGACGACGATGATCAAGAGCGACGTGCCGCCGAAATAGAACGGCACGTTGTACTTCAGAACCAGGAACTCAGGCAGCAGACACACCGCGGTGATGTAGATCGCGCCGGCCAATGTGAGGCGCGACAGGATGCGGTCGATGTGCTTGGCCGTCTGGTCGCCGGGGCGGATGCCGGGAATGAAAGCACCGCTCTTCTTCAGGTTGTCTGCCGTCTCGCGGCTGTTGAAGACGAGCGCCGTGTAGAAGAAGCAGAAGAACACGATCGCCCCGGCGTAGAGCATCACGTAGATCGGCTGCCCGGGCGACAACAGACCGGCGAGGTCTTTCAGCCAACGCAAGCCGTCGCCCGTGGCGAACCAGCCGACCACGGTGGCGGGCAGCAGGATGATCGACGAGGCAAAGATCGGCGGAATCACGCCCGACATGTTGAGCTTGAGCGGCAAGTGCGACGATTGCCCGCCGTAGACCTTGTTGCCGACCTGGCGCTTCGCGTAGTTGACGAGGATCTTGCGCTGCCCACGCTCGACGAAGACGACGACGAACGTGACGAGACCGACGACGGCGATGATGAACAGCGACACGATGATGCTCATCGCCCCGGTGCGAACGAGTTCGAACAGGCCGCCGATCGCGCTCGGCAGGCCCGCCGCGATGCCGGCGAAGATCAGGATCGAGATGCCGTTGCCCAGGCCCCGCTCGGTGATCTGCTCACCGAGCCACATCAGGAACATCGTTCCCGAGACGAGCGACACGACTGCGGTGAGGCGAAAGGCGAAACCCGGCTCGATCACCAAGCCTGCCGAGCCCTCGAGCGCGAGCGCGATGCCCAGTGACTGGAACAGCGCCAGCCCGAGCGTTCCGTAGCGCGTGTACTGGGTGATCTTGCGCCGCCCCGATTCGCCTTCTTTCTTCAGCGCCTCGAGCGTGGGCACGACGTAAGTCATCAACTGCATGATGATCGACGCCGAGATGTACGGCATGATGCCGAGCGCAAACACGGTGAAGCGCGACAGCGCGCCGCCGGAGAACATGTTGAACAGGCTCAGGATCCCGCCCTGCTGCCCCTTGAACAGCTGCTGCAGCTGGTTCGGGTCGATGCCGGGAACGGGAATGTGCGCGCCGACGCGATAAACGACGAGCGCGAGCAACAGGAAAATCAGGCGACGCCGCAGGTCGCCGAACTTTCCGCTCTTCGCCAGTTGATTCGCGTTCGTTGCCACGTGCCGTGTGTCCGAGTGTCGCCGAGAGGCCGCCTGCGCTTCAGGCGACCGAGCCGCCGGCGGCAACGATTGCCGCCTTGGCGCCCGCCGTCGCGCCGATGCCCTTGAGCGCCACCGCTTTGGTCAGCGTTCCGGTTTTGATCACTTTGACGGTCTTGATCAGTTCGCCGACCAGGCGTGCCTGCTTCAGCGCCAGCAGATCGACTTCCGCAGCGCCGAGACGCTCCAGGTCGTTCAAGTTGATTTCGGCGTTGAATTGCAGCTGATGCGACTTGAAGCCGCGCTTGGGCAAGCGTCGCTGCAGCGGCATCTGCCCGCCTTCGAAGCCGACCTTGTGGTAGCCACCCGAGCGCGATTTCTGGCCCTTGTGGCCGCGCCCGGCGGTCTTGCCCAGGCCCGAGCCGATGCCGCGCCCGACGCGGCGCCGCGCCGACTTGGCGCCGGCTGCGGGTTTGATGTTGTTCAGTTCCATGGCTTCGTCTGTTGCGGCGCTCAGAGCACCTTGACCAGGTAGGAGACCTTATTGATCATGCCGCGCACCGCGGGCGTGTCTTCCAGCGTCGACTCGCTGTTCAGCTTGCGCAGGCCGAGACCTCGCACCGTCGCGCGGTGCGATTCGCGTGTGCCGTTGATGCTCTTCACCAACTTGATTTGCACGGTTTTCTTGTCGCTCATGTTCCGGCTCCCGTGCGTTCAGTTGAAGATTTGCTCAACCGTCAGGCCACGCTTGGCGGCAATCTCGGCCGGCGTGCTGGTGTGCTTGAGCGCGTCGAGCGTGGCGCGAACCAGGTTGTAGGGGTTCGACGAGCCCAGGCTCTTGCAGACGATGTCGGTCACGCCCATGACTTCGAACACGGCGCGCATCGGGCCACCGGCGATGATGCCCGTGCCTGCCGCTGCCGGCGCCATCAGCACATGCGACGCACCATGCTCGCCGATCACCTTGTGGTAGATCGTGCCGTCCTTGAGCGCGACCTTGAACAGATTGCGGCGCGCGCTTTCCATCGCCTTCTGCACCGCCACCGGAACTTCCTTGGCCTTGCCCTTGCCCATGCCGATGCGGCCGTCGCCGTCGCCCACCACCGTCAACGCGGCAAAGCTGAGCGTGCGCCCGCCCTTCACGACCTTCGTGACGCGGTTCACCGCGATCATCTTTTCCTTCAGCCCGTCGTCGTTGGCTTCGCCTTGGGCGCCGCGGGGTTGAAACTTTGCCATGTTCGAGTTCCTAGAGAGGTTTTCGCCGATTCACCGGGTGCGGCCTAGAACTGCAAGCCCGCTTCGCGCGCCGCTTCGGCGAGCGCCTTGACGCGGCCGTGGTAGGCGAAGCCGGAGCGGTCGAACGCGACGCGCTCGACCCCCGCGGCCTTGGCGCGCTCGGCGATGCGTTGCCCCACCGCGGTTGCTGCAGCGACGTTGCCACCCTTGCCCTTCGCACCGAGCTCCTTGCGCGTCGCCGCTTCGGCGGTGGAGGCGCTCGCGAGCACGCTCGCGCCGTCGTCGCTGACGATGCTCGCGTAGATGTGCAGGTTCGAGCGAAACACCGTCAGGCGTGCCACCTGCTGCTTGGCGATGCGCTTGCGAGTCTGCAGGGCGCGACGCGTGCGCTGTTCTTTCTTGTTCAGCATGACCAGTCGCTCCTTACTTCTTCTTCGTTTCCTTGAGGGAAACCTTCTCGTCGATGTAGCGGATCCCCTTGCCCTTGTACGGCTCGGGCGGACGGAAGGCGCGCACTTCGGCGGCCACCTGGCCCACCGTCTGGCGATTCGCCCCCGTGATGACGATTTCGGTTTGCGTCGGGCACGCCACTTTCACGCCCGCAGGCATGTCTTTGGCCACCGGGTGCGAATAGCCGACCTGCAGCGTCAGCTTCTGCCCCGCCGCCTGGGCCCGAAAGCCCACGCCGACCAGGCTCAACTTCTTCTCGAAGCCCTTGCTGACACCGTTCACCATGTTCGCGACCAGCGCGCGCATCGTTCCGGACATGGCGTCGGCCTGCGGCGTCGCGTCGACGGGCGCAAACATCAGCTTGCCGGCCTCACTCGTGACCGTGACGAGCGCATGCGCCGGCTGCACCAGCGTGCCCAGCGCACCCTTGACGCTCACCTGGCCGCCGCTCACCGCGACTTCGACGCCCTTGGGCACCGTGATCGGCATTTTTCCTACGCGAGACATGTGCTCTCCTTATGCCACGTAGCAAATCACTTCGCCGCCGATGCCGGCTTGCCGCGCCTTGCGATCCGTCATCACGCCCTTGGGCGTGGTGACGATCGCGACGCCGAGGCCGTTCTGCACGCTCGGAATGTCGTGCCGGCCCTTGTAGATGCGCAGGCCGGGGCGACTCACGCGCTCGATGTGCTCGATCACCGGCCGGCCCGCGTAGTACTTGAGCGCAATCTCGAGCTGCGGTTTGGTCCCGGCGTCGCGCACCGCGTACGCGTCGATGTAGCCCTCGTCTTTCAAGACGCTGGCGATCGCCACCTTGAGTTTTGACGACGGCATCGTCACCGTGGGCTTGTCCACCATCTGCGCATTGCGAATGCGCGTCAACATGTCAGCGATGGGGTCACTCATGCTCATTCGGAAATCTCCTGATCGGGCCGCGGCAGCGCCACGCCTACCAACTGGCCTTGACGATGCCGGGAATGTCGCCCCTGAACGCGAGGTCGCGGATCTTGCTGCGTCCCAGGCCGAACTTGCGGAACGTGCCGCGCGGGCGGCCCGTCAATTCGCAGCGGTTGCGCTGGCGCGTCGGATACGCGTTGCGCGGCAACTTCTGCAGCTCCAGGCGCGCTGCGTAGCGCTCTTCGTCGGACTTCTTCGCGTCGTTGGCGAGCGTCTTGAGTTCGTTGTATTTCTTCGCGTACTTGGCGACCAGTTGGGTCCGCTTGAGTTCGCGCTGAATGAGGGAAACTTTTGCCATCGCGGTCTTTCAGGCCTTGTTCAGGCGTTCTTTTCGGTCTTGAACGGGAACTTGAATGCCGTGAGCAGCGCCTTGCACTCCTCGTCGGACTTCGCCGTCGTCGTGATGCTGATGTTCAGGCCACGCACGGCGTCGATCTTGTCGTACTCAATCTCAGGGAAGATGATCTGTTCCTTGACGCCGATGTTGTAGTTGCCGCGACCATCGAAGGCGCGCGCCGAGATGCCGCGAAAGTCGCGCACGCGCGGCAGCGCGATCGTCACGAAGCGGTCCAGGAACTCGTACATCTGCGCGCCGCGCAGCGTCACCATGCAACCGATCGGAACGCCGTCGCGGATCTTGAAGCCGGCGATCGCCTTCTTCGACTTCGTCACCACCGGCTTGCGGCCGGAGATCTTCGTCAGGTCGGCGACGGCGCTGTCCATCACCTTCTTGTCCGACACCGCCTCGCTCACGCCCATGTTGAGCGTGATCTTGCTCAGGCGCGGCACCTGCATCGTCGAGGTGAAACCGAACTTCTTCACCAGGTCGGGAACGACCTTTTCGCGGTAGAACTGTTGCAAACGAGCCATGGCTGCCTCTTAAACCTTGATCTCTTGGCCGCTGGAACGGTAGATGCGCACGCCGTTGTCTTTCGTCTTGCGCGTCTGCTTCTCGGCGTCGCTGAGCAGCTTGATGCCCACCCGATCCGCCTTGCCGGTGGTCGGGTTGTAGATCGCCACGTTCGACTGGTGAATCGACATCGTCTTGTCGACGACGCCGCCGGTCGTGTTCTTCATCGGATTGGGCTTGACGTGTTTCTTCACGATGTTCACGCCGTCGACGAGCACGCGCTCTTCGTCGACGCGCTTGGAGATGACGCCGCGTTTGCCCTTGTCGCGCCCGGTCAGAACGATGACCTGGTCGCCCTTGCGAAGTTTGTTCATAGCTGTTCCTCGTACCGCACCGAAAAAGCGCTTACAGCACTTCGGGTGCGAGCGACACGATCTTCATGAAGCGCTCGGTGCGCAGCTCGCGCGTCACCGGCCCGAAGATGCGGGTGCCGATGGGCTCGAGCTTGGCGTTCAGAAGCACGGCGGCGTTGCCGTCGAACTTGACGAGCGAACCGTCGCTGCGCCGCACGCCTTTGGCGGTACGCACGACGACGGCGCTGTAGATTTCGCCCTTCTTGACGCGGCCGCGCGGCGCCGCTTCCTTGATGCTGACCTTGATCACGTCGCCGATGCCGGCATAGCGGCGCTTGGAGCCGCCGAGCACCTTGATGCACATGACGGACTTGGCACCCGTGTTGTCCGCGACGTCGAGCCGCGACTGCATTTGAATCATTTTTGACTGTCCCCAACTTGTCCCGCAATTTGGTCCCATGCCCCATGGCGACGCGACGGCGGTCAGTCTTGGGCCCGTTCGGCAAGCCGCGTTGATGCGTGGCCAACCAGGGGGCGAAAACTTCGGCGGAGCCGAGCGCTGCGGTCGCCCCGTGCAAGACACGCGGTTACCATAGCCACTCAGCGAAGCCGCAGATTATGCAACAAATTTCTGAGGCCAGTCAAAGCATTTCCCCGCCCGAGAAGAATGGGGTCGTTCGCGAACCTTTGAGTTTGGTTCTGGACACCAACGTGGTGCTCGACTTGCTGGTCTTTGGCGACCCGGCCTGCGAGGCGCTTGCACGCATGCTGGACAGCGGGTCGCGACGCTGGTTGGCGACGCCACCAATGCGCCTCGAGTTTGACGACGTGCTGCGCCGCCCCGCGTTCCAGTGCTGGCAGGCGCAGCAGGAGAACGTGCACGCGCTCTGGGCACGCTGGGCGGTGATGGTGCCGGCAGATCAAGGCGTCGCACCACGCCGCGAGCTGCGCTGCGCCGATCCGGACGACCAGATGTTTCTCGACCTGGCGCTGCGCTTGGCGCCGAGCGAATTGCTGAGCCGAGATCGCGAACTGTTGCGCCTGGCCAGGCCCGCCGCCGCGATGGGGGTTCTCATCGCCCCGCCGAGAGGCCTCATCGGCAACGCATGAAACAAGGGCGGCCGAAGTGGGCCGCCCTTGGCTGGGGACGCCGCGCCAAGCCGGCGCGACGCGCCCGGCTCAGGTCTCCGCGTTTTCGCCCTGCGCATCGACCGCCGCCAGCTGGACCGCAGCGAGCTCTTCGGCCTCCTGCAAAGCGATCGTGCGGCGTTCCGCGTCGTCCATCGCTTCCTTGGCCTTGCGCGCGTCGTGAAACGCCATTCCCGTTCCGGCCGGGATCAGGCGCCCGACGATGACGTTCTCTTTCAACCCGCGCAGCTCGTCGCGTTTGCCCATGATGGCAGCTTCGGTGAGCACGCGTGTCGTCTCCTGGAACGACGCCGCCGAGATGAAGCTGTCGGTGGACAGCGACGCCTTCGTGATGCCGAGCAGGATGTCCGCATGCGTTGCCGGCAACTTGCCTGCGGCGACCATCTTGTCGTTCGTGTCGAGCAGCTCCGAGCGTTCGACCTGCTCGCCGGCGATGTAAGTCGTATCGCCCGCGTTGCTGATCTGCACCCGGCGCAGCATCTGGCGCACGATCACCTCGATGTGCTTGTCGTTGATCTTCACGCCCTGCAGGCGATACACGTCCTGCACTTCGTCGACGATGTAGCGCGCCAGCTCTTCGATACCGAGCAGGCGCAGGATGTCCTGCGGGTCCGCCGGGCCGTCGACGATCGACTCGCCCTTGTTCACGACCTGGCCTTCGTGCACGACGATGTTCTTTTCCTTCGGCACGAGCTCTTCGTAGACCTTGCCTTCCGGATCGGTGATCTGCAAGCGCACCTTGCCCTTCGTCTCCTTGCCGAACGACACCGTTCCCGTCATCTCGGCGAGCGTTCCCTTGTCCTTCGGCGTGCGCGCCTCGAACAGTTCCGCCACTCGCGGCAAGCCGCCCGTGATGTCGCGCGTTTTCTGGCCTTCGACCGGAATGCGCGCAAGCACTTCGCCGGGAGCCAGGTCCTGTCCGTCGCGAATCTGGATCAGCGAGCCGACCGGGAAGCCGATCGTCACCGAGTGATCGGTGCCGGGGATCTTCACTTCGTTGCCGGCGACGTCGAGCAGCTTCACTTGCGGGCGCACGACCTTGGCGACACCGCGACGCTTCGAGTCGATCACGACGAGCGTGGACAGGCCCGTCACTTCGTCGAGCTGCTTCGCGACCGTCACGCCCTCTTCCACGTTCTCGAACTTCGCCTTGCCGGCGAACTCCGTGATGATGGGGCGGGTGAGCGGGTCCCAGTTCGCGAGAATCGTTCCGGCCTTGATTTGCTGATCCGACTTGATGTTGAGCAGCGCGCCGTAAGGCACCTTGTGGCGCTCGCGCTCGCGGCCGTGCGAATCCGAGACGATGATTTCGCCGGAACGCGAAATCACGACCAGCTCCTTCTTGCTGTTCGTCACGTAGCGCATCGTCGCGTTGAAGCCGACCACGCCGTCGGACTTGGCGTCGACGTTGCTCGCCACCGCCGCGCGCGACGCCGCACCACCGATGTGGAAGGTGCGCATCGTGAGCTGCGTGCCGGGCTCGCCGATCGACTGCGCCGCGATCACGCCGATCGCCTCGCCCATGTTCACCAGGCCGCCGCGGCCGAGGTCACGCCCATAGCACCGCGCGCAAATGCCGAAGCGCGTGCCGCAGGTGAGCGCGGTGCGGACCTTGATTTCGTCGACGCCTGCGGCCTCGAGCATGTCGAACATGTCTTCGTCGAGCAGGGTGCCCGCAGCGACGAGAATTTCCTGCGATTCCGGATGCGCCACCTCGATCGCGGTGACGCGGCCCAGGATTCGATCGCGCAAGGACTCGATCACCTCACCGCCTTCGACCAGGGCGCGCATGTTCATGCCGTTGAAGGTGCCGCAGTCGTCTTGCGTGACGACCAGGTCCTGCGTCACGTCGACCAAGCGCCGCGTCAGATAGCCTGAGTTCGCCGTCTTCAACGCCGTGTCCGCCAAGCCCTTGCGCGCGCCGTGCGTGGAGATGAAGTACTGCAAAACGTTCAGGCCTTCGCGGAAATTCGCCGTGATCGGCGTCTCGATGATCGAGCCGTCAGGCTTGGCCATCAGGCCGCGCATCCCCGCGAGCTGGCGAATCTGCGCCGCCGAGCCGCGCGCACCCGAGTCGGCCATCATGTAGATCGAGTTGAACGACTCCTGATCCACCTGCTTGCCGTGGCGGTCCGTCACCTTTTGCTTGGACAGCTGCGCCATCATGACCTTGCCGACTTCGTCGCCCGTCTTGCCCCAGATATCGACGACCTTGTTGTAGCGCTCGCCCGACGTCACCAGGCCCGAGACGTACTGCTGCTCGATTTCCTTGACTTCCTTTTCGGCACGCTCGATCAAGCCCGGCTTTTCCTTCGGCACGAGCATGTCGTCGATGGCGATCGAGATTCCGGCGCGCGTCGCCAGGCGGAAACCCGCCTGGAGCAGCTTGTCGGCAAACACAACCGTTTCCTTCAGTCCGCACTTGCGGAAAGAGGTGTTGATGAGGCGCGAGATCTCCTTCTTCTTCAGCGCCTTGTTGATGTTCGCGAACGCCAGACCCTTGGGCAGGATTTCGCTGAGCAGCGCCCGCCCCACAGTCGTGTCGACGAGCGTCGTCTCGGGAGCGAATTCCCCCGTCACCTTATCGAGCACGTAGTCCGTCATGCGCACGCTGCACTTGGTCGTGATCTCGACCTGAGAGTGGTCGAGAGCGCGGTGCACTTCGGCCACATTGGAGAAGATGATCCCCTCGCCCTTCGCGTTGATGCGGTCGCGCGTCGCGTAGTAGAGCCCGAGCACCACGTCTTGCGAAGGCACGATGCTCGGCTCGCCGTTCGCCGGGAAGAGCACGTTGTTCGACGCAAGCATCAGCGTGCGCGCTTCCATCTGCGCCTCGATCGACAGCGGAATGTGCACCGCCATCTGGTCGCCGTCGAAGTCGGCGTTGAACGCCGAGCACACGAGCGGATGCAATTGGATCGCCTTGCCTTCGATCAGCACCGGCTCAAAGGCTTGAATGCCCAGGCGGTGCAGCGTCGGCGCGCGGTTCAGCAGGACCGGGTGCTCCTTGATGACTTCTTCGAGGATGTCCCAGACGACTGGCGTGCCGCTCTCGACTTCTTTCTTCGCCGCCTTGATCGTCGTGGCAATGCCCATCGCTTCCAGACGAGAGAAGATGAAGGGCTTGAACAGCTCGAGCGCCATCAGCTTGGGCAGGCCGCACTGGTGCAGCTTGAGCGTCGGGCCCACCACGATCACCGAGCGGCCCGAATAGTCGACGCGCTTGCCGAGCAAGTTCTGGCGGAAGCGACCGCTCTTGCCCTTGATCATGTCGGCGAGCGACTTGAGGGCGCGCTTGTTCGCGCCCGTCATCGCCTTGCCGCGGCGGCCGTTGTCGAGCAGCGAATCGACGGCTTCTTGCAGCATGCGCTTTTCGTTGCGCACGATGATTTCCGGCGCCTTCAACTCGAGCAGCCGCGCGAGGCGGTTGTTGCGGTTGATGACGCGGCGGTACAGATCGTTCAGGTCGCTTGTGGCAAAGCGGCCGCCATCCAGCGGAACGAGCGGGCGCAGGTCCGGCGGCAACACCGGCAGCACTTCCATCACCATCCACTGCGGCTTGATTCCCGACTTCTTGAACGCCTCCATGACTTTCAGGCGCTTCGAGTTCTTCTTGACCTTGAGCTCGGAGCCCGTCATGTCGCCGCGCAGGCGCTCGATCTCGACGTCGAGGTCGATTTCGGAGAGCAGTTTGTGCACGCCCTCGGCGCCCATCAACGCCACGAACTCATCGCCGAACTCCGTGCGCTTGGCGTCGAAATCGTCTTCGCTCATGATGCTGAATTTCTTCAGCGGCGTCATTCCAGGGTCGACGACGACGTACGCTTCGAAGTACAGCACGCGCTCGATGTCGCGCAGCGTCATGTCGAGCACGAGGCCCAGACGCGACGGCAGGCTCTTCAGGAACCAGATGTGCGCGCACGGTGCGGCCAGGTCGATGTGACCCATGCGCTCGCGGCGCACTTTGGTCTGCGTGACTTCAACGCCGCACTTCTCGCAGATCACGCCACGGTGCTTGAGGCGCTTGTACTTGCCGCACAGGCACTCGTAGTCTTTGATCGGCCCGAAGATCTTGGCGCAGAACAAGCCGTCGCGTTCCGGCTTGAAAGTGCGGTAGTTGATCGTCTCGGGCTTCTTCACTTCGCCGAAAGACCAGGACCGAATTTTCTCGGGCGAAGCCAGCCCGATGCGGATGGCATCAAAGTGCTCATCCGGCGTGAACTGGCGGAACAGATCGAGTAAACCTTTCATGCTCTTGTTCCTTCCTGATTAGTTGCGTTCGAGTTCGATGTCGATGCCGAGCGATCGGATCTCTTTCACCAGCACGTTGAACGACTCCGGCATGCCGGCTTCGATCGAATGCTCTCCCTTGACGATGGACTCGTAGACCTTGGTGCGCCCGTTCACGTCGTCAGACTTGACGGTGAGCATCTCTTGCAAGATGTAGGACGCGCCGTACGCTTCGAGCGCCCAGACCTCCATCTCGCCGAAGCGCTGGCCGCCGAACTGCGCCTTGCCGCCGAGCGGCTGCTGCGTGACCAGACTGTATGGGCCAGTCGAGCGGGCGTGCATCTTGTCGTCGACCAGGTGGTGCAGCTTCAAGACGTGCATGTAGCCCACGGTCACCGGGCGTTCGAACGCATCGCCGGTGCGGCCATCGTGCAAGGTCGCCTGGGTGCGCGTCGCGGTCAGCCCTTTCGCCTTCGCCACGTCGTCGGGGTAGGCGAGTTTCAGCATGCCGCGAATTTCTTCTTCTGCTGCGCCGTCAAACACCGGCGTCGCGAACGGAACGCCGCGCGTCAGATTCCCAGCCATTTCCAGGATCTCGGCGTCGCTCAGGTGCTCGAGGCGCTCGGTCTTGCCGCCGCTCTTGTTGTAGAGCTCGTCGAGGAAAGCGCGCAGATCCTGCACCTTGGTCTCGTGCGCCAACATGTCGTTGATGCGCTGGCCGATGCCCTTGCCCGCCCAGCCCAGATGCACTTCGAGCACTTGTCCGACGTTCATTCGCGAAGGCACGCCGAGCGGGTTGAGCACGATGTCGCACGGCGTGCCGTCGGCCATGTAAGGCATGTCTTCGACCGGAACGATTTTCGAGACGACGCCCTTGTTGCCGTGGCGTCCCGCCATCTTGTCGCCTGGCTGGAGCCTGCGCTTGACCGCGAGGTAGACCTTGACCATCTTCAACACACCGGCGGGAAGCTCGTCGCCCTGCGTCAGCTTCTTGCGCTTTTCTTCGAAAGCGAGGTCGAAGCTGTGGCGCGTCTGGTCGAGCGAGTTCTTGATGCTCTCGAGTTGCCCGGCGACGTCTTCGTCGGCGGGGCGAATGTCGAACCAGTGGTACTTCTCGACGCTGACGAGGTATTCCTTGTCCATGATCGCGCCCTTGGCGATGCGCTGCGGCCCGCCGTTGGCGGGTTTGCCGACGAGCAATTTCTCGATCCGGTCGAACGCGTCGGCCTCGACGATGCGCAGCTGGTCGTTCAAGTCCAGGCGATAGCGCTTCAGCTCATCGTCGATGATCTGCTGCGCGCGCTTGTCGCGCACGATGCCTTCACGGGTGAAGACCTGCACGTCGATGACGGTGCCGTTCGTTCCCTGGCTGACGCGCAGCGACGTGTCTTTCACGTCGGACGCCTTTTCGCCGAAGATCGCGCGCAGCAGCTTTTCTTCCGGCGTCAGCGTCGTTTCGCCCTTGGGCGTGACTTTGCCGACGAGCGTATCGCCGGGGTTCACTTCGGCGCCGACGTAGACGATTCCCGATTCGTCAAGGCGCGCGAGTTGCTGCTCCGACAAATTGGGAATGTCACGCGTGATTTCTTCGGCGCCGAGTTTCGTGTCGCGCGCCATCACGACAAGTTCTTCAATGTGGATCGACGTGTAGCGGTCTTCGGCGACGACGCGCTCCGAAATCAGGATCGAGTCTTCGAAGTTGTAGCCGTTCCACGGCATGAATCCGACGAGCATGTTCTGGCCGAGCGCTAGTTCGCCCAGATCGGTCGACGCACCGTCGGCAATGATGTCTTCGGCTTCGACGCGGTCACCGCGCTTCACGATCGGGCGCTGGTGAATGCTCGTGTTCTGGTTCGAGCGGTGGTACTTGATGAGGTTGTAGATGTCTACGCCCACCTCGCCGGCGACGGTTTCCTTGTCGTTGACGCGAATCACGATGCGGTTCGTGTCGACATAGTCGACCACGCCGCCGCGCCGTGCAGCGACCACGGTGCCGGAGTCTTTCGCGGCGACGCGTTCGACGCCGGTTCCGACGAGCGCTTTTTCAGGACGCAGGATGGGCACGGCCTGACGCTGCATGTTCGCGCCCATCAGCGCGCGGTTCGCGTCGTCGTGTTCGAGGAACGGCACGAGCGAGGCCGCCACCGAGACGATCTGCGTCGGCGCGACGTCCATGTACTGAATGCGTTCTGCCGAAGTGAGAATCGACTCGCCGTTGTCGCGCGCGCTCACCAGTTCGTCGATCAGCTTGCCGTCTTTGTCCAGCGTCGCGCTCGCCTGGGCGATGACGTACTTGCCTTCTTCGATGGCGGACAGGTAATCGATCTGGTTCGTCACCTTGCCGTCGGCCACGCGCCGATACGGCGTTTCGAGGAAGCCGTACTCGTTGAGCTGCGCGTACAGAGCCAGGGAATTGATCAGGCCGATGTTCGGGCCTTCGGGCGTCTCGATCGGGCAGACGCGGCCGTAGTGCGTGGGGTGAACGTCGCGCACTTCGAAGCCGGCACGTTCACGCGTCAAGCCGCCCGGCCCGAGGGCCGAGACGCGCCGCTTGTGCGTGATCTCCGACAGCGGATTCGTCTGGTCCATGAACTGCGAGAGCTGGCTCGCGCCGAAGAACTCTTTCAACGCCGCGGAAATCGGCTTGGAGTTGATCAGGTCATGCGGCATCAGCGCTTCGGTCTCGGCTTGGCCGAGGCGCTCTTTGACAGCCTTTTCGATCCGCGCCAGTCCCGAGCGGTATTGGTTCTCGGCGAGTTCGCCGACGCAGCGCACGCGGCGATTTCCCAAGTGGTCGATGTCGTCGACTTCGCCGCGACCGTTGCGCAACTCGACAAGGATCTTCACGACGTCGAGGATGTCGTCGTTCGACAACGTCATCGAGCCTTCCGGAACGTCACGCCCGACGCGCGCGTTGAACTTCATGCGGCCGACGCGCGACAAATCGTAGGTGTCGGCGTTGTAGAACAGTCGGTGGAACAGCGCCTCGACTGCGTCTTCCGTCGGCGGCTCGCCGGGGCGCATCATGCGGTAGATGGCGACGCGTGCGGCGAGCTGGTCGGCGGTTTCGTCGGCGGCGAGCGTCTGCGAGATGTAATTGCCTTCGTCGAGCTCGTTCGTGTACAGGCAAGGGATTTCCTGGACGCGGGCGAGGCGCAACTTTTTCAGCAACGCTTCGGTGAGTTCGTCGTTCGCTTTGGCGAGGATTTCGCCGCTTTCGGCGTCGACCACATTGCGCGCGAGCATCCGCCCCAGCAAATAGTCTTCGGGGACGCTGATGTAG
>CAVZHI010000017.1:0-80493 GCA_963775015.1 uncultured beta proteobacterium | reverse complement strand
GAACCGGCTGGCATCGCGCGTGAGCAAGGGCCAGCCCTCGACGGCGGCGTGCGCGCCGATGAAGAAGTCGGGCAGCACCTGGGCCTTGCCGCCGCCGCGCCGGCGGTACTGCAGGTAGGCCTTGCCGGCGAGGAACAGGGCGGGCCGTGGCACCTCGCGCATCGCCAGTTCCATCGTGGCCACCACGCGGTCCAGCGCCTCGAAGGTCGAGAACGACAGCGACAGCTCGGCGTAGATCACCGGGTTGATCGCCAGCGCACGCAGCTGCGCCTGCGCGCGCAGCTGGGCGATCGACCAATCGGCCCACTGCGGATCGTTCTGCAACACGTCCACCAACACATTGGTGTCCACCAGCAGCACCATCGCTACGCCCGCAGCAGTTTCATCAGCTCATCGGTGCGCCAGGGCACGTCGGCGCGGCCCCGGACCGCATCGAAACGGTCCTTGCGCGGGGCGCCCTTGCGCGCGGGTCGCGGCGGATGCAACACCACCTCGCCGCCGGCATTGACCGAAAACTCCACCGCGGCACCTGGCTTCAGATGAAGGGCGTCGCGGATGCGCTTGGGGATCGTGACCTGGCCCTTGCTGGTCAGGGTGGTCGCCATGGTGTTCTCCGGCAGTGTTACTCAGGCGATGCATGGTAATACATCAAGCCGCTTTTCGCCGACCTCGGGATCTCGCCGCTCACCATTTCGCGATCCGGGCCGAACTCGATGCGGCGCTCGACGCGTGTGCGAGGTCGATGTCGCAGTTGAAGCCGATCACCTCGTCTTCCTCGCTCTGGCCGTTCACCGCGATCTCGCCGCTGGGCGCGACGAAACCGGGGATAGAAATCCCGCGCGACTCAGATCAGGACCTCCAGACCCTTTTTGTCCAGCAAGCTCAGCAACTTCAAGGACGGCCCACTGGGGCGCTTGTCGCCGATTTCCCATTGACGCACAGTCGACAAGCTGGTGTTGAGTACCGACGCCAAGACTGCCTGACTGAGCCTGTGCCGGGCGCGCAGTGCTCGGATCTTTGCACTCGAGTATTTCGGTACTTCCTCTAGACAAAGGGCGTCGTAGCTCCGCATGCTGCGCATGTCAATGAAGCCCGCGGAATGCAGGTCACGCGCGGTCTCATGCACGGCACTGAGGATCTTGCTTCCGGCCCTAGTCTTCGCTGTCATGGCAAATCTCCTTCAATGCGTCAATGGCGACGTGCGCGTCCAGATCGCTTGAACTCAACCGAAAGAGGTCTGCGGCGATCCGCTGCACGGCCTCGACTTCCTTTGCGCTGACGTTGGCGCGTTCATTCTTCTCGAAACCGAAAACGAAGAACCATCGGCTTCCTTTGTTGGTTGCCACCAAGGTCCGGGCACTGCCTGTCTTCCCTCGACCCGGCAACGCGACACGCTTCTTCACGACGCCGCCACCCAGGTCCGCGTCGATCAGGCCTTCGGCCATTTCCGAGACTGCCGCGCAAAGAGCCGAATCGGTCAATTCTGTCTTGCGCATCCAGCGCGAAAAGTAGCGTGTCTTGAAGACTCGGCGCATGGAGACGAACTATATCACTCAGTGCGCCAGTTCGCCAATGGCGCTTGGCTGCCGCGCAGTGGGAGTCGATGGCCGACCGCCATTCCTACTCAATGGGATGCGAACGGGCATCAGGAATGTCGCCCGGCAAGTCAACCCGCTGGCGCGTCGTGCAGTAGCGGTTCGCGTAGAGTCGCCCGAGCGGCAGATAGCTCTCCGAAATGCGCTTGGTCACAGGATCGATGAGCCCGTCGCGCACATGCACGAGCAGGATCTCGCCGATCACCATTTCGCGGTCCGGGCCGAACTCGATGCGACGCTCGACGCGGCACTCGAGCGACGCAGCCGCCTCGCCGATCCGCGGATGCTTCACCATGGCCGCGGGCACAGGCGTCAGGCCGGACGCCGCGAATTCGCTTTCGCTTTCCGGCAGCTCGGCGCTCGACGCGTGCATCGCATTGGCGCAGCTTTCGTCGGCGAGGTTGACGACGAATTCGCCGGTGCGGCGGATGTTGGCCAGGGTGTGTTTGATCGCGCCGTCGGAGCGCCGGTTGAAGCTGAGGATGCAAAGCGGCGGCTCCTCGGAAATCACGTTGAAGAACGAGAACGGCGCGCAATTCGCCACACCACTTTCACTCCAGGTCGAGACCCAGGCGATCGGGCGCGGAATCACGAGGCCGATGAGCAGCTTGTAGCGCTCAAGCGCCGGCAGCGCCGCGAGTTCGAGGTCCATCAGTCGTTCGCAGGCACTTCAAGTTGGCGGCGAGGCGAACATGGCGGATCAGGCGGCGACCGAGTGCGCCTCGAAATTCACGTTCAAGCACTCGCGGATTGCATGAAAGATCGCTGCCAGGTTGTCCATGCTGGGGTTCCCGGCGGGCGAGAGCATGCGATGCAGGCTCTTGCTCGGCTTGGCGGTCAGTGTCGCAAGTTGCTCGAAACCGATGGTCGCATTGATCAGGTCGCGCAGGATCAGCCGTGCCGTCTCGGGTTCCCCGTTGAGAAATAGCGTGGCCGCTTCGTCCAGCAGAGCTTGAGCGAACGCCGGATCGCGCTCGACCCGTTCGACGACCGTTTGCTTGAAATTGCGTGTCAGTGCCATGGAATTCACCTCTTTCCTTTGCCGCCGGCCTTGCGGGTCGGGGCCTTCTTGCGGGCCTTGTACTCCGTAAACAATGCCTTGGCGCGATCGATATCGCGCTGCTGGCCGCGCTTGGTGCCACCGCCGAAAAGCACGATCAATGTCTCGCCGTCCTTCGCCAGGTACAACCGGTAACCCGGGCCCCAGTCGATGACGTACTCGCCCATCCCGTCGAACCACTTCACGCTGGAGGTGTTGCCCAACTCCAGCCGCAATTTGGCCGTAGTGACCTTCGCCGCGGCGCGTGGTTCGAGGCTATCGAACCACGCCTTGTAGGGGTTCGAGCCATCTGCACGCAGATACTCATCAACGCGGATGGTCATGGGAGAATGGTAACGTATGAGTTACTCAATGTCCATACTTCAGTTCGGGCCGCACTTTTGGACCGTGCTGGAGCGATGCGCCGCGAGCTCGAGGTCCATCAGTCGTTCGCCGGGGTGACTTCGGCGCCGATCCGCTCGGTGATGAGCTTGTAGTGCTCCGGCCGCCGGTGCGCGGCGAAGTTGAACATCGTCTGCTTCAGGTTCGCGGCGAGGTCGATGTCGCAGTTGAAGCAGATCACCTCGTCTTCCTCGCTCTGGCTCTTCACCGCGATCTCGCCGCTGGGCGCGACGATGACCGAGTGGCCGAACATGCGGAATCCGTCCTCGACGCCGCCCTTCGCGGTCTGGATGAGCCAGGTGGCGTTCTGGAACGCCATCGCCTGCGCCATGATCAGGTGGTGGTGCACGCGCAGCGCCGGCGGCTCGGGATAGTGCAGGTTCTCGCTCGGCGTGTTGAAGCCCAGAGCGACGATCTCCGCGCCTTGCAGCGCAAGCACGCGGAACGCCTCGGGCCAGCGCCGGTCGTTGCAGATCAGCATGCCGGTGATGGTGTCGAGGTACTTCCAGACGCGGAATCCGAGATCGCCGACCTCGAAGTATTTCTTCTCCAGGTGCTGGAACGCCGCCTGCGGCTTGTGCTCGGCGTGGCCGGGCAGGTGCACCTTGCGGTACTTGCCGACGGTTCTGCCGTCGGCGCCGACGAGGATCGAGGTGTTGAAGTGCCGCCCCTCGGGCGTCAGCTCGGCGTAGCCGATGTAGAAGCCGATGCCGAGGCGCTTTGCTTCATCGAAGAGCGGCTGAGTCACCGCCGAAGGCATGGTCTTCTCGAAGTAGCGCGCGTCGACCTCGGCCTGATCTTCGACCCACCAGCGCGGGAAGAACGTCGTGAAGGCGAGCTCGGGAAAGACGACGAACTTCGCGCCCATCGCATGCGCGTCGTGCAGCAGCTTGACGAGGCGCGTGGTCGCGCTGGCGCGGCTGTCGGCGAGGTGCAGTGGCCCGAGCTGGGCGGAGGCGATTCTGAGGTGTCTGGTCATGGTGTTATTGATTCACCTGCTTGATAGTGGCATGGTTCAGCCCCCCGTCGTCATACCGGCGAAAGCCGCTATCCACGCGTTGGAGAGCCGCGCCTGTGCGTGGATCTCGCTACGTTCACCCAGTGGATCCCGGCGTGCGCCGGGATGACGATACCTTGTGGTTTCATGCTGAACCTTGTCGCTAATCAGCTTTGGTCAAGAGCTTTCCGAGCTTGCGCGCGGGTCCGTCGATGTGGCCTGCGGGCTACTGCGGCGAGCGGCCCGGGCTGGCCGCGCGCGATGTATTGACCCGAGCCGCGCGCGACTTTCAGCTCGCCGCCCTCGACGACGATGCGGCCGCGGCTGATCACGATCTCCGGCCAGCCCTTGTACGCACATGCCCTTCGTAGGGCGTGTAGCCGGCGGCGTCGTGCAGCATCGAGTGGTCGATGCGTTTTTCGATGTCCGGATTCCAGATCGCGATGTCGGCGTCCGACCCCACGGCGATCGTGCCCTTGCGCGGGTACAGGCCGTACATGCGCGCGTGATTCGTCGCGGTGAGCGCGACGAACTGGTTGATGTCGAGCCGCCCCTTCAGCACGCCTTCGGAGAAGAGGAGCGGCAGGCGCATCTCGATGCCGGGCACGCCGTTCGCCATCTCCTTGAACGTGGTCTGCTCGCCGCGCGGGATCTTGCCGGTCTCGTCGAACCGGTACGGCGCGTGGTCCGATGAACAGACCTGGAACGTGCCGTTCGCGAAGCCCCGCCCAGATCGCCTCCTGCGCCGCCTTGTCGCGCAGCGGCGGGCTGCAGCACCACTTCGCGCCTTCGACGCCGGGGCTGTCCATGTCGTCGGCGGTCAGCACGAGGTACTGCGGGCAGGTCTCGGCGTAGATCCTCGCGCCGAGCGTCTGCGCGGCGCGGATCGTATTCGTCGCCTCGGGCGTCGACACGTGGACGATCAGCACCGGCACGCCGAGCAAGCGCGACAACATGATGATGCGATTCGTCGCCTCGGCTTCGGCGAGCGCGTCATGGGCGACGCCATGGAATTTCGGCGCACCGTGGCCCGCGCTCGATCAGGCGCTTCGCGATCCAGCGGATCATGTCGTCGTTCTCGGCGTGCACCATCACGAGCGCGCCTTCGCGGTCGGCGACGCGTCAGCACGTCGAGCAGCTGATAGTCCGGCAAGCCTCCAGCTCGGATAGGTCATGTAGACCTTGAACGACGTGATCCCGCCCTTGATCGCCGCCGGCAGCTCCTCGTTCAGGACCTTGTCGGTCGGCTCGCCGATGATCAGGTGAAAGCCGTAGTCGATGACGGCCTTGCTGCGCGCGCGCTCGTGGTAGTCGGCAACGGTCGTCGTGACCGACGTGCCGCGATGCTGCGCCGCGAACGGGATGATCGTCGTCGTGCCGCCGAACGCCGCGGAGACGGTGCCGCTGTAGAAATCGTCGGCCGACATGATGCCCATGCCCGAGACCTGCTCGATGTGGCAATGGCTGTCGATGCCGCCCGGCAGCACGTAGCGGCCCGCGGCGTCGATGTCGCGCGCGCCCGCGGGAAGGCCTCTTTCGAGCGCGACGATTTTCTCGCCGACGATGCCGATGTCGATGTGCATCGTCTCGACGTCCGTCGCGACGGTGCCGTTGCGAATCACGAAATCAAATGCAGCCATTGGGGACGGGCCCGCTCGGAGTGGAATGGCAAATTATGTCGTGGGGCGCATGCGCGGCGGCGGGTGCAGCCCAACGCGCGCCGGCACTGCGGCGCCGCGCGCAAATCACCCGAGCTCGAAACTCGTCAGGCCGAAGACCCGCTCAATGGGTTGCGGCGGGCAAGTGCCGGCATACATGCGCGCGGTTTCAAACGCGGCGACCATGCCGTGGCGGCGCACCATCTCGAGCGCCGCCGCATTCGGCTCGGGGACGTCGATGAACAAGGGCGCGTTGGGCGTCGCGTGCGCACTCAGCGAACGAAACAGGCGCTCGGCCACGTCGGCGTCGTCGGCAAACAAGGGCCCGATCTTGCTGCCCACGCGGCAGCGGCGAACCACGCCGTAGCCGACCAACGTACCGTCGCGCATCACCCCCAGCGCGCAGGCATCACCCTGTTCGACCCAGGCTCGAAGAAATCCGACGCGCGGCGCGCAGAACACCGCTTCGTCGTAGGCACACAAGACATTGAACGGCACCGATGCGAGTAGCACGACGGCCGCGTCTGGCGCGCTAACGCCACCCGCCTGCCCCTGGTAGCGAACGTTGCGGTAAGCGAGCTGAAACCCCGAGCGCTGGTAATTTGCCTGCTGCGCGACCACACCGTCCAAGCCGACGCAGCGCCCGACCAAGCGCTGCATGCCGGCATTCCACAGACGCAGGCCAAGGCCCTGGCCGCGAAACTCCGGCTTGACGATGTACAGGCCGAGAAAGCCGAACCCGCTGCCGTACTTCACGACGGAAATCACCGCCACCGGCTGCTCGCCCAGCAACCCGACCAAGAAGCCGCGCGGATCGGCGGCGTAAAAACATTGCGCGTCGTGCACGCCGGGGTTCCAGCCCTCGGCCGCGGCCCAGTCCAGCGCGAGCCCGAGCTCGGGCTGGGTCATTTCGCGGATCGTGAAGTCGTCGTGCGGCATCGATCACCCCTACCCCACGTACCTGACCAGCCACAACGAAATCGCGGGGAAAAACAAAAGCAACAACGTGCGCAGCGTATCGCTGATGAGAAACGGCATCACGCCGCGGTAACTCTCGGCGATCGGAACGTCTTTGGCCAGCGAATTCACGACGTAGACGTTCAACCCCACCGGCGGCGCGAGCATGCCGAAACCCACCGTCATCAGCACCATGATGCCGAACCAGATCGCCGTGCTCTCCTTGGGCATACCGAAGTCCAGCCCCATGATCATCGGGAAGAAGATCGGAATCGTCAGCAGAATCATCGACAGCTCGTCCATCACGGCACCGAGCACGACGTAGAGCAGCATGATCGCGCCGACGATCATGAGCGGCGAGAAGCCCCACGACAGCACTTCCTTGGCGAGCTGGTTCGGTACCTGCGTCAGCGCCAGAGCCGAGTTCATGATGTCGGCGCCGAGGAAGATGAGGAAGATCATGGCGGACGCTTCCGCCGTCGCGTAGAAGCACTTCTTGAAACCCTTCCAGGTGATTTCCCGGCGCAACAGCGCGGCGACAAAGGTCGACGCTGCGCCGACGGCCGCGCCTTCCGTGGGCGTGAACTTGCCGCTGTAGATGCCGATGAAGACGACGAGGAAGATCGTCGCGATCGGCACGATACCGGTGAGCGCTTTCAGCGTCATCTGCGGCGCGTCTTCGTGCTCCGGCGCGTGCCCGGGCACGACGCGCACGTAGATCGCGATCGCGATCATGTAGCCGAGCATCGCGATCAGACCCGGGACCATCGCCGCGGCGAACAGCTTGGCGATGTTCTGCTCGGCGAGGATCGCGTAGATGACGAGTGGCACCGAGGGCGGAACCAGGATGCCCAGCGTGCCGCCGGCGGCGAGCGTTCCCGTCGCCAGGCGTCCGGAGTAGCCGTGTTTGCGCAGCTCGGGCAGCGCCACCGAGGTGATCGTCGCCGCAGTGGCGACGGAGGAGCCGCAGATCGCGCCGAACGCGGCGCAGGCGAGCACGGCGGCCATCGCCAGGCCGCCGCGAAAGCGCCCCATCACGGCGGCGGCGAACGCGAACAACGCTTTCGAGATGCCGCCCTGCGAGGCGAAGTTGCCCATCAGGATGAACAGCGGAATCACGCTCAGGTCGTAACTCGCGAAGCGCGCGAACGCCGCCGTGTTGAGAAAACTCGAATACGGCAACCAGCCCGCCTGCAGCAGATAACCCGCCGAGCCGGCGACGAACATCGCCACCGCGATCGGCGTGCGCAGCGCCATCAACAGCAGCATCGTGCCGAAGATCAGCAGCGTGAGCAGCAACGGCGTCATGCGCTCGCCTGATTGGAAAATCCGTGCAGCGCCTGATGCAGGCCGATCAACGCGCACAGCGCGAGCGGCGGAACCATGAAGGTGTAGACGATCCACTCCGGAAAGCCGAGCATCATCGAGCCCGACTTCGCGCTCCACGCGCTCAATCCGCCGAGCACACTGCGCCAGCACATCAGCGCCATCACGCCGCCCAGCAGCAGCGCGCCAAAGCGGTCCAGCCGCATCTGCGTCGCCGCGGAGGCGCGCACGGTGAAGAAGTCGACGATGATGTTGCCGCGCCGCACCTGGCACCACGGCAGAAACAGCGCAATCGCGGCTCCCGCCGCCGAGCCGCTCAGCTCGAAGTCGCCAACGATGGTCCAGCCCGTCGTGTTGCGCCCGATCAGGCTGACGCAGGTCATGAGCGTGATGAAGGTCAGCAACACGCCCGCGGCGACGGCGCACAGCTTCGCCAGAAACTCCAGCGGCTTCATGTCTGTCTGTCTCCTCGATTCTTATTCGGTCGGTGGGCGCGCTATTGTGGCCCGGCGCGCGCCGTCAACCCGTGACGAAGAACGGCCCCGAGACTTCGTAGGTGATGCCCACGCCGCCGTTCACGCCGGGGCCGCGCTGCGAGCTGAAGTACAGGCGGGTGCCATCGGGGCTGAACGCCGGGCCCGTGAGTTCCGAACTCGACTGGCCGACGACGCGCAGCAGCGGCAACACGGCGCCGCCGGTGGTCAGCGCGACGATCTCCAGGTTGCCGCCGTCCTCGGCGACGAGGATGTCGCCGAACTCATTGCCCAGCACGTTGTCCACGCCTGTGAGCGTGCCGCCGCCGGGCATCGTGTCGTCGTACAGCACGCTGAGCGTGGAGCTCGCCACCGTGTAGCGCCACACCCGGTTGTCACCCTTGGTCGCGAAGAACACTTCGCCTTGGTGGTACCAGATGCCTTCGCCGCCGTTGAATGCGGCCGCGCTCGGCCGCGCGGTGCCGCTCGGCCAGTCGACCCAAGCGACCGTGAAGTTCGCGCTCGTCGAACCATTGGGCGGGGGAAAGCTGCCGCCAGAAGCGATCGTCATGAGCTGCAGGGTGCCGCTGTTCAACGCGCCGCGTGCCGCACCCGCGGGCCAGTCGCCCACGCTCGGGACGAAGCGAAAGAATGCGCCGCTCGGCGTGTCTTCGGTCAGGTAGAGATGGCGGTTCACCGGATCGACGCACACCGCTTCGTGGGTGAATTGGCCGAGCGCGGGCAACGGGTTCGCGCTCGTTCCGCCTTCGACCACGCACTCCCAGACGCGCCCGGCGGGATACTCCTCGCAGCTCAGCCAGGTGCCCCAAGGCGTGGCGCCGCCGGCGCAGTTGCCGATGGTGCCGGTGCAAATCGAGTATTGCTGGGTGAGCTGCGCGTCTTTGTCGAAGCGCAGCGCGCCCACGCCGCCGGAGGCGACTTCGCTGTTGCTGACGTAAATCCAGCCGCCGTCGGGCGTGGCAAACACCGCGCCGCCGTCGGGCGCGTTGTGCCACGCGTAGCCGGCGCTCGCCCCCGGCATGGGCGCACCGGCGCGCGCGACGATGCGCGAAGTGAAGCCCGCCGGCAGCATCACGCCGTTGGCGTCGGCGCTGTTGAGCGGCCCCACGTTGGCGAGGTTGCTGCTGCGCGTGACGGGGGGAGGTGGCGGTGGAGGTGGCCCCGGCGGCGGTGCGCCCACCGGCACAGGCGCGTCGCTGCCCCCTGCGCCGCAGGCCATGAGGGTCGGCGCCATGGCGCTGACCGATGCACAGGTCAACGCGCGCAACAGGAACAGCCTGCGCGGGTCGATGCCGGTGCCGGTGCGTGTATGGTGCACAACGTCTTTGGTTTCCGAGGATGCGTGCATCGCCATCTCCTTCAACTCGAAGCGCGCCATCGCCTTCGCTGGCGTGGCTTTGCTGCCGGTGAAGCATTCTGGGTACGGCCGGGCCCGAACGCGCACATCCCCGGGCGCCGTGCCAGTAAAAGTCGGTCAGAACCTGCTGAAATACTCGCGGCGCTGCCACTCGTCTTTGTCCGCCGCGGCTTCGAAGCGATCGAGTTCGCTGCGTTTGATTCGCGTGTACAGGCTCAGCAGCGGCGCGCCGAAAGCGCCACGCAAGGCGCAGTCGCCCTCCAGCGCCGCAAGCGCCTCGGCCAGGCTTGTGGGCAACTTCGTGCCTTGCACGTACGGCGAGTCCGTCGCCGCGCCGGGGTCGAGCGCGCCGCGCAGGCCGCTGAGGCCGCAGTGGATTTGCGAAGCGATGTAGAGGTAGGGATTCGCCATCGGCTCGCCGATGCGGTTTTCGATTCGCGTGCCCGAGTCGCCGCTGCCACCGAGCACGCGCAGCAGCGCGCCGCGGCTGTCGCGGCCCCAGTGCACAGCTTGCGGCGCCATCGCGTTCGGCTTGAAGCGGCCGAAGCCGTTGATCGTCGGCGTGCCGAAAATCGTCGCGCCGCGTGCGTGTGCGAGCAGCCCGGCGAGCCAATGCGCGCCCGTCGCCGAGAGCGTGAACTGCGCGTCGCTCGGCGTCGTGCCGGGCGCCGGTGACTCACGCATGAAACCGTTCGCGCCGTCGGCGATGCGCACCAGCGACTGGTGCAGATGCCAGCCGCTCGCCATCACGTTGGCAAAGGGCGGCCGGCAGACAAAGCTCGCGTAGTAGCCGGCGCGGCGCAGCGCCTGGCGCACACCATTGCGGAACTGCACCATCTGGTCCGCGGCGGTGAGCGCGTCGGTCGGATCGAACACCGCCTCAACCTGGCTCGGCCCGAGTTCGATTTCGAGCGAACGCAGCGGCAATCCCAACCCTTGCGCCGTGCTCTGCACGATGCGCAGCGCCGGCTCGGCCATGTCGGCGTGGCTTTCGGTGAGCAGGTTGTAGCCGGGGTGCAGCAGGCTCACCTCGGGCGGCTCGCCCGGCCAATCGGCGCGCTGTGGGTCGCTCGCTTCGCGCTCGATGCGGTAGATGTGGAACTCGACTTCGAGACCGCAACGCAGGCTGTAACCCGCCTCAGTGAGCTGGGCGATGGCGGCCTGCAGCGCGCGGCGCGGGTCGACAAGGAGCGGCGTCGCGTCGGCGAACCACGCGTCGCCGCGCATCCACGCCGTGCCGCTCGCCCAGGGCAAGATCACGAGGCTCGCCGGATCCGGCAAGAGCATCACGTTGTTTGCCTGGCCAAAGCCCGGAAGTTCATCGAGGGCACCCGGCTCGAACACCTTGTACGCGGTGCGGTCCGACGTGTCTTTGAGCAGAATCGTGCTGACCATGCCCACGCCGTCCATCAGCGCGTGCGCCGCCGTGGCCGGCATGAGCGTCTTGCCGCGCAGCACGCCGTGCATGTCGCACCAGCCGATGCGAACCTGCTGCACGCCCGATTCGCGCAGCTTGCGTACCGCCGCTTCGCACGCCGCGGCGCGCGGCGCGTCGTGCACGCCGCTGGCGCGCGCGAAGTGCGTCACGCGTCGGCCTCGGCGCGCCTGTCCGGGGTTGGTGCGGCAACGGCGTCGCCCAACCAAGGCGCACCGGCACGCTTGGCCGCAGCGGCGGCGGCCCAGAAGGCCTGCCAATCGTGTGCCGGTGCGATGCAGTCGATCGTGTCGGGTCCGGTGAGCAACGCGGCGGCTTCACCCGTCAGCGCCATCGGCGGTCGGCCTCCCGCACGCACCGTCTCGATCGCCTGCAGCAGCACGCGCCGGTTGCTCATGATGACCTTGTCGCTGCTGCCCAGGTGTTCGCGAGTCCGGTCCGCAATCGCACCCATGCTCTCGACCGCCCACTGGTCGTGCAGGTTGATGTCGTTCTCGCCCATGCCCAGAAACGTTCGCGTGCGCTGCTCTTCCGGGTCGAAGCCCCAGTTGTTGTGCGCGCCTTTCAGCGGCAGGTAGTCGGGCAGGCTCACGCCCTGCAGGCGCTGGCGCCGCATCTCCTCCTTGTCCAGCGACGCATCGAAACTCGTGAAGAACGAGTACCAGTAGGTGTGCGTATCGTCCACGGGAACGTGGAGTTGGGTGATCGTGATCGTCTCGGACAGCGGAATCACGAAGGTCGCGGGGAACGCGGCGTGCGTGACGCGCACATGCGTCAGCGCGTCCGACATGACGCGCAGCGTCGTCAGACGCGTCAACCCTTCGGCGACCTGCTCGTGTCGAATCTCCGGCGAGCAGAACTCGCGCATGACTCGCGTCATCGGCCAGCGCTCGCCGGCCACATCGCCGACGCTCGCGGCGCGGAACTGACGCCCGTACGCGCCATCGAGCGATTCGTCTTCCAGGTAGCGGTGCAGGAACGACGGATGCGCCGGGTCGATTCCGACTTCGAACGCCTGCAGCCAATTGCAGTTCCACATTCCCTTGAACGCAAAGCTGTGGCTCGAAGGCGCGGCGAAACAGTCGAAATTCGGCAGCGCGGGTGGCGTGCTGCCCGGTTCGCCAAGCCAGGCGAAGAGAACGCCCGATTGCTCGCGCACCGGGTAGCTGCGCTGGCGCACGCGCTGGCAGAGTGTCGAGCCCGCGCCTTCGGCAGGCGTTTCCAGGCACTGCCCGTCGACAGCGAACTTCCAGCCGTGAAACGGGCAGCGAATCCCCTCGGGCTCGTGGCGTGCGAACGCGAGGTCGGCGCCGCGGTGCGGGCAGTCGCGGTCGAGCATTCCCCAGCGGCCCGAGCCGTCGCGGAACAGAACGAAGTCTTGCCCGAGCAGGCGCACCGCCTTGACGGGGCGGTTCACCATCGCCGGAACGAACCGGCCATCAAACTCGTCGAGCAGCGCCGCGGGCTGCCAGTACTGGCGCAACAACGCGCCGCACGCCGTGCCCGGGCCGATTCGCGTGATGAGCTCGTTTTGTTCGTGGTTCATATGGCCCGTCATCCCGGCGAAAGCCGGGATCCATGGCGTGATGCGCAGAGTGGATCCCGGTGTGCGCCGGGATGACGCGTGCTGCGCCCGGCCAACTCAACCCGCATTCGCATACTTGATCGAGCATCCGTAGGCCTGCGACGTCGGTTTGCTCACCGCCTTGCCGGCGAGCACCTCGCCAAGCGCCTGGTTCACGTAGTTCGTCGCGGTCTTGATGTCGGCGCTGTTCGCGCTCGGAATGCTGTCGATCGCGCCGGCGTAGAGCAACTTGCCTTGCGCATCGATCAGGTACATGTGCGGCGTCGTGCGCGCGCCGTAAGCGCGGCCGACCTTGCCGTCGACGTCCATCAACGTCGCCGTCATCGCCGAATCTTTGCTCTTCAGCCACGCCGACAAATCGTCGGGCTTGCGGTAGTCGTGGTGATCGACCGCGGTGGAGTTGATCGAGAGCCAGACCACGTCCTTCGCGCGCGCCGCCTTTTGCGTCGCCGGCATGTTGCCGCTGTTGTAGTGCTTCTGCACATAGGGGCAGCCGGGATTCACCCATTCGAGAACCACGGTCTTGCCTTTGAAGTCGGCGAGTTTCACCGCGCGGCCCTGCGTGTCGGTGAGGGCGAACGGCGGAGCCGCTTGGCCGACCGCGGCCTGCGCAGCAGCGCTGCCGGCGGCGAGCAAGGCCACGGTCAGGAAGGTGAATTTGAGCCAGGTCTTCATCGCAACTCCTTCAATCAAGGTTGGCGCGCTTGCGCTGCACACAGTCATGCCGTCGCGTCGGCATGGGCAAGGTTACTCGCTTCGAGTCGGGTTGGGCAAGCGGCTCTTGGGCGACCGCCCGGAGCGGCGCGCGCGTCGCAGCGCCCACGCGGCGCCGAGCGCCAGCGCGGCCAATAGCGGCACGAGCCAGCCAAGCAGGGGCAGGTGCTCAGGCGCGGCGGCAGTCGCAGGCTCTGCAACCTGAGGCAGAGCAGCGCCGGGCGCGGGCCAACCGCCTTCGACGCTGAAATTCAGCGCCACGCTTTGGCTGCGTTCGCCGGCGCCGACGAGCACCGCGCGCATCGGCTGCGGGCTCTCGCTGCGCTGCGCGGACATCTTTATCCGCAGCCGCAAGACTTCGCCCTCCCACTGCTGCCGCGCGAGCGCAGCGTGCTCGACGACACCGCCGTCTTCGGCGAAAAACTGCGCCACCTTGCCGCGCCAGGGCGCGGGCAAGCCGCTCACGTCGAGATTGAGGTCCTGACCCTGAACGCGCGCAAGCACCGTGACGCCGGGAAGCGCCCGCGGCAGCGCGGCGCGCGCGCGCTCGAAAGCCGCCGCGTGTTGGGTGCTCGGCGTGGCCGGCACGTTGAGTGCAAAGTCTCCCGATTGCGGAATGCAGACGTCTTTGCACACCAGCCACTCGGCGTGCAGTTTCACGTCGACCTCACCGCGGTGCGTGGCAGGGAGCGTGAGCGCCACCGGCAGCAGCACATCGCCCTCGTAGCCGTAGTTGACGAGCGGGCCCACCGGCAGGCGCTGCGGTGCCGGCCACTCGATGTCGCCCGCGGTCGCGCCTTCGGGAAGCGTCCAGCGGAGTAGCGTCGGCATTCCCGAGTCGCCGGGGTTCTTCCAGTAGCTGTGCCAATGCGGCTGGTGCGAGAGCGCCAGGCCGAGCCACACCGGTGCCCCGGGAGGCATCAGGCCGTGCGGCGCGTAGGCGACGAGCTCGGCGCGCACCTCGCCCGTGGTCACCACCGCGCCTTGAGCCGTCGCCCAAGCCGGTGCGGCACTCGAGAGCGCCGCGACAATTCTGACAAATCGCATGATCGTCGGCAGTGTAGGGCGCCGCCCGGACTCGGGCGCGATCGCTGCCCTGAATGACAATGCAAACCCGGCGCAGCGATTTGCGCGCGCGCACTCCCCCTTCCTGGCCTCGCAACGGAACACCCACATGGACCTCTCCCGCTTCGCCCGCCGACGCTACACGCAAGGCGCCACGCCGATCGAGCCGCTGCCCCATTTCTCGGCGGCCCTGGCCGCGAGTTGCCCGGGCGGACGCGGGCCACAGGTGTGGGCCAAGCGCGACGACATGCTCGGCCTGTTCCCGGGCGGCAACAAGACGCGCAAGCTCGAGTTCCTCGTTGCCGACGCGCTCGCGCAAGGCGCCGACACGCTCATCACCTGCGGCGCGCCGCAGTCGAACCATTGCCGCATCACGCTTGCCGCCGCGGTGAAAGAAGGGCTGAAGTGCCGCTTCGTCATCGAAGAGCGAATCCCGAACAGCTACAACCCGCGCGGCACGGGCAACCATTTCATGTTCCGGCTGATGGGTGTCGAAGCGATCACCGTCGTTCCCGCCGGAACGCCGATGGCGGCCGAAATGCAGAGGATCGCCGACGCGCTCGCGCGCGAAGGCCGCAAGGGCTACATCATTCCCGGCGGCGGCTCGAACGCGCTCGGCGGCCTGGGGTACGTGGCGTGTGCGCAGGAGATGCAGCAGCAGTGGTTCGAGCAGGGCCTGCAGTTCGACTGCTTGATCGTCGGCTCGGGGAGCTCGGGCACGCACGGCGGCCTGCTCGCCGGCTTCCTAGGCAATCACATCGACGTTCCCATCACCGGCATCGGCGTCAGCCGCGACCCGGCGGATCAGGAGCCGCTCGTGCACCAGGAAGCGCAGGCGGTGGCGGACCTGCTCGGGCTGAACATGAAAGTGCGGCGCGAAACCGTCGTGAGCGTAGGCGGCTTCTGGCAGCCCAAGTACTCGCTGCCCAACGCCGGGATGGTCGAAGCCGTGCAGATGCTCGCGCGCACCGAGGCGATTCTGCTGGACCCGGTGTACACGGGCAAGGTGATGGCCGGGCTGATCGGCATGGCGCGCGCTGGTGCGCTGAAGGCAGATCAAAAGGTTCTCTTCATGCACACCGGGGGCTTGCCGGCGTTGCACGCTTACGAGGCGGTGCTGCTCGGCGACTCGTGACCTGACGCTTTCCGGCGCGCCGCTGCAGCCGCCTGTCCATGGCGCGAACTACGCCCGCGCCCCACTCTCCAGATAGTCACAAGCCAGGTTCGCCAGCGCACGCACGCCGAGCACCAAGCACGCTTCGTCGACGTAAAAGCGCGGCGAGTGGTTCGGCGCCGCGGTGCGCGGGTCGGTTCCCAGTGGGACCCCGCCGAGAAAGATGAACAGCCCCGGCGAGACGCGCTGGAAGAACGAAAAATCCTCCGCGCCCATGACTTTCGGCGCGAGGTGCACTTGGCCGGCCCCGGCAACGCGCTGCAGCGTGGGCAGCATCGCTGCGGTGAGTTCGGGGTCGTTCACCGTCACCGGATAGTGCTTGTTGATGCACACCTTGCAGCCGGCGCGCGAGCCGCGGCTGATCGCTTCCGCCAGGGTCGTCACGCGCTCGTGGATGTCGTCGCGCATGCCTTCGTCAAAGGTGCGGATCGTGCCGTTCATCTCCACCGAATCGGGGATGATGTTGCCGCGCACGCCGCCTTTGATGCTGCCGATCGTCACGACCGCAGGCTCGTGCGTCAGGTCGATCTGGCGGCTCACCACCGTTTGCAGGCCGAGGATCACCTGCGCCGCGGTGACGATCGGGTCCACGCCGCGCCACGGCATCGCGCCATGCGTCTGCCGCCCTTCGATCGTGATTCTCAGCGTGTCTGCGCTCGCCAGCGTGGCCCCGGGGCGGTAGCCGATGACGCCCACCGGCAGGATCGACGTGACGTGCAGGCCGAACACCGCGTGCGGCCGCGGGTTCTCCATCGCGCCCTGCTCGACCATCATCTTCGCCCCGCCGTCTTCGCCTTCGGGCGGCATTTCCTCGGCAGGCTGGAACAGGAACTTGACCGAGCCGCGCAATTTCGCGCGCTGCCCGGCGAGCACAGTCGCCACGCCCATCAGGATCGCGGTGTGGGTGTCGTGGCCGCAGGCGTGCATCACGCCGACCTCTTCACCGTTCCATTGCGTTCGCACCTTGGACGCAAATGGCAGGTTCACTTCCTCGGTCACCGGCAGCGCGTCCATGTCGGCGCGAAGCGCCACCACCGGCCCGGGCAGCGCGCCCTTCAACAGGCCGACGACACCGGTGTGCGCGACTTCGGTCCGCACTTCGTCAAAGCCGAGCTTGCGCAAATGTTCGGCGACGAGCTTTCCGGTACGGAACTCGCGGTTGCCCAGTTCGGGGTGCTCGTGGATGTCGCGCCGCCACGCGATCACCTGGGCTTCGACGGATCGGGCGGCGGCGTCGATCGCCGCGACGAGAGAACTTGGGGCGACAGGGGTCATCGGGCTTCCTTGGTTGCCTGCCATTGTGAGGCGGGGTCGCGCGACGCCGGCGGGGCGTCGCTCACTCCTTGCAGCGCGCGAGGCTGGGGTCGGCCGTGATGCGAATCAGTTCGTTGCCGCCGGCGCCGAATTGATTGCCCCCCGTGAACGCCAGGCAACCTTCGTTGTTGTACGTCACGACGATGCGTTGCACGTCGTTGCCGAAGTAAAACGGAATCCAGCGTTTGCCCGTTTCGTGCCGGTACTGGGAGTCGCCGCCGCCGATCAGCTTCGTCACTTCATTGAGTTCCATGCCGATCTGCAATTTCGCGAACTTGCTGTTGACTGCGGCGACACCCACCATTTCGCCGTCGAACTTGCCGTCGCGCGACTTGACGATGCGCACGTTCGGGTCGCGCGCCGGCGCGGCTGCAGGCGCCGCGGCGGGTTTGGCTGCGTTGGAAGCAGTCTCCGTGCTCGCCGGCTTGCTCGCGCAAGCAGCGAGTCCTGCGGCGAACAGCAGCGTCACGATGAGTCGTTTGCAAAGCTTCATGCGATGTTCCTTGGTGGATTGAGTTGAACTGAATTGAATTGACCGGGCCGCGACCCGCAAAATGGCGCCTCCAGCCCCGAAAGCGTAGGGCTGCGGGGCCGATTGCGCAAGCGGCGCTCAGCCCGCGGGTCGCTCGAGCAACTTCACCAGGCTCAGCAAGGTGCGGTTCACCGGCGTGGCCACAGCGTGCTGCTCGCCCATGCGCACGACGCAGCCGTTCAGGTGGTCGATTTCGGTGCGCCGGCCGCGCACCAGGTCTTGGGCGGTCGACGAGGTTTGATTCGACATCGAGTGCGCGATGCCTCGCACCGACTCCTCGATGCCCTGCGGCAGCACCACACCGAGGGCAGCCGCCACCGCCAGGCACTCCTGCACCACATCGTGCATCACGGCCGGCACACCCTGGCCCCACCGCGTCGACGTGCAGCGCGCGGCCGATCAGCGTGACCTGATTGCCGCCGCGCGCGAGCCTGCCGCCGTAGTAGCAACCGACTGCGCCTGCGCCCATCACGGCAAACTTCATCGCATGTGCTCTCCGGTGTGTCACCCCGGCGAAAGCCGGGGTCCACTGTTCAACCGCTCGCGCTCTGCCGGCAGTGGATCCCGGCTTTCGCCGGGATGACATGGATGCGCGCGCCGCAGCGGGTTCATCTTACATTTGCGCATCGCCGCTTCCGGCGTTTCCGACCCTGACGCCGATGCGCCGCTTCCTGCCCTGTCTGCTGCTCGTGGTGGCACTGCTGTCCGGCGCTGCCGCTGCCGCGCCGGCGAGCGTCTTCCTCGAAGACCTGACCTGGACCGAAGTTCGTGACGCGCTGCGCGGCGGCACGACGACGATCATCGTTCCGGTGGGCGGCACCGAGCAGAACGGCCCGCACATGGTGCTCGGCAAACACAACGTGCGCGCCCGACTGCTCAGCGCGCGAATCGCCGGCGAACTCGGCCGGACGCTCGTCGCGCCGGTGCTCGCCTACGTTCCCGAAGGCCGCATCGACCCGCCCACCGGCCACATGCGTTTCCCGGGGACGATCTCGGTGCCCGACGACGCGTTTCGCGCCGTTCTCGAAGGCGCGGCGCGGAGTTTTCGCCAGGCCGGGTTTCGCGACATCGTGCTGCTCGGCGACTCGGGCAACTACCAGGCGCACCTGCAAGGCGTGGCGGCGAAATTGAACCGCGAATGGGCCGCCTCCAAAGTGCGCGTGCACTTCATCGCCGAGTATTACCGCGCCACCCAAGGCCCCTACATCCAGGCCCTGCGCGAGCAGGGTTTGACGCAGGGCCAAATCGGCACGCACGCGGCGAGCGCGGACACGTCGCTGCTGCTCGCGCTGGACCCCAGCGGGGTGCGCGAGGCGCGTTTCGCGCTCGCCGACGAGCCGAGCAGCGGCGTCGCCGGCGACCCGCGCGCGGCCAGCAGCGCGCTGGGCAAGACAGGCGTCGAGCTGATCGTTGCCCAGAGCGTCGCGGCGATCCGCCAGGCGCTGGCACGGCGCTGAATCGGTTTGCAGCGGCAAGATGCCGCAACCGCGCCACTTGCCACGCGCCGGGCGCCGACCGCCGGGCACCGATAATCGCGGCTTCGCCCCGACGCCCTGAATTCCATGCGCAAGAAGACCTCCATCGCCACCCTGTCCTGCCTGTTCGGCGCCCTGGGCGCAACGGCGTGGTGGGTCGCCGCACAAACTGCCGCACCGGCCGGTGCGGGCACCACGCTTGCCATCGCCACCGTCCCCGGAATGCCTGCGGTTCCCGATCCGGTCAACCTCTACAGCGAAACCGGCGCCGACCGCATGAGCCCGGCAGTGAGCAACGCGCTCGAGCGGATCTACGTGCCGAACCGTTCGGCGAACACGGTGTCGGTGATCGATCCGGCGGCGCTGAAAGTGATCGACACCTTCAAGGTCGGCATCAACCCGCAGCATGTGGTGCCGTCGTGGGACCTGAAGACGCTCTGGGTCGCGAACAACGCCGAAGGCCGCACCGACGGCAGCCTGACGCCGATCGACCCGACGACGGGCAAGCCGGGCGAGTCGATTCCGGTCGCGGATCCGTACAACATGTACTGGTCGCCCGACGGCAAATACGCGATCGTCGTCGCCGAAGCGTACAAGCGCCTGGACTTCCGCGACGCGCGCACGATGAAACTCGAGTACACGATCGCGACGCCGAAGTGCCCCGGGATCAACCACGCCGACTTCTCGATCGACGGCCGCTACGCACTGTTCACCTGCGAGTTCGGCGGCGCGCTGACGAAAATCGACCTCGTGAATCGCCGCGTGCTCGGCACGATCCGCCTCACCCAGTACTTCAATCGACCGGACGCGCTCGCGATCATCGACAAGCCGGGGAAGAAGCCCAAGTTCGTGCCCGACCCGGCGCAACTCGGCGCCGAAATCTGCACCACGCCGGGAATGCCGCAGGACGTGCGCATCTCGCCCGACGGCAAGCTGTTCTACGTCGCCGACATGATGGCCGACGGCGTGCACGTCGTCGACGGCGAGTCGTTCCAGCAGATCGGCTTTGTCGCCACCGGCGTGGGCGCGCACGGCCTGTACCCGAGCCGCGACGGCAAGCAACTCTTCGTTGCGAACCGCGGCAGCAACATCGTGCAGGGCAAACCGCGCGGCCCGGGCAGCGTGTCGGTGATCGATTTCGCGACCGGCAAGGTGCTGCAAACCTGGCCCATCCCCGGCGGTGGCAGCCCCGACATGGGCAACATCAGCGCCGACGGCCGCTTCCTCTGGCTCTCAGGGCGTTATGACGACGTCGTGTACCGCATCGACACGCGCAGCGGCGGCGTGGACAAAATCAAGGCCGGGCGCGAGCCGCATGGCCTGACCGTGTGGCCGCAGCCCGGGCGCTATTCGCTCGGGCATACGGGCAACCTTCGATAGGGCACGCGCCGCGGCGCCGTGCAGAACCCGCGGCCGCCGCGTCGACCGCCCGACCAACTTTCGGGCGGGCACCCGCCCTTTCAGTTCGCCGCGAAGCAGTAGAGCAAGCCGTCGCCGCCGGTGCCTCTCAGCGCCGCCTGGCTGCACCCGCCACGCGACTGGTGTGACGAGTTCCACGACGTTGCCCAGGGGTCCTTGGTCGGGCCGTCGCGGTCGTGGTGACCGACGACGGCCACGCCTTCGGCGCCACTGCGCGTCCAGTTGCCGCACGTCATGTCCGGGTCGCCGGGGGCGTACGCCGTGCCGTCGACGCGTGAGCCCGTGAGGATGTCGTGCCGGTTCGGCGTATCCCCGCGACCCGAGATGACTTGGCCTTTTTCGCTCAGCGCGGTCTGCTTCGTCACGTTGTTGCCCGCGCCGTGCAGTTGCTCGACGTCGCGCGCCACCAGCTCGCCCTTGGCGCTGTACCACGGCCCCTTGCCGATGCGGTCGCGCGCGTTCACCGTCGCGGCGCCGTCCTTGCCCTGCGCGCTGAGATAAGCGCGCCAGGTCTTGGTGCCGGCCCCCGCCGTCGCAGCGAGCGTCTGGCAATGCTGGTCCGCGCCGGCCAGGCCGCCCAAATCCGCGCCCTTGCCCGCGCCGGTGCTGGTGACGAAGAAACTCATCGCCCCGCCTGCCCCGCCGCCGCCGCCTGGCGCCGAGGCGCACGCCACGACAGTCACCGCGACACCGGCGCTCAACGCCTGACAGATCCACCGCCTCGTACGCTTCATCCTTGTCTCCTTGAATTGGGAGTCACTCCCGCCGTGTTCAATACCCACCGGCAGGCCTGCCTCAGATCAGACCATACATGCGCGACTTCGCGCCACTGCGGACTTCCCCGATGTACCGCGAATCACGGCCCAAAGGCTATACGCCGTGCGGCCTGAGAATATTCCGCACGCGGCGGCAACGCCGGTTCATCCCGGCTTCTTTGCCGGCGCTTCTTGAGTCCGGCTCACCGCCGGGCTGCGTGGTTGAAAGACGACGTCCAGCGCACTCCAGGGCTCGCGCGCCGGTTGGCCAAGGCGGTACAGCACGAGGTTGCGCTGCGCCAGCGCCACGGCGTGCGGCCGCTGCATCTTCTGCAGCGAAGCGAGCGCGTCGCTCTGCAACTTCGCTGCGGCTTCGAAGTGGCCAGTCTCCGCGAGCGCCATGGCGTATCCTTCACCGACCTCCGGGCTCTGCGTGGTTTCGAACAGGGTTCGCCCCAGCTGGCTAGCGACATCGCATTGCAACTCGGTTTTGCGAGCCACTCCCACTTCAGCACCGCGTTTCGCAGCGAGACCGGGTTTCCCCCGAGCGAATACCGGCGCGGCGGGTCCACGGCAACTTCGTAGGCGGCTGCAGACCTCAACCCTCGATCTGGATCTTTCGCTCCAGCGCCAGGCGCGTCCAACGCGCCAGGTCGAGACGAATGTATTGCGGCAAATTCCGCGGGGCTCATCGGCATCGGCTCGACGGCCTCGGAGCTCAGCTTCTCGGTCATGTCGGCGCCGGCGAGCGTCTTGTTCAGCGCGTCGTTGAGCAGTTTCACGACGTCGGCCGCCATTCCTGCAGGGCCGACGGCGCCGTACCACTGCACGGCGTCGAAGCCCTTGAAGCCCGACTCGATGAGCGTCGGCAGGTCCTTGAACAGGGGGTGCCGCGCCGCGCCGGTCACGGCCAGCGGCCGCACCCGGCCGGAGCGGATGTGCGGCATCGCCGCTGCGAGGCCGGGGAACATGGCCTGCGTCTGGCCGCCGAGCAGATCGTTGAACGCGGGCGCGATGCCGCGGTACGGCACGTGCACGACGAAGCCGTCGATCGCCTGCTTGAACAGCTCCATCGTCATGTGCGTCAGCGAGCCGATACCCGCCGAGCCGTAGTTCAGCTTGCCCGGGTTCGCACGCACATGGGCGATGAATTGCTTCAGGTCCGCGACCGGCAGCTCCGCCGGAACGACGAGCACGTTGGGCGTGCCGCCGATCATGCCGATCGCGGTGAAGTCCTTGATCGGGTCGTAGCCCAGCTTGCGCGTCGCCGGGCTCGTCGCGTGCGTCGCGACATAACCCTGCATCAACGTGTACCCGTCGGGTGCCGCCTTGGCGACCGTCATCGACGCGATCGCGCCGCCACCGCCGCCGATGTTCTCGACGACAAAATTGGCGCCGAGCTGGCGCGCCCAACGCTCCGTGACGGTGCGGCCGATGAAGTCGTTGCCGCCGCCTGCGGCCACCGGTACGATGTAGCGGATCGGCCGCGACGGATAGGCCGCCTGCGCTCGCGCGAGGAAAGGAAGCCACCCGAGTGATGCCACGGTGCCCAACAACCCACGACGCTTCATCGACACCCCCTCGAAGTCTGTCCGAATCGCGATTGTGACGACTCTGCAAGTCGCCGCCCGCTCCACCTTGCGCGCAGCGCGGTTTGCCAGGTTCCGCCGCGCCCTCGCTGCAGCCTTCTTCAACCTTTGCACACCCGCCATGGCCATCGACCTCGACGCCCTCTGGGACTTCAAGAACCCGGCGCAGAGCGAACAGCGCTTCGAAGCGGCGTTGGCGAACGCGACCCGCGACGAGGCGCTGATCCTGCAGACGCAGATCGCGCGCAGCCACGGCCTGCGGCGCGACTTCGCGAAGGCGCGCAGCATCCTGCAGCGCGTCGAACCCGAGCTCGCGACGGCAAGCGCCGAAGCGCAGGTGCGACACGCGCTCGAGTGGGGCCGCAGCTTCGCCTCGGCGACGCATCCGCAAGCCAGCCAGACTCCCGAGGCGCTGCAGAACGCGCGCAGCGCCTACGAGCGCGCGTTTCAGCTGGCGAAGGCGCAGCAGCTCGATCCGCTCGCGATCGACGCGCTGCACATGCTGGCGTTCGTCGACACCGCGCCGGCGGACCAGCTGCGCTGGGGGCGCGAGGCGCTCGCCGTGGTGTTGGCGTCGACCCAGCCTGCGGCTCGCCAATGGGAGGCGTCGATCCGCAACAACATCGGCTACGCCTTGCACCAGCTCGGCCGCTTCGACGAGGCGCTCGCCGAGTTCCAGCGCGCGGTCGTGGTTCGCGAAGCGGGGGCGAACGCCGCGGCGACACGCGTCGCTTACTGGATGGTCGCGTGGACGCTGCGCGCGCTCGGCCGTGTCGACGCCGCGCTCGACATCCAGTTGCGCCTGGAACGCGAGGGCGACGCCGCGGGCGACCCCGACCCGTATGTGTTCGAAGAACTCGAACAGCTGTACCGCCTCAAGCAAGACGAGGCGCGCGCCGGACACTACTTGCAAAAGTACAAGGCGCTCAAGCGCTGAGATGCGCTGGGCGCTGCAACGCTGACTTGCGCAGCCGGCGGGGTGTTCCCCATGGACGCGGGGGTCCCACGCGCTCCTGCGCGGAACACGCCTACACCTCCTGTGGTGTCTTGACAAGTCGCTACAAACCCTTCACTCTCGCGGCCCATGCTCAGCGCCCAGTTGCCGACCACCGAACGCCGCCAGCGTTCCCGCCGAACCACCCCCAGCACGCTGGCGCAGAAACTGGTCGCGCGAGCCGCCGGGCGCGAGCGCGTCACGCCGGGCGAGATCGTCACGTGCAAGGTCGACCTGGCGATGTTCCACGACTCGAGCGGGCCGCGCCGCCTCGCGCCACGCCTGAAGGAACTCGGCGCGACGCTGTGGGACAAGAACAAGGTCGTGCTCGTCATCGACCACCATGTTCCCGAAGCGAATGAGGAGTCGCGGCGCATCGTGCGCCTGGCGCGCGACTGGGCCGCGGACCTCGAGTTGCCGCATGTCTACGACTCGATCGGCATCAGCCATGTCGTTCTGCCGCAACAGGGGCACATCCGGCCCGGAATGTTTTGTGTCGGCGGAGATTCGCACTCGGCCACCGGCGGCGCGTTCGGCGCCTACATGTTCGGCGTCGGCGCGACCGACATGCTGGGCGTCGTGACCACCGGCGAGATTTGGCTCACCGTGCCGCACACGATCTTCATGCGCTGGAGCGGGCGCTTGGGCCTGGGCGTGAGCGCGAAAGACATGGCGCTGGCGATGCTCGGCCGCTTCGGCCTGAACGGGGCGCAGTACGGCGCGATCGAATATTGCGGCGAGGCGGTGCAGGCGCTGAGCATGCCCGAGCGCATGACGCTGTGCAACATGAGCGCCGAACTCGGCGCGCAGACCGGACTCGTGGCCCCGGACCTGACGACCCACGCCTGGCTCGCCACGAGCGGCAAGCAGGACATCGAAGTCGACCGCTGGGCGAGCGACGAAGACGCCACCGGCACGTTCAACCACTTCGACGCTTCGACACTCGCGCCGCAGGTCGCGCTGCCGGGAAGCCCGGCGAACGTGCGCCCGGTCGACGACCTCGAGCCGACACGAATCGACGTCGCCTACATCGGCGCCTGCACGGGCGCGAAGTTCGACGATTTGCGCGCTGCGGCGCAGGTGCTCGCGGGTTTTCGCATCGCGCCGCATGTGAAGCTGCTCATCGCCCCGGCGAGCGAGCGCGACCGGCGCCTCGCCGAACGCGACGGCATCATGCGCCGCCTCGTCGAAGCCGGAGCGACCGTATTGCCCAGCACGTGCGGCGCCTGCGCCGGAAACGGCCAGGCGATTCCCGAGGGCAGCACGGTGATCTCGGCGACGGCACGCAATTTCAAGGGACGCCTGGGCTCGAACAATTCGCGCGTTTTCCTCGCCTCGCCGTACACCGTCGCCGCCTCGGCGCTGCGCGGCGTGATCTGCGACGCGCGCGAGGTGTTGACGTGAGGGTCTGGAAACTGCCCGCCGACATCAACACCGATCAGCTCGCGCCGGGATCGACACTGAACTTCGACATCGAGGTCACGGCGCGCCACTGCCTCGAATTGCTGCGGCCCGGATTTGCAAACAAGGTCGAACGCGGCGACGTGATCGTCGCAGGAGCGAACTTCGGCGTCGGCTCGTCGCGCGAAGAGGCCGCTTCGGTGCTCGTGCACCTGGGGATCGCGGCGGTGATCGCGCCGTCGTTCGCCGGCCTGTACTACCGCAACGCGTTCAACGTCGGTCTGCTGCTCCTCACCTGCACGCAAGCGCACCTGATCGAAGACGGCGAGCCGATCGAGATCGACTCGCGAGCCGCTCGCGTGACGCGTTTGAACGCGTTCCCGCCGAACGAAACGCTGCAGTGCCTGCCGATCCCGGAATTCCTGCTCGACCAGATCGACGACGGCGGCCTGCTGCCGCAGTTGAAGCTGCGCTTCGCGGCGTCCTGACACAGATCCGGACTGCGCCGCCAGTGCGTCGCGGGCGTTCCGCTACGGCTTGGGCAGCGTGCCGATCACGCCCTGCACGAACCAGTCCATTGCCGCAATCTGCGCGTCGTCCAGGGTGCCTTGGGCGAGCCGCGTGCGACCCTGGTTGTCGACGAGCGGCGCAGTGAACGGCGCGAAGCGGCCCGCTTCAATCCCCTTGCGGCGTGCCTCGATCAGGCTGCGCACAGCGGGCGGCAGATTCGCGCGCAAGGCGCTCAACTGCACCATGCCGTTTTTCATCCCGGCCCAGACCGGCTGGGGCCGGTAGGTGCCGTCCAGAACCGCCTGCGCCACCGCGGTGTAGTAGCCGCCCCAATGCTGCGTCACGGCGCCGAGTTGCGCGTCGGGAGCGAACTTTCGCATGTCGCTCTGATAGCCGATGAACATGACGCGCCGGTCCTGCGCCGCGGACGCGACGGCGGCCGAGGCGCTGTGATTCGTCAGCACGTCGGCGCCCTGGTTGATCAGCGTCAGCGCGGCTTCACGCTCGCGCGCCGGGTCGAACCAGGTGTTGAGCCAGAGCACGCGCAGTTCGGCCTTCGGGTTCGCTTCGCGCAGGCCGATCGCAAACGCATTGATCCCCTGCACCACCTCGGGCACCGGGAAGCCCGCGACATAACCGACGACACCGCGCTTGCTGCTCTTGCCGGCGAGCAACCCGGCGAGGTAACGCGCTTCGTAGTAGCGCGCGTCGTAGGTGTTGAGGTTGATCGCGGTACGGTAGCCGCCGACATGCTCGAAGCGAACATTCGGGTACTCGGCGGCGACGCGCAGCGCCGGCTCGAGGTAGCCGAAGCTCGTGGCAAAGATCAGGCCGTGCCCTTGCGCAGCGAGGTCGCGCAACACGCGTTCGGCGTCTGCCCCTTCGGCGACCGATTCGACGACCGTCGTCTGCACGCGCGGCCCCAGGGCGCGTTCCATCTCGCGCCGGCCCTGGTCGTGTTGATAAGTCCAACCCGCTTCGCCGACCGGGCTCACATAGACGAAGCCGACTTTGAGCGGCGGGCCGGGCCGGGATTGCGCCTGCACGGGCAAGGCTGTCATGACGGCGAAGATCGCACCCAGCACGCAGCCGAGGCGGGTGAGGTTTTTCAGCATGGTGTTCCTCTACATGGCTCCGCAGCAATCAAGGCGCTTGCCCACACCGGGGAGCACCGGCGGCAAGCCCGGCTGATTGTCGCAGCGCGGGGGTGATGGCGCGCCCGCCCGGACCCGGGGGTTCACGTGACCGCGGGGCGCGCCGCGTCGCGATCACCCTCAGGCGCCGCGCGTTCTGCACTACAAAAAACGCGCGATTTCGTCGACGTCTTCGGGAAACAACTGGCCCGCCTCAGCCATCAGCACCTTGCCGTCGCGGCCCAGCACCAGCGTCACCGGCAGGCCTCTGGGGCGCGGCATGATGCGTTCGATGTCGGGCGTGACCCAGGTCGAGGCAAAGGCGTAGCCCTTGGCCCGCATGTGAGCGATGGCGTCGTCGCGCTTGTTGTCGATCGACAGGCCGAGCATCTGCAGCAAGCCGCTGTCGCGTCGGGTTCGCCACAGCTTGTCGAGCAGCGGGCCCTGAATCGCGCAGAACGGGCACCAGCTCGCCCACCAGTAGAGAACGAGCACCTTGTGCGGCTCGCGCACCGGGCGCTGGCGCGTGCCGTCGAGGAGCTGCACTTCGTCGGGCAACGCATAGGCGTCGCCGAGCGCGGGCAACGCCGTTCGGCCGCCGCCGGATGAACCCTGGCGCGGCGCCTGCGCGAACGCGGGGGCGCGAAGCGCAGCGAGCGCCGCCAACGCGGGAATTGCCATCAGGTCGCGCCGCGAGACCACGCTGCGAGGGCCAGTTGCGTTCGCTCGGCGAAGGCGTTGCGCGCAGGCCGCGCTCAGCGGTGCATCGCCGGAACGAGGCGGTGCGCCGGCTCGACCTTTTCCTCGCCCTCGAGCTCGATCGCGACCTGCGTGCACACGGCGCGGCAGAGCGTGGCGACGCGCTCGCTTTGCAGCCGGTAGAACATCTGCGTGCCGTCGCGGCGCTTGGCCAGAACGCCGCTGCGGTAAAGCGTGCTCAGGTGCTGCGACATGTTCGGCTGCGTCGTGTCGATCTCGGAAAGCAGTTGCGAGACGCTTTTTTCTCCCTGGCACACGGCGCTGATGATCTTCAACCGGATCGGCGTCGACAGCACGGCGAACAACTCGGCGACGGAGTCGAAAACCCGGTCTTGCGTGCTCTTCAGCTCCACGGCGCGGCCCCCACGATGCGAAGGCTTTGATTCTATTCGCAAGCACGAATATTTGCCCGGCACACGGCCGTCCGCGGCGTCGCGCGACAATCGGCGCATGACCGAAAGTGACGTCGCCGCGCTCAGCACCCGCGTCCTGTGGGCCGCGTTTGCGCTCGCCGCGGCGTTCGGCGCGATCGCGCAGCGCAGCCACTTCTGCACCATGGGCGCGGTGTCCGACGTGGTCAACATGGGCGACTGGACACGCGCCCGCATGTGGGCGCTGGCGCTCGCCACCGCGATCCTCGGCTTCAACGTGATGGTGGGCCTGGGCTGGATCGCGGCGAAGAACACCTTCTACGCCGCGCCGCAGCTGCCATGGCTGGCCGCGCTCAGCGGCGGCGCGATGTTCGGCTTCGGCATGGTGCTCGCTTCGGGTTGCGGCAGCAAGAGCCTGGTGCGGCTGGGTGGAGGCAATCTGAAATCGCTCGTGGTGCTGCTGATGCTCGGCGTGGCGGCGTTTGCGACGCTGCGTGGCGTGACCGGCGTGTTGCGCGTGAACACGGTCGAGCGCGTTCACGCGAACTTGCCGACCGGCCAGGACCTGCCCTCCATGCTCGCACCAGTGACCGGAATCGCCGCGCCGCTGCTCGCGCTGCTGCTCGGCACGGGCCTGGCCGTCGTGCTGCTGGTATTGGGTGCTGCGCCGCAGCGAGGGCCGCAGTCGCGACGTCTGGCTCGGCGGCGTGGGAATCGGCGCCGTGATCGCTGCGATGTGGTGGGTCTCGGGGGTCCTCGGCCACTTGAGCGAAGACCCGAGAACGCTCGAAGAAGTCTTTCTCGCGACCAACTCGCGGCGCATGGAGTCGCTGAGCATGGTCGCGCCGGTCGCCTACGCCATCGACTGGCTGCTGTTCTTCAGCGACAAGACGAAATTGCTCACGATCGGCATCGTCAGCATGGCCGGCGTGGTGGTGGGTTCGGCGGCGGCTGCGCTCGCGACGCGCGAATTCCGCTGGGAAGGCTTCGCCGGCACCGAAGACCTGGCAAACCACCTGGTGGGGGGTGCCCTGATGGGCGTGGGCGGCGTCACCGCGCTGGGCTGCACGATCGGCCAGGGCTTGTCGGGCGCGTCGACGCTCTCCATCGGCAGCTTCATCGCCCTGGCCTCGATCATCGGCGGCGCCGTGCTCGCGCTGCGCTACCAGGTGTGGCGGCTGGAGCGAGGCGCCTGATCTCGCGCAACGGCTCGACTCGCGCTGGCGCGCCGACGCGCCGCCTCAACGCGTCGGGCGGTAAGCGAGCCGGTTCGGCAAGAAGCGATACGCCACGCGCCGCGCCGTGCGCAGGGCGTCGGCCCAGCGCCCCTCGTTGGGGCCGGACATTCCGCGATCAACGCTGTGCACGATCGTGTAGGGCCGGGCCTGCACGATCACGAACTCGCGTGCCGCCGTGAGGATGAACTCCACATCCATCGCGTTCGCCTGGCCGCGTGCCAGCGGCAACATCGTGTCGTGAATGCGCGTCAGCTGCGCGTACAGACGCCGCAAGTCGTCCTCGCTGAGGATGGTCGCGCCCTGCGTCAATGAACTTCGGCTGAGCACTTCAAACTCATAGTCGCCCGACCATGTGCTGACGAGAATCTGTTCGGGCAACTCGTTGCCCGCAGCGCCGGTGACGGTATGGCCCCGCACCTGCACATTGATGAAGGCCCCTGGGGCGTCGCGCCGAAACGGGTTGCCCGTGATCGCGACGCCGCTGGCCAGCGCCGTGTCGAGAAAGGGCTGCGCCAGCACCGCCATTGCGACGTTGCGGTGTTCGATCCGGTACCACTCGCGCTCTTCGAAGGCGCGCTGCAGCCACACGCTCGCCCAGACGGAACGCAGCGCGTCGGCGATCTGTTGCGGCGACGCGTGCGCCGGCACCGGAACGCTTTCGTAGAGACCGGCGCCGCTGAATCCCGGCAGGTCCTCGGCGTTGCTGCTGCTGCGAAACAGCCAGGGCTGGCCGATGCCGGTCGCGCGCATCTTGTGCTCCAGCCGCACGAGCACCTCAGCGTCGACGGGATGGGCCTGAATTCCCGCGCGCAGCTCGGCCAGCGATTCGCCACGAACCCGGGCGTCGGACTTGAACGCCGGGTCGCGCAGCATGGCGTCGATGCGCGGCGCGAGCCCGGCGGCGTCGAGGTGCGCGCCATAAGCGGCGAACGGCAAAGCAAATCCGGCGGGCGTGACGATGCCGTCGATCGCACCGAGCGCGCCGATCTGCGCCGCCTTGGCGCCGACGCACGCCGCCGCCGCTTGCGGCAGCGCGTCCACGGCAACGATGTCCTGCACCGAGAGGTCGAAGCTCGGCGTCAACGCCTCCTTCGGGCGCATCGCCGCCCAGGCGGCTTCGGCGAGCGCCAGGTCGGCGGGCTCGAGGCTGAAGTCCTGGCCGGCGACGGTGAGCTTGACGACCTGGCCGTCGAGTTGCGTGAACAGCGGTGAATCGATCGCGCCGCGATAGGCCATATCGGGGGTATTGCGGTTCCGGCTCAACACGGCGACGTGCATCAGCGGCGCCTGCAATTGGCTCGTCACCAGCGCAGCGACCGGCGGAATCTCGATCGGCACGTCGTCGGTCACGACGATGTCATAAGGGCGCAAGCTCGCGGGGTCGAGCGTGCCGCGCACGCAGCGCAAGCGGCCGTGCGCCACCCCCAGCACCACGGGTTGGTAGAGCATGTTGGCGTTGATGGCGTCGCGCGACACCACCGGGATCCGGCCTGCGAGCGATTCGGCCTGCACGATCTGCCAAGTTGAAACCGGCCGGAAGCAGAGCGAACACGGGAAGTCGATGCGGCTGCGGATGTGCTCGAACAAGCCCGCGATGCGCTCGGCGGCCAGGGTGTCGCCGCTGGTCAACTCCAGCGTCCAGTGTTCACCGTCGAGATAGTGCAACACCGCCGCCAACAGGAAGCGCCGCTTGTCGCTCGTGTACTCGCGCTTCAGGAGCAGGTCGTGATCGACACGCGGGTCGATGAACCTCTGGATGAAGCGGTAGTGCGTTTCCCAGCGCTTCGAGTCGAAAAAATAGGTGCGCGAAGCGTCGTGCAAATCGACGAGGAACTTGACCGTCTCACAGCGCGCGGTCGTCTGCTGCCCGGGGCGCGCCGCGAGCACCACCCAATCCTGCAGCGATCTCAAGCGTGGCGCGTGCCGCATCTTCACCCCGGATCCGGTCGACGGCAGAGTGGCACCGCGTTCGCGTCAAGGTTTGATGTAGGCAAAGCCCTGCCCCTGCAATTTCGCCAGGCGCACGACCCCCGACGGCGTGAACGCGGCCTCCGGGATGAACTGCTCGCGCTTCAGGCCGCGGTTCTTCAGCGTGATTTCGCAGACCTCGAACTTCACGCCGCGCTTCACGAGTTCCTGCACCGCAATCTCGTACGGATTCCCGTTGCGGTCTTTCGCGTCCTGCATCAGGAAGTCGACGCCCGCGGCGTGCGTCACGACGGTGAGCAACGCGCTCGGGTCGGTGTCAAGGTGGTTCTTCGCGTTGCGCAGCGCGCCGAGCGCCTGGCCTGCGGTGTCGTTGATGTGGTACGCGACCCGGTCCTGGGCCCAGGCGACGGCACTGCCGAGCGCAAGCAGTGCGGCGACAAACAGAGTTCGGATTCGCATGCGTTTCTCCTGAGGTGGCATGCGCCAAGATGCCCAACGAAGCGTCGTGGCACGCGCCTGAACTACGACATTCCCGGATTGCCCGCCACGCCCACGAGCCGTGGCGAGTTGATCTTGCGTGCCTTGATCCGCCCGCCCTGCGAGCGCAGCCACGCTTCGACATGTTCCCACACCGGCTTCACGCCGGCAGCGCTTTTTGCGTCTTCGGCCACCGGCGCCCAACCTGCGACCTTGTATATCTTGTCGGCTTCAATGGGTCGACCCTTCAAGCGCATGTCGCCGATGCGCCGGCCCATCGCTGCGCCCGGCTCGCAGGTGTAGGTCAGGCCACCCGTGCGAACCATGTCGCCGCCCTGCTGGTAATACGGGTCCGGATTGAACAGGTTGTCGGCGACGTCTTCGAGGATTCCCTTCAGCGTCGCGCCGCTCATCTCGGTCAGCGTCGCGTACGGGTAGGTGATCGCGAGCTGGTCGAGCATCAACTCGCGCGTGATCGAGTCGCCCGGCAACAGCGTCGTGCCCCAGCGAAATCCGGGCGAGAGCGCGATTTCTGCGCCTTGCGTATCGATCAGCGCGTCGCAAATCAGCTGGTCCCACGAGCCGTTGAAGTTGCCGCGCCGGTAGAGCAGGCCGTCGGTGACGGCGAGCTTTTCCGCCAGGCGCGCCGCGTAGGGCGCGCGCACCTGGGTGATCAGCGCGTCCATCGGCGGATCGGCGCGCAGCTGGTTCGCGAAGATCGGCAGCAGGCGGTAACGGAAATCGGCGATGCGTCCACCCTTCACGTCGAAGTCCATCACGCCGAGGAACTTCGAATTGCTGCCGGCGTTCGTGACGAGCGTCCGGCCGCCCGGGTTCGCCACCGGCAACGGCAAGCGGCACGGCGTCATGCGTGTGGCCGCCGAAGATCGCGTCGATGCCGCGCACCCGGCTCGCCATTTTCAGGTCGACGTCCATGCCGTTGTGCGACAGCAGCACGACGACTTGCGCGCCCTTCGCACGCACTTCGTCGACCACTTTCTGCAGGTTCTCTTCCTGAATGCCGAAGCTCCAGTCCGCGACCAGGTAGCGCGGGTTCGCGATCGGCGTGTAGGGGAAAGCCTGGCCGATGATCGCGCACGGAACGCCGTTCATTTCGCGCATCACATAGGGCTTGAACACCGGGTCGTCGAAGTCGGTGGTGCGAACGTTTTGCGCGATGAATTCGATGCGGCCGGCAAAGTCTTTTTCGACGATTTCCTTGACGCGCTGCATGCCGTAGGTGAACTCCCAATGGCCGGTCATGACGTCCACACCGAGCAGCTTCGCGCAGTCGACCATGTCTTGCGCGTTCGTCCAGAGCGCGGTCGCCGAGCCCTGCCAGGTGTCACCGCCGTCGAGCAGCAGCGCGCCCGGGCGGCTCGCCTTGAGCTGTTTCACGAGCGTGGCCAGGTGCGCAAAACCGCCGACCTTGCCGTAACGCCGCGCGGCGTTTTCGAAGTCGACGCTGCTGTAGGCGTGCGCCGGCGCGCTGCCGGGGCGCACGCCTGCGGACTTGAGCAAGGCGTCGCCCACCAGATGCGGCAGCTTGCCGTGCATGCCGCCCAAGCCCGAGGTTCACGCTCGGCTCGCGAAAGTGGATCGGCCGCAGCTGCGCGTGGCAATCCGTCATGTGCAGGAACGAGACGTTGCCGAACGGCCGGGTGTCGTACAGGCCGTGCTGCGCCGTCGCGGCGTCGGCGTCGGCGTAGCGTGCGAGATTCATCCCGGCGACTGACGCGGCACCGAGCACCTGGACGAATTCGCGCTTGTTCACGGGACGAGCTTCTTTCGCTGCTGTCACCCCGGTGCAGGCCGGGGTCTACGGAGGTGCACCAACAAGTGGGCCCCGGCGTGCGCCGGGGTGACGGGGTGGTGACTGCGGCGCGTTTTACCGATTCACCGGCGATTTCGGGTCCAGCAGCAGCGCCATCAGGTGCCGCAGCTGGTCTTCATCGAGCAATTTGGCGTGGCCGAAACGCGGCATGTTCGAGCACGCCGAGTAGGCCCTGCTGTTCCACAGCTTGCCCCAGGTGTACTGCACGATCGGCGCGGCCGCGGGGTCGGCGAGTTCCTTCACGCCGCGCAACTTGCCGTAATTCCACAGGCTCGGGCCGATCGTGCCAAAGGAGATTTCCTTGCGGTCGATCTCGTGGCAGTTGTAGCAGTTGCCGCCGTTGTCCTTCGGCAGCGCGCTCGGGTCGGTCCACGTCATGCCGCGCCCGTTTTGCGCGAGCTTCTCGCCTTCGCGCCAGTCGCCGACGACCTGGTTGTTCGCCGGCCAGCGGATCGTCGCGAGCGCGTCGGCTTCGATGCGCTTCACCTGTGCCGGAGCGAGCGGCTGATCCGTCGAGCACAACTGTTGCGCCAGGTCTTGCTGGATGCGGTCCGTCTTGGCAATCGCCTGATCGCGAAATGACGCCTTCATCACCGCCTGCGCCTGCGCGTCGAGTTCCTGGCTGCTGGGCAGCATGGCGCAACCGGCAGCGGCGAGCGCAAGCGCCGCGGCAAGGACCGCGGGAACGTTAAAAGACATCTTCTTTGACGACATCGCCTTCTCCCGGCTCAGCGTTTGATCGAAGGCGCGATCGACGCGGCGCCCTTCGCATTCACACCCATGTAGGTCGCGACCGCGATCGTCGCTTCGGAACCGAAACCGGGGTACGGAAAACGCTGCTGGCGGTAGCAATCGTTCAGGCGCAACTGCATGCCCCACATCTGGCCGTTGCTGACGCGGTACGCCGGCCACGCGGCGAAGCCGATACCGTCGCCCGGGTTTTTGGTGAGGTTCGGCAGGTCTTGCAGGCGGATGCGTTTGCCGTCTTCGCCGTGGCACGAAGCGCAGGAAAAGTCGTGCGTGCCGCCACGAAAGAAGAACACGCGCTTGCCGATCTCATAGCTGCGTTTTTCTTCGATGTGGCCCTGCGGCAGGTTGAACTTCATGCCGCGCGACGCCGCCGCGACGAAGGTCGCCAGGGCCGTCACGTTGTTCTGCTCGTCGCGGCCGAACGGCGTGTTCGCGATTTGCCCGGCGTCGAAGCCCTGCAGCGCCGCCATGCAACTGACAAGGCGCGACTCGAGGTCCTGCACCTTGTTCGTGTCGGCAAAGTAGCGCGGCAATTCGACGAACGCGCCCTTCACCTGGCCCGCTCCCTTGCCCAAGTCGCACGCTTCGAGCGACGCGTTCTTCGGCCCGCGTTTCTGTTTCCACAACAGCTCGCCTTTCGCTTCGAAAAGCTCGGCGGGGTTGCCGTCTTCGAGCATCTTGCGGTATTCGGCGATGCCGTCGGCCGACGACTTCGGTTGTGCGCCCACGCCCGCACACGCGAGCAGCGACACGCCAAGCAGCAGGGTTTTCATGCAACGGCCCAATCAGGAAACGGTGGCTTCGTCGGTGCGCTTGTCGCCGCGGTTGTCGGTCCACGAGACGCTGATCTTGTCGCCCGCCTTCGCGCCCTTGACGCTGAACTGGAGGAACGGATTCTTCGAGATCGCCGGCCCCCACTGCGCGTTCAGCACCGGCTTGCCGTTGTGCGCCGCGCTCACTTCCTGGATGTACCAGGCCGGGATCACCTTGCCTGCCGCGTCCTTGCGCTGCCCGGTTTCCATTTCATGCGCCATCAGGACGCGCACCGTCGTCTTGTCGCCTGCGGCCTGGGCGCGAATGCGCATTGGATCTGCCATGTTCGATGCTCCTTCTTTCTAAAACTCACCCGCCACACCCGCCGAGCGTGACCTTGACTTCCTTCTGCGCGAACAGCACCTTGCCGTCGTTCATGATCGCCACCGCAAACACGTTCGACGACTGACCCATCTTGACGCGCGTCGAGACGTTGGCCTCGACCGCGTCGCTCGGTTCGAACATCGCGGCGAGCACCGCCGGGTTCTTTTCGACCAGGATCAGCAGGCGCTTCACGCCCGGCAACGTAGTCGCTGCGCCGACTGGAACGACGGCGCCGTTCTCGGCGATGTCGGGCGCGGTCACGCTGACTTCGCCGCTGGCTGTGGGCGCCGGATTGCCGAGCGCCTTCAGCGCGTCGGCCAGGTTCTTCGCGTCGAACGCGGCGGCGTTGTACGCCCCCGCCTGCGCCTGCGCGAGCACCGGCCAGAGGCCCACGCTCGAGAGCAGGCCCGCGACCTGGGCCGAACGGGAAAGCAGCTTCCTACGGGTGTGCATCAACTTCTCCTTCGTCGAATCGTTCTCGGGCGCTACTGTAGCGCCCCTGCCGCGAGCCACTGCGAGATCGCGTTTGCGTCGGGCTCGTTCAAGGCTTGTGCGGGCATTGGCGTCGCGCCCCAGGTTCCGGAGCCGCCGGATTTGATCCTGCCGGCGAGGTAGGCCGCGGCGTCGGCGCGGCTGGCGTAGCGGCGCGCGATGTCGCGAAAGCTGGGGCCCACGAGTGGCGCGTCGAAGCCGTGGCAGGCGACGCAGCTGTGCTGGCGCAGCAGTTGCAAGGGCGCTGCGGATGCCTCGCGCTGCAGCGCCTCGGCTTGCGTGGGCGCGCGCGCTTGCGCGGCGCTCGTGTCGACGCCGCGCTGCGCGCCGACGCTGCGGTTCTGCAGCGCCAGATTGCCGTGCAAGTTGCGCGCGGAGTCGGGGAAGACGGAGGCGATCGTCGGCTCGGGCGCGCAGTTCCGCATGCACGCCGTGGCGCTCGTGTCGGCCGCGGCGCTGCGCGGACGCGACTGGCTGCGCGCCTGGAGTCGTGCGCCGGGCCACAGCGCGTGATCGGTCATCAATCCATGTCGATTCGGCAGCAGCGCCTGCGCCTGCGCCATCGTGCGATCCGACAAGACAAAGTCGTCGGGAACGATGTCTCCCAGGTTCAGCAGATAGGCCAGAACCGCGTACACCTCGTCGGGCGCGAGCGACTTGGGGCTCGCCCACGGCATGGCGCGGAAGATGTAGTCCCACAGCGTCGCCAGGCTCGCGAGTTTCATGAGCGTGGTTCGGCTCGGATAGCTGGCGTCGGCGAGGCGCGCGACGCGGCCGGTCTTCACGTCGTCGCGCGTCGTTCCGCCGACGATCGGGCTGAACACCGAATTGCTCTCGCCGAAGACGCCGTGGCACGACGCGCATTGGGCCTCCCAGATCGCCATTCCGGCGCGCACCGAACCGGAGCCTTTGGGCAAGCCCTTGAAGTCGGGGCGCACGTCGATGTCCCACGCGGCAACTTCTTGCGCTGTCGCTGCGCGGCCGATCCCCGCGTAGGGCGTGGTCTGCGCCGGCGCCGCACAGGCCACACCGAGCAGCGCGGCGCCGGCAAACTCACGCCAGCTGAACATTCTTCACCTCGCCGCTGTCCTGCACGAGCCACGACTGCACGGCGTTGTTGTGATAGATCGAGCGCGTTCCGCGCACTGCGCGCAAGGCCTTGTACGTCGGCTGCACGTAGCCGGTGGAGTCGATGGCGCGGCTTTGCACGATCGCCGCTTTCCCGTTCCAGACCCAGTCGAGGTTGAAACGCGTCAGGCACTTGCTCAGCACCGGCGACTCCAGGCGCGCGTTGCGCCAGTGGCGCCCGCCGTCGACCGAGACGTCGACGCGTTTCACCTTGCCGCGCCCCGACCACGCCAGGCCGCTGATGGTGTAGAAGCCTTTGTCCAGAAGCACCTGCCCGCCCGAAGGCGTGGTGATGACGCTCTTGCACTCCTGCGTGCTCGTGTACTGGCGGTGCACGCCGCCCGGCAACAGGTCGATGTAGTGCAGGACTTCGTCTTTCGTTCCGTAGGGCTGGTCGCCGACTTCGATGCGGCGCAGGTACTTGACCCAGCTCACGCCCTGCACGCCGGGAACGACGAGGCGCAGCGGATAGCCGTTTTCCGGGCGCAGCATTTCGCCGTTCTGGCCGTAGGCGACGAGCACCTCGCCGCTTTCGACGAGTTCCATCGGCACCGTGCGAGTCATCGACGAGCCGTCCGCGCCTTCGGCGAGCAGGTAACGGCCGCGTTTGTAGTCGACGCCCGCCATGTCGAGCAGGAGTTTCAGCGGCACGCCGGTGAACTCGCTGCAGCTCAGCATGCCGTGCGTGTACTGGCACGTCGGAACGGCGACGTTGCCCCATTCCATGCCGGTGTTCGCGCCGCATTCGATGAAGTGAAAGCGGCTCACCGACGGCAGGCGCATCAGTTCGTCCATCGTGAAGAGCAGCGGCGTCTTCACGATCCGATCGTCCGAGCCGTTGATCATCAGCCGGTGTTTCGACGGATCGACGTCCCACCAGCCCTGGTGATGGCGTTCGAAGTGCAGGCCGCTCGGAGTGACGATGCCGAACAGCGACTGCAGCGGCGCGAACGAAACCGACGCCTGCGTCGTCTGCGTCAAACCCGGGCTCGCGCGGCGCTGCACGTTGGCCTCAAATTTGGAAGGTTTGCCATAACCGTCGCTCGCGACCCCTTGGCCGAGGCCCTTGCTGTGCGCGGGGAGTTCGAGCACGTTCGGGTCGCCGCCGGCGACGCCAGCGCCGATGGCGCCCGGCGCAGCCGCCGCAGCGCCTGCGGCGACGAATGCACGGCGCAAGAAGTCGCGCCGCCCGCGCCGCGCCTGCGCGACCACGGTGCGAGCACCGTGCGCGTCGAGAAAGTTCTCCGGCGCCTTGAGCAGGCGGCCCGGAGTCGGTGCCGAAAAGAAGGTCACTGAACTCCTCATGATGCAACCCTGACAGCGTGCGGGCCGATCCGCCGCACTGCATATCCGCATATCACTCCTTGCGCATATTACGCCTGGATGCCGTCGCGCCCCTGCGGGATTACCCGCACACGGCGGCTCCGACACTCGATGCAGACGAGCCAAGCCCGGACGGCCCGGCGCGTGGGGGCAGCGAGACCGGCCTCTCCGGCAGCGCGCGCCGGGTGACAATCCGCCGATGCCCACCTCGCCGCCGCTGCACGACCCCACCGCCCCGCCGCTGCCCGGCGCCCGCAGCGAAGTCCGCACCACCACCTGCTACATGTGCGCGTGCCGCTGCGGGATTCGCGTGCACCTGCGCGACGGCGACAAAGGCCCCGAGGTGCGCTACATCGAAGGCAACCCGGAGCACCCGCTGAACAAGGGCGTGATCTGCGCCAAGGGCAGCTCGGGAATCATGAAGCAGTATTCGCCGGCGCGCCTGACGATGCCGCTGCGGCGCAAGCCGGGCACTGAGCGCGGTGCGGGCGAGTTCGAGCCGATCTCGTGGGACGAGACTTTTCAGATCCTCGAGGACCGCCTGCGCAAGATTCGCGCGACGGACCCGAAGAAGTTTGCCCTCTTCACCGGGCGCGATCAGATGCAGGCGCTCACGCGGCCTGTTCGCGCGCCAGTTCGGCACGCCCAACTACGCCGCGCACGGCGGCTTCTGTTCGGTGAACATGGCCGCCGGAATGATCTACACGATCGGCGGTTCGTTCTGGGAATTCGGCGGCCCGGACCTGGACCGCGCCAAGCTGTTCGTCATGATCGGCACTGCGGAAGACCACCACAGCAACCCGCTGAAAATCGCGATCTCCAAGTTCAAGCGCGCCGGCGGGCGCTTCATTTCGATCAACCCGATCCGCACCGGTTATTCGGCGATCGCCGACGAATGGATCGGCATCAAGCCCGGCACCGACGGCGCGCTGCTGCTCGCGCTTGTGCACGAAATCATTGCGCTCGGTCTGTACGACCGCGACTTCCTCGCGCGCTTCACGAACGCCGGCCAGCTCGTGAACCAGGACTGCGCGAGCGATGAGTTCGGCATGATGCTGCGCAACGTGTCGGGCGACGTCGTGAACCCGCTGCGTCCGCACAACTTCTACTGGTGGGATCGGCTCAGCCAGCGGCCCGTCGCCGACCACGCCGAAGGCACGGACCCGGCGCTGCTCGGGCGCTTCGAGCTGCCCGACGGAACGCCCGCGGTGCCGGCGTTCCAGTTGCTCGAGGAGCGCGTCAAGCCGTATACCGCCGACTGGGCGAGCGCCATCACCGGGATTCCCGCGGCGACGATTCGCCGCCTCGCGCACGAAATGGGGATCACGGCGCGCGATCAGAAGATCGAACTGCCGATCGCCTGGACCGACAGCTGGGGCAAGAAACATCGAATCGGTGACGGGCAACCCGGTCGCGTTCCACGCGATGCGCGGCCTGGCGGCGCACAGCAACGGCTTCCACACCATCCGCACGCTCGCGATATTGATGTCGCTGCTCGGAACGATAGACCGGCCCGGCGGCTTTCGCCACAAGGCGCCCTACCCGCGCGCCGTACCGCCGAACGCGCGCCCGCCGAAAGGCCCGGAGGCAGTGCAGCCCGACACGCCGCTGAACGGCGCGCCGCTCGGTTGGCCGGAATGCCCGGACGACTTGTTCGTCGACGGAGAAGGCGCGCCGGTGCGAATCGACAAGGGCTTCTCGTGGGAGCACCCGCTGTCGGCCCATGGCCTGATGCACAACGTGCTCACCAACGCGTGGCGCGGCGACCCGTACCCGATCGACATGCTGCTCATCTTCATGGCGAACATGGCGTGGAACTCGACGATGAACACGTCGGAAGTTCGCAAGATGCTGAACGACAAGGGCGAAGACGGGCAGTACAAGATCCCCTTCCTCGTCGTCTGCGACGCGTTCCAGTCGGAGATGACGGCGTACGCGGATCTGATCCTGCCCGACACCACTTACCTCGAGCGCCACGACTGCATGTCGATGCTGGACCGGCCGATCTCGGAGTTCGACGGCCCGGCGGATTCAGTGCGAGTACCGGTGTTGCCGCCGACCGGCCAGTGCAAACCGTTCCAGGAAGTTCTCGTCGAACTCGCGACGCGCCTCAAGTTCCCGGCTTTCGTGAATGCATCGGGCGAGCGCAAGTACCGCGACTACCCGGACTTCATCGTCAACTACGAAACCGCGCCCGGCTCGGGGATCGGCTTTCTCGCCGGCTGGCGCGGCAAGGGCGGCGAGAAGTCGATGCGCGGCGAGCCGAACCCGAAGCAGTGGGAGATGTACGCGCAGAACAATTGCGTCTTTCACCACCCGCTGCCGCCGCATTTGCAATACATGCGCAACTGCAACGACGATTACATGCGCTGGGCGCAATCGGTCGGGCTGCGCCGGGATCGGGATCCGGTCGTGATTCACATCTACTCCGAATTCCTGCAGAGTTTCCGCCTCGCTGCGCAGGGCAAGCGCAAAGGCAAGCAGCCGCCGGCGCACTTGCGCGAGCGCATCCAGACCTACTTCGACCCGCTGCCGTTCTACTACGCACCGCTCGAAGAGCAGGCGACCGACACGGCGCGCTTCACCCTGAACGCCGTGACGCAGCGCCCGATGGCGATGTACCACTCGTGGGATTCGCAAAACGCCTGGCTGCGCCAGATCCACGCGCACAACTACCTGTTCGTCAATACGCGCACCGCGCTCGCTGCAGGGATCGCGGACGGTGGCTGGATGTGGGTCGAGTCGCCGTGGGGCAAGGTGCGCTGCATGTGCCGCCACTCGGAAGCCGTCGAGCCGGAAACGGTGTGGACGTGGAACGCGATCGGCAAGGCGCCGGGCGCGTGGAACCTGGCGCAGGACGCGAATGAGTCGCAGCGTGGCTTTCTGCTGAACCACTTGATCCGCGAAGAGCTTCCCACCGCGGGCGGCGGAACGATGTCGAATTCCGACCCGATCACGGGTCAGGCGGCGTGGTACGACGTGCGGGTTCGCATCTACCCTGCCAGTGCAGACGAGCCGAAGCAAACCTGGCCGCAGGCCGAGGCCATGGCGCTCGATTCCCGGAATGGGCACGGCGCCGAAGCGCCGGAGCTGGATGGCGGGCTTGATGAACATCGGGAAGGCTGCGCCGTGACCCAGCTGAGAAACAGGAACCTCGCTGTGACACAGCTCGCGTTGGTCATCGACCTCAACGTCTGCGTCGGCTGCCAAGCCTGCGTGACGAGCTGCAAGCAGTGGAACACGTCGGGGTCGGCGGGTCCGCTCGCCGATTCTTCGGCGTACGGCGCCGACCCGTCGGGGACTTTTTTCAATCGCGTCCAGACCTTCGAAGTCGGCGAGTACCCGAACACGCAGACAGTGCACTTCCCGAAGAGCTGCCACCACTGCGAAGACCCGCCTTGCGTTCCTGTGTGCCCGACAGGCGCGAGCTACAAGCGCGAGTAAGACGGCATCGTTCTCGTCGACTACGACAAGTGCATCGGCTGCAAGTACTGCGCCTGGGCCTGCCCCTACGGCGCGCGCGAGCTCGACGACGAGCGCAAGGTGATGACGAAGTGCACGCTGTGCGTCGACCGGATCTCGGATCAGGCGCTGCCGCCCACCGAGCGCAAACCGGCGTGTGTGCTCGCGTGCCCGACGAGCGCGCGCCTGTTCGGCGACATCCACGACGAAAACTCGGTCGTCTCGGTCGCGATCCGCGAGCGCGGCGGCTACACGCTCATGCCCGAGTGGGACACGCGCCCGGCGAACCATTACCTGCCGCGCCGGCGCACCGCGATGGCGATCAACCCGCAGGACCTGGAGCGCGTCGCGAACCCGCTCAAGGTCGACGGCAAGCAACCCGAGCTGCCGCACCCGATTCCGGGCCGCGAAGACTTCGCAACGTGATGCCAGCGAACGCCGCACCATGGCAACCCGACGCGCCGTGTCATCCCGGCGCACGCCGGGATCCACTTTGGCGCCAAGCTCCTGACTCCCGGTCGACGCGGCAGGCACCGGGCGGCAGTGCACCGGGCTGACCAATCTCTTCCAATGAACCCCGCCTTCTCCGTCATCTTCCTCACCACGCTCATCGGCGCGGGCCAGGGCCTGTTCGTCGCGCTGTTCAGCGTCGAGCTCTGCGGGCTTGCCGGCGAACCCGCGGTGCGCAACTTCATCGTCGTCGGCACCGGCGTCGCTCTCGTTCTCTGCGCGCTCGGCCTGATCGCGTCGTTCTTTCACCTCGGGCGCCCGGAGCGCGCCTGGCGCACCGCGGCGATGTGGCGCACGTCGTGGCTGTCGCGCGAAGTGATCGTGCTGCCCGCATTCATGGCCGGCGTGCTCGGATGGGGCGCCGCGCACGCCCTGGGCAGCTCAGCGACGCTCTGGCTCGGCGCGATCGTGCTGCTGCTGTGCGCGGCACTGTTCGTTTGCACAGCGATGATTTACGCGTCGATCAAGTTCCTGCGCGAATGGGCGAGCCCGTTCACGCTGCTCAACTACACGCTGCTCGGCTGCGCGTCGGGCTTCACGCTCGCCGCGTTTCTCGCCGCGCTGCTCGCGCCGCAGTCTGCGCGGGCGTTGGCGCTCGCGGCGGCGGGCTTGATCCTCGTCGCGCTCGTGACGCGCATGCTGTCATTGCAGCGCAACGCGGCGCTGGCGCCGAAGTCGACGCTGCAAACGGCGCTCGGGATCAAGCACCCGCGAATCGTGCAACTGTCGATGGGCTTCATGGGCGGCTCGTTCAATACGCGCGAGTTCTTCCATGGCCGCAGTGCCGGCGCGCTGCGCCAGGTGAAGGGATTTTTCCTCGCGACGGCGTTTGCCCTGCCGCTGATCTTTCTCTGCCTCGGACTCCTCGGCGCGCCGGCGCTCGCGTTCGGCGCTGCCGTCGCGGTGCAGTCGGTTGGGCTGATCGCGGAGCGCTGGTTCTTCTTCGCGCAGGCGAACCACCCGCAAAACCTGTACTACCAGGCGGTGTCGTGACGCGCGCGCGGCTTGCCGCCCTCCTGCTGCTCGTATTCGCGCAAGCGGCGCACGCCACCGGTGACGCGGCGCACGGCGGCATGCCCTGGTGGGGCTGGCCGCTCGCGCTGTTCGTCGGGTGTTTTCTGATGGGCATCGTCGCCGTTCCCGCGGGCATCGGCGGCGGCACCTTGTTCGTTCCGATCATCGGCAGCTTTTTCCCGTTCCACCTCGACTTCGTTCGCGGCGCCGGGCTGATGGTCGCGCTGGCGAGCGCGCTCGCCGCCGGGCCGATGTTGCTGCGCGGCGGCTTGGCAAGCCTGCGCCTGGCGCTGCCGATGGCGCTGCTCGCGTCGATCAGTTCGATCGGCGGTGCGCTGCTCGGCCTGGCGCTGCCGGTGAACCTGGTGCAGGTGGCGCTCGGCGTGCTGATCCTCGCGCTCGTCGTGCTCATGCTGAACTCGAAGTCGTCGGAGTTTCCGCACGTCGCGCAGCCCGATCGGCTCGTCGAGCGCGCTCGCCCTGCACGGTGTGTTTCTGGACCGGGCCTCAGGGCGCCGTATCGAGTGGCAGGTGCACCGCAGCGGCGCCGGCCTGCTCGTGTTTGCCGGCATCGGCGTTCTCGCCGGGATGTTCGGCATCGGCGCCGGCTGGGCGAACGTTCCGGCGCTGAACCTGTTGATGGGCGCGCCGCTCAAAATCGCCGCCGGAACGTCCGGGCTCGTGCTGTCGCTCGTCGATTCTTCGGCGGCCTGGGTCTACATCAACCAGGGCGCCGTGCTGCCGATGATCGCGGTGCCGTCGGTCGCCGGAATGATGCTCGGCGCACGCATCGGCGCGCGCCTGCTCAATGTCTTGCGCGGCGCCGTCGTGAGGCGCCTCGTCATCGGCGTGCTGCTCTTCGCCGGCGTGCGCGCATTGCTCAAGGGCTTGGGGGTGTGGGGATGAATCGAGACCAACCCGCGGCCGCCGTGCCCCCGGCCTCTGACCCGACGCACCTGCACTACGCGCGCTGGCTCGACGCCGGCACGCGCATCGGCATGGCGTTGTTGGTGCTGGGCTTCATCGCCTATGTGTCGGGCGCGCTGCCGAATCAGGTCGCGCTGGAACGATTGCCCGAACTGTGGACGCTGCCGGTGGAGCGCTACCTGGAACTCTCGGGCTCGGCCTCGGGTTGGCAGTGGGCGGCGAGGCTGCACCAGGGCGACAACCTCGCACTCAGCGGCATCGCCTTCCTCGCGTCGTGTTCGGGCGCGTGTGTGCTCGCGCTGCTGCCTTTGTACCGCGCGCGCGGCGATCGGGTCTTTCAGTGGCTGTGCGTGGCGCAGGCGGCGGTGCTGCTGCTTGCGGCGTCGGGCCTGTTGACCGCGGGGCATTGAGCGATGCCGGCACCGGGCGCGCTGTTCAGCGAGCTGCTGCTCGCGACCGAACACACCGAATACGACGTCGGCGCCGAACGCGTCGCGATCGCGCTGGCGCAGCGCAGTGCGGCGACACCGCTTTGCGTGGTGTTGCCGATGCTCGGCAACGCCGAGTTCGACGCCATCGCACCCGCGCTGGCGGTGCGCGCCGACGAAGCCGCCGCGGCGAAAGTGCACGCCCTGCGCGCGCTGGCGCAGGCGCAGGGCGTGAGTCTGTCGGTGCAGGTGCGGCGCGGCGCAGACCTGTACCGCGAGATCGTCGACGAAGCGCGCGCCCAGGGCAGCGGCGTCATCGTCATCCGGCGCCGCGGCCGCACCGGCCTGCTCGCGAATCTGCTCGTGGGCGAGATGGTGAGCAAGGTCGTTGCGCATGCGCCGTGCGACGTGCTCGTGAACGCGCGCGGCGCGACCTTGTGGACGCAGCGCGTACTGGCGGCGCTCGACCCGCTCGAGCCGCATCCGCTGCTGCTCGGCCACGCCGCACACGCCGCGGTTCAGTTCGACCTGCCGCTGAACCTGGTCTGCGTCGTCGACACCGACTCGGGCGATCATCGCGCCCGCGCCGAAGCCGCGTGCGCGGCAGGCCTGGCGCAGGTGCGCTCCCTCGGCGCGCGCGCCGAGGCGCTGGTGCGCGTGGGCAAGGCGCACGAACAGATCCTCGACGCCGCGCGCAGCGCCGACCTGATCGTCATCGGCCGCCAGGGCAGCACGCGCCTGTCACGCGCATTCATCGGCGGCGTGGCGCAAAAAGTGATCGGGATGGCGGACTGTTCCGTGCTCGTGTGCGTGTCTGATCCACGATCCCCCCGATCATGAGCGACGCACTCAGCTTCCTGGTGAAGGCGCGGCCGGAAGCGATGGGCCATTACTTCGCGTTCCTCAAAGATGCCGGCAAGCACCTCGACCCAAAGACACGCGCGCTGATCTCCGTCATCACCAAGGTGCATTCGCAAACCGACCGCGGCCTGCGCCAGTATCTGAAACGCGCGCTGCGCGACGGCTGTTCGCCCGCGGAAATCCTCGACGCGCTGCTGATGGCCTTTCCCGCGCTCGGCCTGACAAAAATCGTCTGGGCGATGGACATCATCCTGGAGATGGACCTGCCCGAGTTCCGCGCCGCCGGCCTCGGTGCCGCATCGGCCGCGCAGCGCATCGACCCCGCGGCGCCCGCAAACGCAGGCGAGCTCGCGTGGCACGACCTCATCGCCAGTGACGAAGGCCTCCCTCCCGGCGCCACGGCACGCATCGAATGCGACGGCCGCGCCGTGTTCGTGCACCGCGGCGCGCAGGGCTGGCAGGTGTTCGACAGCTTGTGTCCGCACCAAGGCACCGACGTTCCGCAGCTCGCGCTGCAAGGGCTGACGCTGACCTGCCCGAAACACGGCTGGGCGTTCGACGTTTCGAGCGGCGCGTGCACAGCCAAGGGTGACCGCCCATTGACGCGCCGCGAGTGCAAGGTCGAAGATGGGCGCGTGTTCGCGCGGTGGTGAGCACGCCGGCTCGGCGGCCTGGGCGCATCCAACGAGTTGCCCTGAAGGTCCCGAAGCTATCGCCGACAACTGGATTCGAATTCAAGCCTGCCACTGACCCCCAGAAAGGAGTTGTTGCTCATCATGAAACGCTGGTTCAAGTGGTGATGGCGGGTTACCCCGACGCACCAAGCTTCGCCGCGATGTTGAAGACGGGCAAGCGCCCCGACGGCAGCGCGATCGCGGTGATGCCGTTCGAGTCACTTGCGCAACTCTCGCGCACCGACGCCGACGCGCTGCACCTGTACCTGCGCAGCGTTCCGCCGCGCGACGCCGGCCAGCACTGAGCTGCGCGCGCCGACCAGCCCGGAGGCGAGTGCCATGGGCCCAGGGCGAAGCGCCTCAGGAGTCGGCAGCGCCCCCGCGCGGACTGAAGGTGCGCGGAAACACGACCGGGCCCGAGCGATCCTTCAGCCGGTACCCCACAGGCGGCCGGTTCGAATCGCTCTCGATCACACCGACCTCTTCCAGAAACTGCGCCGCGAGCATGCGGGTGCGAAACCCGCTCTTGTCCACATGACGCCCGAGCACGATTTCATACATGCGCTGCAATTGCGGCAGCGTGAACGGTTCGTGCAGCAGGAATGCCGGTAGCGACGTGTACTCGACCTTGCTGCGCAGGCGCTCGATCGCCGCCTGAAGAATCTGTGCGTGATCGAACGCCAGCCGCGTGCGCGGCAACAACTGCTCGACGTTGAACCAGGCCACATCGGCGGCGTTCGCGCCTTTGCTGAGTTGAACCTCAGCCGCGGCGATCAGCGCAAAGTACGCATGCGTGGCCGACCAGCCGCGCGGGTCGCGCGTGGCGCTGCCCCAGCTGCCGAGTTGCTCCAGGTAGGGGCTGGCCACACCGGTCTTTTCCTGCAACTTGCGGCGCGCGCAAGAGAGCAGATCGCGGTCGAGATCGACATCGACAAAGCCGCCGGGCAGCGCCCACTTGCCCGGGAACGGCTCGGCCGCGTCGGCGGGTCGCTGCACGAGAAGAACCTCCAGGGCGCTGCCGCGCACCGTGAAGATCACGACGTCCACGGTCGTGTAGGGCCGCACGAAGATGGGCTCGGTCGGCCCGGGTCGATTCTTCACGGTCCGGGCTCGCGGCTGTCGGGTATGGGTCACCATGTCGGGGGCTGCCTTGACATCTTCGGAACTTGGTTGTACTGTACATCTTATGCAAGTTGTCCAGTACATCTTTTAACCGGAGCCCACCCATGTTCGGCATTCGATTCATCAAATCGCAACCCACGACGCACCTGATGCAGTTCCGCGGCGGCAAGCTCGTGCGCGACGGCGCGGGCCTGTCGTTCTTCTACTATGCGCCGCTGGCGACGCTGGTGGCAGTCCCCGTGGCCAGCCACGATCGCCCGTTCATGCTCGACCTCGTCACCTCGGACTTTCAAAGCGTGACGGTCCAGGGGCAGGTGACCTACCGCATCAGCGAGCCGCGCCGCACCGCGGCCATGATGGACTTTTCCCTGCGCGCCGACGGCAAGGGCTACGCCTCGGAAGACCCGGCACGCCTGGGCGACCGGGTGGCGCAGCAGGCCGAAGTGATCGTGCAGCAGGCGGTGCAGGCGATGGACCTGAAACAGGCGCTTCGCGCGCCGGCGCAGATCGCACGGACCGCGCAGCAGGAACTCGGCACCCAGCCCGAGCTCGTTGCGCTCGGGCTGGAGGTGCTCGGCGTGTCGATCCTGAGCGTCAAGCCCACACCCGACCTCGCGCGCGCCCTCGAAGCCGAAGCGCGCGAATCGAACCTGCGCGCTGCCGACGACGCGGTGTATTCGCGCCGCATGTCGGCGGTCGAGAAGGAACGCGCAATCCGGCAGAACGAACTCGACACCGAGATCGCGGTGGAGCAGAAAAAGCGCCAGATCAGCGAAACCAAGATGGAAGCCAAGGCCGCGCTGATGCGCAAGGACAACGAGCTGCGCGCCGATCAGATGGCTTCCGACGTCGATCTGGAGAGTCGCCGCAAGGCACTCGTCGACGGCCAGGCCGCGAACAGCCGAACCCTCGCCGAAGCCGATGCGCATCGCGTCTCCAGCGTCATGACGGCGCTGGACAAGGCCGATCCGCGCGTCGTGCAGGCGCTCGCCGCGGTGGGCATGCAGCCGGCACAGCTGATCGCCCAGGCGTTCGGCGGCATTGCCGAGAACGCCGGGCGCATCGGGCAGTTCAACATGTCGCCCGATCTGTTGCAGTCGTTGCTGGGCCAAACCGGTGGCGCCCATGACGACGCACCAAGGAGCAGCCGTGAGCGCGCCCGCTGAGCGCAAGATCGTCCTCGTGACGCGCAAGACGCGCCTGGAGGAGCTGGTCGCCCGCTACCACACGCTGGCTCAGGCACGTTTCTACATCGAGCACCTGGGCGCGGACTTTGGCGACTACGTGCAGGAGAACCTGGCCTACGCCGAGAGCCTGCGCCAGGTGAACGACGCGCTGCGCCGCTGGGGGCGCCACCAGATCCTGGATCGGCACCACCTGGCGAACTTTGTCTTCGCCAAAGACGACATCGTCGTCGCGCTCGGCCAGGACGGGTTGGTCGCGAACACGCTGAAATACCTCGAAGGCCAACCGCTCATCGGCGTGAACCCTGAACCCTCACGCTGGGACGGACTGCTGTTGCCGTTCGAGCCGGCGCAACTCGATGCGCTGCTCGCCGGCGTCGCACGCGATCGGCGCCCGACTCGCGCGGTCACGATGGCCGAAGCGCGACTCTCCGACGGGCAGACGATGCGCGCCGTGAACGACCTGTTCATCGGACCGCGCAGCCACACGTCGGCGCTCTACGACATCAGCACAGGAACCCGCACCGAGCATCAGTCGTCCTCGGGCGTGATCGTCTCGACGGGTCTCGGCTCCACCGCGTGGCTCAAGAGTGTCGTGACGGGTGGTGTGGCTCTGGCGAGTGCCGTGGCTGAGGTAACGGCGGCAACCCACTACCGGCCACTCGCCTGGGACGCCGAAAACCTCACGTTCGCCGTTCGCGAACCGTTCCCGACGCGCAGTTCGCAGGCCACCATCGTCTACGGCAGCGTGACGAGGGCTGAACCCCTGAAGCTGCGCTCGCGAATGCCCGAGCACGGCGTGATCTTCTCCGACGGGATGGAGGCAGACTTCTTGCGCTTCACGGCGGGGGTCGAAGCAACGATCAGCGTCGCAGCGGCTCGGGGATGCCTTGTCATCTGATACTCGATGCAAGCCCGACCGCACCCATCCACTGTCAAGGAGGCCCGATGAAACGCCGCACTCATCTCCTGATCATCGACCCGCAGAACGACTTCTGCGATCTGCCCGAGTCCTACCGCCCGCTCGAACCATCGGGCGGCGCGCGGATGGCGCCTGCCCTGCCCGTCGGCGGCGCGCACGTCGACATGCTGCGTCTGGCGGATTTCATCAAACGAGGCTCGAGCGGAGTGACCGACATCACGGTCACACTCGACTCGCACCACCGGCTTGACATCGCCCATCCAACGTTCTGGAACACCCGCGCCGGCGGGCCGGTCAGCGCGTTCACCCCGATCAGCCTGGCTCAAGTCGAGGCCGGCGACTACCGGCCGCGCGACCCGCTCGCGTGGCCACGCGCACGCGCCTACCTCCGCGAGCTGGAGACTCGCGGCCGCTACACGCTGATGGTCTGGCCGGTGCACTGCGAGATCGGCACCTGGGGGCACAACGTGCACGCCGACGTGCGACTCGCGTACAACGCGTGGGAAGAGCGGCAGCTCGGCGTCGTGCAGAAGGTGATCAAGGGGACGAACCCCTGGACCGAGCACTACAGCGCGTTGCTCGCCGAGGTACCCGACGCCGACGATCCTGCCACGCAACTGAATCGGGCGCTGATCGATCAACTCGATCGCAGCGAGTTGCTGATCATCGCCGGCGAGGCGAGCAGCCATTGCGTCAAGGCGACGACCGAACACATCGTGCAGAACCTCCCGAGTCAGAAGCTCGACCGGATCGTTCTGCTCACCGACTGCATGAGCCCGGTGGCCGGGTTCGAGGCGCAGCAGGCGCAGTTCTTCGCGGCGATGCGGGCCAGGGGCGTGCGGCTGATGACGAGCATCGACCTTCTGCCGCAGCTTGAAACGAATCGCGCCGACTGATCGATTCGACATCAACAGGCCAGTGCCACAGGACCCACCCCATGCAACCCATTTTTCGCAGCCTCCTCGAGACCGACCTCTACAAGTTCACGATGTGGCAGGCGATGCTGCACCGTCACCCGCAGACTCAGGCCGAGTACACCTTCGTTTGCCGCAACCAGAGTGCCTATCCGCTGAGCGAACTCCTGGCGCAGGTGAATCAACAGCTCGATCACCTGTGCACGCTGGGCTTCGCCGCGGACGAACTGGCTTACCTGCGCGGCTTGCGCTTCATGAAGTCGGACTTCGTCGACTTCCTGCGCATCTTCCGCTTCCAGCGCGAGTTCATCAATGTTCGAGCCAACGGCAACAACCTGGACATCGTCGCGCGTGGCCCGCAAGTGCATGTGATGGCGTTCGAGATCTTTGTCCTGGCGATCGTCAACGAGTTGTACTTCCGCCGCTTCGACGAAGTGGGCGCATTGAAGCAGGGTCGCCAACGATTGCGGGCAAAAATCGAACAGCTCCAGTCGCTTCGGCGAAGAGCCCGCGCGGCGCCACCCCTTCGAGTTTTTCGACTTCGGCGTGCGCCGCAGGTTCTCCGGGGACTGGCAGCGCGAAGTCGTATCGACCTTGAAGCGCGACGTGCCGCAATACTTCAAGGGCACGTCGAACGTGCTGCTCGCGCGCGATCTCGGCCTGGTGCCGATCGGCACGATGGCGCATGAATACCTGCAGACCTACCAGGCGCTCGACGTGCGCCTGCGCGACTCGCAACGCGCCGCGCTGGAAGGCTGGGTGCAGGAGTACCGCGGCGACCTCGGCGTGGCCTTGACCGACGTCGTCGGCATGGACGCCTTCCTCGCTGACTTCGACCTCTACTTCGCCAAGCTGTTCGACGGCCTGCGCCACGATTCCGGCGATCCTCTCAACTGGGGCGAGAAGGCGCTCGCCCACTATGCCAAGCTGCGCATTGATGCACACACGAAGCGTTTGGTGTTCTCCGACGGGCTCGATGTGTCGAAGGCGCTGAACCTCTACCGCCACTTCGCCGACCGAACGCAGCTCGGCTTTGGCATCGGCACGAACCTGACGAACGACATGGGACTCGCGCCGCTCAACATCGTCATGAAGCTCACGCGCTGCAACGGCCAGCCGGTGGCCAAGTTGTCGGACAGCCCCGGCAAGGCGATGTGCGATGACCAGACCTTCCTGGCCTACTTGCGCCAGGTGTTCAACATTGCGGGCTGAGAAGCGCCATGCTCAACATCACGATCGCGCAACTCAACGTCACCGTCGGCGACATCGAAGGCAATGTGCAGCGCATGGTGAGCGCCGCGCGCCAGGCGAACGATCACGGCGCCGACATGGTGGTGTTTTCCGAACTCGGGCTCTGCGGCTACTACCCTGGCGACCTGCTCGAGGAAACCGGCTTCCAGCAACGCGTCGAGCAAGGCGTGCAGGCCTTGCTGCAGGAATCACGCCAACTGCGCCATCTGCATTGGGTGATCGGTGCTCCGCAGGCTCGCGAAGGCGCCGGCAAGCGCTTGAACAACGCGCTGCTCGTCATCAACGCGGGGGAGATCGTGCTGCGCTATGCGAAGCAGTTGCTGCCCACCTACAACGTGTTCGACGAGCGCCGTCACTTCGAGCCCGGCCCTGACGTGGCGAAAGTGCTGCGCATCGGCGACGCGCAAGTCGGGTTCATGATCTGCGAAGACGGCTGGAACGACGCGGGTGGGGACTACGCCGTGAACCCGTTCGAGCGCATGCGCGACGCCGCGCCCGACCTGGTGGTGTCGATCAACGCCAGCCCGTCGAACATCGGCAAGCGCGAACAGCGGCACCAGATCTTCAGCAGCGCAAGCCGCCGCAACGCTTTGCCGATTCTCTGGGTGAATCAGATCGGCGGGCACGATCAGCTGGTTTATGACGGGGCGTCGTTTGCTGTCGAACCGGATTCGGGGGTCGTGTTCGAGGCGCAGCGCTTCGGCGAAGACCTGACGCTGCTCCGTTTCGACGGCAGGCACTTCGCCGCGGCGCATGGCGAGGCGCTGCCGCCCGTTTCTGCGCAAGGTCTGTCCACCCTCGCCTTCTACCAGGCGCAAATCGTTCTGGGCCTGCGCGACTATGCGCGGCGCTGCGGATTCGAGCGCGCCGTCGTCGGCTCGTCGGGAGGCATCGACAGCGCGCTCACGCTCGCCTTGGCGGTTCAGGCGCTCGGGCCGGACAACGTCGTCGCGGTGACGATGCCTTCCAGCTTCTCGTCGAAAGGTTCGGTCGACGACTCTGGTCTGCTCTGCCGCAACCTTGGCATCAAACTCGTCACCCACCCGATTGCCGAACTCGTTGCCGCTTACGGCGCGCAATTCGGTTCGAGCTTCGGTGCGCCACTGCAAGGGCTCGCGCTCGAGAACCTGCAGGCGCGGATTCGAGGCACGATCCTGATGGAGTACTCGAACAGCTTCGGGCATCTGCTGCTGACCACGGGCAACAAGTCGGAAATCTCGGTCGGCTACTGCACCTTGTACGGCGACACGAACGGCGGTCTCGGCCTCATCGGCGACTTGTACAAGACCGAGGTGTTCGCCTTGTCGAGGTACGTCAACGAGGCCGCCGGCGCCGAAGTGATTCCGCAAGCCATCATCGACAAACCTCCTTCGGCCGAACTGGCCCCGGGCCAGAAAGACACCGACTCCTTGCCGCCTTACGAAGTGCTCGACGAAGTCCTGAAACTGCTGATCGAAGGCGAGCGCCTCGCGGCTTGGGAGTTCGCGCAAGCCCAAGCTTTCGTCACGGACTTGCGAAGCCGGAGCGAAGGCGCGGCCATGATCGAGCGCGTGCGCTCGATGATCGCGCGCAACGAATACAAACGGCGCCAGGCGCCGCCCATCATCCGGGTGCGCGCGCGGGCTTTCGGAACCGGCCGCCAGATGCCGATCGCCGCAAAACACGTTTGAGGGATCACGAGTGGCAAACCTTGCATCTTCCTGCGACGTCACCGTCTACATCGGCCGCTTTCAGCCGTTTCACCGCGGCCACGCCGCGCTGCTTCAACATGCGCTCGGGCTCGCGCCCCTGTGCATCGTCGTGATCGGCTCGGCGCACCAGGCCAGAACGCCGAAGAACCCGTTCACCTGGGAGGAACGGGCTGAAATGATTCGGCTCACGCTGCCCGAAAGCGACCGCGATAGTGTGCGCTTCTTGCCGGTGCGGGATTTCTACAACCAGGAGCGCTGGGTCACTGCCGTGCGGCGCGGTGTCGATGCCGTGATTGCCCAATGCATTAGCGGCTCGAGTTCAAAGATCGCATTGGTCGGCCACTTCAAAGATCCGACGAGCGAATACTTGCGCGGGTTTCCCGGCTGGACGCTGGTCAGCGTCGAGCGCCACGCGCCGGTGCATGCGACGGCGCTGCGCGACGCGTACTTCGGCAACGCCGGCGAGAACCTCAACGCAACCCTCGGCGCGCTCGTCGACCAGGCGCCGCGCAGCACACTCGACTTCCTGCGCGCCTGGGCGGCGTTGCCGCAGTTCGCCGAGCTGACCGATGAATGGAGGGTGCTGAAGGCGCATGACGCGGCCTGGGCCGCGTCACCCTATCCGCCGGTCTTCGTGACGGTCGATGCCGTGGTGCAGTGCGCCGGCCACGTGCTGCTGATCCAACGCGGCAAACCGCCCGGCCGCGGCCTGATGGCGGTGCCGGGAGGTTTCATCGACGCACGCGAAACGGCGTACCAGTCAACGCTGCGCGAACTCGCCGAGGAGACGCACCTCGAACTGCTCGCCGATACGATGCGCCGATCTTTGCGCGCAACCGCCGTGTTCGACCACCCGGATCGCAGCATTCGAGGCCGAACGATCACGCACGCGCACCATTTCGATTTGGGCGAGCGCGCCCTGCCCGAGGTGCGTGCCGACGACGACGCGCAAGCGGTGGAGTGGGTCAGCATCGATCGTCTTCTCGAGATGGAGGATCGGTTTCACGACGACCACTTCCATATGCTTGATCACTTTCTGGGATTGACATGACGCCGCGACCGCCGCGCCTCATTTTTTTGATCCCTCGATGATGTTTTGCAAGTGCGCGCGCAGTGCCTTGCGACCTGAACTCTTCGTCGCGCGCAGCGCGGCAAGCGCCAATTCAAGAAACGCGCTCTCGGCCGCAGTGAGCGGCATCTCGGCGTGAGCCGCGTCAAGCCAACCGGCGGCCTGGCCGCAATGCGTTTCGATCTGCCGCGCGAGCTTGTCGCCGATCGGCCGCGCTGCCTTGATCTGGCTCCACATGCTGGGGGAAATTTGCAGCGTCGCGGCGAAAGATTGTTCGAGCCCCTTGGGCGGCGCGCCCGCGGCGAGCGCCTTCTCCGCGTACGCCTGGAACAGGGCGAGCGCGTTCTGTCGTCTGGCGAGGGTGATGTTGGGCACTTTGTCGTGTGCAGCATGCAACGGATACAAACCGCATTGTCTCAGGGGGTTGACGAGGTCGTAAAGACTCTTTACAGTCCGCCCCAGTTGATCTTTCGCCCCACTTTCCTGAGTACCGAATTCTTCAAGAGGCTTCATCGTGAAATCCCGGCACATCGTCAGAACAACCCGACCCATGAAGGGTCTGGTCGCGTTCGCACGTGCCATGGCGATGGGTTCGCTGGGCACATGCGCGGCGGCCTTCCAGTCGCGCCTTTCCGGCGAGCCATCAGCAGCTTGATCGGAACGAGGACCGAATGAACCCGGGAGAGGGAAACGCGTAGACGCGCACCCTCCAAGCTCTGTACGCAGAGGCCCGGATTCGAAAGGATCCGGGCCTTTTTCTTGTTCCGAATCCAACCGGCCTGCGCATCGGCACAGGTCAGCGATCGATGGATCGATCGCACCACCATTCGCGGTGGATGTTCTTTAAAAAATTGCCGCGAGACGACCTCGGTACTGGCCGATGGTCTGTCTTGCACTTTTGCGGATGTAGCTCAGGTGGAAGAGCGCGGCCACGCCATGGCCGAGGCCCGAGTTCGAAACTCGTCATCCGCTCCACTTCGGGTGTGTCCATGCACTCCGTTGCCGCGCAAAATGGTGTTGGCGGCGCGGGATGTGCGCGGCTCCAGGCCAGAGCCACGTGCAGCGAGACACCCATCCGACGGGATGCTCGCGTTTGGGCACAGCCGAAGTGGATTCACTTCGCCCCCGTAGCTCAACCGGCAGAGCAGCCGCCTTGTAAGCGGCAGGTCGCGCGTTCAATTCGTCGCCGGGGGCACCAAGTTTGTCGCGTTCGTCTAGCCGGCTGAGGACACTACCCTTTCAAGGTGGATACGCGGGTTCAACTCCCGCACGCGACGCCAGATTGCAAGGAACCTCGTCGAGCTCGCGCTTCGAGGGTGGAAATCGGCCGCGACGATAGGGCGGCGCCGGAACCCGTGACCGGATGGTTTGTTGCCTCGTTAGCTCAGCGGCAGAGCGCCGGCCTGTCTAGCCGGAAGCCGCGGGTTCGATTCCCGCACGAGGCGCCAGAGCACATTGCCGAGATAGCTCAGTCGGTAGAGCGGCGCGTTGAAGGCGCGTGCGTCGGGGGATCGAAGCCCTCTCTCGGCACCAGTTCAGAACCTCGTTAGCTCAGTTGGATTCAGAGCGCCGGTCTACGAAGCCGGAGTGCGCACGTTCGAGTCGTGCACAAGGGCCAGCGTCCCGCGCGGGTGATATGCCTGCCGAGAGCGCAGTTGGCAGAGCGCCTGGCCGTTAACCAGGAGGTCCGTGGTTCGAGGCCGGCCGGGGAGCCAGTTCAGTTTGATCTCCGTAGCTCAGTTGTCAGAGCACCGTCTTGATAAGGAGGGGGTCGGTGGATCGTTGCCACCGCGGGTACCAGTTCATTTTCATCTCGGTGTGGCGCAGTTGGGAGCGCGCGTGATTTGGGATCCGAGGCCCTAGGTTCAATCTGCGCGCTTGCCGCGCAGGCGTTGCGAAGCAACGGGCCGAAGGCCGAGCGCGAAAGCGCGAGCAAACCTAGCACCGAGACCAGATTCAAGCGTGCGTTTGGGCGTGGCCGTAGCTCAATGGCAGAGCTGCGGGATGTGACCCCGCCGGTGCCGGTTCGACTCCGGCCGGTCACCCCCAAGCGCATGCATCGTCAACGCGTCGCGAACTCGAGCGGCAGAGTACCGGGCTTTTAACCCGGCTTGTCAGGGTTCGAGCCCCTGGCGACGCACCAGAACAACCCCCTCGTGGCGGAATAGGCAGACGCACCGGTCTCAGAAACCGGAGCCCGAAGGGGCATGTCCGTTCGACCCGGACCGAGGGGACCACATCGCAACAGCAGTCCGGTAGCTCAGCGGTAGAACGGCGCCCTCATAAGGCGAAGGCCGGTGGATCGTGCCCACCCCGGACGACCAATTCATCAATCAAACAGGAGGTGTGCCATGAAACCGATCGACGAAGACGACGCGTGCTTTCGAGGTCACGCGCAAGCGCCGCAAAGGTTTCCCGTCTGAGACGGGAGTCAAACGCGGAGACCGCGTGGTGCGCGGCGCCAAGGAGCTGACCGAGAAACTCGGTCGCAACGACCCCTGCCCCTGCGGTTCGGCGAAGGCGTTCAAGCGCTGCTGCCTGCGCAGCGGCTGCTTTTGACGGTGTGAACCGTCACCACTATCGGCGCTGACCAAGCCGACAGCATGCGGCGTAGTCGAGTGGCCTCAGACACCAGCCTTTGAAGCTGGGGACGTTGGTTCGAACCCAACCGCCGCTGCCACGAATGTTCATCCCTATCACCAACCACCCGGCCGCGAAAGGAGGCCACCCATGCACCAGCAACACCACAACCACGTGCTGCAACTCGACATCCAGGGCACGCCGCAGGCGTGGATCTCGCTCGAGCACGCTGCGCTGCATGTGGCTTCGGGCTCGGTGGCCTGGGTCGACGGCGCCGGCCCGCTGGCCACGCTGCGTGGCGGCTTCAATGTCGCGCGCGGACGCCAGTCGATCATCGACGTGCACCCGATCATGGCACTGCTCGGCGCGTCGAAGGTCAATTTGTTCGACGTGGTGCCGGCGTTCAGCAAGGCCAAGCTGTTCCGTCGCGACCGCATGACGTGCGCCTACTGTGGCCAGGGTTTCATCGAATCGCGAACTGCAGTGCGAACACATCGTGCCGGAATCGCGCGGCGGGCGCTGGGCCTGGATGAACCTGGTCTGCGCGTGCGGCGTGTGCAACGGCCGCAAGGCCGACCGCACGCCGGAGGAAGCGCGCATGCCGCTGCTGTACCTGCCGTATGTGCCGAGCCGCTTCGAGGACTTTCTGCTCGAAGGCCGGCACATCCGCGCCGACGTGCACGAGTGGCTGGCCGCGCGCCTGCCTAGGGAATCGCGATTGAGTTGATTCAACTCGCGCGCAAGAGAATCTGCCGTGAAAAGCAAACGCTCGCAGGTCTGGGGTTCGTGAACCCCGCCGGTGTGCAGCGGCCGGGCCGTCCGTCGCTGCTGCACATGCCGCGCTGTCGGAATCGACGGATATGGGTGATGAATAGGTGTCCCGCAAGGTGCTCGGGTTCGATCCCCGGCATCACCACCACTGGATAGCTCAGATGGGTAGAGCAACGACCTCATCAGTCGTCTGTCGCGGGTTCGACTCCCGCTCCAAAGCACTGGACTGCAAATCCAGCTATTCGAACGGTCGAAAGACCAGCCGACAGAAGGAAAACGTGAACGGCCGAAAGGCCGCAAGGCCGCAAGGCCGCAAGGCCGCAAGCGCGAGCTGAGTTCATCAGCAGCGTCCGCTCGCGCGGCGAGCACGCGGGGCAGCGCATTCACGGCAAGCAGACGCCGCGTTCAAGAGGAACGTGGCGCACGCGCAGCGTGACATCCGCGCCCAGGCATTCGCTGTCCGCGGGCGTTGCTGTAACGGCACCTTTTTCAACGACGCATGACAACAAAGGAGAACGATCATGCAATTCAAGCGAATCACGGTGAAGAAGAACGAGCGCGGCGTGTTGCTGCGCAATGGCGATTTCGATCGCGTGCTGCAGCCCGGCACGCACTGGCTGCTCGGTGGCCTGGATGCCCTGCGTGTGGAACTCTTCGCGCTGGAGCAGCCGGCGTTCACGCACGCCCTGGCCGATTACCTGATGGCCAAGGAGCCGGATGTCGTCGCGGCGGAGTTCGTGCGCGTCGAGCTGGGCGAGAACCAGGTCGGCCTGCGTAGCGACAACGGCGCGCTGGTCGAACTGCTCGCTCCGGCAACGCGGCGCCTGTACTGGAAGGGCCTGGTCGACGTGCGCGTCGAGGTGATCGACATCGCCCGCCTCGGCCGGAAGTGCCCGCGGCGATCGTCGCGCGCCTGGTGCAAACGCAGCTGCGCCAGCGTGGCGTCGCGGGTCTGGCCGGAGTGCTGCAGGTGCAGGTGCCCGAACACGGCGCAGGCATCCTGTGGATCGACGGCAAGGTCGAGCGCTTGCTCAGCCCGGGCTCGTACGCCTTCTGGAAGTTCAACCGCAACGTGTCGGTGGAACTCGTGGACCTGCGTTTGCAGGCGCTGGAAGTGACGGGCCAGGAAATCCTGACGCGCGACAAGGTGGCACTGCGCCTGAACCTGTCGGCGACGTGGCGCTACACCGACGTGTTGCTCGCCTTCAAGCAACTGCAAAAGCCCGCGGAACACCTGTACCGCGAGCTGCAGTTCGGCCTGCGCGCGGCGGTGGGCACGCGAACGCTGGACGAGTTGCTGGAGAACAAGAGCGTGATCGACGAAGTCGTGACCGCTCAGGTCAAGGCCAAGCTCGCGGACTTCGGTCTGCAGCTCGACGGCGTGGGCGTGAAGGACATCGTGCTGCCCGGCGAGATGAAGACCATCCTCGCCAAGGTGGTCGAGGCGGAAAAGGTGGCGGAAGCCAACGCGATCCGCCGGCGCGAGGAAACCGCGGCAACGCGCTCCCTGCTCAACACCGCCAAGGTGATGGAGGGCAACCCCGTCGCCTTGCGCATGAAGGAGCTGGAGACGCTGGAACGCGTGGCCGAGCGCATCGACAAGATCTCCGTGTTCGGGGGTCTGGAACAGGTGCTCAACGGGCTGGTGAAACTGCGTTGAGCAGATTCAACAACTATGCACCTCGCGGTGCCGTCGGGGGAGCGTGCCGAACAGATGGGCACGCTCCCCACCCGGATTGGAGAACCCCATGCGAAAGAACCGAGGACAAGCAAAACCGGAAGACTGGACGCCGCAGGCCGTCGGCCTCGCGCCGGAGAAATACGCCGCCGCGATTGTTTACCTGTTCGATCGCCCGGTGCCGCAGGGCCAGGAACAGGAGTGGTTCTGGAACATCGACGAGCCGGAATTCCCTGCCACGCTGCTCGAGTGGACTCGCATCCAGACCGTGCTGTTCGCCAACGCGGGCCGCGATCTGGAGCGCTTCGACGACGAGCAGGTCGGCATGGGCCTGAACTACGTGATGAGCAACGCTGTCAGCAACGTGCCGTTCGCGGCAACGGATGCGAGCGTGCCGCTCGAAGAGGCGATGCGCATGATGCGCGCGTTTCCTTCACTGTGGCGTGACTGCATCGGGCCGCGGCTGGCGCACGTGCACGCGCCCATCGGCTCGTCCACGGGCCGCCTGGGTTTCGTGTGCTACATGTGGTTCGACGTCTGGCCCACGTTCTGGAACGCCCGCACTCAGCGGCCGTGGCAAGACGCTTTGTGGAACGTGTTGCGCGACATGCTCGGCATGCCCTACCGCGAAGTGCAGATCGCGGCCTTGCACGGAATCGGCCACGACATCGACGCCGCCTACGAGCCCGACGCCGTGAACCGAACCCTCGACCGTTTTCTCGGACAACTCGGCGCGGACGACGCCGAACTCAGAAACTACGCCGAAGCGGCACGCCAACGCTGCGTGCAGTGACGGCACCAAGGAACAAACAACATCATGGAAACCAATTACATCGAAGAAGCAGTGCCCGGCGGCGTGCCGGTGAAGATGTGGATGCGCGGCGTGCCCATCGAAGACGAAGCGAAGCGCCAGCTGATGAACGCGGCGCGCCTGCCCATCGTCTTCAAGCACATCGCGGCGATGCCCGACGTGCACTTCGGCATCGGCGCGACGGTCGGCTCGGTGATCCCGACGCATGCGCGCCATCATCCCGGCCGCCGTGGGCGTGGACATCGGCTGCGGCATGATGGCCGCGAAGACGACGCTGCGTGCGGAAGACCTGCCCGACAACCTGGGCCCGCTGCGCTCGGCGATCGAGCGCGCCGTGCCGCACGGCCGCGTGCCGGGTTCGCGCGATCCGGGCGCGTGGAGCAAGACGCCGGGCTCGGTGAACACGGCATGGGCGCAACTGGAGCCCGAGTTCACCGAGCTGTGCCGCGACTTCCCGAAGCTGGCGAAGACGAACAACGTGCAGCACCTGGGGACGCTCGGCAGCGGCAACCACTTCATCGAGGTGTGCCTGGACGAAGAGGGTTTCGTCTGGTTCATGCTGCACTCGGGTTCGCGCGGCGTGGGCAACGCGATCGGCACGATGTTCATCGAGCTCGCCAAGCAAGACGCGCTGCGCAACAACATGAACCTGCCGGACCGCGACCTCGCCTACTTCGAGGAAGGCGCGCGCTACTTCGGCGACTACGTGCGCGCGGTCGGCTGGGCACAGCGCTTCGCGGCGCTGAATCGCGAAGTGATGATGAAGCGCGTGATCGACGCGGCCAAGAGCGTCGATCCACAAGAACTTCCAGAGCCACATCGAAGCGGTGAACTGCCACCACAACTATGTGAGCAAGGAACAGCACTTCGGCGAAGACGTGTACGTCACGCGCAAGGGCGCGGTCAGCGCGAAGGCCGGGCAGCTGGGCATCATTCCCGGCAGCATGGGCGCGCGCAGCTACATCGTGCGCGGCAAGGGCAACGCGGAGATCTTTCGAGTCCTGCTCGCACGGCGCAGGCCGCGTGATGAGCCGCGGCGAAGCGAAGCGCCGTTTCACCCTGGCCGACCACCGCGCGGCCACGGAAGGCGTGGAATGCCGCAAGGACAAGGACGTGATCGACGAAACGCCGGCCGCGTACAAGGACATCGACGCGGTGATGGAAGCGCAGAAGGATCTGGTGGACATCGTGCATACGCTCAAGCAAGTCGTATGCGTGAAGGGATAGTCGCGCGTTGTTTCGGGCCCGCTGTGCTTGCAGCGGGCCTGTTTTTTTGCCCAACCCATCTAACCGAAAGAATTCATCGTGCACTCGCAGATCACCCTGTCGATCAAGCAGATCCATGAGTTGCTGCTCAACGTCGCCACCGTGCGCCCGGTGTTCATCTGGGGGCCGCCGGGGGTGGGCAAGAGCTCGCTCGTCGAGCAGTTCGCCACGTCCTTGGGCCTGGAGTGCGTGGCCTTGCTGGGCTCGCAACTTGCGCCGGAAGACTTGATCGGTATTCCGAAGATCGAAGGCAATGTCAGCCGTTTCTATCCGCCGTCGATGATCGTGCGCGAACGCGAGTTCGTGCTCTTCATCGACGAGCTCAACATCGCCTCGCAGGAGATCCAGAAGGCGTTCTACAGCCTGATCCTGGACAAGCGCATCGGCGAGTACCGCTTGCCCGTCGGCTCGATCATCATCGGCGCAGGCAACCGCGCGCACGACGCGGCGCTGGCCAAGCAGATGCCCAGTGCGCTCGTGAATCGCATGGTGCATGTGCACCTGAAAGCGTCGCATCGCGAGTGGCTGGACTGGGCCCAGGCGAATGGCATCCATCCGTGGGTGCTGGACTACATGCGCTCGCGGCCGAGCCAGCTCTCGACCGAAGTGCCGCCCGCCAAGGAGGAGCCTTTCTCCACGCCGCGCAGTTGGCACGCGGTGAGCGACGCGCTGCACGCCTTCGGCGACGCCATCGCGCCGGATCATCTCGACGCCGTGCTTTTCGGCAGCGTGACGCGCGACCATGCAGTGGGCTTCAAGGCCTTCCTCAAGCAAATCCGGAATCAGTTCAGCGTGCACAAGATCCTCAAGGGCGAGGAGACCTGGCCCAGCGCCGCGGAGGACCGCGACCTGACCTACTTCCTCACGCAGAGCCTGCGCGACATGCTCGTGAAAGAACTGCCCGCGCGCGAGGACCAGCTGGGCCGCGACAGCCGCGAGCTCGCGCAGAACGCCAAAGGGGCGTTGAAGTCGCTGGCGCGAATCGACGGCGAATTGGCGCAACTCGTGCTGACCGAGAACGATGCGGGGGACCGCGTGCCCGACTGGTTCGTGCTCGAAATCGCCAAGGAGCTGCCGCGGCTGGTGCAACAGAAGGCGGCCGATGAGCAAAAATAGCCGCACGCCTGCGCAAGCCCAAGCCGCACGAACAGGCGTTGCAGGAGCTGCAAAGCCACTACCTGCTGGGGCCGGTGGCACGGCACGTGCACTTCCTTGCGGTGGGCAAGTCTGGCCGCATCGGCGTGCCGCGCGGTGCCTATTGCCAGATTGAAGGAGAGTCGACGATCGTCTTTGACGATGCGCTCAAGCTCGATCGCCGCGCAATGGCTCGGCGTGCTGGCGCTGGCGACGTTGGTCCTGGCCGTCGGCGGTGCGCGGCGCCTGCCCGTTCCTTCGGCGCTGTCGGACCTGGCCGCACAGTTGGCCGCGCTGCACTGGTGGCAGCAACTGCGTGTGGGCACGCTGCCGGAACACTTCGAGTTGCCGCCGGATCTGCTCCAGTGGGGCCGGCATCCGCTGGAGACCATCGTCGCGCGGCTGCGCAGCGAGCCGCCGAATGAAGTGCTGGATGGCGCGTGGACGCTGACGCGTTCGGCCTCAGCGCTGATGTTGCCCGGCCCGAAACAAACCCACTGGAGCAGCGGACGGCATCAAGCGATCGACCACGAGCAGACCTTCGCCCAGGCCCTGGTGGACAACGCCAAGCGCGCGCTGCAGATGCAGCACGAGGCCAGCCACCCGGCGCGCCCCGGCAGCGACCCGAACAGCCATGCCGCGCGGGCGCGGCGCTGGTTGATCTCGCACTACCCGCTGCTCGGGTCGCTGCTGACGCAGTTCGAGCTGGTCGAAGACGCCGAGGTCTGCGAACGTTTGCACATCTCGATTGCGGCAGTGCAGGTCAGCACCGGCGAGATCTACATCAATCCGCGGCGGCAACTGGGTTTTGAGCAATCCAAGTTCGTCGTCGCGCATGAGGTCCTGCACGCCGGCCTGAACCACAGCAGCCGGCGCCAGGGCCGTGACCCGTACCTGTGGAACGTCGCGTGCGACTTCGTCATCAACGACTGGCTGGTCAGCATGAACCTCGGCATTCCGCCCGACAGCGGCCTGTTGTTCGACGAAGAGCTGCGTGGCTGGGCCGCGGAAGACATCTACCTGCGCTTGGCCGCGGACCTGCGTGTGCACCGCCGGCTGAGCACGCTGCGCGGCGACGACGTGGACATGCTCGACGACCGCCCGGGAAAATTCTTCACCGACCGCGAAGAGTTCTGCCGTCGCGCATTGCTGCAAGGCTTGGACTATCACCAGAGCTTCGGCCGCGGTGCGCTGCCGGCCGGGCTGGTGGAAGCGATTCGAACCCTGAATCAGCCGGCCATCCCCTGGCAAGCCAAGCTCGCCGAATGGATTCAAGAACGCTGCCCCCTGCCGGAGCGGCGGCGCAGCTACGCGCGCCCGTCGCGCCGCCAGTCGGTCACGCCGGAGACACCGCGACCGCGCTTCGTCGAGCCGGAAGACGAGCGCGCCACGCGCACCTTCGGCGTGATCATCGATACCAGCGGCTCGATGCAGCGCGACGAACTCGGCAAGGCGCTCGGCGCCGTCGTCGCCTACTCGCAAGCTCAAGGCGTGAAGCAGGTGCGGCTCGTCTACTGCGACGCGCAGCCCTATGACGAAGGCTTTGTCGCCATCGACTCGCTCGCTTCGCGCGTCCAGGTGCGTGGGCGCGGCGGCACGGTGTTGCAGCCGGCGGTGAATCTGCTGCAAAGCCAAACCGACTTCCCGAAGGACTGCCCGATCCTCATCATCACCGACGGCCTGTGCGAGAGCGACCTGCAGGTCGCGCGCGATCACGCCTTTCTTGTCAGCCCCGGCATGCGGCTGCCGTTCCCGACACGCAAGCCGGTGTTCAGCATGGCGTAGTGACGCCGCGTGCCCGTTGCAAATGAGCCCCACGGGGGACCTACGGCGTCTGCGGCGGCGCATTGCTTCACGCGATTGCCGACCTGCTGGTGTCGTTCGATCGAATCGACCCAGCGCTTTGATCACATGATGACCTTCGGACATTCGCTGTCAGGCGAGGGAGGGCATTCCGATGGAGAGGACAGCCTCGCTGGTCGTGAGCGCCCTGTTGGCGATCGGGTTTGGAAACGCGGTCGCGCATGGCGGCGGATTGAACCAGGACGGTTGCCACAACAATCGCAAGACGGGTGACTACCACTGTCACCGCGCACCGAGCGTTGAACCCGCTGTCACCCAGCCGGCCCCCGCCTTGCCCGCCCAGACGAGCGGCGCGAAACCACCCGCAGCGAGCCGTGTGCCTCGGCCCGCGACGCCCACTTGCTACACCGGCCCGCGAGGTGGGACGTACACGATCACACCAAGCGGTAAGAAGAACTATGGTGGTTGCTAAGCGCATCCACGGGCGCGGCGCGGTTGTGCGGCCTCACGCCGCTTGAAGCAGGAACTCGACCTTGATGGTCTCGTAGGGGAAAGGGCCACCTCGTTGGCTTGAGTGCGCCACGGCGCGCCCGCAGTCAGCGGTACGAATCGATATGCCGTACCTTGCCGTACGGGTGAACGACCGCTTCGTTTGGCCCACCACGCTTGTAACCGCACCGGTTCATCGGCCCCAATCGATTTGGTCGAGCAGGCGCCACAACCGCTGGGCTTTGACCGGGTTGAGCTGCGTCGCCCACGCGACCCGGCCATGGAGGTATTCGCGCCAATGCGGCTTGCCTTCGCGATTCTGCGCAGCCGGCCCTTGAACCACGCACTGGTGCAGGATGGCCTTGAGTCGATCGAATTCCGCGCGCCGTAGATTGGGGCGCTGATTCACGACGATGCTGCAGACCGAATGACGCCGCCCCGCAGTCAGACAGCGCGTCTTGCGATGGTTGAGTGCAAATCCTTCTTCGAGGGCGATGCGGCCGACCCAGGCTTCGATGCGGGCATGGCGTCGCGAAGATGCCTCGGGCCGGACAGCACGATGTCGTCGGCGTAGCGTGTGTAGTGCGCCCCGAGGGCATGGGCCAAGCCGTCGAGCCGCAGATCGAGCCGAAATGCGCAGAGATTCGCGAGGGCCGCCGAGGTCGGCGCGCCTTGCGGCAAGTGAGGGTCACGCAGGCGCTGCAGTTGGGTCCAGGTCAGGCCGCCTTCTTGATGCATGCGGCGCAGCACCGGTTCCGGGGCTGCTGTGGTGCACAGCGCCGTGAGTTCCCTTGCCACTGTCTCTGCGTAGCCCAGAGTCTCGAACAGGGCATGGACCCGCGAGGCGCGCACGGATGTGAAGAAATCCTGCAAGTCGAACTTCAGCACCACCGCCTGGCCGGAGTGCGCGCGTGCATGGTCTACCACTGACCGCTCACGCGTGTAGCCGCAGGCCGCTTCATGCGGCGGAATGCGGTCGAGCAGATCGTCGAGCAGTTGCCGTTGCAAAGGCATCAGGTACGGGTGCGGCACTTCGAGCAGGGGCCAGCCGCCACTGCGCTTGGCGAGCAGGTTGTAGCGGTAGTGCTGATCGCCCAGGTGGATGCGGCGCTGCCAGGCGGAGGGTCGCGTCAGGCGCCACATGCCTGCATCCGACACACCCAGCCAGCGTCCGAGGGCAGCCGTGTGCGGCCAGTAGGGGACTTGGCAGCGGTCCAGACCGAGAGGCAGCGGTTGCATACCGGTGCGCTCGCGCAAGATGTAGCGACGCACGCTCGGTTTGGGTTCCGCCAACCAGGCCTGCTGGTAACCGGTATCACCCTCGATCGATCGGGCCAGTGTGCGTGGGGTCAGCCGCCGCCAGTGTTCGCCCGGCAATCGTGCACACCGTTGTGCCAGCGGCAGGTACCAAGCGGCGTCGGCATCGAGACAGGCCCGCATGCGCGCCGCCAGCCCAGCGGGGCTGGGGTTCCCGGCCAGCATGGCGCGGGCGACGGCCAACGCGGTGAGTCTGGTAGGGGTGGGCATGGCTTGTGAGGGTGCGGCACGTCACCCAACCTGCGGGTGATGCGTGAGCAAGCTGGCGGTGGAATCGCCATGCGGCTCATGCCTCGGATGAATCGAACATGACAACAACCGCGGGGGTACCCCGCGGTGCGAAGGCGCTTCCAGGAATCGCCTCGCCTCAAGCTTGAGCGACGGGCCGCAGTGGAATTATCAGATGATTCGATTGGGCCTCGGCAGTCGCGGGAGATCGCTGCCGCCATCAGCCCGGGAAACGCATCGGGCGTGCAGGCGATGGCGCCGTTGATGTCGGTGCCGCCGCCGAATGGCACGCCGAACCGCAGCTCCACCGCATCGCCGAGCTTGTCGGCCGGCGAGAATCGAGCATGGACGCGAAGCTCCTGCAGCGAACACCCTGTCAGCGACGCGATGCGCGCCACGGTTCTCGCGTGCCTGCGTGACATCGAGGCGCGGCACCAGGTGAAGGTGCTGTTCGCCTGCGAATCCGGCAGCCGCGGCTGGGGCTTCGCTTCGCCCGACAGCGATTACGACGTGCGCTTCGTTTACGTGAACCGGCTCGACTGGTACCTCACCGTCGAGCCGGGGCGCGATGTGATCGAACAGCCGATCAGCGGTGAGCTCGACGTGAACGGCTGGGACTTGCGCAAGGCATTGAAGCTGCTGCGCGCATCGAACCCGGTGCTGCTGGAGTGGCTGCGCTCGCCGATCCAATACCTGCAAGACGAGCGCTTCGCGCCGCGGCTGAGGCAACTCGCCGAGCAGCACCTGTCATTCGACCGCGCCTACCACCATTACGTGTCGATGGCGAAGAAAAACTGCCGCGAGCATCTGCTGGGCGAGGTGGTTCGCTTCAAGAAATACCTCTACGTGCTGCGGCCCCTGCTCGCCGCGCGCTGGATTCGCGAGGGTCTGGGCGCACCGCCGATGGTCTTCGCCGAGCTCGCCCGGGCCACGCTTCACGACGCCGCATTGATCGCCGAAATCAACCGCCTGCTCGAAGTGAAGATGCGCGCCGGTGAGGCGGCGACGAGCCCGCGCTGGGACGGCATCCACGCCTTCATCCTGGCCGAGCTCGAAGTTGCGCAGGCGTATGCGCCCAGCGTGCCGCGCAACGGTGACGTTGCGGAACTGGACAGGTTTCTTCGCGAGGTGGTGGCGGCGATGGGCCGCTGACGTGTCAAGCCCGGTCGGCCATCAACTCTCCGCCGTGCTTCTTTGGATCGCGCCGAAGACGCTTGAGTAGACGACCGACTCCGCCATCGAGCCGCTTTGGCCGGCCCGTGGCACGCAAGCTATTTCCAAACCTTGAGCGCGCAATATTCGGCGGCGTGCACAAAGTCGTTGTCGGTCGTGAGCAAGGTCAGGCCATGACGTATGCACAGTTGCGCGAGCAGGGCGTCGATCGTGCCGATCTGGACTCCGGATCGACGGCAGTGGTTGCGCAACGCCGCGGCGTCGATGTGGTCCTGCCGGTCCGGGGTGAGAAGCGGCAGCGCGGTGAACCGCTCGATGATCTCCTTGCGCGCCCGCGGCCCCGAAAACCCCTGCAGCAGCTCTTGCAGCACCAGCCCCGTCGTCACGACGATCTCGTCACCCTCGAGGCCGTCGCGCAATGCGTAGACATGCGGCGTGGGCGGCGTGGGCGGTGCCGGGTCACGACGCAACGCGAGGGACCAGACGCTGGTGTCGACCAGCAGAGTCATCAGCGTGAGCGTTCGGCCTTGTAGTCGAACGACGTGTCCCATTCGAGCTTGCCCATCAGATCGACCAGCCGCTTTTGCCCGCGTCGCGCGATGAACTCCTGCAGCGCACGCGTGACCGCGGCCTTCTTCGTGCGCTCGCCGCTCACTTCGAGCGCGCGGTCGATGAGCGCGGGATCCAGGGAAAGGTTGGTTGCCATGTGTGCCTCCTTACACGCGAGTCTACACAGGCAACTGTGCGCCGGCAATCGGTTCGAAAAACGTGGGCGGCCCAGCAGTCAGACGACGCCCTGCTCCCGCAACCGCCCGATCTCCTGCGGCCCGTACGCAAACTCGGCAAGCACGCCGTCGGTGTCCTCGCCCACGGCGCCGAGCGGACGCTCGAGGCGGCCGGGCGTCCGCGACAGCGTGGCGGTGGGTGCGATCACGCGGATCTCGCCGCGAGTCGGGTGCGGCATCGGCATTCAGTTGCTCGATCCACTCGGCAGTCGTGCGCGTCGCGAACGTTGCCGCCAGCGTGCGGTTGAGCGCTTGCCGATTGCGCGAGCGTTCGGCATCGGACGCGAAGCGCGGGTCTTCGGCCAGCGCCGGACGATCGATCGCCTGGCACAGGCGGCGCCAGATGGTGTCGCCGCCGGCGCCAAGGTTGAAGTGGCCGTCGGCCGTTGCATAGGCCGAGGTCGGCATGCTGGTGGGATGGTCGTTGCCGACCTGCAACGGCACCTCGCCGTCGACCAAGAACCGCGCTCGCGCAGGTGAGCTTGCCCGGGTTCGCCTTGGCGTAGGCGACCAGCATCAGCGACTTCAGCGGGTCGTAGTTCACCTTGCGCATGTTCGGCACGTAAGCGAACGCGGTGCTGTCGATCAGGTGAATCGTGTAGCCGTCGGCCGGCGCGCGTGCCGCCGCCTCGGCGCCAATCGTCGTGCTGGCGCCGGGCCGGTAATCGAACACCACCGGCTGGCCGAGCACCTTTTCCAGTTTCCCGGCGACGATGCGCGCCCACTGGTCGGCTCCGCCGCCCGGCGGGTACGGCAGGATCAGCTTCACCGGCTTGTCAGGGTAGCATTCGCCCCAGACCGCCGCATCGTCCGCGCCCAGCAAAGGCCACTTGGCCGGCGCGACCAAGGCACGCGCCGCTTTGGCGGAGCTGTCGTCCGGCGCGAGTGCGAGCACAGATTCGGCGGTCAGCATGAGGCCGGCCCATTCCCTCCTTGATTCGCGGGCAGTCTAGTGCCAGATCGGGGAAGCCTTGATGCTCAAGATGTGTCTTGAGCGGTACTTGCCTCGGCGCAGCGCCGGCAGATGCAAGCTTTGCGTTCGAGATCGCGAGGCACCCTTGCCAACAGTTCGGCGCTGAACATCGCTTGTTTGCACCAACAGTTCACCTCGAAATTGCCGGCAACGGCTGGGGCGCAGCCGTTCGGTCCACCGCAGATCGGGCAGGTAGATCCCCGCAGCGGGCCGGGTTCCGCAGGCGTGTGCACTTGAGTTCCAGTCCTATTCATGGCTGCGGCTCAGTCGCACGGCCTCGAAGATCTCCTTCGCTCGATGGTCAGCATGATGCCTGCCCATTCCTGCCTTGATTGGCGGGCAGTTTAGTGCCAGATCGTTGCTCTCCCCGTCTGTGGATCACCACTAGACTTCGGTCCGTCGCGTCGGATTGGAACGCGCAGAGGGACACAAGCGAATGGAACAAGCAGAAGCCTTCGACTGCGACGTGCTCGTCGTCGGTAGCGGCGCATCCGGCATGGCGGCTGCAGTGACGGCGGCGTCGCACGGGCTGAAGGTGCTGGTCGTCGAGAAGGAGCCGCGCTTCGGCGGCACCACGGCGCGGTCCGGCGGTTGGTTGTGGGTTCCGGGCAGTCGGCTCGCCACCGAGCAGGGGATTCACGAACCTGCCGGTGCGGCCCGGGCGTATCTGCAGCACGAGACGACGACGCACTTCGACGCCGCGCGCGTCGACGCCTTTCTCGAATACGGCCCGAAGGCGATCGACTTCTTCACGCGCAAGACGGTGGTGCAGTTCGACATGCCTCCGGTGTTCCCCGACTACCACGCCGAGGCGCCGGGCGGCCAGCCGGGTGGCCGCTCGATGGTCGCGCGGCCGTTCGACGGCCGCGAACTCGGTCCGCGCATCAAGGACCTCGCGACCCCGCTGCCCGAACTCACCGTGCTCGGAATGATGCTCGGCTCGGGCAAGGACATCAAACACTTCATGCGCACGTTCAGTTCCGTCGAGTCCTTCGTCTACGTCACGAAGCGCCTGACGCGTCACTTCATCGACGTCCTGCGCCACGGCCGGGGCATGACGCTGACGAACGGCAACGCGCTCGCCGGGCGCCTGGCCAAGGCCGCGATGGACCTGAACATTCCGGTGTGGCTGGCGTCGCCGGCGCAGAAGCTGCTGGTCGACAACGGCGCGGTGACCGGTGCGGTCGTGCAGCGCAACGGCCACTCCATCCGGATCAACGCGAAGCGCGGCGTGGTGCTCGCTTGCGGTGGCTTTCCGCACGACATCGAACGGCGCAAGGCGCTGTTCCCGCACGCCCCCACGGGCCAGGAGCATCACTCGCCGTCACCCCTGAGCAACACCGGCGACGGCCTGCGCCTGGCCGAAGCGGTGGGTGGCCGCGTCGACACCACGATCCCGCACGCCGCCGCCTGGGTGCCGACGTCGCTGACGACGCGGCCCGACGGCAGCCAGGGCGTGATGCCGCACTTCATCGATCGCGCCAAGCCAGGCGTCATTGCGGTCACGCGCCAGGGCCAGCGCTTCGCCAACGAAGGCAACTCGTACCACGACTTCGTGCAGGACATGGTCAAGGCCTGCCCAGGCGAGGCCGAAGTGTTGTGCTGGCTGCTCTGCGACCACAAGGCACTGCGCAGCTATGGCCTGGGCTGCGTCGCACCGTTCCCGATGCCGATCGGGCGCCACCTGCGAAGCGGCTACCTGAAGCGCGGCGCGACCCTCGCTGAACTGGCCGGGGTGATCGGCGTCGAGCCCGGCGCTTTGCAGGCCACCATCGACGAGTTCAATCGTCACGCCCGCAACGGCGAGGACCCGGCATTCGGCAAAGGCAGCCAAGCGTACAACCGTTTTCAGGGCGATGAACTGGTGCAGCCCAACCCCTGCGTGGCGCCGCTCGAGCAAGGTCCGTTCTATGCCATCCGGCTCGTCGTCGGCGACATCGGCACCTTCGCCGGCCTCGTCACCGATGCAAAGACGCGCGTGCTCGACGCCTCGGGCCGCCCCATCAAGGGCCTGCACGCGGTCGGCAACGACGCGGCGAGCGTGATGGGCGGCAACTACCCCGGCGCCGGCATCACGCTTGGCCCGGCGGTGACTTTCGGCCATGTTGCTGGGTTGCAGCTGGCTACGGCTGCGGCGACCGCGAATGCGCCACTGGAGGTCGAACGGCGCGAGATGGCCTCGGTCAGTCGCGCCGCTTGACGCCCCCGCCCGGTGCCCACGGCGCCACCCTCAGTCGTGCAGCGCGATCCCTCCGGCCGGCTCGGCGCGTGGCGTCACCCCGCGCGCTCGCGAAACACGTCATCAAGCCGCGCGATGAGCGCCGCCTTCGCCACCGCGTCGACAAAACTTGCCTCGAAACTGTTGCGCGCCAGTGTGTACGCGTGTGACGCACCGAGTTGCGGCAAGGCGTCGAAGAGCTCGATGAAATTCTGGTTCATGTAGCCGCCGAAGTACGCCGGGTCGTCGGAGTTGACGGTCGCACACAGGCCGGCGGCGAGCAGCGCCGGCAGGTTGTGCTCGCGCATCGTCTTGAACACGCACAGCTTCACGTTCGACAGCGGGCACACCGTGAGCGGCATGCGCTCTTTCGCCAAGCGCGCGACCAGCAGCGGGTCTTCCATGCAGCGCACGCCATGGTCGATGCGTTGCACCTTGAGCACGTCGAGCGCGCTGCGGATGTACTCGGGCGGCCCCTCCTCGCCCGCATGCGCAACGCATTTCAGCCCGGCCGCCGCAGCCTTCGCGAACACGCGCGCAAACTTCTCCGGCGGGTTGCCCCGCTCGCTGCTGTCCAGGCCAACACCGATGAAGTGGCGCTTGTGCGGCAGCGCCTCAGTGAGCGTCGCCAGCGCTTCGTCTTCGCTCAGATGGCGCAGAAAGCACAGGATCAGCTTCGCGCTGATGCCCAGTTCCGCGTGCGCGCGCCGGCACGCGTGCTCCAGGCCCTGGATCACGGCGGTGAAAGGCACGCCGCGCGAGGTGTGCGTCTGCGGGTCGAAGAACAGTTCGGCGTGCACCACGTTGTCGGCCGCAGCGCGCTCGAAGTAGGCCCACGCCATGTCGAAGAAGTCCTGCTCTTTCAGGAGCACGCTCGCGCCGGCGTAGTAGATGTCGAGAAAACTCTGCAGGTCGGCGAAGGCGTACGCGGCGCGCAGCGCTGCGACGCTCGGGTACGGCAACTGCACGCTGTTGCGCTGCGCGAGGCGGAAGATCAGCTCGGGTTCGAGCGACCCTTCGATGTGCAGGTGCAGCTCGGCCTTGGGCATGGCGCGCAGCAAGGCGGGAAGGCGTTCGCGCGGGATGCGCGAGACGAAATCGGGAACGTCAGTTGAGCTCATGTGCAGACATCGGTCGTAGGGTCGAAGAAGCGTCGCGACAGACCGTCACGCCCTGGGTAGAACTTCAGGTGAGGCCGCGCCTGGTCGATGGTGCGGGCGACCGGCGGGTGGCTCATCAAGCGTTCGAAGTAAGCCGCCAGGCGCCCGTGCTGCGGTGCCAGCGGCACGTAGGTCACGGCAAAAAACAAGGCCGGTGCGGCGGCGCAGTCGGCCATGCTGAACGCCTCGCCGCTGACCCAGGTTCGCCCTTCAAGGTGGCGGTCGATGAATGTGTAGGTTGACGCCAGCGCTTCTCGCGCCTGGGCGGCGCCACGCGGATCGCGCTCACCTTGTGGCCGCAGAAGATCGGCGGTGAGCGTCTGCATGGGGGTCATCACGTACTGGTCGAAGAGGCGATCCCACAGACGCACGTCGAGCGCCGCATCCGGGTCCGCCGGAATCAGCGTGCGGCCGCCGCGTGCATGGTGACACTGCAGGTGCTCGATGATGGTGCTCGACTCGGGGATGGGCCGGCCCCGGTCCACGAGCAGCGGCATCTTGCCGATGGGCCAGAGCGCAAGGTGCGCCGCACGTTCTGCGGGGTCACCCAGATTGAGCAGGCGTTGGTCGACCTCGATGCCCAAGACGTCCAGCGCGATCAGCACCTTGTGGCAGTAAGACGAGAGCGGGTGATAGTGCAGCGTGAGGGCATTCATGAGGATGCGGCGTGCGTGCCTGATGGCGAGCCGCACGAGGCTATCATTCTGCTCCACTGCCCCTCCGGCGATTTCGCCGCCGCCTCCCACCCATGCAAGCGCCCGGTCGATTCGACCATCCAGAGTTCAAGCGCGGCGTGGCGGAGATGATGGCGGTGGCACCGGGCATCGCCGCCTGGGGCTTGATGACCGGCGTGGCGATGATCAAGTCCGGCATCGGCCTGCACGCGGCCCTGTTGATGGCGGTCATCGTGTTCGCCGGCAGTTCGCAACTCGCCGCATTGCCGCTTCTCGCGGCGGCGGCGCCGGCCTGGGTCGTGCTCGCAACATGCCTGTGCGTGAACCTGCGCTTCATCGTGTTCAGTGCGCACTTGCGCGACTATGTCCTGCACGACACGCTCGGGCGCCGACTGCTCAAGGGCTATCTGTTCGCCGATTTGAATTACGTCATGTTCACGCGGCGCTTCCCGCAACCCGCGACGGATGCCGAGGGCCGAGCGGCGCAGGACGCCTACTGGTGGGCGAACGGCTGGGCCGGCTGGACGATCTGGAGCGTGACCGGCGTGCTCGGCGTGCTGCTCGGCCATTGGATCCCGGAGTCCTGGGGCCTCGGCTTCGCCGGCATCCTCGCCCTGGTGGGCATCATGGGCTCGCTCGTCTCGAACCTGCCGCGCGCGGTTGCGGCGGGCGTTGCAGCGACGGTGTCGGTCGCCGCCTTCGCGCTGCCGCTCAAGTTGAACATCGTCGTCGCGATCGTCGCCGCCGTCGCCGTCTGCATGCCGCTCGGCCGGATGTTCGACGACAAGTTGCCGGTGAAACGATGAGCCACGATTGGAAAGTCATCGCCTTGGTCGGCGCGATCGCACTCATTTCAGTGCTGACGCGCTCGCTGTTTTTCATGTCCAGGCGCAGCTGGACCTTGCCGCCGGCCGCGCAAACGGGTTTGAAATACGCACCGGTCGCAGCGCTTGCCGCGGTGATCGCGCCGGAAGTCGTGATCATTCAGGGCCACCTGATCAGCACCTGGATGGACGCTCGGCTGTACTCGCTGGCCGCCGGCGTGGCCTGGTTCTACCTGAGAGGCGGCATGCTGGGGACGATCGTCACCGGAATGGCGGTCTACCTGCCCTTGCACATCGGGCTCGGCTGGTAGCCCACGGTCGGCTGTGCGCAGCGGTCAGCGCGCGCGCCGACGACGCTGGCACACTCGCCATCAGCCATGGCAACGCTGATTCCCTCGTTCGGCACCTGCGTATCGCGAATGACGCAAGGCGAGCGCCGGCTCGCCGAGCGGCTGGAACAGAAACTCGATGCCGACTACCTCGTGTGGTACGACGTTCCCGTCGGCCCCGCGCAGAGCCACCCCGACTTCGTCATCCTGCACCCGCGGCGCGGCCTGCTGATCCTGGAGGTGAAGGACTGGCGCCTGGACACGATCCAAACCGCGAACAAGCAGACGTGGGAGATCGCACCCGGCGGCGTGCACAAGAACGTGGCGAACCCGATCGAGCAGGCGCGCCACTACGCACACCAGGTGGTCGACGCGTTGTCGCGCGACAAACAGCTCATCTCCGAGGCCGGCAAGACCAAGGGCTCGCTCGCGTTCCCGTGGAGCTACGGCGTCGTCTTCACGCACATCACGCGGCGCCAGTTCGAGTCGGCAGACCTGCACCAGGCGATCGAAGCGCACCGCGTGATGTGCTCCGACGAGATGACGCAGGACTGCGAAGCCGAGGAATTCCAGAGCCGCCTGTGGGGCATGTTCCCGACGCTGATGCGCGGCGTGCTCTCGCTGCCGCAGATCGACCGCGTGCGCTGGATCCTGTTCCCCGAGGTGCGCGTGAGCCCGCAGCTCGGTCTGTTCGACGTGCCCGACTCGAAAGGCGATGCCGACGCCGTGCCCGACATCGTTCGCGTCATGGACCTGCAGCAGGAGCAGCTCGCGCGCAGCCTGGGCGAAGGGCACCGCATCATCCACGGCGTCGCAGGGTCCGGCAAGACGATGATCCTGGGTTACCGCGCCGAGCAGTTGGCGCAGGCGACGGCGATGACGAGCGCCGCCGCCAAGCCCATCCTGATTCTTTGCTACAACGAGCCGCTCGCCGTGAAGCTCGCCGCAGTGATGAAGGCCAAGGGCCTGACTGAGCGCGTGCTCGTGCGCCACTTTCACAAGTGGTGTCGCCAGCAGTTGGTCGCGTTTGGGCAGCGGCTTCCCCCGCAAGGCCCGGAGCTCTTCGAGCAGATGGTCGACCACGTGATCCGCGGCGTCGAGCGGCGCCAGATCCCGTCGGGCCAGTACCTCGCCGTGCTCATCGACGAAGGGCATGACTTCCAGCCCGAGTGGCTGAAGCTGGTGACACAGATGGTCGACCCGAGCACGAACTGCCTGCTGCTTCTGTATGACGACGCGCAAAGCATTTACGAGCGCGCGCGTACGCGCCATTTCAGCTTCAAGAGCGTGGGCATCCAGGCGCAGGGCCGCACGACGGTGCTGCGAATCAACTACCGCAATACGCGCCAGGTGCTGAACACGGCGAACCTGATCGCTGCCGACCTGCTGCGGCCCGAAGACGGCGGCGACGACGGCATCCCCAAGCTGCAACCCATCAGTTGCGGGCGCGAAGGGCACGAGCCCGTCGTGATCCGCCTGCCGAACCTGCGCGACGAATCAACGAAGATCGCCGAACTCCTGAGCGCCGCGCACGAGCAGGGTTTTGCGTGGGGCGACATGGCGATCATCTGCCGCCGCCACGCCGTGATGGACGCCTGCGCCGCGGCACTGCGGCAACGCCGCCTGCCGCACCACGTGCGGCGGGGATCCGGGAGTTTCAACCCGACCAGCGACACGATCAAGGTCTTGACGATGCACGCGAGCAAGGGCCTGGAGTTCTCGGTCGTCGCGTTGCCGGGTGTCGGGCACATGCCTGAGGCGGGCGAAGACGAAGCTGATGAGGCGCGGCTCTTTTATGTGGCGGCGACGCGGGCGACGCAGGCGCTTTACATCACGTTGAGTGGGGATGGGGCGTTTGCGGAACGCTTGACGCGCTGAACTTCGCCACTAAAGTATCCAACGCCGACGAAGGCTCATCGTACTTCAACAGAAGGAATGGAAAGTGATCAGACTGCAATCCATCAGCGTGAAGCGAACCGAAGGCCTGAATGAAAAGTGGGTGCAGGATCAGATCGCGGAGGATCCGACGATTCTGGGCCTTGGGGACCTCATGCTGAAAGACAAAGAGCGACTTCAACCTGCCGGGGGGCCGGCTTGATCTCCTGTTGCAGGAGCCTGAAACACTGAAGCGCTACGAAGTTGAGATCCAGCTCGGCGCGACTGATGAGAGTCACCTGATCAGGACGATAGACTACTGGGATATTGAACGGAAGCGGTATCCGCAGTATGAACACACTGCCGTCATCGTGGCAGAGGAAATCACCTCGCGATTCCTGAACGTTATTCAACTCTTCAACGGAGCGATTCCGTTGATTGCGCTGAAGATGACCGCATACAAGGTGGGTGAAGGTTATGCCCTCACGTTTGTCAAAGTCCTCGACGAGATCACATATGGCCTCGTTGACGCTGACGAGCCTGTCGCTGAACCAACTGATAGATCCTTTTGGGAAGCGAAGGGAACAAAGAAGACATTGACCTTGACGGACGATCTGTTGGCCAAGGTGGTACGCGAAATCGAACCGAAGGCGACGCTGAAATACAACAAGCACTACATAGGAATCGGGGTAGACGGCTCTCCGATCAACTTCGTATCCTTCATGCCGCGCAAGGGTCACGTGATCATGAGCTTCAAGCTGCCGAAGACTCAGGAAATTGACACTTTGCTTGAAGAAGCAGGCGTAGAAACGCTTGCCTACGATGCGCAGTTCCGTCAATACCGAGTTCGCATCAGTCCCTCCGTCGATGATGCCCAGCGACAGACGCTCTTGGTGCTCGCCAAACAAGCGCGGGAGGGGTTCGGTAAGACGGCCTAAAGAAATTGGGCGGTATGTTTAGCGCCGCGCCACCTGGTCGATCTCGCTATATGCGCACTTCGCCAAACCGCTCATGCCGGCGAGTTCAGCGAACAGCAGCGTCGAAGTCCGCAGACGAAGCGTCCAGGTTCGATCCGAGCTTTCCCCGACCGCAGCAAGCCGAACCGCCAATGGCACTTGCACTTGTGTACACGCTGCGACACAATGACGCCAACGTCAGTAAACCCTCTGCCCGGAACCCGCTATGGAAACAACAAAGGTCGGCATCCGCGAGTTCCGCGCCGGACTTGCCGAGTACATCGCATCGGACAAACCCGTGGCCGTCACGCGTCACGGTCAGACGGTAGGCATCTTCATCCCGACTCCTGGGCCTTCACAGGCCGACCTGCTGGCGCTTCAGCAAGCCAGCGCCAAGCTGAAAGCAGTGATGCCTCTCGACGACGACGAGGTCGATGCGCTGGTGACGGAGTTCCAGACCAAACGCAAAGCGGACCCACGGCGAAAGCGGCGATGATTCAGGGAGTTTCAACCTGACCACCGACACGATGAAGGTCTTGAGTCGGGCCCGGCCCAGTTGGTTCTCAACGTAGTCGGCGGTCCGTCGCACCACGGGCACGACGAACAGGTCTGGCGCCCAGCAACCGAAGGACGTTTGGATGCTTGAGATGGTCACCGCCACGCGCTTCGACCGCCGGATGACGAACGGCAAAACGAAACCGTGCCTGATGGCCTGCGACTGCGACGACGGCGCCGAGGTTGAGGTGGTCGTCAAGCTTTCTGGCGGCTGTGAACGCGGCATCGGTGGGCTGGCCATCGAAGCCATCGTGGCGATGTTTGCGGCAGACCTGGAACTGCCGGTTCCTCAGCCCTACCTGGTGCGGGTTGAGCCTGCGTTGGTTCAGCTCATCCCGGACGCCGAGATCAGAGACCTGGCAGCCAAGAGTTCGAACGTGGCCTTCGGGTCTCGCCTGCTGCCACCTTCCCACTCGGTCTGGCTACACAGCCGCGCGATCCCCCAACCCTTGCAGCAGCAGGCGATCGAGATCTTCGCCCTGGATGCCTTGCTGCTGAACGCCGACAGGCGCCCGTCGAATCCAAACTGCCAGTCCAATGGAAGGACGTTCGCGATCTATGACCACGAGCTGTGTTTCGTCCCGCCGCTGTTCGCGCCCATACCGTGGGTGCCGAACGGCTTGGAGTACCTTCGCGCCGACGAGGCGTCCCACCTCTTCCGGGCAGGGCTTCGGGGCACGCTGGTTGACCTCTCACGTTTTGCCGGTGCGGTGGAAGCCGTCACACCGGCACGCATCCAAGAGTACCTGGCCGCCCTGCCGCCCGAGTGGTCGACGGCCGACGCCGTGGCGAACACTGCCGCCGACCACCTTTCTGCCCTGCGGGATAACATCGAGGCCGCGATCACGGAAGTGACGCGGGTTTTGTCATGAGCGCATCCATCAAGTACAGCTACACCGTCCTCCGCTACGTTCACGACACGATGACCGGCGAGTTCGTGAACGTCGGCGTCGCCTTGCATGCCCCCGACGCAGGGTACTTGAGTGCCATCTGCCGCACGACGTATCGCCGCGTCAGCGCCGCGTTCCCCGGGCTGAAGGGCGAGCACTTCAGGGCCGTGATGCGGCACGTGCAGGCCAGGTTCGAACAGATGGGGGAACGCTTGTCGGCCGAGGCCAAGACCACCGGCAGTCAGCCGTTGCTGGACATCGCACGAGGCGTGCTTCCCTCCGACGACAGCTCATTCCAATGGGGACCAGTGGGCGTCGGCCGGCTGCCGATCCATCTCAGAGGTTGGAGACTTTGTTCAATCGCATGGTCATGCGATATGACGAGCAGGCCCCGACCGGGTACGACGAACGGACGATGACGTTTGGCGCAACTTCAAGCGCGACCTGGAGCAGCGACGGCTGTTGAGGTACTTCGAGCCGAAGACCATCTCCGTTCAGGATGACGAAGCCGATTCGAGCATGCCTGGAAGAACGGCGTCTGGCATTGCGTGGAGCCAGTCTCGTTCGACATGGCTTCGGCCGAGACCATCAAGGACAGAGCGCACAAGCTGCTTGGCCAGATCACCAGCGTGAATGGAACGTCGGACAACTTCCGGCTGTACATGCTGGTGGCGCGGCCCGACGATGACGCGTTGATGCCCGCGTTCGCGTCTGCGATGTCGATCCTGCAGAAGATGCCGTGCGACAAAGAGATCGTTCAGGAAGACGAGCACGCAGCGCTGGCGGACCGGCTGGGCAGTGAAGTCGAAGCTCACTTGAAGCAGCAACGGCTGGTGAACTGACGGAAATTGCGTCGGGCGTGCCCGACGAGTCCTTCGCTGTGCTCCCCGGCACCCGACGGACAGCACCCCAAGCTCGGGATCTGCATGCGTCGATGCATCGGGCTGCAGCGGCTGCGCATACCGCCAACAAGGCGCGGTGAGAGCCGAAAACCGCGGTGGGTGCTACTCAGCAGGAGGTATCCCAACGGGCGCTCGCGGCGCCGAAGCGGCATCTTGCTCGACTGCGCTCGAACGAGCTCGCCCCGATCAGGGGCAAGCTCGGCCACCCACGGCCCCTGCATTCGTGTACGTAGTGCGACACAATGACGCCAAAAATGAGTGAGCCCCCTCTGCCCGGAGCACGCTATGGAAACCACAAAGGCCGGCATCGGCGAATTCGGCGCCGGACTGGCCGAGTACACCGCATCGGGCAAACTCATGGCCGTCACGCGTCACGGTCAGACGGTAGGCATCTTCATCCCGACTCCTGGGCCTTCACAGGCCGACCTGCTGGCGCTTCAGCAAGCCAGCGCCAAGCTGAAAGCAGTGATGCCTCTCGACGACGACGAGGTCGATGCGCTGGTGACGGAGTTCCAGACCAAACGCAAAGCGGACCCACGGCGAAAGCGGCGATGAACCCGTGACGGCGCGCGTAGGCCAGCCCATGCCGACTTCCGCTTCCTCCCTCCTGCTGAAATTCCGCAGCAAAGACACTCAGTTTGGCGTCACGCGCGAGACGGTGAAACAGATTGCGCTGATGTTCGATCTGTCCGAGACCGAAGTGATTCACATCCGA
>CAVZHI010000016.1:0-93455 GCA_963775015.1 uncultured beta proteobacterium | reverse complement strand
ACTCGGGCACAAGATCGCCGCATGCGCGTTCTCGCCGCACAGCCCGCAGCCGACGCAGCCGTCGATCACGGTGGCCACCGGATCGCGTGCAGCGGGTCGGGGTTGTCCTTGACCGTCAGCGTCGGGCAGCCCGAGAGCCGGATGCAGGCATGTTCCCCGGTGCAGATGTCCTCGTCCACGCCGTACTTCACCCGGACGACCGCTTCCCCTCGCTTCAGCGCGCGCGCCCACGGCTTGATGCGGCGCTGCCGCTCGAGCTGGCATTCGCCTTCGGCGATGACGACCTTCAGCCCGTCGAACTCGGTCGTGATCGCCTCTTGAGCGTCTTGCGCACCGCACCCACGTCGTAGTTGTCCACCGTGCGCAGCCATTCACGCCGAGGCCCTGGAGCGTCTTCTCGATGGTCATCTCGCTCCCCCGGTGGCACCCCTTTATGCTGCCCTGGCCTCGAGCGCACCCGCCTTGGCCTCGGACTGCGGCGTGGAGAGGGTTTCCTGGGTGCCGGTCGCCGAGGTGTAGCCGTTCTTCATGATGACCAGCACGCGTCGTCGCCGTTTAAAGCGTCGAAGCACGCCGGAGAGCAGGCCGTTGTGCCAGAAACCGCCGTCGCCCATGATCGCCAGCGGCGCCGCCGCACATCGGCGAGACGCCGGCGCGCGCTCGCCAGGCTCATGCCGTAGCCGAGGATCGAGTTGCCCGAGGGGAAGGCCCGAAGGTGGCGAGCGCATGGCAGCCGATGTCGGCCGAGATGTGCACCGGGCCGACCTCGCGCTCGCCAGCTTGAGCGCCGCGAACACCGGCCGTTCCGGGACCGCCATGCAGAAATTCGGTGGGCGCGGCGGCAGCGCGCCCAGCGGCTTCACCCCGGCTGCGCGGCGCCCCCCGTCGCCGTCCTGCCTGGCGCGCGCCGGCGCTCGGGTCGAGCCCGGCAGGTAGCGCGCGCGACGAACGCGATCAATCCCGACGGGATCACCTCGACGGTGTATTCGCCGGCGGTCGGCAGCATGTCCTTGCCGTGCACGCGGGGTCTGAAGATCCAGCCCGGCGCAGCGCCTAGCGATGTCCTTCTCGATGTATTCCGGCTGCCCCTTCCTCTATCACCAGCACCGCTTGCTTAGCCGGCACCAAAGCGGTCGATCTTTCTGCCGGGGACCAACGGGTAGACCACGTCCAGCGCCCAGCAGCGGGATATCGGTGTTGCCGAAGTGATCCGCAAGCCCGCGGCAAGCTGCAGCGCGCGAATCAGCGCTGTTGTAGAGCCCGCCCTGCACGATCAGGCCCGACTTCGCCATGAGCGAGCCGGGGAACGAACTCATTGAGGCCCTCGTCTTCGATGAACCGCCGCGCCGCCGGCATCCGCACCCTCGTACTTCAGTTTCTCCTGCCGGAATGTGGCCGGCGGATGCGCGAGGCGCTCGTCGAGGAAGGCCGCCGGCTCCTCCTTCGCTGCGGGCGGCGAGATCTTCGGCGCGAGATTGTCCTCGTCTGAATCCGCCCCGGACATGGCACGTGCGAATTCGCAACTCCATGATGACCGGGGAGTTGGGAGGCCTCGAGAGTTCAAAGCCTTTTCCACCATCCGCACGGTGTTCGCCAGTCGGGCCGCGGGTCGAGCAGCACGAGCGTGCGACTTCATCGCGTAGGCGTGGGTGCGCTCCTGGATCACGCTCGCGCCTTCGCCGTAGTCTTCGCCGACGACGATCAACGCGCCGCCCATGACGCCGGGCGACGCCGGTTGGAAAGCGCGTCGGCCGCGACATTGGTGCCGACGATGGACTTCCACGTGACCGCGCCGCGCACCGGATAGCTAATCGACGCGCCCAGCATCGCGGCCGCCGACGCTTCGTTCGTGCACGCTTCGACGTGCACGCCCAGCTCGAGGTAGTCCCGCGCCTGCACCAGCACGTCGAGCAGGTGCGAGACCGGCGCGCCCTGGTAACCGCCGACATAGGCCACGCCGGATTGCAGCAAGGCCTTGGTGACGGCGAGGATGCCCTCGCCGTGGAAGGTGTCGCCTTCGCCGAGCTTCAGCGGCTGGATCTGGTCGGTGAACTGGACTTCCATGGCGGGGCATTGTGACGCGGCAAGGTCGACGCGATCGCGGCACGGCACGAAACTCGCTTGCAGGATACCGGCGGGGGCAATCCCGTAGCTTCAAGGGCCCTGGAATCACGCAAGATCGCGGCTTCACTTTTTTCAGGAATCAATGACCTGGTCCATCCTGGCGCGTGACGACGACGGCCGCTTCGGCGTCGCCATCGCGAGCCGTTTTTTTGCCGTCGGCGCGTTGTGTGTTCACACGCGGCGCGGCGTGGGTGCGCTGTCGACGCAGGCCTTGATGAACCCGCTGTACGGGCCGCACGGCATGCAGTGGCTCGCCGAGGGCAAGACGGCGCAAGACGTGATCGCGCGCCTGAGCGCCGCCGACGCCGGTCGCTCGCACCGCCAGGTGCACGTCTTGGGTGCGCAGGGTGAAAGCAGCGGCGCACACCGGGAGCGGACTGCATCGGGCTGGTGCGGCCAGCTTTGCAGGGGGATGGATTCAGTGTCGCGGGCAACATGCTCGCCGGCGCTGCCGTGCTCGAGGCGACCGCAGCGGCCTATCGTGAGTCCGCGGGCCGGCCGCTGGCGGAGCGCCTGATCGCAGCGATGGCAGCCGGCGAAGCCGCGGGCGGCGACAAGCGTGGCAAACAATCGGCGGCGTTGCGCATCCAGGCTGAACAAGACTATCCAACGCTCGATTTGCGCGTCGACGACCACGCCGAGCCGATCGAGGAATTGCGGCGCCTCTACTCGAAGAGCCTGGAGCGCTTCCAGCCCTTCATCGCGTGCCTCGCCGGCCGGCTCGACCCGGTAGGCTTGACCGACCGCGCGGCGATCGAAGCGGCGGTGCTGCGGTTCCACGCGGCGCAGTCCACACGCGAAAGCCCCGCAAAGTGAACGCATTGCTCGAGGTGTGCGACCTGCACACACGTTTTGATACCGACGAAGGCGAACTCGTCGCGGTTGACGGCGTGAGCTTTCGTCGGTGCCGGGGGACGCTCGCCATCGTCGGCGAATCGGGTTGCGGCAAGAGCGTCACCGCGCTTCGATCATGGGCCTGTGCCGCAGCCGACGGCCGCATCGGGGCGGGCTCGATCCGCTTCGAGGCGCGAGCTGGTCGGCCTGCCGCGCGCGATGCAAGTTGCGCGGCGGCGCGATGGCGATGATCTTTCAGGAGCCGATGACGTCTCTCAACCCGGCCTTCACGATCGGCGACCAGATCGTCGAGACGTTGCTGCGGCATCGTCGCGATCACCGCGCCCAGGCCGAGCGCGCGCGCTCGAGATGCTCGCCAGGTCCGCATGCCCGCCCGGAACTGCGCTTGGAGTACCCGCACGAGCTTTCCGGCGGCATGCGCCAGCGCGCCATGATCGCCATGGCGCTGGCCGGCGAGCCGCGCCTGCTGATCGCCGACGAGCCGACGACGGCGCTGGACGTGACGATCCAGGCGCAGATCCTCGACCTGCTGCGGACGCTGCGGTTGAACCGGCACGGCGATCGTGCTGATCACCCATGACATGGGCGTGGTCGCCGAAATCGCCGACCATGTGCTGGTCATGTATGCCGGGCGAGTCGTGGAACCAGGCCAGCGTGAAAGACATCTTCAGTGAGCCGCAGCATCCGTACACGGTGGGCCTGTTGGGCGCGCTGCCGCGGCTGGACGATTCGAACGAGGCAGACGAGCGGAGAACCCGCCTCGGCCGCGATCGAGGGCCAGTTTACCCCCAACCCCTTGCACCTGCCACACGGTTGTCGATTCGCCGCGCGCTGCCCGTTTGCGATTGCGCAGTGCCGTGCCGAACCCCCGGTGTTGCGCGACGTCGGCGCAGGGCACATGGCCGCGTGCTGGCGCTCGCCGCTCGACCCGGCACAGTTGAATCCGACGCGACGGCCTGGCCGAGGCTGCGCATGACCGCAGCGCTGCTCCGCACCCAAGGCCGGCGAAACACTTCGAGGTGCGCCGCGGCTTGTTCGGGCGTGTGCGCGGCGCGGTGCGCGCTGTCGACGGCATCGAGATCAGCCTCGCCAGCGGGCAGACGCTTGGCATCGTCGGCGAATCGGGCTGCGGCAAGTCGACCCTCGGCAGGCTCGTCTCGCGCCTCATCGAGCCGAGCGCAGGACAGGTCTGGTTCGACGGGCAAGACCTCGGCACGCTCGACGCCGCGGCACTGCGCGCGCAGCGGCGCTCGATGCAGATCATTTTCCAGGACCCGTTCGGTTCCCTCAATCCGCGCATGACGGTGGGCCAGATCCTCGCCGAGCCGCTGCAATTGCACGGTCTGCACGCCGGGCACCACGGCAAACGCGTGAGCGAACTGCTGCATACCGTGGGGCTGGACGCGGCGCACGCGCAGCGCTACCCGCATGAATTTTCCGGCGGCCAGCGCCAGCGCATCGGCATCGCGCGTGCCCTGGCGGTGCAGCCGCGCCTGATCGTCTGCGACGAAGCCGTCTCCGCGCTCGACGTGTCGGTTCAGGCGCAAGTGATCAACCTGCTGCAGGACCTGCAGCAGCGTTTTGGCATCGCCTACCTCTTCATCGCGCACGACCTCGCGGTGGTGCGCCACATCGCGCACCGTGTCGCCGTGATGTACATGGGGCGGATCGTCGAAGTCGCGGACACCGCGGCGCTGTTCGCGGCGCCGCGCCATCCTTACTCGCAGGCGCTGCTGGCGGCGATTCCACGCGCCGAGCCGAGCCACAGCGCGGCGCGCAGCGTGCCGCGCGGCGACGTCCCGAGCCCCATGGAAGCGCCGCCCGGTTGCCGCTTCCATACGCGCTGCCCGCACGCACGCGAGCTGTGTACAAAGCAAGTGCCGTTGCTCGAACATGGCGAGAGCCATGCTGTTGCTTGCCATTTCTGGCGCGAGATCGGCCCCGACGTCGGTGCCGCCGCGCTGCCCAGTGAAAGCCCACAAACCGCCGCGCAGCGACTCCGTCTGCACGCGCTGCAGGCGGCCTTTCTTCCCAGCGCCACGACCATCCCCCTTTGAACCCGCCCGACCCGAGGAGACCCACGATGAAATCGACCCTGAACTTTCTGCGCCCGGCGTGCGCAGCACTCGCCCTGCTTGGTGCGGCGTTCGCCGTGCACGCACAGACCACGCTGCGAATCGGCCTCGCCGAAGACCCTGACGCGCTCGATCCGACGCTCGCGCGCACCTTTGTCGGCCGGATCGTCTTCGCGGCGCTGTGCGACAAGCTGTTCGACGTCGACGAAAAGCTCACCATCGTGCCGCAGCTCGCGACCGGCTTCGAATGGTCGGCCGACAGCAAGGCGCTGACGCTCAAGCTGCGCAGCGGTGTCACGTTTCACGATGGCGAGAAGTTCGACGCTGCGGCCGTCAAGTTCAATATCGAGCGCCACAAGACACTGCCCGGGTCGAACCGCAGCGGCGAGCTGCGCCCGGTGGCGAGTGTCGACGTGATTGACCCGCTGACGGTGCGCCTGAACCTCACGGCGCCGTTCTCGCCGCTGCTCGCCGCTCTTGCAGACCGCGCCGGCATGATGGTCTCGCCGAAAGCGGCGACGGCGCTGGGCGCGCAGTTCGCGACCAAGCCGGTGTGCTCCGGGCCATTTCGCTTTGTTGAGCGCGTGCCGCAAGACCGCATGGTGTTCGAGCGCTTCCCCGAGTACTGGAACAAGGCGTCGATCCACTTCGACAAGGTCGTCTACACGCCGATCGTCGACGCGACGGTGCGCCTGGCGAATCTGAAATCGGGCCAGCTCGACTTTGCCGAGCGCGTCGCCGCGTCCGACATGGAAGCGATCCGCAAGGACAAGCGCCTGAAGAGCGCAAGCATCACCGAGATCGGTTACCAGGGCATCACGATCAACGTGGGCAAGAGCGAGCAGGCGCAGAAGAACCCGCTCGGGCGTGACGCCCGGGTGCGCGAAGCGTTCGAGCTGTCGCTCGATCGCGCGGGCCTCGCGCAAGTCGTGATGGACAACGAAGCGACGATCGGCAACCAGTGGGTCGCGCCGAACAACCCGTATTACGCGAAAGGCGTGCCGATTCCGAAGCGCAACGTCGAGCGCGCCCGGGCGCTGCTCAAGGAAGCGGGCGTCACGAACCCGAGCTTCACGCTCATGACGGCGACGACGTCGGACGCGCAGCGCCTCGCGCTCGTCGTGCAGGCGATGAGCAAGGACGCGGGCTTTGACGTGAAGATCCAGACCACCGAGTTCGCGACCTCGCTGAATCTCGCCGACAAGGGCGAGTTCGAGGCCTACGTGCTCGCCTGGAGCGGCCGCGCCGACCCCGACGGCAATCTGTACAGCTTCGACGCGTGCAAACAACCGCTCAACTACGCCGGTTATTGCATTCCCGAAGTCGACGCGCTGCTGAACGATTCACGAACCCAGCGCGACCCCGCAGAGCGCAAGAAGACGTACGACAAAATCGCCGCGCGCGTGCTCGCCGATCGGCCCATCATTTACCTCTACCACCGCAACTGGCTCTGGGCCTTCAACGCCAAGCTCGCCGGCGTGCGCAATGTTCCGGATGGCTTGCTGCGTGTGACGGGGCTGAAACTCAACTGATCCGATGCTCGAATACCTCGCCAAGCGCATCGCGACGCTGATCCCGACGCTGATCTTCGTTTCGATGCTGATCTTCGGGCTGCAGCAATTGCTGCCCGGCGATCCGGCGTTGATCCTCGCCGGCGAGGAGCAGGACCCGGCCGTCGTCGCGCACCTGCGCAAGACGATGCACCTCGACGAGCCCTTGCCGCTGCGCTACGTGTATTGGGTGGGCGGTGTGCTGCGCGGCGACTTGGGCGAATCGGTGCGAATGCAACTCCCGGTGCGGGAGTTGGTCGCGCAAAAGCTCCCGGTCACGGTGCAGCTCGCGCTGATGGCCTTCGGCGTCGCGCTGGTGGTCGGCATTCCAGCGGGAATCGTCGCCGCGGTGTGGCGCGGCACGGCGTGGGACACGGCGGCGAATGCGTTTGCGCTGTGGGGCCTGTCGACGCCGAATTTCTGGCTCGGGATTCTGCTCATCCTGCTGTTCTCGGTCGAGCTCGGCTGGTTGCCGGCGTCGGGTTACGTGAGTCCGTTCGAAGACCTGGGCGCGAATCTCGCATCGATGGTCATGCCCGCCTTCGTCCTGGGCAACGCGATCGCTGCGGTGCTGATGCGGCATACGCGCAGCGCGATGCTGCAGGTCATGAACACCGACTACGTGCGCACCGCGCGCGCCAAAGGTCTGCGCGAGCGCGCCGTCGTGCTCAAGCACGCGCTGCGCAACGCGCTCACTCCCGTCATCACGCTCGGCGCGCTGGAGCTCGGAACGCTGCTCTCGGGCGCCGTGCTCACCGAGCAGGTGTTTTCGATTCCGGGCTTCGGCAAGCTCATCGTCGACGCGGTGTTCAACCGCGACTATGCCGTCGTGCAAGGCGTCGTTCTCGTGACGGCGACGACTTACATCGTTCTCAACCTGCTCGCCGACCTGGCGTACTTTCTCGCCAACCCACGCTTGCGCCAATGAGGTCCTGTTGATTCCCGCACTCGCGTCGCCCGCCGCCGCGGCGCGGTCCGATCGCGCCGCGCCGCTGCCGGCGAGCCCCTGGCGCCGCGCCTGGCGCCGGCTCGTGCGGCGCCGCGCGGCGATGCTGGGCCTCTTTGTCGTGCTCGGTTTCATCGGCCTGGCGCTTTTCGCGCCGTGGATCGCGAGCCACGACCCCATCGCGACCGATTGGGGGGCACTGCGCAAAGCGCCGTCCCTCGCGCACTGGTTCGGCACCGACGAGATCGGCCGCGACGTGCTGTCGCGCGTCATCTACGGCACGCGCGCTTCGCTGCTCGCGGGCGTGATGTCGGTGTCGATTTCGCTCGCGCTGGGCGTGCCGATCGGGCTGCTCGCCGGTGTCGTCGGCGGCTGGCTCGACGCGCTCATCTCGCGCATCACCGACGCGTTTCTCGCCTGCCCGTTTCTGATCCTGGCGATTGCCCTGGCCGCGTTCCTCGGGCCCTCTTTGAGCAACGCGATGATCGCGATCGGCATTTCGGCGACACCGATCTTCGTCCGCCTGACGCGGGCTCAGGTGCTGAACGTGAAAGTCGAGGACTACATCGAAGCCGCGCGCGCGATCGGCAATCCGCCCTGGCGTGTCGCGCTGCGCCACATCGCGCCGAACGTCACCGCGCCGCTCATCGTGCAGGCGACCCTCGCGATCGCCGGCGCGGTGATCGCCGAGGCGAGCCTGTCGTTCCTCGGTCTGGGCCAGCAGCCGCCCGCGCCGAGTTGGGGCAGCATGCTCAACGTGGCGAAGAACTTCGTCGAAAACGCGCCTTGGATGGCGGTCTGGCCGGGGCTGGCGATCTTCTGCCTCGTGATGGCGTTCAATTTGCTCGGCGACGGCCTGCGCGACGCGCTCGACCCGCGAGAGCAATGACCCCGAAAGGCTCGCGGTGGTACAGTGCAGCCTTCGTTTGCGGCGTGCGGCTCGCCCAGGAGCCGCTGCAACGCGCCGCGAATGTCTTGATTTCAAGCCCTCGTCGATCCTCCCGCAGCCCCTTGCTTCGGCGGCTTCGTCTCGGAGCCGTCCCCTCGAAGGAGCCCAGGCCATGGCCAAGGAAGAATTGATCGAAATGAGCGGCGTCGTCAACGAGGTGCTGCCCGACTCGCGCTTTCGCGTGACGCTGGAAAACGGCCATCAGCTCATCGCCTACACGTCGGGGAAGATGCGCAAGCACCACATCCGCATTCTCGCCGGCGACAACGTTTCGCTCGAGCTCTCGCCTTACGACCTGAGCAAGGGGCGGATCACGTTCCGCCACCTGGAGCGGCGCGGGCCTTCGACCGGCTCTTCCCGGCCGGGGCAGCGCAGCGCCTGAGCGGTTGCGGCTCAGGCTCGGGGGCAGCGCCGCTCACAGCGTCGCGACCGGAGGCAAGGGCACGGGCTTGGGCCCGAGCAACCCCAGGCTGAGCGCCGTGCCGAGCAAGACCACGGCACCGCCGGCGAGCATCTGCAAGGTGACCTCTTCGCCCAGGTAGAGCGAGCCCGAGATCAGCGCCACCACCGGGTTCAGGAACGTCACCGACATCGCGCGCACCGCGCCGATGCGCCGCAGCAGGCGGAAGTACATCAAAAATCCCAGGCCTGAACTCGCGACGCCGAGAAACGCCACTTCGGCCCAGGCGCGCGCGCCCGGGTTTTCGCTTGGCCAGGTCGCCCAGGCAATCGGCGCCAGCACAACGCTCGCGGCGAGCAGGCTGCCCACGGTGATGACGAGCGAATCGGCGCTGGCCAGGTGTTGGCGCGTGTAGTTTGCGCCGACACTCCAGACGATCGAGGTGCCGAGCACCGCGAGCACGGCGACAAGGCCGTCGCCGCTCTTGAACGAGACGCTGCCCCACATCAATAGGCCGACGCCCGCAAATCCCACGACCAGGCCCAATGCGCGCCAGCGCCCGAGGCGCTCTTTGAGAAAGTAGTGCGCGATCAATCCGGCAAACAGCGGCGCCGTCGCGTTCAGCACCGCCACCAAGCCCGCCGTGATGTGCAGCGACGCGTAGGCGAGCAGCATGAACGGCACCGCGGTGAACGGTATTCCCAGCATCAGGAGTTGTCGCGGGTGCGCGCGCAAGGTGGGCCATCCGCCGCGCAGCAACATCACCGGCGCCAGGAGGACCGCAGCGAGCCCGAGTCGCAACGCGACGAGCGGCGCCGGGCCGAATGCCGGAACCGCGGCGCGAACGAACAGATACGCCGCGCCCCACAGCAAGCTCAGCAACAACAGTTCGGCCATGTCTCGGGGGCGCATCGGGCCGAGCTTAGCGGATGCGCCGCGACCGGCCGGGGCTTGCTTCCGACGTCGCGCAGGGACGACGCAAAGCGTCAAAGTAGTCCGGATGCACCCGGTTCATCGCGCTACCACCGAGCCACGCGCGTGGCAATCTGGCGGGATCGCAAATTCACTGGAGAACGCTCATGCTGCGTGTCGTATTCGCAATCCTTGCTTCGGCCACCCTCTTGGGCCCCGGCGCCGCCTTTGCAAAGTCCAAGGCCGTGCACGGCGTCGAACTCGCGTCGCTGTGCAAGGGTTGCGCCGTGGTCTCGAAAGAACAGACCGAGACCCGCAAGGGCCAGGCGAGCGGCGTCGGCGCCGTCGGCGGCGCGGTCGCAGGAGGCGTGGTCGGGAATCAGTTCGGCCACGGCAACGGCAAGGCCGCGATGACGGTGCTCGGCGCCGTGGGCGGTGGCCTGGCCGGCAACGAGATCGAAAAGAACGTGAAGAAGCACACCGTCTGGATCACGACCGTGACGTTCAAGGACGGCAGCACGAAGCGCTACGAGCGCAACACCGATCCGAGCCTGCGCGCAGGCGATGTGGTGAAGATCGTGAATGGGCGGCCGGTGCGGCACGCCGCTCACTGAGCGCGTCGATGTCCTGACGCGCGCCGTATTAGGCGCTGCGGCTGCGCTGCAAGTGCGCGCCGGTCATTCGACCGTCACGCTCTTGGCCAAATTGCGCGGCTTGTGGTCTGCACTCACGTGCCTGCGGCACATGAGTTCCGCCCCAAACCCATGACCTTGGCCAGCGCCTGCGGCGCTGCGGCGCTTCGCGCCTGAAGAGCGCGCCGGTCATTCGACCGTCACGCTCTTCGCCAAGTTCCTGGGTTTGTCCACATCCGTGCCTCGGGCGCAGGCGGTGTGGTACGCGAGCAGCTGCAGCGGCACGACGTGCAGGATCGGCGACAGCGCACCGTAATGTTCGGGCATGCGGATCACGTGCAGGCCGGGGCCGGGTTCGATGCGCGAATCGCCGTCGGCGAAAACGAAGAGTTCGCCGCCGCGTGCGCGGACTTCCTGCAAGTTGCTCTTCAACTTTTCCAGCAGCGCATCGTTCGGCGCGATCGTGACCACCGGCATCGCCGACGTCACGAGCGCGAGCGGTCCGTGTTTCAGTTCGCCCGCCGGGTACGCCTCGGCGTGGATGTAGCTGATCTCTTTCAGCTTCAGCGCGCCCTCCAGGGCGATCGGGTAGTGCAGGCCGCGCCCGAGGAAGAGCGCGTTTTCCTTGCGCGCGAATTCTTCCGACCAGGCGATCACTTGCGGCTCGAGCGCGAGCACCGCTTGCAGCGCGACCGGCAAGTGGCGCAGGTCTTTCAGGTGTTTCGCCTCGTCGGCGTCGCTCAGGTGGCCGCGCGCTTGCGCGAGCGCGAGGGTGAGCAGGAACAGGCCGGCGAGTTGCGTCGTGAACGCCTTTGTCGACGCGACGCCGATCTCTGCGCCGGCGCGCGTGATGTAGGCCAATCTGCATTCGCGAACCATCGCGCTCGTCGCGACGTTGCACACCGTCAACGTGTGCTTCATGCCCAGGCCTCGCGCGTGTTTCAGCGCCGCCAGCGTGTCGGCGGTCTCGCCGCTTTGCGTGATCGTGACGACGAGCGTGCGCGGATTGGGCACGCTGTCGCGGTAGCGGTATTCGCTCGCGATTTCCACGCTGGTCGGAATCTTCGCGATGCTCTCGAGCCAGTACTTGGCGGTCGAGCCGCTGTAGTAGCTCGTTCCGCAAGCGAGGATCAGCACCGAGTCGACTTCCTTGAAGATCTTGTGCGCGCCGTCGCCGAAGAGCTCCGGTGTGATCGTCTCGACCGCGTCGAGCGTGTCGGCAATCGCCTTCGGTTGCTCGAAGATTTCCTTTTGCATGTAGTGGCGGTACGGGCCGAGTTCGGCCGCTCCCGAATGCGCGTGCACGGTGCGCACTTCGCGCTGCGCGACCTTGAACGCGCCTTCCGCGGTGGCGTGGGTGACCCAGTACTTGCCCATCTGCAGGTCGACGATGTCGCCCTCTTCCAGGTAGACGATCTGGTCCGTCACGCCCGCCAGCGCCATCGCGTCGGAGGCGAGAAAGGTCTCGGCCTTGCCCTGGTACGAACCCACGCCCAGCACGAGCGGCGAGCCCTCGCGCGCGCCGATCACGCGGTGCGGTTCGTCGCGGCAGAACACGGCGATCGCGTACGCGCCGCGCAGCATCGGCGTGATCCGCTGCACCGCTTCGAGCAGGTCGCCGCTGTAATGGTGGTCGATGAGGTGGGCGATAACTTCGGTGTCGGTCTGGCTGCTGAAGCGGTAGCCCTTGGCTTTCAGGTCGTCGCGCAGTTCGTCGTGGTTTTCGATGATGCCGTTGTGCACCAGCGCAATCTTCCCCGCCGTCGCCGTGGAGCCGCCTTTCGCCCAATCGGCGGCGTTCACGCGTGGGCCGTGCGAAAAGTGCGGGTGCGCGTTGTGCACCGCCGGTGCGCCGTGCGTCGCCCAGCGCGTGTGCGCGATGCCGGTGCCGCTTTGCACCTTGTCGGTCGCGACGTTCGTGTCGAGTTCGGCGACTCGCGCCGTGCTGCGCGCGCGGCGCAGCTGCCCGTCTTGATGTACCGCGACGCCGCACGAGTCATAACCGCGGTATTCCAAGCGGCGCAGGCCCTCGATCAGGATGGGAACGATGTTTCTGGTGCTGACGGCGCCGACGATTCCACACATGCTCGCGATTCCTTGAGTGAAAGATAAGTTTGGCGATCGTAGGCGTGACATGATGGAGAGAGATTGCAAAACGAGCGCTCTTGTGCAACATTCAACCCGACACGCCAGAAAGCGACTCATTAATTCACGAAGAGATTGATCTTGATGAATTCCGCCGAACTCATCGCCCTCGACTCGACCGACCTGCGCATCCTCGAGCGACTGCAGCGCGACGCGTCGTTGACGAACCAGGCCCTGGCGGCCGCCGTGCACACCTCGGCAGCGACTTGCCTGCGCCGCGTGAAGCGGCTCGAAGACGCGGGCGTGATCGAGCGGCGCATCGCCTTGCTCTCGCCGGCCCGGCTAGGCGCGGGCCTGAGCGCGATCGTCGAAGTCACGCTCGACCGCCAGGGCGCAGAACATGTCGCTGCGTTCGAGGCACGCGCCGTCGTGCAGGTGCCGGTGCAGCAGTGTTACCGCGTCTCGCCGGGGCCCGACTTCGTGCTGATCGTGCAACTGCCCGACATGGCGGCGTACCACGACCTGGTGCAGCGCCTGTTCACGCAGGACGCGAACGTGCGCAACGTGAAGACCTTCTTCAGCGTGCACCGCGCCAAGTTCGAGCCGGCGATTCAACTGCCGAGTCCCGCGCAGGAATGAAATCGCCGCACGCGCCAGCGCGCGGCGTCAGCGCTTGACGATCACCAGGCCCTTCAGGTAGTCGCCCTCGGGAAAGCGCAGCGTGCTCGGATGGTCGGGCGCGGCGCAGAGGCGCGCGTAGAACATGCCGTCGACCCCGGCGTCGATCGCGGCACCGGCAACGATCTTCTGGAACAGCTCGGCGTTGACGCCGCCGGAACAGGAGAACGTGAACAGCACGCCGCCCGGGTCCAACAACATCAGCGCGAGCCGGTTGATGTCCTTGTAGGCGCGCGCGGCGCGCTCGGCGTGCGCGACAGTCGGCGCGAATTTGGGTGGGTCGAGAACGATCGCGTCGAAGCGCCGCCCGGCGTCGAGAAAGCGGCGCAGCAGCGCGTTCACGTCGCCTTCGATCGCCTCGTGGCGCGCGCCGTCCAAGCGATTCAACGCCACATGCTCCGCGACGCGTGCCAATGCGGGCGCCGACGAATCGACGCTCACCACCTCACTCGCGCCGGCTGCGAGCGCGGCGACGCTGAAGCCGCCCGTGTAGCTGAAGCAGTTCAGGATCCGCCGACAGCCGAAGCGCTTTACCACGTCGGCAAAGAGCTTGCGGTTGTCACGCTGGTCCAGATAGAAGCCGGTCTTGTGCCCCTGCGCGATGTCGACGCGCAAGCGCCACGCGTGTTCCTCGATTTCGACCTCGGTCGCGCCGCTGCCGCGCAGCCAGCCGCTCTGCGCCGGCAGGTCTTCGAGCGCGCGCACACCCGCGTCGCTGCGCTCGTAGAGCCGCGTGCTGCCGGTCGCGGCGAGCAGCGCGTCGGCGATCGACTCCTTCCAGCGCTCGACGCCGGCGCTCAGGAACTGCGCGCACAGCGTGTCGCCGTAAGTGTCGACGATCAGACCCGGCAGTCCGTCGGCCTCGCCGTGAATCAGGCGCACGCCGCTGCTCGCGACGGCCAGGCGCGAGCGCAGCGCGACCGCCTGGGCAATCCGGGCGGCGAAAAACGCCGCGTCGATTCGCTGCGCTTCGTCAAAACTCCAGGCGCGCAGGCGGATCGACGACTCCGGGCTGTACGCGGCCCACGCCAGGAAGGCGCCGTCGGCCGCCACGACGCGCACGGTTTCACCCGAATCGGCCTTGCCCTTGGCGACGCTGCCCTCGAACACCCAGGGGTGGCGCCGTTGCAGCGATCGCTCCTTGCCTTCGCGAACCTGGACCGTCTTCACGGCGCGCGCTTCATCCGCTTCGCACGCGGGTGCGCGGCGTCGTAGATCTTGCTCAGGTGGCCGAAGTCGAGCTTGGTGTAGACCTGCGTCGTCGAGATGTTGGCGTGGCCGAGCAGTTCCTGCACGGCGCGCAGGTCGCCGCTGCTTTGCAGCAGGTGCGACGCGAACGAATGGCGCAGCATGTGCGGGTGAACGTGGGTCGGCAGCTGCGCCTGCAGCGCGTTCGCCTTCAAGCGCGCGCGCAACTGGCCGGCGCTCAGGCGCGTGCCGAGTCGACTCACGAACAGCGCCGCTTCGGCGTCGTCAGCCCAGCGGCCGCGCAGCTCGAGCCAGCGGGCAAGCGCCTGCAGCGCCGCCGCGCCGACCGGAACGCTGCGCCGCTTCGAGCCCTTGCCGAGCACGAGCGCGCTCGCATCGGGCACATCGACCCAACCCGACGCTTGCGCGCTGCTGTGAACGTCCAGGCCGGTCAATTCGCCGACGCGCAAGCCACAACCGTACAGCAACTCGACGATGCAGTGGTCGCGCGCGGCGAGCACCGCGTCTTCGCCCGACCCTGAGGGCTGCGCCTGATGTTCGGCGAGCGCCACCGCCTGATCGACCGACAACGCCTTCGGCAACGGCCGCGCCGCCTTGGGCGCGCGCACGCCGAGCACGGGATTCACCGCGACCCGGCCGTCGCGCCCGAGCCAACGGTAAAAGCCGCGCCACGCCGAGAGCACGAGCGCGATGCTGCGCGGCGCCAGGCCCGCGCCGTGCAACTGCGCGGCCCAGCGCCGCACGTGGTGCGTGCGCGCGGCGTCGAGCCCGATCGGCGTCGCTTCGGCGCAAGCCTGCAGTTTGCTCAGGGCGTCGGCGTAGATCGCGAGGGTTCGTGGCGCGAGCCGGCGCTCGACCTCGAGGTGCACGAGGTGCGCGCGAAGCGGTTCGTGCAGCGTCGTCAAGACGGGGGCAACAGGCGTGACAGCGCCGCGCCGGCGAGTTCGCCGATGCGGGTCAGGAACTCGGTGCCCATGTCGGCGCTGTAGCGCGTCGCATCCGGCGAGGCGAGAACGAGCAGGCCGAACGCAGGAGTCGCGTCGCGCGCGCGCAAGGGTACGAGGGCGGTGGACATCACGCTGGCCGGCTCGGCGAGCCAGAGCAGCGCTTCGAATCCGGCGTTCACGCCGCAATAGGGTACCGCGAGGCTGCTCGCGAAAGTCTTCACGTCGGCGCTCACGCCGCGCGCAAACTCGGCTTCCGCGAACTCCGGTGCGACACCCCAGACGCGCAGCGCGGCCTGCGGCACCATGAACTGGTGCATGAGGTCGCGCAGCAGCGCGGCGGGCAGGTCGGCTGCGCCGACGGTGAGCATGAGCGTGCGTGTCCAGCGGTGCAGGCGGTCCGCCAGACCCAGGTTGTCCTGGCCGTGGCGGATCATTTCCATGATGCGCTGCTCCAGGCCCTTCAGCTTGTCGCGCAGCATTTCGATCTGGCGTTCCTGCAGCGACACGGCGCGCGCGCCATGCGGGCTGGCAAGCTGAACCGCGCCGAGCAATTCGGCGTGGCGCTCGAAAAACGCCGGCGTGATCGCGAGGTAACTCGCGATGTCGGCCTCGCTCACGCCGCGAATACCGCCCTGAAACGTGCTGTCTTTGATCACGGTGCAACTTTCTTCATAAGTCGATTTCGCCTTCGAACACGGTTTGCGCCGGCCCGGTCATGAGGACATGCGCCATGCCACCCTGCCATTCGACAGTGAGTTCACCGCCGCGCGTTTGCACGTCGACTCGCGCCTCCAGCAGCCCGAGGCGAATTCCGGCGACGACGGCGGCGCAAGCGCCGGTCCCGCAGGCGAGCGTTTCACCGGCGCCGCGCTCGTGCACGCGCAGGCGAATCCGGTTCCGCGCAACGATTTGCATGAATCCGGCATTCACCTTGCGCGGAAAGCGCGCATGCGTTTCGATTCGCGGCCCCTGTTCGGCGACTGCCGCGCGGTCCACGTCGTCAACGAACTGCACCGCGTGCGGATTCCCCATCGACAGCACGGCAACCTCGACCGGGTGCGCGGCAACGCCTTCGAGCGGCCACATTTCAAACCCGGACCCGCCGACGCTTCGCGGCGTGAGGCCTGCGGCGTCGAAGGGAATACGCTGCAACTCGAACACCGGCCGGTTCATGTCGACCGTGACGCGGCCGTCGTCTTGCAGGCGCAGCTCGAGCAAGTTGTTCATCGTTTCGACACGCAGCACGCGCTTGTCCGTCAGGCCGCGATCGCGAACGAAATGCACGAAGCAGCGCGCGCCGTTGCCGCAATGTTCGACTTCGTCGCCGCTGTTGTTGACGATGCGGTAGCGAAAGTCAACGCCCGGTGTGGTGCTCGGCTCGACGATCAGGATCTGGTCCGCGCCGACGCCGAAGCGCCGATCCCCGAGGGTGCGGTATTGCGCTTCGCTGAGTTCGATGCGCTCGCGTGTCGCGTCGATGACGACGAAGTCGTTGCCCGCGCCTTGCATCTTGGTGAAGCGCAATTTCATCGGGCAATTATCGCTGCGCCTTCCGTCAGTAGAGCGACGGCTCGCCCGGCGGGCGCGTCTTGAAGCGCCGGTGCACCCAGAGGTACTGCGCGGGGTCCGCGCGCACCTGCGCTTCGATCCAGCGGTTCATGCGCGCCGTGTCGGCGAGCGCATCGGCACTCGGGAAGTCGCGCCACGGCTCGAGAAACGAGACGCGATAGCCTTGCCCGCCGGGAAGCATGTGCGCGATCACGGGTTGCACGACCATGTTCAGCGCGCGTGCCATGCGCGACGGCGCGAGCAGCGTCGCTGCAGAAATGCCGAAGAACGGCACGAATGCGGCGTCGCGCGAACCGAAGTCCATGTCGGGCAAATTGAAGAACGCCGCACCGGCGCGCACCGCGCGCATCAAGGGCCGCGCCGAGTCACTGCGCGGGAACACTTCGCCCTGGCCAAAGCGCAGGCGGCCACGGCGCACCGCAGCGTCGAAGGTCGGCTCGCTTTGTTGCTGGTAAATCGATACCACCCATTTCGACTGGAAGAGTTGCGTCGCTGCGCCAGCGACGTCCAGCGCAATGAAGTGCGGCACGAGCCACATCACGGCGCGCTCGCTGCGCTTTGCAAGCTGCACGTCGCCCTCAACCTGGATCAGGCGCTTCAAGCGCCGCGGCGACGCGTGCCAAAGCACACCGCGCTCGAGAATGCTGCGCCCCAGCCACTGGAAGTGCTCTCGCGCGACGCCCCGGCGCGCTGTGTCGCTCAGTTCCGGCAGGCACAACTCCAGGTTGCGCAACGCAGTGCGGCGTCGCGACCGTGCGACCACCCAGAGAATCACCCCCAGGCCGCGCCCGAGCGGCGCGAGCAGGGGCAGCGGCAGCCCGTGCAGCAGCCAAAGCAAGGCCAAGAATGCGCGTGCCCCGACGGCCCGGCTGAGCGTGGACAGCGTCATTCGATTCCAGCGTCGTCGGACTCGCGCGGTTGTTTGTAGCGGTGATAACCCCACAGGTATTGCTGAGGGCAGGAAAGGATCAGGCGCTCCATGGCGCGGTTGATCACGCCGGCGGCCTGCTCCTGTGCTTGCGGGTCGGTGGGCAGCGCCTCGGCCAAAGGCTCGAAGTGAACTCGAAAGCCGCGCCCCGCCGGCAACCGTTCACCCCACACGAGCAGCGGCGCCGCGCCGGTTTGTTGGACCAGGCGCGCCGCCAGCGTCATCGTGTACGCCGGCTTGCCGAAGAACGGCGCCCACACGCCCATGCCGTCGGGCGGCACCTGGTCCGGCAGCAAGCCCACCGATTCGCCACGGCGCAGCGCGCGAATCAGTTGGCGCACCCCGGCCAACGTGGCGGGCGCAGTCGCCACGCCGGGGCGGGCGCGCGTGTTGTCCATCAAGTCACGCAACATGGCCTTTCGCGCCGGGCGGTAGAGCACGGTGATCGGGCCGTGGCGCGCCGCAAAGTGCTCGGCGATCGCCTGCGCGGCGATTTCGAAACAACCCATGTGCGGCGTCAGGTAAACAATGCCACGTCCCTTGGCGTGCGCCGCTTCGACACACTCTGCGCCGTGCAGCGTGGGCGCGGGAGCGATGCGCGTGCCCGGCGGGCGCAGCCAGAGATAGGGCATCTCCAGGAGCACGCGCCCGGCGTGCGCGATCGCCGGCCGCGCCAGCGCGGGGGCGACGCCGGCCTGCTGCGCGTTGGCGTTGAATCGCTTCCGGTAGGTGGGCGACATCGCGTAGGTCAACCAGCCCAGCGCCGCGCCGCCCAGGTGCAGCAGCCACAAGGGCTGGCGCGCGAGCCAGCGGGCGAATACGAACATGGGCGAAGGACTTCCTATAATTCGGCACGTCGCCGAGTTAATGAACCACTTGCGGGGCGACCAGCAATGCACCATTGGGCGCACGGGCCGAAGCGGCGCTTCGCAGCGTTGCTCCATAAATGCCGCTAAAGCGTTCGCCGCTCCTCCTCACATCCAGGCCGGCAACGCAACCTGCAACTTGAAGGAGTTTAAGAGTGGCCACCGATTTCCTGTTCACGTCCGAATCCGTTTCCGAGGGACACCCCGACAAAGTCGCCGACCAGGTGTCGGACGCGATTCTCGACGCGATCTTTCAGCAAGACCCACGCTCGCGCGTCGCCGCCGAGACGCTCTGCAACACCGGCCTCGTGGTGCTCGCCGGCGAGATCACGACGAACGCGCATGTCGATTACATCCAGATTGCGCGCGACACGATCAAGCGCATCGGCTACGACAACACCGAATACGGCATCGACTACAAGGGCTGCGCCGTGATGGTCTGCTACGACAAGCAGAGCAACGACATCGCGCAGGGCGTGGACCACGCGAGCGACGACCATCTGAACACCGGCGCGGGCGACCAGGGCCTGATGTTCGGTTACGCGTGCGACGAAACGCCCGAGCTCATGCCCGCGCCGATCTACTACGCGCACCGCCTCGTCGAGCGCCAGGCGCAACTGCGCAAAGACGGGCGCCTGCCCTTCCTGCGCCCCGACGCGAAGAGCCAGGTGACGATGCGCTACGTCGACGGCAAGCCGCACTCGATCGATACCGTCGTGCTGTCGAGCCAGCACGCGCCGGAAATGAGCGACGGCAAGAAGATGAAGCCCGCGTTCATCGAAGCGGTGATCGAAGAAATCATCAAGCCGGTGCTGCCCAAGGCGTGGCTGAAAGATACGAAGTACCTGATCAACCCGACGGGGCGCTTTGTCATCGGCGGCCCGCAAGGCGACTGCGGCCTGACCGGGCGCAAGATCATCGTCGACACCTACGGCGGCGCGTGTCCGCATGGCGGCGGCGCGTTCTCCGGCAAAGACCCGAGCAAGGTCGACCGCTCGGCGGCGTACGCCGCGCGCTACGTGGCAAAGAACATCGTCGCCGCCGGAATCGCCAGGCAATGCCAGATCCAGGTCGCCTACGCGATCGGCGTCGCGCGGCCGATGAACGTGACGGTGTACACCGAGGGCACGGGCAAGATCAGCGACGACAGGATCGCCGCGCTGATCAACGAACACTTCGACCTGCGCCCGAAGGGCATCATCCAGATGCTCGACCTGCTGCGCCCGATCTACGAAAAGACCGCCGCCTACGGCCACTTCGGCCGGGAAGAACCCGAGTTCACATGGGAGCGGACTGACAAAGCCCAAGCGCTGCGCGCAGCGGCCGGGCTGTAAGTCCGGCGGTCGCGAAGCGACCCTTGGGCTTTGCGGCGAAGGCTGCGAGGGCCGCGGCTCCCGCAGTGCTTGCGCACTGCGGGACGGCCCGAGCGCACACTGCGTCTCGCGGTGGGCACCCACGCGCCAGCGAAGTTAAGGCGCGAAGCGCTGTGCCGGAGCCACACAGCCCCGGCGGCGCACCCTCACCTCCAAGCAAACACCGGCTGATCAAAGTGCGCCACCCGCGTCGGCCGATCCAGCATGCACCATTCACGAAACTGGAACAGGAACGCCGCGGTCGGCGCGGCGATCCAGGTGTCGCCGATCGGCATGCGCAGCACCGGATGCTCCGCCCCGCGCACGTGATTCAGCAGCGGTGCGTCGGGGCGCAGCAGTTCGGGCAGCGGAATGCGGTGAATCGCGGCGACTTCGCTCGGGTTGGCAACGACGTCGCGCGCCGGCCCGGCCCACACGACCACCGGCGTGATCACATAGCCGGACCGCGTTTCGTAGTCGTCTAAGCGGCCCAGCAGCGCACCAGCGTCGAGCCGCAGGCCCACTTCTTCGGCGAGTTCGCGCAACGCCGCCTGCTCAGGCGTCTCACCGGCGTCGACGCGCCCGCCCGGCATCGCCCATTGCCCGGCGTGGCTGCGCAGGCCCGCAGCGCGGCGCGTCAGCAGCAGCGCCGGTTCGGTGCTCCAGGCGGTGTGTTGCGGCAGGCCCGCGACATCGGGGCCGAACCCCGCTTCGGTCACGGCCACCGCGACCGCGGCGCGCCGCACGCCGGGCGCATCGACCGGCAGCACGTCGAAACGCGCCAGCTGCTGGCGCAACTGCGGCGCCGAATCGATTGCCACGCTTGCCATGCCCGGAGCATAGGCGCAAGCGCAGCCGCACGTCGACTGCGCAGATGCCGATCGGGCGTCGTCTGCGGTGCGCGCCGCGAGGGCGCCACAGGCGCGCGCTTCAGGCATGATGATGATGACGATTCACCGATGCCTGCCCGCCTGACGCTCGAACACCTGCGCCGCTACGCGGTGGCGCGCAGCCTGTTTGCGCCGACCACGCTGGCGCGTGCCGATCGCCAAGCTCGGCTTCGTGCAGGCGGACCCGATCCGTGCGCCGGCGCGCGCCCAGGACCTGACGCTGCGGCACCGCGTCACCGGCTATCGGGCCGGAGACCTGGAGCGGCGCTATCCGCGGCTCGCCATCGAAGAGGACTTCTTCGTCAACTACGGTTTCCTGCCGCGCGCCACGCACCACCTGATGCACCCGCGCGTACCGCAGACGGCTTGGCCCAAGGCGCGCTGGACGCAGGCGCACGCGGTGCTCGAGTTCGTGCGCGAACGCGGCGTCGTGCACCCGCGCGAGGTCGACGCGCATTTCGCGCACGGCAAGGTGCGCAACTGGTTCGGCGGCTCGAGCAACGCGAGCACGCAGTTGCTGGACGGCATGCACTACCGCGGCCTGCTGCGAATCGCGCGGCGCGAGGGCGGCGTGCGCGTTTACGCGGCGCGCGAGGCGCGGCCGGAGGCTCCCGACCCGGCGGCGGCGCTCGACGCGCTGATCGACGTGATCGTTCGCAAGTACGCGCCGCTGCCGGCGCGCAGCTTCAGCGAACTCGTGAGCCACCTCCGAGGCGGCGCGCCGCAATGGGCGCATTTGCGCGCTGCGGCTTTGGCGCGCGCCAAGCAGCGCCTGCCGCAAGCCGAAGTGCAGGGCAGCACCTGGTACTGGCCCGAAGGCGAGAGCCCGGTTGCCTCGCACGACGAAGGCGACGCTGCCGCCGTGCGCCTGCTCGCGCCGTTCGATCCGGTCGTGTGGGACCGCAGGCGCTTCGAGATGCTCTGGGGCTGGGCCTACCGCTTCGAGGCGTACACGCCGCCGCAGAAACGCGTGCGCGGCTACTACGCGTTGCCGCTGCTCTGGCGCGAGCAGGTGCTCGGTTGGGCCAACGTGTCGGCAAGCGAAGGCGAGCTCCGATGTTGAGACCGGCTACGCTTCGGGCCGCCCGCCGCGCGGCGCGGCGTTCCGTGCGGCACTCGAAGACGAAATCGAGCGCATGCGCAGTTTTCTTTCGCTGTGAGCGCGGCCCGCAGCGTCGTCAAGCACCGGGTTCGCGCGCCGCGAGCAGCGCGTCGGCGACTTCAGCGAAACCCGCACCGCGCTCGCCGGCCGTCAAGTACGCAGGCCAGGTGGTCAGCACCGATTCAAAGCGCAACAGGTTCGCCACGCCGACGCTCAACTCGATGTGACCGAACATGAGCTGGTCGTTCGTCGAGTCGCCGACGTAAACCCAGCGCCGCGCATCGAGCTCTTGCGCGAGCAGGCGGCGCACGATCCAGCGTGCGCCGCTGAGCTTGTCGTGCGCGCCGAACCAGGCGTTGATGTGGATCGAACTCACCGTGGCGTGCATGCCGCGTTCGCGCAACAGGTTCACGGCGCGTTCGATGTCGGCCGGCGCCAGATGCGCGTGCTCGCTGTGGTCGATCGCGATGTCGGTGATCCGGCCGGCGCTGTCGCGCGCCAGGCGTGCCTGCGGTAGTTCGCGCAGGATCGCGGCGGCCGCCTCGCGCAGGCGCAGCGCATTGGATTCGCGCGTCGCGGCATCCTGGGCGTATTCAATCCGGAGCTGCTGCGCCTCACGAAACAGTGCCACAGCGCCGTTTTCGGCGACGATTCCCGCGATTGGCCAGTCGCGCGCGAACGGTTCGCTCCATCCCATCGGTCGACCAGTGATCGCGATCACCGGCAACCCGGCTTGCGCGAGGCGCTGCAGCGCGGCGAGCGCGACGGGCTCGATCGCGCCGTCGCGCGTCAGCGTGTCGTCGATGTCGGTCAGAACGCCGCACACATTGCGCAGCTGCTCCGGCGCGCAGACAGACCAGGGAGTGACGCGCGCGGGCATGGGCGAAGTGTGCCGGATTTGCTGCGCAGCGTGATCAGCCGCGGCTACAATGCGCGGCTTCCGAGGAGCGTTGCAACCCCCACAGGGGCCAGGCTCGGAAATCTTCATGCAACCGCGCTCACCCGCACCGGGCTGCCCCGAGGGTGAGTGTTCATTCAAGCACCGTCGTCAGCGGCTTGTTGCGGGTTCTACCGCCCAAGGAGCCACCATGAACGCTGTTGTGAAACCAAATCCCGACCACGCCGTCGCCGATCTGAAACTCGCCGACTGGGGGCGCAAGGAAATTGCCATCGCCGAGAGCGAAATGCCGGCGCTGATGGCGATTCGCGCCGAATACGCGAAGGCGCAACCGCTGAAAGGCGCGCGCGTCACGGGCAGCCTGCACATGACGATCCAGACCGCCGTGCTCGTCGAGACGCTGCAGGCGCTCGGCGCGACGGTACGTTGGGCGTCGTGCAACATCTTCAGCACGCAGGACCACGCGGCGGCGGCGCTGGCCGTGAAGGGCACTCCGGTGTTCGCCTACAAGGGCGAATCGCTGAAGGACTACTGGGACTACACGCACCGCATCTTTGAATTTGGCGCCAAAGGGGCACAAGGCGAAGGCCCGAACATGATCCTCGACGACGGCGGCGACGCGACCTTGCTGATGCACCTGGGCAAGCGCGCCGAAAGCGACGCGCGACTCATCTCGGACCCGACGAGCGAAGAAGAACGCGAGCTCTACGCCGCGATCAAGGCCAAGCTCGCGCTTGACCCGACCTGGTACAGCCGCAAGAGCGCGCAGATCATCGGCGTCACCGAAGAAACGACGACCGGCGTGCACCGCCTGAAGGAGATGAGCGCGAAGGGCACGCTCATGTTCCGCGCGATCAACGTCAACGACTCGGTGACGAAGAGCAAGTTCGACAACCTCTACGGTTGTCGCGAAAGCCTGGTCGACGGCATCAAGCGCGCAACCGACGTGATGGTCGCCGGCAAGATCGCCGTGATCGCGGGTTACGGCGATGTCGGCAAGGGCTCGGCGCAGGCGCTGCGTGCGCTCAGCGCCCAGGTCTGGGTGACCGAGATCGACCCGATCAACGCATTGCAAGCGGCGATGGAGGGCTACCGCGTCGTGACGATGGACTACGCCGCGCCGCTGGCCGACATCTTCGTCACCGCAACCGGCAACAAGGGCGTGATCACTTACGGCCACATGGCGGCGATGAAGCACAACGCCATCGTCTGCAACATCGGCCACTTCGACAACGAAATCGACATCGCGGCGATCGAGACGAAGTGCCAGTGGGAAGAGATCAAGCCGCAAGTCGATCACGTGATCTTCGAGGGTGGCAAGCGCATCATCCTGCTCGCCAAGGGTCGCCTGGTGAACCTGGGCTGCGGCACGGGGCACCCGAGCTACGTGATGAGCAGCTCGTTCGCGAACCAGACGATTGCGCAGATCGAACTCTTCACCCACAGCGACTTTTACGAGCAGGGCAAGGTCTACGTGCTTCCCAAGCACCTGGACGAGAAGGTGGCGCGGCTGCAGCTGCGCACGCTCAACGCCCAGCTCAGCGAACTCAGCGACGAGCAGGCGGCGTACATCGGCGTTCCCAAGCAAGGGCCGTACAAGCCCGACAGCTATCGCTATTGAGCGGGCGGGGTGATCCGAACGAGGCAGCGGCCCAGCGATGCGCGTCGACCAGTTGCTCGTGCAGCAAGGCCTCGCGCCGAGCCGATCCGCGGCGCGGCGCCTGCTCGACCGCGGCGCGGTGCGCTGGCTCGGCACGGCCGGCTGGCAAGTGGCCGCCAAGGCCGGCGAAGACGTGCCGCCGGACTGCCGCGTCGAGATCACCGATGACGCGGAGGTGCGCTACGTCTCACGCGGCGGGCTCAAGCTCGCCGCGGCATTGGTGCGCTGCGGAATCGACGTGCGCGGCGCGACCTGTCTCGACGTGGGCCAGGGCAGCGGCGGCTTCACCGAGGTCTTGTTGCGCGAGGGCGCGGCGCGCGTCGTCGGTGTGGACGTCGGCCACGGCCAGCTGCACCCGAGCCTGCGCGGCGACTCGCGCGTGACGGCGCTGGAAGGTGTGAACGCGCGCCATCTGCAGACGGCGCAACTGCCCGTCGCGCGCTTTGACTTGATCACCGGCGATGTATCGTTCATCTCGCTGAGCCTCGTCCTGCCCGCGCTCACGCCGCTCGCCAAAGCGGAGTTGCTGATGCTCGTCAAGCCGCAATTCGAATTGCAACCCTCCGACATCGGCAAAGGCGGTCTGGTGCGTGATCCAGCCGCATTCGCGCAAGTCGAGCAGCGCATTCGCGCCGCCTTCGCGGCGCTGCGTTTCTCCGTGCTCGATTGGTTCGACAGCCCCATCACCGGCGGCGACGGGAATCGAGAGTTTTTTGTGCGCGCCGTGCCGCTTCGTGCGGCGCACTCGCCGGAGTCGACGCCATGAATCCAAGCCGCCCCGCAGTGCCGGTCAGCTTCGAATTCTTTCCGCCGAACACGCCCGTCGGCGACGCGAAACTGATCGACGTCGTGCAACAGCTCGGCGCGGCAGCGCCCGAGTTCTTCAGCGTGACCTACGGCGCCGGCGGCTCGACGCGCGACAAGACGCTGCAGACCGTGCTCGCCATCGCTGCGGCGGGGCACAGTGCGGCACCGCATTTGTCTTGTGTCGGCGCGACGCGCGAGGGGGTCGCGCAGCTGCTCGAAACTTATCGTGCGCACGGCCTGTCGCGCATCGTCGCGCTGCGCGGCGACCTGCCGAGCGGCACTGCGGCGGGCGGCGAGTTCCGCTACGCCGCCGATCTGGTGCGCTTCATCCGCGACGCACAAGGCGGGAATTTCCACATCGAAGTCGCCGCCTACCCCGAATACCATCCGCAGCAGCGCTACGCGGCGCGGGACCTGAGCCATTTCGCCGAGAAGATCAAGTGCGGCGCCGATTCGGCGATCACGCAGTTCTTCTTCAACCCCGACGCCTACTTCCACTTCGTCGATGCGGTGCGCGCGCTCGGTGTGGAGGTGCCCATCGTGCCGGGGGTGATGCCGTTTCACAACTTCTCGAAGATCGCCCAGTTCGCGGCGCGCGACGGGATCGAGATCCCACGCTGGGTGGCGCTGAAGATGGAAGGATTCGTCGACGACGCACCATCGATCCGCGCGTTCGGCCTGGACGTCGTGACGCGCCTGTGCGAGCGCCTCATCAGCGGCGGCGCGCCGGGGCTGCACTTCTACACCATGAACCAGAGCACGCTGACGCTCGAAATCCTGCAGCGCCTGCGCGCCTGAGGTTCACGACCCCTGCGCGTCGCGCTCCCACATCACGCCGTCTTCGGTCAACATCACGTCGAGCTCGACTTCGGCCGGGCCGGCGCGCAGCATCGGCAGAAAGCCATGTGTGTAGCTCACGCCGACCGTCACCGGGCTCGGCTCGACGGCGAGCAGCGTGCGCTCGAAGAATCCGCCGCCGTAGCCCAGGCGCACGCCGCCGGGGCCGTAGCCCAGGCACGGCACGATCAGCAGTTGCGGCGCAAACTCTTCCGTGCCCTTCGGCTTGGAGATGTCGTAAGCGTCGAGCTCCATCGGACAACCCGGGTACCAGATGTGAAAACGCAGCGAACCCGAGACGCGGTCCGCCACGGGGAGGCCGATGCGCCGGATCACGCCCTCGGGCGCGCCTTCGCTCCAGCGGTACAGGGCGGGCAGTGGATCGAACTCGCCCTTGATCGGCCAGTACGCGCCGATGCTCGACTCGCGGCGCCCGATGAGCCAGACGCGCAGCGCGTTTTGCAGCGCCACCGCGCGCTCGAGCCGATCCGGCAGCGCGAGCCGCGCCGCGATGAGCTTCTGGCGCTGCGCGGCGCGCAGCAGATCCGCCGGATTCGATGCCATTGCTGCAACCCTGGTGAATGACGGGGGCGACGCCAAGCGTGGCTGGGCCTCAGGGAGTCGATTGTGCAAGACTGACGCATGCCACGCCCGCCCGATCCCTTCGTCGAACATTGCCTGGAGCTGTTTGCGCCACTCGGTCACGCACGCGCCCGGCGCATGTTCGGCGGCCACGGCGTGTACGTCGACGGCTTGTTCATCGCCATCGTCGCGTTCGACCAGCTCTTCCTGAAGGCCGACGCCACGTCGCGCGCGGCGTTTGAGGCCGCCGGCTGCGAGCCCTTCGTCTACGAGGCGAAGAGCCGCTCGATCAGCATGGGTTACTTCAGCGTCTCGGCCGACGCGGTCGATTCGCCGGCAGCGATGCAGCCCTGGGCACGGCTCGCGCTCGAAGCGGCGCTGCGCGCTGCGACACGCCGCGCGCCCCCGCCGGCATCGCCTGCGCCCGGCTCCGGACGCGCGCGCGTGCGCAAGGCGTGACTTGCGGCGTCGGCGCGCCGCGTCACGCCGCTCCGCGCTCCGTGACGACGAGCGTCAGCGGCACATCGTGAGGCTCTGGCGCAAACAGGGCCGGCTCGATGCGACCCACTTCCCACGCCACCCCGATCGCCGTGACATGCGGATTCACCCCAAGCCAGCGGTCAAAATAGCCGCCGCCGTAGCCAAGGCGGTACGCCGCGTCGGTGAACCCTAGGCAGGGAACGATAACGACGTCGGGTACGACAGGGTCGCCCCGCACGCTGGCCATTCCGGCTTCGTCGCGCAACGCTGGCGGCGCGCCGTCCCAGGCGCGATACTCCATTCGAGGGGGCGACTTGTGCACAAAGGGCAGCGCCAAGGGCCATGTGTGACGGCTGCCGGGGCGATGAAACACCTGGATTGCGCTAAATTCGCTGCGAACCGGCCAATACACGCCGAGGCAGTTGGGCTGCAGCGTGTTGACAACATCGAGCAGGTGCTGGGCCAGGGCGGCGTGGGCCGCAGCGGCCCCGGGCCCCCCGGCAAAGGCGCTGCGCGCAGCGAGCAGGCTGGCGCGCAAGGCGGCGCGCGCCGAGGGCAATGGCGAGGGTGGTTCGATGAGCGAAGAGGTCAAGGTGAAACGACACGTCGTGTTCGGTGAGTTTCGCAGCCGCGGTGCCGCGCTGGCGCTCCTGGTGTGCCTGGCCGCGCCGCTGCCGATGACGCCGGTGCAGGCGCAGACGCAACCCGGCGACAACGCGATCATCGACGCGCGTGAGGCGTTGCGCAAGAAGGACCGCACGAAGTTGCTCGCTGCGCGCAGCGCGGCGGCGGCCCACCAGCACCCGCTGGCGATGTGGGTCGACTACTGGGACTTGAGCGACCGGCTGAACGAGGTGCGCCAGGACGAGTTGAATGCGTTCTATGCGCGCTGGCCGGGGACTTACGTCGAGGACCGGTTGCGCAACGACTGGCTGCTCGAACTCGGGCGGCGCCGCGACTGGCTCAACTTCTCTGCCGAGATGCCGCGCTTTCGCATGAACGACGACCGCGAAGTCACGTGTTATGCGTTGCTCGCCGAGCATGTGGCGGGCAAGGAAGTGCGCGACAAGGCGCTCACGCATTGGTACGAACAGCGCGACGCCGACGACGGTTGCGCGATGCTTGCTGCAGCGTTGGTCGACGCGAAGCGTTTCACGCCCGCCGACGTCTGGCGCAAGGTGCGCCTGGCGGTCGAGCACAACAAGCCGCGCGCAGCGCGCCAGGCCGCGGTGATGATCAGCGTCGCCGCCGCGAGCCAGGTCCAGGAGTTGAACGACAACCCGGCGCGTTACCTGTCGCGCAAGGCCAGTCCGGCGGCGCGCGCAGACGCCGAGTTCACGGCGCTGGCGCTGATGCGCCTGGCGGTCAGCGACGCCGACGCGGCGGCGCGGTTGCTGAACGAGCGTTGGGACACCGCCTTGCCCGCCGACCTGGCCGCAGCCGCCTGGCTGGTGGTGGCCAAACAGGCGGCGCTGCGCCTGCAGAACGAGGCTTCGGACTATTTCTTGCGCACCGAGATGCGCGCCGCGAAGGCGGGCGTGAGCCTGGACTGGACCGATGACAGCCTGGCCTGGAAGGTGCGCGCCGCGCTGCGCGGCGACAACGGGCAGCCGCGCTGGCACGCCGTGCTGCAAGGCATCGACGCGATGAGCGCGGCCGAGCAGCGCGATCCGGCCTGGGTCTACTGGAAGGCGCGCGCCTTGCTGGCGATGGCGCGTGAAGCGCCGGACGGCGATGCCCTGCGCGCCCAGGCGCAGGGGCTGCTCGAAAGCATTACCGGGCAGTTGAGCTTCTACGGCGGCTTGGCTGCGGAAAACCTCGGCATCCCGGTCACGCTGCCGGCGCGGCCGGCGCCGCTCACCGACGTCGAGCGCGAAGCGGCGCAACGCCGTCCCGGTCTGACGCGAGCTTTGCAGCTGATCACACTCGGGCTGCGCCCCGAGGGCGTGCGCGAGTGGAACTTCAGCTTGCGTGGCCTGGGCGACCGCGAGCTGCTCGCCGCGGCGCAGATCGCCTGCGACCGCGAAATCTGGGACCGCTGCATCAATACGAGCGATCGGACTCGCGTCGAGGTCGACATGGAACAGCGCTTCCCGACGCCGTTTCGCGCCGAAGTTCAGGCGCGTGCACGCGAAATCGGCCTCGATCCGGCGTACGTGTTCGGGCTGATTCGCCAGGAGTCGCGTTTCATCGTCGACGCCAAGTCGAACGTGGGCGCGATGGGGTTGATGCAGATCATGCCCGCCACGGCGCGCTGGACGGCGCGCAAGATCGGCCTGGCGAGTTACCAAGCGGATCAAATTGCGGAACGCCAGACGAACCTGAAACTCGGAACGAGTTACCTGAAGTACGTTCTCGACGACTTCGGCGGCTCGCTCGCGATGGCCGCTGCGGCGTACAACGCCGGCCCGTCACGCTCGCGCAAGTGGCGCGAAGGTCCGGTCCTGGAAGCTGCGGTGTGGGCGGAGAACATCCCGTTCAACGAAACGCGCGACTACGTGAAGAAGGTCATCAGCAACAGCGCGTTCTACGCGGCGCTGCTCAGCGAGCGTCCGGCGTCGCTGAAAGAGCGGCTCGGCGATGTGATCGGCCCGCGCCTGGCCGAAGCGCCGCCTCCGGAAATCGATCTGCCTTGATTTGACATCGCCCAACCTGCGGGCCGCGATCGACACGCCAGAATAGCGCCTTCACACGCGTTGCGGCACGATTTGCCGCAGATGAGGGATTGCGATGTCGAATGTGTTGGTCTTGGGCGGCACCGGGTTCGTCGGGCGCAGTGTCTGCGCGCGCCTCGTCGAGCGCGCGGGCGCGGCGGACGGCTGCGTCACGGTGGCGACACGGCGCACCGCAAACGCCAAGCCGCTCCAGCTGCTGCCGACGCTTCAAGTGATTCAGGCCGACATTCACAACACGGCCGAGCTTGGCCGCCTTGTCCGGGGGTGCGACGCGGTGGTGAACCTGGTCGCGATCCTGCACGGCAGCGAGGCGCAGTTTCAGCAGGTCCACGTCGCACTGCCACGCAAGTTGACGCAGGTCTGCCTGGAAAACGGCGTGCGCCGAATCGTGCACGTCAGCGCGCTCGGTGTGGCCGACACGGCGCCGAGCCGTTACCTGCGCTCCAAGGCCGCCGGGGAGACGCTGCTGAAGGCGGCGCGCCTGGAGACGACGCTCTTGCGACCGTCGGTGATCTTCGGCGAGCGCGACCGCTTCCTCAACTTGTTCGCCACCCTGCAAGCGCTGCTGCCCGTCCTGCCCCTGGCCGGCGCCGACGCGCGCTTTCAACCGGTGTGGGTGGAAGACGTGGCGGCGGCGATCGTGAAGTGCGTCGACGACCCGACGACGATCGGCATGACGCTGGAATGCGTGGGGCCGGATGTTCATACCCTCGGCGAACTCGCCGCGCTGGCGGGCCAATGGTCGGGGCACCCGCGGCGCGTGCTCGCCTTGCCGGCCGGATTGGGCAGGCTGCAGGCGCTTGCGATGGAGTGCTTGCCGGGAACGCCGCTGATGTCGCGCGACAACCTCGATTCGATGCGAGTTGCCAGCGTGGCCAGCGGCCAGTTGCCGGGGCTGGAGCGCTTGGGGATTCGCGCCAGCGCGCTTGACGCCGTCGTTCCGCAGTACCTGGGTGCGGGGCGCGGCGTGGCGCGGTTGAACCTGCTCCGCGCGCGGGCGCGGCGCGGCTGAGGCGGCGCCCGCAATGAAGGAGCCGCAAGAATGAAGCTTTACATCGGCAACAAGAACTACTCGTCGTGGTCGATGCGGCCCTGGCTGCTGCTGCGCCATTTCGAAATCGGCTTCGAAGAGGTCAAGCTGCGCTTGTCGTTCAGCGCCGGCTCACCGTTCAAGAACGAGATCCTCAAGTTCGCACCCACCGGCAAGGCGCCGCTGCTGCTCGACGCCGAATTCGCCGTCTGGGACACGCTCGCGATCGCGGAGTACCTGGCAGAGAAGTTCCCGGCGCTGCAACTCTGGCCCGCGGATCCGAAGCAGCGCGCGCGCGCGCGCAGCCTGTGCGCCGAAATGCACTCCGGGTTCACGGCGCTGCGCAACAGCTTCCCGATGAACCTCGAGGCGTCTTTGCCCGACGTCGGAACGCGCCTGCTGCGCGAACCCGCAGTGGCGCAGGACCTCGCGCGAATCGAGCAGATGTGGTCGGAGCGGTTGGCCGAGAGCGGAGGTCCGTTCCTGTTCGCCAGGTTCAGCATCGCCGACGCCTACTTCGCCCCGGTGTGCACGCGGATTCGTACCTATGGCCTTCCAGTGAACGCTGCGGCAGACGCGTACGTCGATCGAATCTTCGCCTTGCCGGCGTTTCAGGCGTGGCGCCAGGACGCTTTGGCCGAGCACGATTTTCTGGACTTCGACGAGCCGTACCGCCAGCGACCTTGAGCCCGCAGCCGATGCCCGAATTGCAGGCGTACGTCGTGGGCGGCGCGGTGCGCGACGCATTGCTCGGTCGAAAGAGCATCGACAAGGACTGGGTCGTCGTCGGCGCGACGCCCGAGCAGATGCTCGCCGCGGGCTACACGCCCGTCGGGCGCGACTTCCCGGTGTTTCTGCACCCGCAGACCCACGAGGAGTACGCCCTGGCGCGCACCGAACGCAAGACGGCGCCGGGCTATCACGGCTTCACGTTTCACGCCGATCCGTCGGTGACGCTCACGCAGGACCTCGCGCGGCGTGACCTGACGATCAATGCGATGGCCCTCGACGCGCAAGGCGCACTCGTGGACCCCTACGGAGGCCAGCGCGATCTCGAGGCGCGGATCCTGCGCCACGTCTCGCCGGCGTTCGGCGAGGACCCGGTGCGGATCCTTCGCCTGGCGCGATTCGCGGCGCGATTCCACGACTTCACGGTCGCGCCGCAGACGCTCGCCCTGGCGCGCCGCATGGTCGATGCGGGTGAAGTCGATGCGCTCGTCGCCGAGCGCGTCTGGCAAGAACTCGCGCGCGGCCTGATGGAGCCGCAGCCGTCACGCATGCTGCTCGTGTTGCGCGACTGCGGCGCCTTGGCGAGGTTGCTGCCGGAAGTCGACTCCCTTTGGGATGCATCGCCGGGCGCGGCCCGACTCCTGCGAACTCTGGACCTCGCGGCGCAGCGCGGCGGCGGGCTGGCGCAACGTTTTGCGTGCCTGGGCCACGACGTCGCGCCGGCGGCGCTGAATGCGCTGTGCCAGCGCCTGCGCGTCACGGCCGAATGCCGCGAACTTGCCGAAGTGACGGCGCGTGAACATGGCGCGGTCGCGAGCAGCGAAGCGCTCGATGCGGCGGCGCTGCTCGACTTGTTGGAGCGCTGCGACGCGCTGCGCCGCCCGGCACGGTTCGAGGCGATGCTGCTCGCGTGCGAATGCATCGCCCGCGCCAACCCGGGGCGAGCCGACGAACCCTGGGTGCAGCGGGCGCATCTGTTGCGCGTTTTGCGCGCGGCGCTCGACGCCGACACGGCCGGCGTCGCCGCGCACGCCGCAGCGGCAGGCTTGCACGGCCCTCAGGTTGGAGAGGCGATCCAAGCAGCGCGGCGCCAAGCCATCGCTTTGACGCTGGCGGCGCCGCCGAACTGAGACGCGACGCGAGTCGGCGCCGCGTCGCCCGCAGGGCAACGGGCGTGCAACGTGACCGTCAGTCCTCGAGCAAGCTGCGCAGCATCCACGCCGCCTGTTCGTGAATGCCGATGCGTTGCGTCAACAGGTCCGCAGTGGGTTCGTCGCCGGCCTTGGCAGCGACCGGAAAGATGCTGCGCGCCGTGCGTGCCACCGCTTCGTGCCCGTCAACGAGCAGGCGCACCATCGCCAGCGCTTTGGGCGGAACCTCGGGGGCGTCCGGCACCGACGCGAGCTTGCCGAACTGCGCAGACGAGCCCGGCGCCACGTGACCGAGCGAGCGGATGCGCTCGGCGATCGGATCGACGGCGCCCCAGAGTTCGGTGTACTGCGCCATGAACATCGTGTGCAGCGTATTGAACATCGGCCCGGTGACGTTCCAGTGGAAGTTGTGCGTCGTCAGGTAGAGCGTGTAGGTGTCGGCGAGCAACCGGCTGAGGCCGGCGGCGATGTCGGCCCGCTGATCGGCGCTGATTCCGATGTCGATGCGAGTGACGGCGGCGCGTGTTTCGAGGTTTTTGCCCATTCAATGCCCCTTTTCTTTCGATGGCGATGGGCGAAAGGATAGACAACGCCGCGCCGCCGATCCAGTTGAAAGCATTGAACGCCGCGATAGGCCGCGATCCGAAGCCGACGGCTCAGGCGGTGAGGCGCCGCACGCCTTCCAGGGCGCAGGCGTAGATCGCGTTGCGCAGCGCGGCGATCGCTTCGTAGCGCGTGAACGTCCGGCGCCAGACGAGCACGACGCGGCGCGTCGGCACCGGGTCGGCAAACGGCAGGTAGGTGACCTGACCCTGGGCATCCTTGGCGACGCTGAGTTGCGGCACGACCGTGATGCCCACGCCCGAGGCGACCATGTACTTGATCGTTTCCAGCGACGAGCCCTCGAAACTCTTGCGGATGCCCTCGGCGTCGCTCGAGAAACGCGCGTACTCGGGGCAAACCTCGAGCACGTGGTCGCGAAAGCAATGGCCTGTGCCGAGCAGCAGCATGGTCTCGTGTTTCAGCTCTTCGGCGCTGATGCTCTTGCGCTGCGTCAGCGCGTGGTGGTGCGGCAACGCGACGACGAACGGCTCGTCGTAGAGCGGCGCGCTCGCCAGGCCGGTGTCGGGGAAGGGCTCGGCCATGATCGCGCAGTCCAGATCGCCCGTGCGCAGCATTTCGAGCAGTTTCGCGGTGAAGTTCTCCTGCAGGAGCAGCGGCATCTGCGGCACGCGTTCGATCGCCTGCTTGACGAGGTCCGGCAGCAGGTAGGGCCCGATCGTGTAGATCACTCCCAGGCGCAGCGCGCCAGCCAGAGGATCCTTGCCGCGTTTGGCGATTTCCCGGATCTGCAGCGCCTGCTCGAGCACCGCCTGTGCCTGGCGCACGATCTCTTCGCCGAGCGGCGTGACGCTGACCTCGCTCGTGCCGCGCTCGAAGATGCGCACGTCGAGCTCTTCTTCGAGCTTCTTGATCGAGACGCTGAGCGTGGGCTGCGAGACGAAGCAGGCTTCGGCGGCACGCCCGAAGTGCTTCTCGCGGGCGACGGCGACGATGTAACGAAGCTCGGTGAGTGTCATGACGCGGCGGCACGGCGGGTGTGCGAACGCAGTATGGCAGGCCCGGAGCCGGCCCCGGCTGCGGCTCCGGAACCACGGTGCGTTGGGCGGCGCGCAGCAACTCTTTCCTTTGCCCAATCCCGCACGCAAACCCAGCGCGCACACCCGCGGATGCGGGGTTTGAATGTGGCGGGGGGTTCCGATAATTCTTCTTCATTCGCCGTCGCTGGCAAGTCGCCGGCGGCCAAGCAGAAGGGACATGCATGTTCAGCGTATTTCGGCATCACGTGTCAGTGGCCTCCTTCACGGGGATGCTGGCCGACATGGTGCTGCTGTTTGTGGCCGTACTGCTGGCCGGGGTGACGCAGGGCGGGGTGGTGACTGGCGCGGGATTCACGCAGGCAGGGCTGGGCGAGCCGGGGCTGAGCGCGCTGGGGGCGGGGTCGCCCCTGGCACTGCACCAGATGGTGCTGTTCGCGGCCCAGTTTGCGCTCGTGGTCTCGCTCATGTACTCCTTTGCCGGGCTGTACCGGCCCACGCCCATCGGCGTGCCCACACTGTGGTGGCGCACCGTGGTGGCCATGGGGGTGGGGGCGTACCTCACCTATCTGGTGCTGGGGCTGGTGTTGCCGGGCGAGTACCTGAGGCTGCTGCTCAGCTCGGCCATCGTCTACGCGCTCATTGGACTCGTGTTCGTACGCGCGGCACTGTACTGGCTGCGCCATGTGCGCTCGCGCTCGCGCGTTCTCATTGTGGGCACGGGGCCGCAGGCGTATGCCGTGGCCAGCGACCTGGCTGCGCTCACGCGTGCCTCCAACAACGTGATCGGTTTTTACCCCAGCGGGGACGAGGTTCCCGTGCACAGCACCGCGGGCAGCCCGCCGGTGTTCTCGCGCCAGGCGCGCCTGCAGGAGCTGGTGGCGCAGCACCGCATCGACCAGATCATCGTCGCCGAGCGCGAGCAGCGCGGTGGGGGCGTGCCGATGGACGAGTTGCTCGCGTGCCGCATCCGGGGCATTCCGGTCATGGACCTGGCGGGTTTTTGGGAGCGCGCCAAGTCCGAAGTCCCCATCGACAGCCTCAAGGCGAGCTGGCTCGTCTACGGCGAGGGCTTTGTGCAGGGGCGCGCGCGGCGCATCGCCAAGCGGCTATTTGACACGTTGTGCTCAGGGGCGCTGCTCATCCTCACGAGCCCCGTGATGCTGCTCACGGTGCTCGCCATCAAGCTCGACAGCCCCGGCCCCGTCATTTACCGCCAGGAGCGCGTCGGCAAAGGCGGACGGCTGTTCTGGTGCTTGAAGTTTCGCAGCATGAGGTGTGATGCCGAGGGCGACGGCGTGGCGCGCTGGGCGACCAAGAACGACAGTCGCGTGACCCGCGTGGGCGCCTTTCTGCGCAAGACCCGCATCGACGAGCTGCCGCAACTCATCAGCGTGCTCAACGGCCAGATGAGCCTGGTGGGGCCGCGCCCGGAGCGGCCCAGCTTCGTCGCCCAGCTCAAGGAGCAGATTCCCTTTTACGACGTGCGCCACAGCGTCAAGCCCGGCGTCACCGGCTGGGCGCAGGTGCGCTACAGCTACGGCGCGAGCTTGGAAGACGCACGGCGCAAACATCAATTTGATCTCTACTATGTGAAGAATAATTCACTGTTCCTGGACCTGTTGGTCCTGATCGAGACGGTCAGCGTTGTACTATTTCGTGAGGGTCAGTGAGGCACCGCGTGCCTGCGCTGCAGCCTCGAACTCAACCCCGTCAATGCCCGTGCTGAAGCGATGCGTGTGTGGCCTTGCACGGCCAGTGCGGCACGCTTGCCCGCGGAACGCTTCGCTTGCTTCTGCTCACGAGGAACACACATGAACCAAACCGGCCAGGCAGCACGATTCATGCGGGCCACGCGGGTTGCTTTTGTCGCTTGGGCGGCCGGGACCACGTTGCTGGCCGGCTGCGGGGCGCTGAACAACTACCCGCCCGCCCCGGCCACGGTGGACACCGTGGACCACCGCTACCGCATCGGCCCGCTGGACACGCTGAACATCCTGGTGTGGCGCAACCCCGACCTGTCCGCCACGGTCAGCGTGCGCCCCGACGGGCGCATCTCCAGCCCCTTGGTCGAAGACCTCATGGCCGCGGGCAGGAGCCCGGTGGACCTGGCGCGCGACATCGAGAAGACCCTGGCCAAGTTCATCCGCGAGCCCGTCGTCACCGTCGTGGTGGGTGGGTTTCAGGGCATCTACCCCGAGCAGATCCGCATCGTGGGCGAGGCCGCCAAACCGCAATCCGTTCCGTACCGTCAGCAGATGACGATTCTTGACGTGATGATCGCCGCCGGGGGCCTGACCGACTTTGCCGACGGCAACGGCGCGGTGCTGGTGCGCGGCAGCGAGGGCGGCAAGCAGTACAGTGTGCGGCTCAAAGACCTGCTCAAGCGGGGCGACATCTCGGCCAACGTGGCGGTCAAGCCCGGGGACATCGTGATCGTTCCGCAAAGCGTGTTCTGAGCATGAACATGCAATTGGTGCGCGAGATCTGGGCGGCGCTGTGGCGCTCGCGCTGGCTCGCCTTGAGCGTGGCCTGGGTCGTCTCGGCCGTGCTGGGGGCGGCCGTGCTCACCGTGAAGGACCGCTACGAGGCCAGCGCGCGCATCTACATCGACACCCAAAGCGTGCTCAAGCCGCTCATGGACGGTCTGGCGTTTCAGCCCAACATCCAGCAGCAACTGAGCATGCTCGCGCGCACCCTGATCAGCCGGCCCAACATCGAGCTCTTGCGCGCCTCGCCCGAAGTGGGCTGGGACAACACGGCCTCGCAGAACGACCCCAAGCGGCGCGAGAAGGAGATCGACTCGCTGATGAAGGCGATCAAGATGGCCCCTGGTGGTACAGGCAACAACATCTACGCCATCAGCTACCGCGACACCGACCCGCAGCTCGCCGAGCGGCTGGTGGCGCAACTGGTGAAGATGTTCGTCGCCTCGGGCTCGGACAACAAGCGGCGCGACTCGCAGGACGCGCGCCAGTTCATCGAAGAGGAGATCCGCGAGCACGAGGCCAAGCTGGCCGCCGCGGAGAACCAGCTCAAGGACTTCAAGCTGAAGAACTTTGGCGTCACGGGCGTATCCAGCCAGGGCTACTTCGCGCGCATGGCCAGCTTGGCCGAGGAGGTGGACAAGCTGCGCCTGGAGTTCAACGCGGCCGAGCAGGGGCGCGACGCGATCAAGCGTGAGCTGGCCAGCGAGGCGCCGCAGTTGCCGGTCACTGCACAAACCAGCCCCGGCACACCGGCACCGGCCCCATTGGTGTCGGAGTTTGAACCGCGCCTGGACGCGGCGCGCAAGCAGCTCGACGAATTGCTGCGCCGCTACACCGACGAGCACCCCGACGTGGTCAGCACCCGGCGTGTCATCGCCCAGCTCGAAGTGCAAAAGCGCGACGACCTGGAGGCGCGCGCGATGGCGCGGGCCCAGGCGCTGGCGCTGGAGGGCCCCAGAGGGCCTACCGCGATGGCTGCGGCGGCCACGAATCCGGTGTTCCAGCAACTGCGCGTCTCGCTCGCCGCGGCCGAGGCCAACGTGGCCTCGCTGCGGGTGCGCCTGAGCACCCAGCAAGCCCGCTTGAACGAGACCCGCGCGCTGGCCAGCCGCACGCCCCAGATCGAGGCCGAGTTCAGCCAGCTCAACCGCGACTACGAGATCATCCGCAAGAACTACGAGCAACTCGTGACACGCCGCGAGTCGGCCTCGCTGGGGGTGAAGATCGACCAGTCTTCGCCCCTGGCGGAGTTTCGGATCATCGACCCGCCGCGCACCACGCCCTCTGCGGTGCAGCCCAATCGGGTGAGCTTGGCGGGCTTGAGCGCGTTGCTGGCCATCGCCGCGGGCGTGGGCGCGGCGCTGCTGCGCGCCAGGCTGCGCCCGGTGGTGAGCACGCCCAAGGCGTTGCGCGAGCTCTCGGGCCGCCCGGTGCTGGGCAGCGTGTCGCTGCTCATGAGCCCGCAGGCCCTGCGCGAGCAGCGCACGGGCAGCTTCGCCCTGGCCGCGGGCGCGGGCAGCCTGATGCTGGTCCAGCTCGGCTGGGTCGCCTGGGTCGCCTCGCAGGCCAGAATATGAAAGTCAGGTCATGAGCATCATCGAACAGGCCACGCGCCGCCTGGAAGAACTCAAACGCGCCGGCGTGGAGGTGGCTTGGGAGCCAGCGCCCCCGGTCGCCGCGCCCTCAATGCCACGCCGCGCCGCGCAGGCACTGGAAGAGCAGGGCTACGCGCTGGACCTGGACGATGAGGCCACGCCCGCGCAGCCCGGCCCCAGCGCGCGCGAGCGTGCCGCAGGCCACAGCGCAGGTCAGGCCACGCCCACCCCGGGCCACGCCTTGATGCGCGTGGGTCCGCCCCCGCAGTCCAAGAGCGTGACGCTGGACTTGTTCCAATTGTCCGAACTCGGCTACCTGGTGCCAGGTGCGCCGCGCTCGGCGCTGGTGGACGAGTTTCGGAGCATCAAGCAGCCGCTGCTGAAGAACGCGCGCACCCAGGCCGACGCTGCCGCAGCACTGGCAAGCGCATCAACCAACGCATCAACCAGCACCCCGGCCAGCACCCCTGCCAACACCACCCACGCCAACCTGATCATGGTCACCAGCGCCCTGGCCGGGGAGGGCAAGACGTTCTGCGCCGTGAATCTGGCGCTGTCCATCGCCTCGGAGGTCGATTCCTCGGTGCTGTTGGTGGACGCTGATGTCATCTGCCCCTCGGTGATGAGCCGCCTGGGGGTCACCGGCCCGCACAAGGGCTTGCTCGATCTGCTCTCCGACACACACCCTGGAGCTGCCCGAGCTGATCCTCAAGACGAACATCCCCAAGCTCTCGCTGCTGCCTGCAGGCGCCCCCACCAGCCACTCCACGGAGCTGCTCGCCAGCGACGCGCTGGGCGAGCTGCTGCACGAGATCGCCACGCGTTACCCGGAGCGCATCGTGATCTTCGATGCGCCACCCCTGCTGTCCACCACCGAGTCCAGAGTCCTGGCCACCCGCATGGGCCAGATCATCATGGTGGTCAGCGCCAACTCCACCCAGACCCTGGACCTGGCTCAGGCCTACACCGCTCTGGAACACTGCCCCACCGTCCTCAGCGTGCTCAATAAATCGTCCTCCAATACCGAGCAGCGCCACTATGGCTATTACCCGGCCTGAGGGGTGGCGATGCCTGCAGACGCTTGACGCGTGCGGCATCGACCAGGCTGTGCGCGCGCCGACGTTGAAGCATGTACGAAGCGCACTTCGGGTTTAGCGGCCCGCCGTTTCAGCTCGTTCCCGATCCGGGGTTCTTCTTCGGCAGCCGGGGCCACGCCAACGCGCTCGCGTTTCTCCAGTCGGCGGCACAGCAAGGCGATGGATTTCTCGTCGTCACTGGCGAAATCGGCGCCGGCAAAACGACGCTGGTTCGCACCTTGCTCGGAGGGCTCGATTCGAAGCGGGTGATGGCCGCGACGATGGTCAGCACACAGCTCGAGTCGGGTGACCTGCCGCAGGCGATTCTCCTGGCGTTCGGCGTCGCCCAGAGTGGCAAGACACGAGCGCAATGGAGCGCGAACCTGGAGGCCTACCTCATCGACTTGGCGAGCCAGCGCCGCCGCGCCCTGCTGATCGTCGACGAGGCGCAAAACCTGGGCCACCCACTCATCGAAGAGTTGCGCCTGCTGAGCAATTTGCAGGTCGGCGCGAGCGCGTTGCTGCAGGTCTTTCTCGTCGGTCAACCGGACTTGCGGGTCTTGATCCAGGCCAAGGCGATGGAGCAACTGCGGCAGCGGGTCACGGCATCGTGTCACCTCGGCCCGCTCGACGCCCACGAGACTCAAGCCTACGTGCAGCATCGCTTGCGCCGCGTGGGTTGGACGCAGAACCCTCGCATCGAGGCGCAGGCCTACGCCGCAGTGCACCAGTGGACCGCCGGGATTCCGCGGCGCATCAACCGACTCTTCAATCGAGTCCTGCTCGCAACCTTCCTCGAATCGTCGGATTCGATCACGGCGCAGGCGGTCGAACAAATCGCGCGCGATCTGCGCAGCGAGATCGGCGAGCCCGACGAACAGGTCCAAATGCAGGAGAGCTACGTTCCGGCGGAGCCGCCGCCGCCACGCCCTGCCGCATCGTCAGCGCCACCCGTCGTCCCGACCGAACCGGCACCGGTTGGCGCGCCTGCAACGCAAGCGATGCCGGATCCCGCGCCCGCGGTGACCGAGGAAGACGAAGAGTCGGACAGCCGATTTGCCATCGACATCGGCAGCGATTCGATCGAGCTTCGCGTTTTGCCGCCGCTACCGACCAACGCCGATGCAGGCGCGTCGCGCCCTGTCATCGAACGCGAACCCGCCAAAGCGGTGCCACGCGTCGCCCCCGCGCCGGCACCGATTCCGAAGCCTGCGGCGCAAACTCTGAAGCCTGCTGCGGACCGGCCAAGGCCCGCGGCGGAAGCTGCGAAGTCGGCGACGGAACCGCCCAAGCCGGTGGCGAAGCGGTCGAAGGTGGTTGAGCCGGCGGCACCGGCGCCGAGTTCTCGCCCTGCTGTACCGGCGCGAGCGAGCACTGCATCGCCCGTGGCGCCTGCCGCACGGGCGATCGAAGCTGCGCAAACCGCACCCGCCGCGCTCGGTGCGCCGGCGGCGCCCGCAACAGCACCCGCCCAAACGGCGCATCTCACGCCCACCGCCCATCCCGCGGCAGCTGCGCATACGGCCTCGGCGGCGCCAACGGCCAGCCCCGAGGCGCGCCCGACTCCTGCGCCGGCGAGCAGCCGTGCGCCCGTCGTCGAGCCCCTCGTGCTGCTGGTGGACAGCCTTGGCGAGTACGTCAAGGCGCGCGCGCTCGGGCGCACGCTCAGTCAAACCGAGGACTTGCCGCCGGTGCTGATCGTGCACACCGGAAGCCATTCGCAACTCCAGGTGGGCGAAGAACTCGAAGGCGTGATGCCGCAGGCGTCGCCCGACGTGCACCTGGACATCAGCGACCACGGCGGCGCGGCGAGTGCGGCGCTGGCGATCACACGCTTCGATGCGCTGCTGCGCGCGTACCGGCCGAAGGCGGTGCTCGCCATGGGCGCGAGCGACGCCTTGCTCATGTGCACCCTGTTTGCGCACAAGAGTGGCGTGCCCGTCTTGCGCAACGACGCCGGCCGGCGTCGCGCCTGGTCGCGCCCGGGCGAAGAGATGAACGCGGTGCTGCTCGAACGCATCGCCGACTGCGCCTACATCAGCGACCTGGCCACCTACTACACCCTGTACCGCGAGGGCATTGCGACCGAGCGCGTATTGCTCGTGGGCAATCTCGCCGACAACGTGATCCACTGCGCGGCGCAGCACATCGTGCACCCCAGAGAAATCCTGACCCACGCCGGTGTTGCCGTCGAGGCGCTGAACGGCCCACGCGGCTACGCCTTGTGCACGGCTCAAATCGAGTCGGCGCGCGCCCACGACGAGGCGATCGAACTGATCTCGATGCTGACGCAGATCGCGCGTGACGTGCCCGTGCTCTGGGCGGCGAATTCGCTGACGCTGCGCGAACTGGAATCGCTCGGCCGGCTCGGTACGCTCGGGAAATCGCGCATCGACGTCGTCGGCGCGCTCGCCTATCTGGACTGCATCGACCTGCTGCGCGGCGCACGCTGCCTGGTGGCGGGCAACGCGGGGCGCTTTCTCGACGACGCGGTCACGCTCGGCGTGCCGAGCATCGTGCTCGGCAAAGGCATCGTCGTCCCGGTGAAGAGCACCGAAGCGCTGCAGCTCAGCGCGGCGCTGCCGGCGGCGCAATTGCCAGCGGTGCTCGCCGAAGTGCTTGCCCACGAATCCGAGCCCCGCGAAGTGCCGCTGTTCTGGGATGGTGGCGCAGCCGGTCGGATTGCGGCGCACCTCGCCGAGTGGTTGCCGTCGCGGATGAGCGCCGGCAAACGCGGGGCTGCGCCGTCGGCACTCGCGCCACCCATGGACCTGGTGTCGCGCGGTCAGGCGCTGACCGAAGGCGCGTCAGCCGGCTGACACGGCCCTCATCCGCGGCGCTCGACGAGCGCCGCGTCGAGCACCTCGACCCAGTGCTTCACCGGAGTTGCCGTGCCGCTTTGCAGGTGCTGGATGCAGCCGATGTTGGCCGAGACGATCGCCTGCGAATCCGCCCGGCCCAGCTGCGCGAGTTTGCGGTCGCGAAGTTGGCGCGCGAATTGCGGCTGGAGAATCGAATAGGTTCCGGCCGAACCGCAACACAGGTGCGATTCGTCGGGCGCCAGCTGCACCTCGAAACCCAAGTCGCGCAACACGCCTTCGATCGTTCCGCGAAGTTGCTGCCCGTGCTGCAAGCTGCACGGCGGGTGCAAGGTGAGCCGATTCACGGGGCGCTCGGCGGTCGGTCGCAGCAGGGGTCTGAGGCGGGGTGCGATGTCGGGCAACAACTCGCTCAAGTCGCGCGTCAGAGCGGCGATTCGCAGTGCGCGCTGCGCGTACGCCGGGTCGCCCGCCAGGGCATGGCCGTACTCCTTGACGGTGACGCCACAACCTGACGCGTTCATCACGATCGCCTCGACCTGGCCCGATGCGATCTGCGGCCACCAGGCGTCGACGTTGCGCCGCATGTCGGCCAGACCGCCGGCGCGATCACCCGTGTGGCTGCGCACCGCGCCGCAGCAGCCGGCGGCGTCGGCAACCAGGGTTTGAATTCCTGCCGCGTCGAGAACCCGAGCTGTCGCGCTGTTGATGTTGGGCAGCATCGCCGGTTGCACGCAACCGAGCAGCAGCAGCACCTTGCGCGGATGCTCGCGCGTCGGCCAACGGTGCGCCGCTGCGCCAGGTCGCGGCGCGACCTTGGCCTTCAGCGTCGCCGGCAAGAGCGGCCGAAGCAGTTGACCGAGTTTGAATGCGGGTGCGAACAGCGGCGATGTGAGGCCTTCGCGCAGCGCCCAGCGCAGCGCCGCCTCGGCCGCCGGCCGCTCGACCCGCTGGTCGACGATGTGGCGGCCGATCTCCGCCAAGCGGCCGTACTCGACCCCCGAGGGGCAAGTCGTCTCGCAGTTGCGACACGTGAGGCAGCGGTCCAGGTGCGTCTGCGTCTTGTGCGTCACGCTCGCGCCCTCGAGCACCTGTTTGATGAGGTAGATGCGCCCGCGTGGGCCGTCGAGTTCGTCGCCGAGGAGTTGGTAGGTCGGGCAGGTCGCGGTGCAAAAGCCGCAATGCACGCACTTGCGAAGAATTGCCTCGGCTTCGATGCCGTCGGCGCTGCCTTGGAATTCGGCGCTGAGTCGGGTTTGCATGGGTCGCTGTGCGAGAACCTGTCAGAGGCCGGGGTAAAGCCGGCCGGGGTTGAAGATCCCCGACGGGTCGAAGGCCTTTTTCAGTTCGCGGTGGATGCGATCCAGCGGCGCGCGCAATGGGGCAAAGGCGCCGGGTTCCTTCGCGCTCGCGCGAAACAGCATCGCGTGACCGCCGCATCGCGCCGCCGCGTCGCGCACCTCTCCCGCCGGCAGGCGCGTGCTGAGCCAGCGCTGCGCGCCGCCCCATTCGACCAACTGTTCGCCCTCGAGCAGCAGCGCCGGCACGGTCTGCGGCAGCGACAGACGCCACAGCGCAGCCCCCGCGTCGACCGCGGCGCACGCGCGCACGAAGAAGGGATCGCTGTGGTTGCGCAGACCGTCCCAGAATCCCCGCGCCAGCTCGGGCTCGACACGCTCGCCGCCGAGCGTGGCTCGCGCCGCATCGACGGCCGCGCGTGCACCGCTGAGGCGCAACACCAAGGCACCGTCCCACCAGGCGCTGGCGCTCAGTGGCAGGGGTTTGCCGCCCCAGCGATGGAGCCGCGCCAGCGCGTCGGCCTGGTTCAGTTCGAAGCGCAACGTCGCCGTCGCCGGCGCGAGCGGCACCACCTTGAGCGAGACTTCGAGAATCACGCCCAGGATGCCCAGGCTGCCCGCGAGCAGGCGCGCCACGTCGTAGCCGGCAACGTTCTTCATCACCTGGCCGCCGAATGTCAGGACTTGATTGCGCCCGTTGAGCAGCGTCGCGCCGAGCACGTGGTCGCGCACCGCGCCCGACGCGGCGCGTGACGGCCCGGACAAGCCGCTCGCCACCATGCCGCCGACGGTCGCGCCCGCAGCGAAGTGCGGCGGCTCGAACGCCAGGCACTGCCCCTGCTCGGCGAGCAACGCTTCGAGCGCGGCGAGCGAGGTGCCGCAGCGCGCCGTGACGACGAGCTCGCTCGGCTCGTAACTCGACACGCCTTCGAGGACCCGGGTGTCGAGCAGCTCGCCTTGCGCCGCTTCGCCGTAGAAGTCTTTTGTACCGCCGCCGCGAATGCACAGTTGAACCCCCGCCGCACTCGCGCTGGCGACGCGGTCGACCAACAACTGCAGCGCCGGGTCGTTGCCGATCATGCTGCGCCGCGGGTCAGAAGCGCGGAATATCGGCGAACGGCAGCAGGCCGCGGCGCACGTGCATCTTGCCGTATTCGGCGCAACGCGCGAGTGTGGGAATCACTTTGCCCGGGTTCAGCAGCTCTTTCGCGTCGAAGGCGCGTTTCAGGGCGAGCATCTGTTCGTGTTCGGCGGGCGAAAACTGGACGCACATCGAGGACAGCTTCTCCACGCCCACACCATGCTCGCCGGTCACGGTGCCGCCCATGCGCACGCTCGTTTCCAGGATGTCGGCGCCGAACAACTCGCAGCGCCGCAGCTGATCGGTGTCATTCGCGTCGAACAGGATCAAGGGGTGCAGATTGCCGTCGCCGGCGTGGAACACGTTGACGCAGCGCAATTGATACTTCTGCTCCATCTGCTGGATCGCGAGCAGGATGTCGGCCAGGCGCTTGCGCGGAATCGTCGAATCCATGCACATGTAGTCCGGGCTGATGCGCCCCGAGGCGGGGAACGCGTTCTTGCGCCCGCTCCAGAAGCGCAGGCGCTGCGCTTCGTCGGCGCTGACCTCGATGCGCGTCGCGCCGCTGCCTTCGAGCACCTGCACCATGCGCGCCACCTCTTCTTCAACTTCCTCGGGCGTGCCATCGCTTTCGCAGAGCAGGATCGCGGCGGCGTTCAGGTCGTAGCCGGCGTGCACGTAGTCTTCGACCGCCGCCGATCATCGGCTTGTCCATCATCTCCAGGCCTGCGGGAGTGATCCCCGCAGCGATCACGCCGGCGACCGCGTCACCGGCTTTGCGCACGTCGTCGAAGCTGGCCATGATGCAGCGCGCCAGCAGCGGTTTGGGGATCAGCTTGACGGTGACTTCGAGTGTCACCGCGAGCATGCCTTCGCTGCCGACGAGGAGCGGCATCAGGTCCAGGCCGGAAACGTCGAGCGCCTCCGAGCCGAACTCGACCGGCTCGCCCTCGGCGGTGAAGCCGCGCACGCGTTGCACGTTGTGCAGCGTCAAGCCGTACTTGAGGCAATGCACGCCGCCGGAGTTCTCCGCCACGTTGCCGCCGATCGTGCACGCGATCTGGCTGCTCGGGTCGGGCGCGTAGTAGAGGCCGAGCGGCGCCGCCGCTTCGCTGATCGCCAGGTTGCGCACGCCACATTGCACGACCGCGGTTCGGGCCAGTGGGTCGATGCGAACGATTCGGTTGAACTTGGCCAGACTCAGCGTCACGCCCATGCGGTGCGGCATCGCCCCGCCGGACAGGCCGGTGCCCGCGCCGCGTGCCACCAGCGGAACGTTCAAGCGATGGCAGGTGCGCAAAGTCGCGGCGACCTGATCCTCGGTTTCGGGCAAGGCGACGATGAGCGGCTGCTCACGATAGGCGGTGAGCCCATCGCACTCGTAGGGATTCGTGTCTTCGGCGTGCCAGAGCAACGCGTGCGGCGGCAGGTGTTCGCTCAAGGCGGCCACCACGTCGGCCTGGCGCTGCGCGCGCGCAGCGAGTTCGGCCGGGGAATGCGAAGGCACGCCCAAATTCATGAGTGCCTCAGGAACGAAACACGGTCAGCACGCCGGTATAGCCATACAAGTGATGGCGCGCAATTTCGCCCGCGGCAAAAAACCCGGCGAGCGGCACGTCGCCGAGAGCGCGCCGCACGATGGCGAGTTCGGCCGACGGCGCGCCGAAGTGCGGCCCGCCGCGACCGGTGCAGCTGACGTAGACCGCGCCGGCGATTCCCGTGCCGGTATCACCGTGGAGGGTGGGGCTCGGCGTCGCCGGCACCGTGCGTGGCACGGGCAGGGTCTCGGGTTCGACTTCGTCGCGGATCTCGGCGCAGATGCGCATCAGGTCGCGCCGCGCCGCTTCCGTGTTGCGCGTGCAGAAGGTCACCTGCAGGCCGGGGCCCGCGCTTTCGCCGATCGCCACCCCACGCCGCGCCGGATCGAGCCCGACGAGATGCCGCACCCGCGTGTCGGACCCGAACGTACCATGGCGCGCCGGGCTGAAAAATCGACCTGGCTGGCGCGTGTCGGCCGAGCGCCGATCGCTCAAGCCGACGAGCGTTTGGCGCAGCTGCGGCAACGCGTCGCGCGCGTCGGTGGTCTCGGCCAGCGCCATGTCGCGCAGCAGGCAATTCAAGGCCGGCTCGCCGTCGAGTTCGGTGATCACGTTGGCGTCGGCAGCGGTCACGCTGCGCAGCGGACCCACCGGTTGGCAGCCCTGCGTGACGCGCGACACCAGGGCCACGTTTTTGGCAAACGCGACGCCGGACAATCCGCCCTTGAGCACCTCTTGCGCGATGTGCACGGCCCGATTGCGCGCCGACGCCAGGCCACCGAACAGGTAGCCTGTGGCGGTGCGCTGGCTCATGTCCTTGATGATCTCGGGCAGATCTTCGGTGCTCGGGTCGGCGTGCACCTGCGCCGTGTGCGCCGCAAAGTCGGCGAGCGGCCGCGCGCCGGAAAAAACGCGGAACTCGTCGACCGGCAGTTCGGCCAACATGAGCGACAAGGCCGGCGCATCGAAGTGCTCTTGGCCGCTCGCGATCACACCGATGCCGACCGCGCCGACCCAGTGCACACCCGGCCAGCGTTGCTGGACCAGCGCGAGCAGCGCCTCGGCCTTCGCGGCGTAATGGTCGGTCATGTAGAGCCAGCCTAGCGTCGGGTGCGTGGCCCGGCCGGGCAGGCGCCGCTGCGCTTCGATTTGTGCTCCGGCGAGCGCGAGTGCTTTGGCGGGATCCGCGTGCGTCGCGTGCGCCTGCAGAAACGTCTTCATCGCGCGCCGGTCCCGCGGCGCGGTTTGCGGCTCGGCGCAACAGCGCGTTTGGCGACTTTCGTCGACACGCTGGCGGCCTTCTTCAACGACTCGCTGGCGACGTCGAACCCCTGCTGAATCGCGCTCCCCGCCAGCGCCTTGGCGGCGTCCAGCGTGACGCTCTTTGCCGAGTCCTTGACGGCGGCGCTGGCGAGTTCGCTGAACTGTTTGGTGAGGGCACCCCACCACTGCATCGGATCGACGCTGGCGTTGGGTGCAGCACTCGCCGCCGCAGCGCCAGTGGCGTCCGGCGCCGCCGCCGCCGTGCCAGAGCGAATCGAAAGGCTCTCGCGCAGGTCGCCCATCTTCACGTTCATCGATTGCAGCGTCGACAAGGTCATGCGTTGCACCTCGAGCGCCTGAATCGTCGCGCCGAGCATGCGCGCGTTCTGCTCGAGCCAGAACTGAACCGTGCGCAGCTCTTCGATGCGTTTGCCGATCTCTTCGGGGTTCAGCGTCGGCGCGACCCACTGCCCGATGTGGGGCAGCGCCGCGCCGGCGTTTTTCACCAGATCCTGGAGGAAATCGAATCCTGGAGCGAGGCGGTTCAAGGCAGGCGAGTCTGGCATGGCTTGGCAGGGGTCGGCAAGGCAGACCGGCATTGTGCCTGCTGCGAGTGTGGGCGGGTCGTGCCAAGGCGCGCCACCTTTGCGGCGGCGCGGCGGTGTCAGCGCCGCAGATCGATGCGCAGTTTGCCGTCGCCTTGTTGCCAGCGCAGGCGCGACAGAACGTCCATGCCGAGCAAGGGGCTGTCGCCCAAGCCGGGCAGAGCCACGACGCGCAGGCCCTGCGCACTCACTCCGCCCTGCAGGATCACGTCGGCGCGCATCACTTCGCCGCTGACGACGCCCCCGGCCGTGTTCGACCGCACTGTGCCGAGCGGGTCAAGCTGCAACTCGCGCGCGAGCGCGGACGAAATTGCCGTTCCGGTGGCGCCGGTGTCGACGAGGAAGTCGACCTCGCGCCCGTTGATCCGCCCCGGCCAGTGGTAATGCCCGTCGCCGCCGCGGCGAATTTCGATGACGTCGCCCTGCACCGTGAAGCGTGTCGCCTGCTCGCGGTGAAGCCACCACTGGACGCCGACAAACAGCGCGACGCCCACGAGCAGCCACACCGTGGCGACCTTCAAGGTGCGCGGCAATTCGCGGCTCATGCAGCTTTCATGCGGCGCCGGCGCGAGTCACGCGCTGGTCGATCGCGCCGAAGATGCTCTGCCCGTCAGCGCCCTTCATCTCGATCCGGACCCGGTCGCCGAACTGCATGAACGAGGTACGAGGTGCGCCGCTTTCGATCGTCTCGATCGCGCGTTTTTCGGCGATGCACGAATAGCCGCGCGACCAGTCCTTGTTGCTCACGGTGCCGCTGCCGACGATGCTGCCGGCGCGCATGTTGCGCGTCTTGCACACATGCGCGATCAACTGGCCGAAATGAAACGTCATCTCTTCACCTGCGGCGCAATGACCGACGCGCGCGCCGTTCCATTCGGTATCGAGGTCCAAGTGCAAGCGCCCGCCGCGCCACGCGCCGCCGACTTCGTCCGGCGTGACGGCAACCGGGCTGAACGCCGTCGCCGGCTTGCCCTGCAGGAAACCGAAGCCCTTCGCGAGTTCGTCGGGAATCAGGTGCCGCAGGCTCACGTCGTTGACGAGCAGCAGCAGGCGCACGCTCGCGATTCCCGCCTCGGGGCTGCATTGCATCGCGGCGTCACCCGTGATCACCGCGACTTCAGACTCGAAGTCGATTCCGTAATCGACGCTTGGGCAGACAATGTCGTCGTGCGGCCCCAGAAAATCGTCGCTGCCGCCTTGGTACATCAGCGGGTCGACGTAGAACGTGGGCGGAACCTGGGCACCGCGCGCCTTGCGCACGAGTTCCACATGGTTCAGGTACGCCGAGCCGTCGACCCACTGGTAGGCGCGCGGCAGCGGCGCCATGCACTGGCGTGGATCGAAGCCAAACGCGTGCCGCGCCTTGCCCTGGTTCAGCGTGCGCGCCAGGTCTTCGAGTTGCGGCGAGATGAAATTCCAGTCGTCGAGCACTTGTTGCAGACGCGTCGCGATGCCGCTGGCATAGTGGGCGCTGGCGAGGTCGCTGGAGACGACGATCAATTGGCCGTCGCGTGAGCCGTCTTTGTAAGTCGCGAGTTTCATGGCAACGAAAGGGGTGGATGACGGGATCGCTATTCTCGATGCAGAAAAAGACGTTGGGTCCGACCGCGGCGGCGCTGCGGCGGCGCCGGCTCGGTGTGGCGCTGCTCGTCGCCGCTGCCGTGCACGCCTTGCTGTTCGCCGGCCTCGGGCGGTCCGCGCGTGCGCCGAAGATGCAGCCGGTGCAGGTGCCGGCCGCGCTTTGGGTGCATGACATCGAGCCGGCGCCACACGCGACTGAGGAGCCGCCTCGGCTGCCCGTGCGGACCGAACCGCGCAGCGCCGCCGCCCCGCAGCGCGCAGCGCGCAGCGCAGGCTTGCACCCGGCGGCGCGCGTTGAACCCCCGGCGCCGGCAGGCGCCACGCCGGTGATCGCTGCGGTGGTCGCACCGGCGATCGCGCCGGTGGCCGCGCCGCCGCGCATCGAGCGCGCCGAGCCTGCGCCTGCGCAGTCACGCGACACCGCGGCCGTCGTCGAGAACGATGCGCGCCCTCGTGCGAGCGCGGCGGAAGTGGCGCACGAACCCGCATCTGCGACTGAAGCAGCGCACGACAGCGTTCCGGTTTACGCGACGCGGGTTCCGGCGCCGGCCGTGCTCCAGTACCGCATGCGGCGCGGCATCGTGCACGGCAACGCCGAGCTGATCTGGCGCGTCGACGCCGGGCGCTACGAGGCGCGCCTGGAGGCGCGCGCGAGCGGTATCACGGTGCTCACCCAAGTGAGTCAAGGGGCGCTTGGCGCTGCCGGTCTGGCGCCTCAGCGCTTCACCGACAAGCGCCTGCGGCGCAGCGCCGTGGCCGCTAACTTCGGGCGCGAACCCGGCCCGAACGAGGGCAAGATCAGTTTTTCCGCAGGCGAAACACAAGTCCCGTTGCACCCCGCCACGCAAGACCGGCTCAGCTGGTTGGTGCAGCTCGCCGCGATCGCCGGCGCCGAGCCGAAGCTCCTTGCGGCGCACGGCAGGGTCGCGCTGCACGTGGTCGGCGCGCGTGGCGACGCCGCGGTGTGGCAATTCGTCAGCCTGGGTGAAGAAGTGGTCGACGAGAGTCCCGGCGCGATGCACGTGTTCAGGCTGCAACGCCTTGCCGAGTCCACCTACGACACGCAAGTCGACGTCTGGCTCGACGCCAAACCGCCCCATTGGCCGGTGCGCGCTCACTGGCGCAACGGCACGCAGGACCCGGGAATGGAAATGTGGCGCATCGACATCGCCGAACCGCGCTGAGGCGACAACCCGGCGCTCAGCGGGGCTTGCAAATTCGGCTCGGCGGCCCAACTACGGGCGAGGAGGATTTGCCATGCAGATGGTGTACAACTCGGAAAACTTCGCCGTGGTTCGTTTTGACGTCCAACCAGCGGAAGGCGCGGCGCCGCCATCTGGTGGCGTACGCCCGGGCGCGCGCGGCGGATTCGAGATCGTCGACAAGTTCGCGCGCAAGGAAATTTTCCTGGAGGGTGCGCTCGCGGAGAGTTTCAGGCAGGGCGTTGACGCGCTGATCGAAACCAGCCCCACCGGCGAAGAGATCGACGCTTACCTGGAGCGCTTCGCCCCGCTCATGCAACAGCCGCTCAGTTTTCACTGAAGTTGCTGAAGGGTTGACCCAGAAGGGCGCGCCGCCGCACTGACGGCGCGGCGCCGAGCCGCCCGGAGGCGTTCGATCCCCCCTCGAAACCCCGGGGCTTGCTGCAACGCCGACGCTGCGCCAAGATCGCAGCCGCAAACCACGCAGCAGAGGGGGTGTCATGGTGAGGAGCCACAGCGAGAGCCGGGTCGTGCTGTCCCCCGGGTTGCGCGAGGCGCCGGTGCTGGACCGCATGTGCTCGCACTTCGTGCTCACCCTGACGATGCGCAATGCGGGCCGCTTCAACCTGCGCCGCGACTCGAACAACCTGCTCTCGCTGACGGGCAAGCACCTCGTGTGGCAGGCGTCGGTGCTGGCCCGGCTGCGCGAGTTCCTCGCGCAGCGCTGCAAGGGCAACGAACATTGGCGCGGCCATGAAATCCTCAGCGACGACGCCTTCATCACGCGCCACGGCGCCTGGCGTGGGCCGTACGAAGAGGGCACGCTGTTTTTCTACATCGACGAGTACATCAAGGATTCGCCGAAGGATTTGCTCGCCACGCTCGGGACGACGGCCGACTGGCTGGCCCGCAGCCTGAAGAAAGAGTCGACGCTGGTCGAGAAAAACATCGACGCGCTCGCCGGCCTGCTGCAGCTGAACCCTGCCGAGCGCGCTCTGCTGTTGTACGGCACATTGGCGCGCTATCAGCGCGATCTGCGCGGCCTGCTGGTCGAGTTCAAGGTGGCGAACGCGCAAGAGGCGTACGCGGCGCTCGCCGCGGTCGCCGGCGTGAACCCGACCGAGGTCGGCGAAGCCCTGCGCGCCGGCTCGCGGCTCGAGCGCATCGGCATGGTCGAGAACCTGATCTCGGAACACAACATCACCGATCTGGCCGACCTGATGAAAGTCAGCGACCAATTGCCACAGGTGCTGATGCGCAAGTACGAAGGCCCGTCGGACCTGATGGCGGTGTTCACCCGGCCCGTCGCGCGCAGCGAATTGACGCCGCAGGACTTTCATTTCGTCGGCGCCGACAGCACGATGATCATCGACTTGCTGCGCAACGCCGTGGCGCGCAGGGAACCCGGCGTCAACGTGTTGCTGTACGGGCCGCCCGGAACCGGCAAGACCGAACTCGCCAAGGTGGCGGCGCAGGCTGCGGGGGTCGAGCTCTATGAAGTCGAATACGCCGACCGCGACGGCAACTCCCTGAGCGGGCGCGACCGCTACCGCTCGCTGCAGATCAGCCAGGTCTTTCTCAAGACGAGCGACAACGTCGCGTTGCTCTTCGACGAAGTCGAGGACGTGTTCCCGCCGATTTCGACCGACGCCGCGCAAATGATCGCGCGTCTGGACACGGGAGACGGCGCACCCACGGGAAGCGTCAGCGGCAAGGCCTGGGTGAACCAGTTGCTCGAGACAAATCCGGTTCCGGTGATTTGGGTGACGAACCGGATCGAACAAATCGACGTCGCGTTCCGGCGCCGCTTTCAATACCACCTCGAGTTGAAGGGCCCGCCGCCGGGTGCGCGCGAGGCCCTTGTGGCGCGAGCCCTGGCGGGCGTTGACGTTGACCCCGCTTTTGCGCAGCGGCTCGCGCAGCGCCGCGCGCTCACGCCAGCGCAAATTCGCACCGCGGTGAAGTTCGCCAAACTGGCCGGGGGTGGCGCCGACGGCAAGGCTGGCGCGAGCGCCGAGGCGCTGATCGAGCGCCAACTGGGCAACGCCGACAAAGCCCTGGGCAATACGCCGGGAGATCGAGGCGCGCGGCGCGTCGTGACGCGTTACGACCTGGGCCTGGTGAACACCGAGTCGCGCTTCGAAGTGCCCAAGATCATCGAAGCGCTGCGCCGCAAGGGCTGCGGGACGCTGTGTTTTTATGGTCCGCCCGGCACCGGCAAGACGGCGCTCGCGGAGTACATGGCGCATGAGCTGCAACGCCCGCTCATGATTCGCCAGGCGAGCGATCTGGTCAGCAAATTCCTCGGTGAAACCGAGCAGAACATGGCGCGCATGTTCGAGGAGGCGCAGGATGAAGAGGCGCTGTTGCTGCTCGACGAAGCCGACAGCTTCTTGCGCAGCCGGCGCATGGCCGAGCGGACCTATGAGATCAGCGAAGTGAACGAGATGCTGCAAGGCATGGAGCGTTTTGCCGGCATCTTCGTCTGCACGACGAACTTGTTTCTCGAACTCGACGAAGCGGCATTGCGGCGCTTTGCCTTCAAGGTCCAGTTCAAGCCCTTGACCTTGGCGCAGCGCGAGCGAATGTTCGTGACCGAGGTGTTGGCCGGCGCAGCGCAGCGCTGCACCGTCGAGCAGTTGCAGCGCCTGGAACGATTGAGCGAGCTCACGGCGGGCGACTTCGCCGCCGTCAAGCAACAGTGCGACTTGCTCGGCGACGTCTTCGAACCCGACGAGTTTCTTTCGCAATTGGAGTCCGAACACCGCGTCAAACCCGAAGTGCGGCAGCGGCGCGGCATCGGGTTCGTGCACTAAGGCGCAGCCGCCTTGTGCCTGGCCTGCCATGGCCAGGCTTCGCGCCGTAAGCTCGCATCCCGATGCACCCTGAGTCGGGTTCAGCGGATGCAGTGAGAGAGTGCGGAGGAAGCGCGGATGGGATGGATTGCTGACGAACCCGGCAGGTGGCTCGCGCATCTGGCGTGCGCCGGGTTCATCGCGGCGTTCGCGACCTTCCTCGCGCTCGACATGGTGCAGCGTGCCCAGGGCGATCGGCGGCGTGTCGGCTGGCGCTGGGTCATCGGTGTCGCACTCGGCCTGGGAACGGGAATCTGGTCGGCTCAAGTGATCAGCCTGTCCGCGATGGCGTCGTCCAAAGGGTTGGGCTACCAACCGTCGGGAATCTTGGTGGCGTGGCTCATCACCGCGGCGCTCAGCACGGCCAGCGTCAGCGGCGTGATGCGACGCCATGTCACGCTGCCGGGCGTCGCGCTGGCCGGCAACGGGATCGGCCTGGCGATCCTCGCCACCCCGATGCTCGGCCTGTGGGCGATGGGGTTGCGCCCCGCGCCCGCCTGGGATGCGCCGCTGTTGCTGGCCGCGGCGGGTGTGGCGGGCGTGAGCAGCACACTCGCGCTCGGGCTGTTTTTCCAGCTTCGCATGCCTTGGTCGATCAAGTTGCTGCATCGGCAGCTGGGCGCGGGGGCGCTCGTGGGCGCGGGATTGACGGCCAGCGGCTGCCTCGTGATCGCCGCGAGTGGCTTGACCGTGAATTCGGTGTCGACCCATGCCTCGCTGCTCTCGGCGGGCACGATGGCGCTGCTCGCCGCAGTCGGCTCGGTGACCGTGCTGACAGCGCTCACCCTGGCGTCGTTGACCGAGACGCGGTCGCGCATCACGGCGCAGCGCGCGAAGGCCGACATGCTGCAAAAGCATGCGATGCGCGACCCGCTCACCGACTTGCCAAACCGGGTCATGTTCGAGGCCACGCTGGCGCAGGTGGTGCAGAAGGCAGACGCGGCGAAGCAACGCCTGGCCCTGTTCTTCATCAACCTCGATGGATTCAAGCCGATCAACGAATCGTTCGGGCATCGCGTCGGCGACCGAGTCCTGCGCGAAACGGCGAAGCGCCTGCGCGGTCTGGCCCGGCCGCACATGGCGGCACGCCTGGGCGGCGATGAGTTCCTTCTGGTGTTGCCCGAGGATCCGAGCCACGACGATATCGCCGACCTCGCGAACCAGGTGCTGCAATCCGTCGCGCAGCCCCATTCGCTGGACGGCGGCGAAACGAGCCTGACCTGTTCGATCGGCATCGCCGTCTACCCGGAAAACGGCGCCCTGTCGCGGCTCATCGCGCACGCCGACGCCGCGATGCAATCCGCCAAAGGCATGGGCGGGGCAAGCTACTGCCACTTCGAAGCGCGCATGTCGAACCCGGGCGCGGCGAAGCAGATGGACCTGGTCAGCGACCTGCGCCAGGCCCTCGCCAAAGGGCAATTGCAGCTCTTTTATCAGCCGAAGATTCACGCCCCGAGCGGCGAAATCACCGCGGCCGAGGCGCTGCTGCGCTGGCACCACCCGAAACGCGGCGTCATCAGCCCGAGCCTGTTCATCCCCATCGCCGAACGCTTCGGCCTGATCGGCGCGATCGGCGAATGGGTCATCAACGAGGCGTGTCGGCAGGCGCGAATCTGGCGCGACGAAGGCCTGCGCATGCGCGTCGCGATCAACCTGTCGGTGCACCAGTTGCGCAAGCCTGACCTGCCGGAACGAATTGCCGACGCCTTGCGCAAACACCAGATCAATCCGCAACTGCTGACCTGCGAATTCACCGAGTCCGACGCAATGGAGGACACCGAAGCGACGATGCGCATCTTTGGCGCGCTGAACACGCTGGGCGTGCACTTGTCGATCGACGACTTTGGGACCGGCTACTCGAGCCTGTCGACGTTGCGCAAGATGCGCCCTGGCGAACTCAAGATCGACCGCAGCTTCGTGCTCGACCTGGAAAGCAGCCCTGACGCGCGAGCCGTGGTCGACGCCGTCGTGAAACTGGCGAAGGCGCTGGACATCAAGGTGGTTGCCGAGGGCGTGGAAACAGAAGCGCAGAACCAGATCCTGCGCTCGATGGGCTGCGACGAACTGCAGGGGTTTCTGTTTGCGAAGCCCATGTCGGCAAAGGCCTTGGGCGTCTGGGCGATGAACGAGAGCGGCCCGCGCACCTTGGCGTTTCGCAAGTCACTGTTCAAGGAAACGCTGCACGCCCCCGAAACCATTGCGGCGCCCGACGCGCTGCATTGACGCCGCGGCGCCATGGCGCGAATGGCCGCGCCAGGTGCCGCGGGGTGCGCCATCCTTCCTACAATCGGTACATGCAACCCATCAGGTACAGCCGTGGCGCAGCGCTGCCGCACATCTTGGAATCACGCATCGTCGTTCTCGACGGTGCGATGGGAACGATGATTCAGCGCCACAAGCTCGCCGAAGCCGACTATCGCGGCGAACGCTTTGCCGCGCACCCGAAAGACCTGAAAGGCAACAACGAGTTGCTGCAGCTCACGCAGCCGGCGCTGATCGGCGCGATCCACGAGGCGTACCTCGAGGCGGGCGCAGACATCGTCGAGACGAACACGTTCGGCGCAACCCGCATCGCCCAGCAAGACTACGGGCTGGAAGCCTTCGCGTTCGAAATGAACGTGGCCGCGGCGCGGCTCGCGCGCGGCGCGTGCGACCGCTTCAGCAGCGTCGACAAGCCGCGATTTGTCGCCGGAGCGCTCGGCCCGACGCCTCGCACCGCGAGCATCTCGCCGGATGTGAACGACCCTGCGGCACGCAACGTCACGTTTGACGAGCTGCGCGCGGCGTATTTCGAACAGGCGCAGGGCTTGCTCGAGGGTGGCTGCGACCTGTTCCTCGTCGAAACGATCTTCGACACGCTGAACGCGAAGGCGGCGATCTTTGCCCTCGATGAATTGATGGAACAGACCGGCGAGCGCGTCCCGGTGATCATTTCGGGCACCGTGACCGACGCTTCGGGACGGATCCTGTCGGGCCAGACCGTGAGCGCGTTCTGGCACAGCGTGCGCCACGCGCGACCGTTGGCGGTGGGCCTGAACTGCGCCATGGGCGCGGCGCTGATGCGGCCCTACCTCGAAGAGTTGTCCAAGGTCGCTACGGACGTGTTCCTGAGTTGCTACCCGAATGCGGGCTTGCCCAACGCCATGAGCGAGACCGGCTTCGACGAAACGCCCGAAGTGACGAGCACCCTGCTCGAAGAATTCGCGCAGGCGGGGTTCCTCAACATCGCCGGCGGCTGTTGCGGCACGACGCCCGAACACATCGCGCAAATCGCGCGCCGCGTCGGTCGCTACCGGCCACGCTGCTGCGCTCCGGCAGGGCTCGCCGCGCTGACTGCCGCGTGACTGGTCCGCGGCCGAGCGCGTTGCGCGCGATCAGCGCAGCTTGCGCTCGCCGATCAGGATGTCCAGCCGACGCGTGTCGCGCAGCGGCAGCGGGGAGGCTTGCCGCCCGGTGACCGCAATGCGCCGCGCCGCCAGGCCGCGCGCGACCATCCAGTCGCGCGCACTCGCGGCGCGGTCCAGCGCCAGAGCCCCGGAGGCGCGCGTTTCACGACTCAGGGGATCGGGGTCGCCGAGCACCTGCAGCTCGGCGCGTGGCAGGTCGCGGAGCAACGCGGCGATCTTGTCCAGCCACTGCGTGGCCTGGGGCAGAAGCGCCGAACGGCCGGGGGCGAAGGTCGCATCGATCGGGAGACTGATCCAGACGCGTTGGTCGGGCGATTGCACGATGCTCGCCAGATCGCCGGGCAATTCGCTGCGCAGCTTGCGCGCGACCGCGGTGAGCGAATCGGACCAAAGATAAGTCGATCCCGGCGCGGCCGAAGAAGCGGAGGGGGCAGACGTCGCGGCAGGCGCAGCAGGGGTCTGCTGCGACGACTCGCTCGAGGCAGGGCCGGGCGGGGCGAGTGGCGGCGCGGTGCAAGCGGCAAGCCAGAGCAAGCTGCACAGCGGAGCGCGCAAATGAACAAGGCGCGTTGACATGGGGTGCATTGCAGCGATTCTGTTGCGTAACGGCAAGCCTGGGCGCGTCACCAGAAGTAACGCCTGGCGCCGGCGGACCGTAGAATCGCGCCCTGTCCGAGGAGCGTTGCAACAGCGCCCGACCGTTTCAGGTCGGCCTGCCAGGCTTGGACGCGCCCGGTCTCCCACCGAGGCGGTTCAACGACGCTCACCCGACCCATGACGGGCTGCGGTGAGCCACGCGGCGCGTCGCCAGAATCGATCGCACACCGCCATGATTGCGCCCCTCACTTCGACTCTCCCGATGAAGCTCTCCGGCCTCGAGCCGGTCAGCATCGGCGCCGGAACCCTCTTCGTCAACATCGGCGAGCGCACCAACGTCACCGGCTCGAAGGCGTTCGCGAAACTGATTCTCGAAGGCCGCTTCGAGCAGGCCCTCGGCGTGGCGCGGCAACAGGTGGAGAACGGCGCGCAGATCATCGACATCAACATGGACGAGGCCATGCTCGACAGCAAGGCCGCGATGGTGCGCTTCCTGAACCTGATCGCCGGCGAGCCCGAGATCGCACGCGTGCCGATCATGATCGACAGCTCGAAATGGGACGTCATCGAAGCCGGCTTAAAGTGCGTGCAAGGCAAAGGCATCGTGAATTCGATTTCCTTGAAGGAGGGCGAAGATTCGTTTCGGCGCCAGGCGGCGCTCGTGCGGCGCTACGGCGCAGCGGCGGTCGTGATGGCGTTCGACGAAGCGGGCCAGGCCGATACCTTTCAGCGCAAGACCGAGATCTGCGCGCGCGCTTACCGCATCCTGGTGGACGACGTCGGCTTCCCTGCCGAAGACATCATCTTCGACCCCAACATCTTCGCCATCGCCACCGGCATCGAGGAGCACAACAACTATGCCGTCGACTTCATCGATGCGACGCGCTGGATCAAGCAGAACCTGCCCGGCGCGAAAGTCAGCGGCGGCGTGAGCAACGTGAGTTTTTCATTCCGCGGCAACGACGCCGTGCGCGAGGCGATTCACACCGTGTTCCTGTACCACGCGGTGCGCGCCGGAATGGACATGGGCATCGTCAACGCCGGAATGATCGGCGTCTACGACGTGCTCGAGCCGGGCTTGCGCGAACGCGTCGAGGACGTGGTGCTGAACCGGCGCCCCGACGCAGGCGAACGCCTGGTCGAGGTCGCGGACCGCGCAAAGGGCGCGTCGCGCGACGACAGCGCGCGCCTGGCCTGGCGCGCGCTGCCGGTGCGCGAGCGCCTCAGCCACGCGCTCGTGCAAGGCATCAATCAATTCATTGTCGAAGACACGGAACAGTGCTGGCAGGAGATGTCGGCGCAAGGGGCGCGCCCGCTGCACGTCATCGAGGGCCCGCTGATGCAGGGAATGAACATCGTCGGCGACCTGTTCGGCCAAGGCAAGATGTTCCTGCCGCAAGTCGTGAAGAGCGCGCGCGTCATGAAGCAGGCCGTCGCGCACCTGTTGCCTTACATCGAAGCGGAGAAACTCGCCCTGATCGGCGCAGGCGGCGAGGCGCGACCGAAGGGCAAGATCGTGATCGCCACCGTGAAGGGCGACGTGCACGACATCGGCAAGAACATCGTCACCGTCGTGCTCCAGTGCAACAACTTCGACGTGATCAACATGGGCGTGATGGTGCCGTGCCGGGACATCCTGGCGCGCGCCAAAGTCGAGGGCGCCGACATCATCGGCTTGTCCGGGCTGATCACGCCGAGCCTTGAGGAAATGCAGCATGTCGCCGCCGAGATGCAGCGTGACGACTACTTTCGCCTGCGCAAGATCCCGTTGCTGATCGGCGGCGCAACGACGAGCCGCGTCCACACCGCAGTGAAGATATCGCCGCACTACGAAGGCCCGGTGGTCTACGTTCCCGACGCGAGCCGTTCGGTCGGTGTGTGCAGCGACATGTTGAGTGACGAACGCGCCGCAGCGTACATCGCCGAGCTGAATGCCGACCAGCAGCGCGTGCGTGAACAGCACGCGAACAAGAAAGTCGTGCCGCTGATGACGCTCGCGCAGGCGCGCGCCAATAAGACGCCCATCGACTGGTCGGCGTACCAAGCCCCGACGCCGAAGTTCGTCGGCCGGCGCGTCCTGCGCAATCAGGACCTGGCACAAATCGCCGCCTGCATCGACTGGGCGCCGTTCTTCCAGACCTGGGATCTGGCCGGCGCCTACCCGGCGATCCTGACCGACGACGTCGTCGGCGAATCGGCGCGCCGCGTCCACGGCGACGCCCAGCGCATGCTCAAACGCCTCATCGAGGGGCGCTGGTTGACTGCGAGCGGCGTGCTCGGCCTGTACCCGGCGAACAGCGTCGGCGACGACGACATCGAGGTCTATTCGGATGTGCAACGCAGCAGCGTGCTGATGACGTGGCGCGGCTTGCGCATGCAGTCCGAGCGCCCGGTGGTCGACGGGGTTCGGCGGCCGAACCGGTGCCTCGCCGATTTCATCGCGCCGCGAGAGACCGGGCTGACCGACTACATCGGCTTGTTTGCCGTGACCGCGGGCCTCGGGGTCGAGAAGAAGGAAAAGCAGTTCCAGGGCGATCACGACGACTACAGCGCCATCATGTTCAAGGCGCTCGCCGATCGGCTCGTCGAGGCGTTCGCCGAGCGCCTGCACCAGCGCGTGCGCACCGAGCTGTGGGGTTACGCGCCCGCCGAAGCGCTGAGCCCTGAACAGCTGTTCGCCGAGAGCTATCGCGGCATCCGACCCGCACCGGGCTACCCCGCGTGCCCGGAGCATGGCGTGAAGGTCGACCTGTTTCGGATTCTGAACTGCGCCGAGATCGGCATGGCCCTGACGAGCAGCCTGGCGATGACGCCTGCGGCGAGCGTGAGCGGCTTTTATCTCGCGCACCCGGACGCGAAGTACTTCAACGTCGGCAAGATTGGTGACGACCAGTTACAGGATTGGGCCCGCCGCAGCGCGCAAGACGTCGGCGCAGCGCGGCGTTCCTTGGCGAGCCTGCTCTGATTCAGTGCGCTGCAGGGCCTGGGCGGCACCATCTTGCTGCCAATTTCTTCTCGGAACCGAGCCGGCTGCGCTGCCGCAGCGAGCTCGTGCGGCCGTGACCTGACGTGCCACTGCCGGTTACGACTGGAGCCACCTTCGTCCCCAGAGCGATCTGAAGTGATCGTCCAATGGCGCGGTCGCCGACGCTCAGCTCGGCATCGACGAGTTTCTCAAGGAGCCTTTTCCCATGACCACTGAAACATCCCCGGGCGCAGTGACGCCTTCCAAGCCCCCCGTGTTGTGGTTCGCTGCGGGAGGCTTGGCGCTGGTCTCGCTCGCCGCCGCCGCCGCCATGGTGCTGCGTGCGCCGCCAGAGCCGCAGATGGTTCCGCTGCAATCTTCCAAGCCGGAAATCGCGGCGCCGACGAAGGCGGCTGCGACCGTGCCTGCCACATCACCTGCCCCGGCCGAGAAGCAGACGAAGAGCGCGCCGGTTCAGGCGCCCCGCCCGGTCCCGGCCAAGCCTGAGGCGAGAGCTGCCAAACCCGCGCCCGAACCGGTTCGAGTGGCCGCCGTGTGCAGCTACTGCGGTGTCATCGAAGCGGTTGAGGAAGTCAAGCGCAAGGGCGAAGGAACTGGCCTGGGCGCCATCGCGGGCGGCGTCCTCGGCGCGGCGGTCGGGAACCAAGCCGGCCGGGGGGATGGACGTAAGGCGATGACCGTGCTCGGTGCCGTCGGCGGTGGCTTGGCGGGGCACGAAGTCGAGAAACGTGCCCGCGGAGAAACGGTCTATCAGGTGCGGATTCGCTTTGATGACGGCAGCGTGCGCACCATCGAACAGAGCACCGCACCGAAAGTGGGCGCACGCGTTGAGGTTCACGGCAACGAATTGAAATCGGCCGCCTGAGGCCATCTCCCTGATCGCCCGCGGACCGCGCCCAGAGCGCTGCCGCGGGCGATCTCACGTTGGGGTCACACGGGGATGCGCCGGTATTGAATCGCCTCGGCGAGATGCTCCGAAGTGATCGCCTCGCTCGCTGCCAGATCGGCAATGCTGCGTGCAATGCGCAAGACGCGGTGAAAGCCGCGTGCCGACCAGCCCAAGCGTCTGGCCGCGCTTTGCAGGAATCCCGCTGCGCCCGGGGCCAGGGCACAGTGGGCGTCGAGTGCCTTGCCCACGAGCGCGCTGTTCGGGCAAGCTTGGCGCGAAAGGGCGACGCCTCGCGCCTGGCTCACCCGCTCGGCGATCGCTGCGCTCGGCTCTCCGTCAGGCGCGTTGGAAAGGGTTTCCGGCAGGACTGCGGGCACCTCGATGCGCAAGTCGATCCTGTCGAGCAGCGGCCCGCTGATCCGCCCCTGGTAGCGCGCGACGACGTCGGGTGAACAGCGGCACGCGTGCAACGGACTGCCCAGGTGGCCGCAAGGGCAGGGGTTCATGGCCGCGATGAGCTGAAATCGGGCCGGGAATTCGGCCTGGCGTGCGGCGCGTGAAATCAGAATGTGCCCGGTCTCCAAGGGCTCGCGCAACGCTTCGAGTGCGCTGCGCGCGAACTCGGGGAGTTCGTCGAGGAACAGCACGCCATGGTGCGCCAATGACACTTCGCCGGGCCGCGGCGGCGAGCCGCCTCCCACCAAGGCCACCGACGAAGAGCTGTGATGCGGCGCACGAAAAACGCGCTGGGCCCAACGCTGAGCGCTGAACTCGCCGGTCAGGCTGAGGACGGCGGCTGACTCAAGCGCTTCGTCCGTCGTGAGCGGCGGGAGCAGACCCGCAAAGCGCTGGGCGAGCATCGACTTGCCGGTCCCCGGGGGGCCGATGAGCAAGACACTGTGCCCACCCACCGCGGCAATCTCGAGCGCCCGCTTCGCGCCGGACTGGCCTTTCACGTCGCGCAGGTCGGGGTAGCGCGGCGATTGAACGTCTTGGGGAAGCTGCGTCTTGGCGACCAAGCCAGGCGACTGCGCAGGGTTTGCGACGAGCCAGCCCACGACGTCGAGCAAGTGGCCCGCGCCATGCACCGCAACCCCGTCGACCAAAGCCGCGTCGGCCGCACTTGCAAGTGGCAGTACCAGGGCGCGCGCGCTCTTCAGCTTGCGCAGGCCCAAAGCCAGTGCCAAGGCGCCGCGCACGGGGCGCAGCTCGCCCGAAAGCGACAACTCGCCGGCGAATTCGAATCCTTCCAGGCGCGCGCCATCGATCTGCCCACTTGCCGCGAGGATGCCCAGCGCGATCGGCAGATCGAATCGGCCCGATTCCTTCGGCAACTCGGCCGGCGCCAGGTTCACCGTGATGCGCTTGTTGTGGGGAAACGCAAGGCCGCTGTTCTGCAGCGCTGCGCGCACGCGTTCGCGTGACTCCTTGACTTCGGTGTCGGCCAGGCCAACGAGCGTGAAGCTGGGCAGGCCGTTTGCCAAATCCACTTCGACCTTGACTTGCGGCGCTTGCAGGGCGTCGAGGGACCGGCTGTGGACGACGGCGAGTGACATGGCAAGGGCTCGGGAGCGCCGTCGATTGTGCCCGTGGCAGCAGACGGCCCGGAGGCGGCTGACAGTCGCACCAAGATCGGGCAGAGACCCACTGGGAACCATTCTGGTGCAACGGCGGGCTTCGAAACCTCGCGCAATGCGCCGCGACGGAGCACCGGTTTGCATCCGAACGATGGCACGGAAGCTGCTCAATGCAAAGCCTGATCAACCTCTCTGGAGACAAGAGTGAAGAAAAAGTCCCTTCTGGCGCTCGCCGCCGTTCTGGTGGCAGGCGCGTTGCCAGCGATTTCGCAAGCCCAAGACAGCCCGCTGTCGTTCAACGCCAGCGTGACGAGCGACTACCGATATCGCGGGGTTTCGCAATCACGGCTGAAGCCGGCGCTGCAAGGCGGAGTCGACTACACGCTGCCGGCGGGCTTTTACATCGGGGCCTGGGCTTCGACGATCAAGTGGATCAAGGACGCGGGCACGATCGGCAGCGTCAACACCGGGAACGCCAACGTCGAACTCGACCTGTACGGCGGCTACAAGGGCGAAATCAGCAAGGGCTTCGGTTATGACGTCGGGATTTTGCAGTACGTCTACCCGGGGAACAAGTACAAAAATCTGAGTACCGAGAACGCCAACACGACGGAGTTGTATGGGGCGCTGACCTACGGCCCGGCGACGCTGAAGTATTCGCACAGCTTGACGTCGTTGTTCGGCACTGCCACTGCGACCAAAGACAGCAAGGGCAGCGGCTATGTGGATCTCACGGCGAACTTTGACGTGGGTGGTGGTGTGACGTTGACCCCGCATGCCGGCTACCAGCGCGTTGCCGGTTTCAGCGACTTCTCGTACACCGACTACGCGCTGACCGCGGCAAAAGATTGGGTCGGCTTCACTTTCAGCGCCGCAGTCATCGGCGCCGACGTGAAGAAGATCGGCGGCGTACCCGCGTATGCATCGCCGTCCGGCAAGGACCTCGGCAAGGTCGGGCTCGTCGTCGCTGCGAAGAAGGTCTTTTGATCCACCAACCCAGGAGATGACCATGAAGATGGTGACCGCAATCGTCAAGCCCTTCAAGCTCGACGAAGTTCGTGAGGCGCTGAGCAACATCGGCGTGCAAGGCGTGACCGTAACCGAAGTGAAGGGCTTCGGGCGCCAGAAGGGCCATACCGAGCTGTACCGCGGCGCCGAGTACGTGGTCGACTTTCTGCCCAAGGTGAAGATCGAAGCCGCGATCGACGATGCGCTCGTCGATCGTGTCATCGAAGCGATCGAAACCGCCGCGCGCACCGGGAAAATTGGTGACGGAAAGATCTTCGTCTCGACGCTCGAGCAAGTCGTTCGCATCCGCACCGGCGAGACCGGCAAGGACGCACTCTAAAACAAGGATCGGTGAGACAGCCATGAAAAAACTCGTTGCGCTTCTGGTGTTGGGCTTGGCCGGGTTCGGCCTGCTCGCACCGACATTCGCCGCCGATGCTCCGGCTTCGGCGCCTGCGGCCACTGCGATTCAAGCCGCTGCGGCGCCTGCCACTGCGGCGTCTGCTGCGCCAGCGCCGGTCGCTAACAAGGGCGACGTCGCCTGGATGATCGTCGCCACCGCGTTCGTCATCATGATGTCGATCCCGGGCCTGGCGCTGTTCTACGGCGGCCTGGTGCGCAGCAAGAACATGCTGTCGGTGCTGATGCAGGTGTTCGTCACGTTTTCGATGATCGTCGTGCTGTGGTGTCTGTACGGGTACAGCCTGGCGTTCACCGAAGGCAATGCGTTCTTCGGGGGCTTCGACCGAGTCTTCATGAAAGGCATGTTCATCCCGGAGAAGTTTGAGTTCTCGATGGCCGCGACATTCAGCAAGGGCGTGGTGATCCCGGAACTCCTGTTCATGGCGTTCCAGGCGACGTTCGCGGCAATCACATGCTGCCTGATCGTCGGCGCGTTCGCCGAACGCATGAAGTTCTCCGCCGTGCTCCTGTTCATGGCCCTGTGGTTCACGTTCAGCTATGCGCCGATCGCGCACATGGTCTGGTTCTGGATGGGGCCTGACGCCTACACCGGCAAGGAAGTTGTCGATGGGTTGAACGCCAAGGCAGGCTATCTGTGGCAGATGGGCGCGCTCGACTTCGCCGGCGGCACGGTCGTGCACATCAACGCCGCCATGGCGGGTCTGGTGGGTGCCTACATGGTCGGCAAGCGGGTGGGTTATGGCAAGGAGGCTTTCACGCCGCATTCACTGACGCTGACCATGGTCGGCGCCGCGCTGCTGTGGGTCGGTTGGTTTGGTTTCAACGCCGGTTCGGCGCTCGAGGCCGGCAATTCGGCGGTGCTGGCCTTCATGAACACCTTCTCCGCCACCGCTGCGGCGGTGTTGGCGTGGTGCATCGGTGAGGCCCTGACCAAGGGCAAGGCGTCAATGCTCGGTGCAGCGTCGGGCGCGGTCGCGGGGCTCGTGGCGATCACGCCGGCCTGTGGCAACGTCGGCCTGATGGGCGCCATCGTCATCGGCTTCTGTGCTGGCTTCGCTTGTCTGTGGGGCGTGAACGCTTTGAAGAAGATGCTGCGCGCGGATGATTCGCTCGACGTGTTCGGCGTGCACGGCGTCGGCGGCATCGTCGGTGCGTTGCTCACCGGCGTGTTCAACAATCAAGCGCTGGGCGGCCCTGGGATCGTCACCGACTGGGTGACGGCCACCATGGGCAACAGCGAGATGGGCGCCCAGGTATGGATTCAACTGAAAGCGGTGTTGCTGACGGTCGTCTGGTCGGGCGTCGTCTCGATCGTGGCGTACAAGATTGTCGACATGGTGGTCGGCCTGCGTGTCGCCGAAGACGAGGAGCGCGAAGGCCTGGACATTTCGTCGCACGGCGAAACGGCGTACCACAACTGAGGCCGCTCGCGAATCTTGAAATGAACGATCGGGGCGGCGCAAGCCGACCCGGATTCGAGGGCCACCCGCAGTCTTTGGGTGGCCCTTTTCACGTCTGCACACGGCGTTCTGCGGCGGCCTCGATCTTGTTCAACCCGACGGCGGCCCCAGATGCCTAGAATCTCCGCCTTGCCCGCACGGGCCAGCCACCATGGTTCCGCACCTCATCACCGCGCTGACCGGCCCGATCAACGAGCTCGAGCAGCGCATTCTGGAATCGCTGCCCGCCATCGAGCGCTGGTTTCGCCTCGAATGGATGGAGCACACGCCGCCGTTCTACACCTCGGTGGATGTGCGCAACGCAGGCTTCAAGCTGGCGCCGGTGGACACGAACCTGTTTCCGGGCGGCTTCAACAATTTGACGACCGAGATGCTGCCGCTCGCGGTTCAGGCGGCGATGGCGGCGATCGAGAAGATTTGCCCCGAAGCGAAGAACCTGCTGCTGATTCCCGAAAAGCATTCGCGCAACACGTTTTATCTCGCCAACGTTGCGCGCCTGATGCAGATCTTTCACCAGGCCGGGCTGAACGTGCGCCTGGGAACGCTCGACGAGGCGATCACCCGGCCGACCGAGGTCACGCTCCCCGACGGAACCTCGCTCACGCTCGAGCCGCTGGTTCGATCGCGCGGGCGCTTGGGCCTGAAGGGGTTCGACCCGTGCACGATTCTGCTCAACAACGACTTGTCGGCAGGCCTGCCGCGCGTGCTCAGCAATCTGCACGAGCAGTACCTGCTGCCGCCGCTGCACGCCGGCTGGGCGGTGCGGCGCAAGACGAACCACTTTGCCGCGTACGAGGAAATTTCGAAGAAGTTCGCGAAGCTGCTCGGCATGGACCCCTGGCTCATCAACCCGATGTTCGCGCGCTGCGGCGAAGTCAATTTCAGCGACGGCAGCGGCGCGCAATGCCTGACGAGCAACGCCGACGCGCTGCTGACGAAGATCCGGCGCAAGTACAAGGAGTACGGCATCCAGGAAAAGCCCTTCGTCATCGTCAAGGCCGACGCCGGCACCTACGGCATGGGCATCATGACGGTGCGCGACGCGCGGGAGCTGGAAAATCTGAACAGTCGCACGCGCAACAAGATGAGCGTCATCAAAGACGGCCGGGAGGTGAGCGAAGTCATCCTGCAGGAAGGCGTTCCGACCTACGAGCGCGTCAACGACGCGGTGGCCGAGCCCGTCGTCTACATGATCGACCGCTATGTGGTCGGCGGTTTTTATCGCGTCAACGCCGAGCGCGGCGTCGACGAGAACCTGAACGCACCGGGGGCGAGCTTCGTGCCGCTCGCCTTCGCGGAATCGAACCTGATGCCCAGGCCGGGTGTGAAACCGGGAATCAGCGCACCGAACCGCTTCTACATGTACGGCGTGATCGCACGCCTGGCAATGGTCGCGGCAAGCTACGAGCTCGAAGCCACCGACCCGAACGCCGAGGTCTACGAATAGCCGCAGCCGCCCGACGCTGGCCCATCCCGCGCCGGGCATGACGCACAATGGCGCGCTTGCGCCGAGCCCGCCCGGCCTGCGCACGCAGCCGAATCGCCTTTGAAGCCCCAAGCCCCTTCGTCCAACCTTGCCGCCTTGACGCTGGGCGCCGTCGGTGTCGTCTACGGCGACATCGGCACCAGCCCGCTCTACGCTCTGAAGGAGGTCTTCGGCCCGAATCACGTCGCGCTGACACCGAACAACGTCTACGGCGTGTTGTCGCTGATCTTCTGGACGTTGACCGTGATCGTCTCGGTCAAGTACGTTGCGCTCATCCTGCGCGCCGACAACCACGGCGAGGGGGGCCTGATCGCGATGCTGGCGCTCGCCTCGCAGGCGGTGAAAGAGCGGCCCGCGCTGCGCCGCACCTTGCTCATGCTGGGAATCTTCGGCACCGCGATCTTCTTCGGTGATGGCGTCATCACGCCGGCCGTGTCCGTTCTCGGCGCGATCGAAGGGCTCGAAGTCGCTGCGCCAGGACTGCACGCTTACATCGTTCCGGTGTCGCTGTTCGTTCTGACGCTGCTGTTCGTCGTGCAGCGCCACGGCACGGGGGGAATCGGCAGGTTCTTCGGTCCCGTCACGGTGCTGTGGTTCGTCGTCATCGCGGTGATGGGCGTCGTGCACATAGCGAACAACCCGAGCGTGATGTGGGCGCTCAGCCCGCACCACGCCCTGCGCTTCATGCTCGAGCAGCCCGGGGTTGCCTTTGTGGCGCTTGGTTTTGTCGTGCTGTGCGTCACCGGCGCCGAAGCGCTGTACGCCGACATGGGCCATTTCGGCAAGAAGCCGATTCGCACCGCGTGGTTTGCCCTCGTCATGCCGGCGCTGGTGCTGAACTATTTCGGCCAGGGTGCGATGCTGCTCGAGCACCCGGAAAACGCCATCAATCCGTTCTACAAAATGGCACCCGACTGGGCCCTGTACCCGCTCATCGGTCTGGCCACGTGCGCGGCCGTGATCGCGTCGCAAGCGTTGATTTCGGCAGCGTTCTCGGTGACCAAGCAGGCGATCCAGCTCGGCTACCTGCCGCGCCTGCGGATCCTGCACACCTCGGTGCGCGAGACCGGGCAGATCTACGTTCCGTTCGTCAACTGGAGCCTGTACGTCTGCATCGTTCTCGCGGTGCTCACGTTCGGTTCCAGCGGCCGCCTCGCCGCGGCCTACGGCATCACCGTCACGATCGACATGCTCATCACGACGATCATGACTTTCTTCGTCATCCGCTACGGCTGGAAATACCCCTGGGGGTTGTGTTTCGCGGCGACCGGTTTCTTCTTCGTTGTCGATGTCGTCTACTTCAGCGCCAACATCATCAAGGTCCTGGACGGCGGCTGGTTCCCGCTCGTCATCGGCGGCATCATGTTCATGGTGATGATGACCTGGAAACAAGGGCGCAACCTGGTCGCGCACCGCATGCGCGACGAAGCGATCGACCTGCCCTCGTTCCTCGAATCGGTGTTCGCGAGTCCGCCGCTGCGCGTTCCCGGCACGGCGGTGTTCCTCGTCAGCGAACAGGGACTGACGCCCAACGCCTTGCTGCACAACCTGAAGCACAACAAGGTGCTGCACGAAACGAATCTGTTCGTCACCGTCGTGCACCATGAGTTGCCGTGGATCGGTTTCGACAAGCGCAGCCGGATCGAGGCCCTCGGCCACAACTGCTGGCAGGTGACGCTCAATTTCGGTTTCAAGAACGAACCCGACGTGCCCGAAGCGCTGTCACTGCTGCGCGAGCATGGCTGCGTCATCGAAGAGATGGACACGTCGTACTTTCTGTCGCGCGACATTGTGATCCCGACCTTCGGCGCAGGCATGGCGGTGTGGCGCGAGAAGTTGTTCGCGAGCATGCACCGTAACGCCGCCGCGGCGGCCGACTTCCTGAACCTGCCGACGAACCGGGTCGTCGAGCTGGGTTCGAAGGTCGAGATCTAGGCTTGGTCTGGACCCGATTTAGGCGAACTCGACCGCCGCCGCGCCGACCTGCTCGACGCGATACCCCGTCTTGCTGATTCGCACCAGCGCGCCGCTGGGCAGGGCCTGCCAACCGTCGTCGCTTTCGTCGAGCGGCTCGGAGGCGACGACGCTGCCGCTGCTGCTTCGGCGCAGGTACAGCGTCGGCGGATGGTCGTCGCTGGCGAGCCGAAACGCGATCAGATTCTGTCCGTCGGACAAGGCCGCGCAGAGGCGCAAGGGCTCGCGAATTCGCGCCTGCTGCATGCGCTGCACGGTGTCGTTGAAGACGCAAACCATCGCCGCGCCGGGGTCCTCGCCGCGTTGCATTCGATCCAGGGCGAGCAAGAACAGCAGTTCCGAGTCGGTGGCGCCGCGGCGCTCGGCGTAGAGCGAGTCGGGCAACAAGCCTTCCAGCACCCGCCGCACTTGCGCGTAACCGCCGATCTGGCCGTTGTGCATGAACAGATAGGGCCCAAAGCGAAACGGATGGCAGTTCTGGCGCGCGATCGCGGTCCCCGTCGCGGCGCGCACATGGGCGAAGAAGTTGCCCGAGCGCACGCTGGTGCACAGGCTCAGCAGGTTCTCGTCGGACCAGGCCGGCATGATTTCGCGGTACACCGCGGGCTCGGCTTTTTCGCCGTACCAACCCAGGCCGAATCCGTCACCCTGAGTCGCGGTCTTGGACTCTTCGGCGCGCAACGCCTGGTGCAGCAGCGAGTGGCGCGGCATGCACACCAGCTCTTCGAGAAAGATCGGCGTTCCGAGGTAGGCGATAAAGCGGCACATCGAGGCGGGGCGCAGAGTCAGGGTTGTTGGCCTTATCGGCGCGCTGTGGGCGAACTGAAGCGGCGGCGGACGCACCACGCGTGCCGGCTATGCTTGGTTCATGAAAACCTTGTGGCGTGACTTTTCCGCTTCTGCGGCGAGCGCCGGTTTCGTCGCCGTTCTCGTGGGCTTCACGAGTTCGGTCGCGATCGTGTTCCAGGCTGCGAACGCCTTCGGCGCGACGCCGGAGCAGGTCGGTTCGTGGATGTGGGCGCTCGGCTTGGGCATGGGCCTGGGGTCGCTCGTGCCCTCGCTGTGGTTGCGCCGGCCCGTCATGGTGGCCTGGAGCACGCCCGGCGCTGCCGTGCTCGCCGTGGCCGGCGCGGGTGGCGGATTCGGCATGGCTGAAGCGGTGGGCGCGTTCATGGTCTGCGCCGCACTCATCACGCTCGCGGGCATCACGGGCTGGTTCGAAGCGATCATGGACCGGATTCCACTGTCGCTCGCCAGTGCCTTGCTCGCCGGCGTGCTGGCGCGCTTCGGCATGGACGCTTTTCTCGCCGCGCAATCGGCGCTGCCGCTTGTTCTCGTGATGCTGCTCGCCTACCTCGTCGGCCGACGCCGCTGGCCGCGCTACGCCGTTCCGCTGGTCTTGGGCGTGGGCGTCGTGTTTGCGCTGATCGAGGGTCGCCTCGAATCTCATCCGGTGTCGTGGTCCCTGACGCTGCCGGTGTTCACGATGCCGGAGTTCACCTGGCGCGCGACGCTGAACCTGGCCCTGCCGCTGTTCGTCGTGACGATGGCGTCGCAGAACTTGCCGGGTGTCGCCGCGATCCGCGCCGCCGGCTACGCGCTGCCGATCTCGAAGCTGCTCACGCTGACGGGCCTGGCGACCTTGATCTTGGCACCCTTCGGTGCCTTCGCGCTCAACCTCGCCGCGATCACGGCAGCGATTTGCATGGGCCGCGAAGCGCACGCCGACCCGCAGCGCCGTTACGTTGCAGCGGCCGTCTGCGGTGCGATTTATTGCGGCGTCGGACTCTTCGGCGCCGCCGTGGCCGGCATCCTGACGACGTTCCCACGCGAGCTGATCCTCGCCGTCGCGGGCCTGGCCCTGCTCGGCAGCATCGGCGGCGGCTTGGCACTCGCGGTGAAAGACGAGGCGCACCGCGAAGCGGCGCTGATCACGTTTCTCGTCACGCTCAGCGGCTTGCAGTTGTTCGGCATCGGCGCCGCGTTCTGGGGCGTGGCGGCCGGCGCCCTCGCGCTTTTTGTGCAACAGTGGCGGCCCCGCTCGCCAACGCGTGAAACCCAATGAAGCTGCTGTTCGTCGCCGACCCGCTCGAGGGCTTCAAGACCTTCAAGGACTCCACTTTCGCGATGATGCGCGCCGCCGCAGCGCGCGGCCACGAGCTGTTCGCCTGCGAGCCGAGTGACTTGTCGTGGCAGCGCGGCGGCCGGGTCAGTGCGCCTTTGCGCGAAATCTCGCTGACCGGCGATGCGACGGCGTGGTTCGCGCTGCAAAGCCACGTGGTGCATGACCTGGCCGAGATGGGCGCGGTGGTGATGCGCAAGGACCCGCCTTTTGACAGCGAATACTTCTACGCGACGCACCTGTTGCAACAGGCCGAGCGCGAGGGCGCGAAGATTTTCAACAGCCCGCGTGCGCTGCGCGATCACCCCGAAAAACTCGCGATCCTGGAGTTCCCGGATGTCATCGCGCCGACGCTCGTGACTCGCAGCGAAGAGAGAATCAAGCGTTTCCACGCCGAGCACCGCGACATCATTCTGAAACCGCTCGACGGCATGGGCGGCATGGGAATTTTCCGCGTCGGCCCGGACGGCCTGAACCTGGGCAGCATCGTCGAGACGCTGAACCGGGGCGGCGCGCAGACCGTGATGGTGCAACGCTACTTGACGGACATCGTGAAAGGCGACAAGCGCATCTTGCTCATCGGCGGCGTGCCGGTGCCGTCTGCGCTGGCGCGAATTCCGCAGGGCAGCGAAATTCGCGGCAACCTTGCGGTGGGCGGCAAGGGCGTCGCGCAACCCTTGTCGGCGCGCGACCGCGAAATCGCCGAGCAACTCGGGCCGGTACTCGCGGCGCGTGGCCTGTTGCTCGTGGGCCTGGACGTGATCGGCGACTGCGTCACCGAAATCAACGTCACGAGCCCGACCGGGTTTCAGGAGATCGCCCAGCAGTCGGGGTTCGACGTCGCGACGATGTTCGTCGAAGCGTTGGAGCGCGCCGCGGCTTGAAGCCGCTCCGATTCCACCCATGAATTGAAGGCCGCACTGCCGTTCCCGCAACGCTGCGGCGCCAGCGGTCTTGGAGCGCCGCGCTGGTGGCCGAAGGGCCTGCGTTGGCGCCGCGCACGCGGCACGAGACAATTGGCCCATGGCTATCCTCTCCCTTTCCAACGCGCGCCTGGCCTTCGGCCATGTCGCGCTGCTTGACAACGCCGCCTTTTCGCTCGAAACAGGTGAGCGCCTCGGCCTCATCGGGCGCAACGGCGCGGGCAAGTCGTCGCTCCTGAAAATCGTTGCCGGGCTGGACAAGCTCGACGATGGCCTGTTGCAGCTCACGCAAGGCCTGCGAATTCGCTACGTCGCGCAGGAACCGGTTTTTCACAGCGACGCGACCGTCTTCGACGCCGTCAGCGAAGGCGTCGCCGAAGCGCGCGCGGTGCGCGAGGCCTACGAATCCCACGCGGCGCTGGAGACCGCCGTGCACGCGCAATCGCACGACGCGACGTTCGATGCCTTGCACACACGCATCGAGGCGCTCGACGCGTGGAATTGGGAGCAACGCGTCGAGACGACGCTGACGCACTTGCAGCTCGACGGCGCGCGCAACGTCGGCGAACTCAGCGGCGGCATGAAAAAACGCGTCGCTCTCGCACAGGCGCTGGTGGCGGTTCCGGACGTGCTCTTGCTCGACGAGCCGACGAACCACCTGGATCTGGACTCGATCACCTGGCTCGAGGCGCTGTTGCGCGACTTTCGCGGCGCCGTCATGCTCGTCAGCCACGACCGCGACTTCCTGGACAACGTCGTCACGCGAATCGTCGAGCTCGACCGCGGCACGCTGCGCAGCTACCCGGGCAACTTCAGCGCCTACGAACGGATCAAGGAAGATCAGCTCGCTTCGGAGTTGCTTGCCAGCGCGCGCGCCGACAAGTTGCTCGCCCAGGAAGAGGTCTGGGTGCGCAAGGGCGTCGAAGCGCGGCGCACGCGCAGTGTCGGCCGCGTGCAGCGCTTGCAGGCCTTGCGCGCCCAGCGCGTGGCGCGGCGCGAGTCGCTCGGGCAAGTGCGCCTCGAGGTCGATTCGGGCGTGCCAAGCGGAAAAATTGTCGCCGAATTGCGTGGCGTGAGCATGGGCTTCGACGCGAAACCGCTCGTGAACCAGTTCAGCGCGACGATTCTGCGCGGCGACAAGGTCGGCCTCATCGGCCCCAACGGCTGCGGCAAGACGACGCTGCTGAAGCTGATCCTGGGCGAGTTGCGGCCGCTGTCGGGCAGCGTTCGCCTCGGGACACGGCTGGAGGTGGCGTACTTCGATCAGCTGCGCAGCGCACTCGACCTGAATTCCACGCTGGCCGATACGATCAGCCCCGGCAGCGAGTGGGTCGAGATCAACGGCGGCCGGCGTCACGTGATGAGCTACTTGAGCGACTTCCTGTTCTCTCCCGAGCGCGCCAATTCACCGGTGCGAACCCTGAGCGGCGGCGAGCGCAATCGCGTCCTGCTGGCGCGCCTGTTCGCGTTGCCGGCGAACGTGCTCGTGCTCGACGAGCCGACGAACGATCTGGACATCGACACGCTCGAATTGCTCGAAGAGTTGCTGCAAACCTACGCCGGCACCGTGTTCCTGGTGAGTCACGACCGGCGCTTTCTGGACAACGTCGTGACGAGCACGATCGCCTGGTGCGGCGACGAAGCCCCGGGGTTGTGGCGCGAATACGAAGGCGGCTACCGCGACTGGGAGCAGCAGCGCGCGCGGGGCCTGGCGCTGCGCGAGAGCGAGGCGCGTGCGGCCAAAGCTCCTGCCGCGGCCGCCACGCTGGCGCGCTCAGCCGCCGGCGCGCCCGTTGTACCTGCGGCGAAACCGCGCAAGCTCAGTTTCAAGGAGCAGCGCGAACTCGAAGAGCTGCCGCTGCGCATCGAGCGCCTCGAAGGCGAACAACGAGACCTGGGTCAGCTGCTTGCCGATCCGGAGATCTACCGCAGCCATACCGACCGTGCCGTCGCGGCGCAGGCGCGCTATGCGCAGATCGACGCAGAACTGACGTTGGCGCTGGAGCGTTGGGAAGCGCTCGATCAGCGACGCTGAGGCCGAGTCGCCGTTGCGCGCGCGGCCGGCCTCAGCGCCCGAGCGCGCCGAACCAGCTGTCGCTGTTCGCTTCCGGATGCGCCCGGCTCACGATCAAGCCGGCCTGCAAGTACAGCGCGTTCAGGACTCGCTTGGCGCGGCCGCTGTCCAGGCCGGGCCAATCGGAGAGCTCGCGCAGATTCGCGGCCTGGTGGCGCAGCCGGGTCAGGCTCGCGAGCAGCGCGCCGCGCACCGGCAGGCGCGCCAGGTCGGTTCCGGGTGCAACGCGGTAGGCCGCGGCGCCGCCGATTTCGGGCAGCAGTTCGCGCCGCGCGCCGCGCATCGCGAGCTCCCAGGAAAACGGCCCCAGCGGGTGCAGCATCGGGTTCCTGCCGATCAGCATCACCTCGGTCGCGCCGGGAGGCGCGATCCACGCCGCCTCGACGTGCAGCACGCGCAAGTCGGCGATGTGCTTGGCCATCAGGTCCACCATGCCGATCGAGCAGTGGATGAATTGCTCTTGCGGGAAGACGCTGAGCGGCAGCGCGTGGCGACCGCATTGAAGGTGAATCGTGACGCGCTTGCCGTGGCGCAAACACGCGGCGAGAACGCCGAGCAGGTCTGCGCCCTTCTCGCTGTCTTCGAAGCGGCGCAAGTCCTCGCGCAGCGACGGGCTCAATGTCGACGGGTCGGCGTCGGTGTCGACGAAGTCGACCTGCGGCGCGATTGAATCGATCCGGTTCCGCGCGCTGCGCGCGCGCGCGGAGCCGGAGTAAGGGAGCGTCGACTCAAAGGGTTGGGAGAGCATGACAGCGTGATTTTGACTCGCCCGTGGCGCGGGCCAAGCCGGGCCTACATATTGTTACGGGTTCGGCCGAAGTCGCGCCAGAAGCGCAAGTCCTGGGTGCTCGCGAAGTTGATTCGCATCAGCGTTGTCGCACGCTGCGTGGCGTGAAAGAGGGCTCCAGGGGCGAGCAACCAACCCGAGTCGAGCATCGCGTGTGCCAGGCGTTCCGTGTCGACACCGGTGTCGATCCAACCGAACAGGCCGCGCGGCGGCGCGACGAAGCGGCAGCCATGCGCCTGCGCGAGCTTGACGGTGCGCGCGCGCGCCGCGTCGAGCTTGGCGTTGATGCGTTCGGCGTGGCGCCGCAGCATGCCCTGCTCGAGGCAGATGGCGAGCGCCGACTCGGTGAGCGCCGGTGTCGTGAGCGTGCAAAGCAGCTTCGTGTCGATGAAGCGATCGACCAGATCCGGCGGCGCCGCGATGAAGCCGACGCGCCAACCCGGCGTGAGGATCTTCGAGAAGCCGCCGACGTAAATCGTGCGCTCCAGCGCGTCCAGCGCGGCCAGGCGCGGCAAGTGCGGCGCGGCGAGGTAGGCGTAGCTGTCGTCCTCGACGATGTGCAGATTGTTCTTCTGCGCGAGCTGCAAGACGCGGTGCGCCACTTGCAGCGTCAGCGAGGCGCCGGTCGGGTTGTGCAACACCGACACCGTGACGTAGAGGCGCGGCCGCTGCGCGGGTTGCTGGGCGTCGATGAGGCGCTGCATGAGCGCCAGGTCGGGGCCGTCGTCCCCGCGCGGTACCGGCAAGACGCGCATCCCGAGCGCCGCCAGGCGCGCGTATTCGACCGACCAGCCCGGCTCGTCGACGAGCACGCTGTCGCCCGGCTTGAGCAGGGTTCGCGTCACGACGTCCAGCCCATGCGTGGCACCGATCGTCGTCACGATCTGGGCTGGGCTCGCGCTCACGCCGTGATCGGCGAGGCGCGTCGCGAGCGCACGGCGCAAACGAGAATCGCCAGCCGGTTCGCCGTATTCGAGCGAACTCGCGCGCAGCGAAGTGCTTCGGATCACTTTGCGCAGCGCGCTGGTGAGCAGCGGCAGGTCGAGCCAGTCGATCGGCAAGGTCCCCAAGCCCGGCATGGCCTGGCCGGAGGGGGGCTGGAACATGCCGCGGATCAGCGTGGTTGCGCTGATCGGCAGCGGCGGGCGCGGCGCGAGCGCCAAGGTTTGAGATCCGGCGCCGGCTGTTTCATGCAGGGGCCCGCGCACGAAAAACCCGCGTTGGCGTCGCGCCTCGACCATGCCGAGCGCCTGAAGTTGGTCGTACGCCGCGACCACCGTCGACGGGCTGACGCTGTGCCGGCGAGCGCATTCGCGCACCGAAGGCAGGCGCGCGCCCGGCGCCAGCAAGTGGTTCCGGATGCGCTCGGAAAAGCGCAGCGCGAGCTGCTCTGTCAAACTCGTATCGGCGCCGCGCGAGAGCGCTGCGCTCGGGCTTGGTGGGTTGTTCATCGGGACGGTTGCGGGCGCCTGGTGTGTCGGTCCGGTTGACCGTACAGATGGATTGAAATGGCCGCAAAGTGTACTGGTTCTGTGCTGGTTACAGGTCTAGACTGAAGGCCATGGCAGCACCTTCACCTTCGCCCTTGCTCCATCCCACCCGCGGGCTGTGGTTGGGCTTGCTCGGCGTCGTCATTTTTGCCATGACCCTGCCGATGACGCGCCTGGCGGTGGGCGCGAGCGCGGATCCGCAACTGCCACCGTTGTTTGTGACCGCGGGGCGCGCGGCGCTGGCCGGCGTGCTGAGCCTGGTTGTGTTGTGGTCGCTGCGCGCCGAGCGGCCACGCGCCGATCAGGCCGCCGCGCTGGCGCTGTGCGCTGCGGGGACGGTGGTCGGCTTTCCGCTTTTCCTCAGCCTGGCGCTGCGCGATGTGGACGCGATGCACGCGGCGGTCGTGACCGGCGTATTGCCCCTGGGCACGGCGGTCGCTGCGGCGCTCTATTTTCGCCAGCGCCCGTCGTTCGGATTTTGGGCCTGCGCCGTCGCTGGTTGTGTTCTGGTCCTCGGCTTTGCGGCGCACAAGGGTGCCGGCCGCTTGAGCGGGGCCGACGGCCTGCTGCTTGCCGCGGTGGCCTGCGCCTCGATCGGCTATGTGGCCGGCGCGCGCCTGGCGGGACAAATGAGCGCCGAGCGCGTGATCAGCTGGGTGCTCGCGCTCAGCCTGCCGCTCACCTTGCCGGTGACGCTCGCGAGCTGGCCTGAACACAGCGTGCGCGCCTCGGCGTGGCTGGGCCTCGGCTACGTCTCGCTGTTTTCGATGTGGATCGGCTTCTTCGCCTGGTACCGCGGGCTCGCGCTCGGTGGGACGGTGCGCGTGAGCCAGGTGCAACTCGTGCAGCCCTTTCTGGCGCTGCTGTTCGCCGTGCCGGTGCTGGGCGAGGTGCTCGAACTCGATACCGTGGCGTTCTCGCTGGCGGTGATCGGCACGGTGTTCTTGGGCAAGCAGATGCCCGTTGAAGCACAACCAAGGAGCAAGCCGTGACCTTTCAGATGGCGCGTCGGGCGCAGCGCATGAACCCTTCCGTGATTCGCGAAATTCTCAAGCTCACCGAGCAGCCGGGTGTGATTTCGCTCGCCGGCGGCCTGCCTTCGCCGGATTCGTTTCCGGTCGAGGCGATGCGCGAGGCGACGCAGCGCGTGCTGCGCGACCAGCCGCACGCTGCCTTGCAATACGCCGCGAGCGAAGGCTTTGGTCCGTTGCGCGAATGGGTTGCCGCCGAGCTCGCGTCGCAAGGCTTGGTCGCCGACGCTGCGCAGGTGCTCATCACGACCGGATCGCAGCAGGGCCTGGACCTGGCAGGCAAGGTGTTGATCGACGCCGGCAGCACGGTGGCCGTCGAATCGCCGACCTACCTCGGCGCGCTGCAAGCGTTCACGCCTTACGAGCCGGAGATCGTCAGCGTCGCCTGCGACACCGACGGCCCCCTGCCGCACGAGCTGGCGCAATTGCACGGCGCGCGTTTTCTGTACATGCTGCCGAACTATCAGAATCCGAGCGGGCGCTGCATCAGCGCGCCACGCCGCGATGCGCTCGTCGAAGCGGCGCAGGCCGTGGCGCTGCCCATCGTCGAAGACAACCCGTACGGCGACCTGTGGTTCGACGCACCGCCGCCGGCGCCGCTCGCGTCGCGCTGGGCCGAGGGCACGATCTACCTCGGTTCATTTTCCAAGGTGCTCGCACCGGGTTTGCGCCTCGGTTACGTGATCGCGCCCAAGGCCGTGTACCCGAAGCTGTTGCAAGCGAAACAAGCTGCCGACCTGCACACGCCGGGCTTCAACCAGCGTGTCGTGTACGAGGTGATCCGCGACGGCTTCCTGAACGATCATGTGCCGACGATTCGCGCCCGCTACAAGGCGCAGCGCGACGCCATGCGCGTCGCGCTGGAACGCCACATGCCTCCCGGCTGCCGCTGGAATGCGCCGAGCGGCGGCATGTTTTTCTGGGTCGAACTGCCCGACGGCACAGACGCCGCGGCGCTCCTGCCGAAGGCGGTCCGGCGCGGCGTCGCCTTCGTTCCCGGACTCGCGTTTTATGCGTCGGGCGCGCGAGCGAACACGCTCAGGTTGAGCTTTGTCACCGTTGCGCCGGCGCAGATCGAACAGGGAGTGCAAAGACTGGCGCAGGCACTCGCGGAGGGCACATGAAGACGACACGCACATTCACCCAACTCGATGTATTCACCGACACCGCTTGCAAAGGCAACGCCCTGGCCGTCGTGCACGACGCGCAAGGTTTGAGCGACGCGCAAATGCGCGACTTCGCGCGCTGGACGAACCTGAGCGAAACAACGTTCCTGCTCGCGCCCACCAACCCGGCGGCAGACTACCGGGTGCGGATCTTCACGACCGAACGCGAACTGCCGTTCGCCGGGCATCCCACCCTGGGCAGTTGCCACGCGTGGTTGACTGCCGGGGGGCGCCCGAGGAGCGACGCGCAGGTGATTCAGGAGTGCGGTGTGGGCCTGGTGCGGGTGCGGCGCGATCCGACACGCCTGGCGTTCGCCGCGCCGCCCTTGATCCGCAGCGGACCCGTCGACGCAGCGACGTTGGCGCAGATCGCGCGCGCGCTGCGCATCGAAGCCGCGGCGATTCGAGATTCGCAATGGGTCGACAACGGGCCGGGTTGGGTTGCCGTGATGCTCGGATCGCGCGCCGAGGTGCTCGCCCTGCAACCCGACTACGCGGCGATGCTGCCGCTGGAAATCGGCGTCGTCGCGCCATGCCCTGCCGGCCACGACGCGCAGTTCGAGGTGCGCGCCTTCATCCCCGGCGCCGGGCCGAACGAAGACCCGGTGACGGGCAGCCTGAACGCGAGCCTCGCGCAGTGGCTCATCGGCGCCGGAATCGCGCCGCCACGCTACGTTGCCGCGCAAGGCACAGTGCTGGGGCGCGCCGGGCGCGTCTACATCGAGCGCCGCGACGACACGATCTGGGTCGGCGGCGGTTGTGTGGCCGTGGTGCGGGGAAGCGTGTCGCTCTGAGCGCCCCCCGGGCTGAGCAAGCAAGGCCTGGGGGCGCTCAAAAGGCGATGTGCAAGTGCGCCTGAATTCGCGCGGACCCAGGCACTTCCTTGGTTACGATGCGGCGATGCGCCGCCGCTCCCTTCTTGCCGGACTCACGCTGCCGGTCAGCAGCGTCCTCACCGCATGCGCGCCGCAGGCGACGGTTGTCGAGGGCCCCGACTCGCCCCACTTCGCTGCGATCGGCGTTGCGCCGCGTTTGGCCCTCGTCCTCGCCGCCGGCGGCCCGCGCGGGTTTGCCCATGTGGGGGTGTTGCGCGCACTCGACGAATTGGGGATTCGGCCGGACCTGATCGTCGGCGCGTCGATCGGCGCGCTGATCGGCAGCGCGTTGGCGGCGGGCTTGCCGATCGGGCAAATCGAGGCGCTCGCCTTCGACTTCGACTTCTATCGCCTCGCCCGGTGGTCGCCGAGCCGGGGAGTTCAACTCGACGGCAGCGGCATCAGCGATCTCGTGCACCTCACTCTGGGCGTGCGCCGTTTCGTCCAGTTGCGAATCCCGCTCGCGGTGGTGGCGACCGACATGGAGCGCCACGCGCCCGCGACGTTCAACCAAGGCGAGCTCGGCCCGGCGGTCCAGGCGTCGTGCGCGATTCCAGGGTGGTTCGCTCCGGTGCGAATTCGCGGACGCGACTTCATCGACGCCGACCTGTCCAGCCCGCTGCCGGTGAGAGTGGCGCGTGAACTGCGCGCGCAGCGCGTCTTGGCCGTCGACGTGGCGGTGCACCCCGACAAGCCGCGACCTCAGGGCGCCGAGCGTTACCTGGACAGCGATCGGCTCAAGCGCGCCCAGATCGACGCCGAAGCGAAGCTGGCCGACCTGGTGCTGCACCCCTACTTCGGCTACTGGGTCAACCTGAGTCGCGAATTTCGCGAGCGTGCCGCCCATGCCGCGTACGAACAGACGATGCAGCAAGCGAGCGAGTTGCGCAGCTTGTTCGCGTGATCCCCGTTGCGCGTCGGTGCACTCCGCAGCGATGCGCGTCGCGCGTCGAACAATTTCCTTCAGAGTCTGTGACATTTGCAAACAAATGCGAACGGCGCGCGGCGATAGACTGCCGCCGCCCTGAACCGGATGGGCACGCGCCCGCGTGATCTCTGCAACCCAAAGAGGAATGAACCCGATGAAATGCAATCGCAGACTGCAAGTCGCCGCCGCCATGATTCTTGCCGGCGCCCTGACCAGCGCCCAGGCGCAGTTGGCCTCGCCCTATGTCGGTGCGGCGATTGGCGACACCGATCTCGGCACCGGCGTGCGTGCGTTTGGCGGTGCCGCGATCACTCCGATCTTCGGCTGGGAAGCGCAGTTGACGAATTTTGGTTCGCACAGGCTCGCCAACAATTGCAAGGAATCGGCTTGGGCGCTGGGAGGCGCGGGAACGGCCAAAGCACCGCTCAGCAACGTCATTTCGGTGTACGCGAAGGCGGGCGCCCACTACCTCAAGAGCCGCTACAGCGGCTGCACCAGCGCCAACGGCAGCGACATCGAACTCGGCGTGGGTGTGGGGCTGCTCTGGCAGTTCTCACCGAAGGCGGCTCTGCGTGTCGAGTTCGAAAGCATCGGCGGTGTCGGCGGCGATTTCATTTCGGTGGGGATTCAGTTCCCCCTTTGACGCAGGCCGACGTGCAGCGCAGGCCCCGCACCCTCAGCGCCCGGTGAACAACTCCAGGTGCTGCTCGCGCAGCACATTCTTCTGCACCTTGCCCATGGCGTTGCGCGGGAGATCGTCGACGCAGAACAAGCGCTTGGGAATCTTGTAGTTCGCAATGCGCCCCTTCAGCGCGGCGATCAGCGCCGCGGGTTCCAGCGTCGCGCCGGCCTGGCGCACGACGACCGCGACCACGCCCTCGCCCAGGTCGGGGTGCGGCGCGCCGATGACTGCGCTTTCGAGCACGCCGTCGGCCTCGTTCAGGTAGCCCTCGATCTCCGCGGGGTAGACGTTGAACCCGCCGCTGATGATCAAGTCCTTGCTGCGCCCGACGATCGTCAGGCGCGCTTGCGCGTCGAGCCTACCCACGTCACCGGTCTTGAACCAGCCATCGTCGGTGAACTCCTCGCGCGTCTTCTGCGGCATGCGCCAATAGCCGCTGAAGACATTCGGCCCCTTGACTTCGACGTTGCCCACTTCGCCGTGCGCCGCTGCGCTGCCGTCGGCCGTCGACACGCGCACGCCCACTCCGGGCAGGGCAAATCCGACCGTGCCGCCGATGCGTTCGCCGTCTTTGGCGTGACAGGGGTTGGACGTGAGCATGAGCGTCTCGCTCATGCCATAACGCTCGAGGATCGTGTGGCCGGTGCGCGCACGAAATTGATTGAACGTTTCGCCCAACAGCGGCGCCGATCCGCTGATGAACAGGCGCATCGACGCGCACGCCTCGCGCCCGAAATCCGCCTCGGCCAGCAGGCGCACATAGAGCGTCGGCACGCCCATGAAAACCGTCGCGCGGCGCAGGGCGGCCGATACCGCCTTGGGATCGAACTTGCTGAACCACAGCATCTTCGCTCCGCTGAGCAGCGCGCCGTGAATCGCGACAAAGAGTCCGTGCACGTGGAAGATCGGCAGCGCGTGGATCAGCACGTCGCCGCGCTGCCAGCCCCAGTAGCGATTCAGGACGGTGGCGTTGCTGAGCAAATTGGCGTGCGACAGCATCGCACCCTTGCTGCGCCCCGTCGTGCCGCTGGTGTAGAGGATTGCCGCCAAGTCGTCGGGCTGCTTGTCCGCGGGCGTGTGCACGTCGCTGTGGTGCGCCGCGCGGTCCAGAAGCGTACCGCTGCGGTCTTCGTTCAGCGTGAACACATGGCGCGTGCGGGCCTGAAACGCGATCCTCGACACCCAGCCGAAATTCTTTGCCGAACAGACGACCACAGCGGGCTCGGCGTTGCCGATGAAGTACTCGATCTCGCCTTGCTGATACGCGGTGTTCAGCGGCAGGTAAACGAAGCCCGCGCGCAGCACCGCGAGGTACAGCAGCATCGCCTCGACCGACTTTTCGGTCTGAACCGCAATCCGCGAGTTCGCCGGCAAGCGCAGCGAAGCGAGCAAGTTCGCGAGCATCGCAGTGGCGCGTTCGATGTCGCGCCAGGAGTAGATGAGCGGCGCGCCATCAACCGTTTCGACTGCGGCTGCGTCCAGGTCCGCCGGGAACGCGTCGCGCAAGGCGACGAACAGATTGCCGCTCACGCGAAGAATCGACGTCAGTCGAGTTTTGCGCCGGAGGTCTTGACGACGTCGGCCCAACGCTTGATCTCGGCGCTGACGAACTTGCCGAAAGCGTCGCCGTAAAGGTTCGGCGTTTCAGCGCCCAGCCCGTTCCACATCGACTGCAACTCCGGTGTGGCGAAGGCCTTCGCCAGCTCGGATTGCAAGCGCTCGACGGCCTCGGCGGGCGTGCCCTTGGGCGCCCACAAGGCGTACCAGGTCGCCACCTGGTAACTCGGGATGCCGACTTCAGCCGTCGTCGGCACGTCGGGAAAGCCCGGTGCCCGGCGCGGCGCGGCGACTGCGAGAGCCTTGATGCGCCCGCCCCGGATGTGGTTTGACGAGGACCCGAGCCCGTCAAACATCAGGTCGACCTGACCGCCGATCAAGTCTTGCAGCGCCGGGCCGGCGCCACGGTAGGGGATGTGGGTGATGAAGGTCTGGGTTTGCAACTTGAACAATTCGCCTGCCAGATGGTGCGACGTGCCGTTGCCGGCAGAGGCGTAGTTCAGGCGCCCGGGGCTCTTCCGGACATGCTCGAGGAAGGCCTTGAAATCGGGCACCGGCACGCGCTGCGGGTTGACGACGATCACCTGCGGCACGCTCGCGACCAGGCCGATGGGGACGAGGTCGGTTTCCAGGTTGTAGTCGAGCTTGGGGTACATCGACGGCGCAATCGTGTGGTGCACCGCGCCCATGAACAGGGTGTAGCCGTCGGGAGCAGCCCGCGCCGCGATCCCTGCGCCCACCGTGCCGCCCGCGCCCCCGCGGTTGTCGATGATGAATTGTTTGCCGAGCGCACGCGACAGTGCTGCGGTGAGCGGCCTGGCGAAGGCGTCGGTTCCGCCGCCCGCCGGGAACGGCACGATCACCGTCACGGGTTTGCTCGGCCAAGTGCTTTGCGCCATGGCGAAGGGGCCGCTCAACGTCCCGACTGCGACTGCAGCAGCGAGGAGAAACCGGCGCTTCGGGGCCGAAGTGGTGCGATGGCGGGTCATTGAGTCTCCAGAATGCTCGAGTGGCGCGGATGATACGCAACCGCCTTCCCTCACGATACCCGGCGTTGTACGGGGAGGATGCGCTCGGCGTGCGCAGCGCATTCCGACGTTGCGGCAGCGGGGGGCTTGATCCGGACTCCGCCATGGGAATACAATCAAAAGCTTTTCAGCACGCACTGCTGCGCTCTTTGATGGGCGGCCTGATCCGCTTTGCCATCTGTTCCCGGGGGTTCCGGGACGGGGCAGCGACCGGCCCACCCAGCCCCGGGGACGCCGCGCCTGTGCCGAACGCCAGCGAGACTCCAACGGGAACGGGTTTTTATGCCAACGATCAATCAGCTCGTGCGCCACGGTCGACAGACCGAGATCACGAAGTCCAAGTCTCCTGCCATGCAAGGCGGGCCGCAGCGCCGCGGCGTGTGTACGCGCGTCTACACGACGACGCCGAAAAAGCCCAATTCAGCGTTGCGCAAAGTCGCCAAGGTGCGGCTGACGAATGGCTTCGAGATCATTTCCTACATCGGCGGCGAAGGCCACAACCTGCAAGAGCACAGCGTCGTGCTGGTGCGTGGCGGCCGGGTGAAAGACTTGCCGGGCGTGCGCTACCACATCGTGCGCGGCTCGCTCGACTTGCAGGGCGTCAAGGATCGCAAGCAGTCGCGTTCCAAGTACGGCGCGAAGCGGCCGAAGAAAGCGTAAGGGCGGGAGCGCCGCATCATTGAGGAAGGAGCCGATGCCGGCCTTCAGGCCGGCTTTTGACTCCAATCAGAACGGTTTGGGAATCGTCCCGGCCGAGTAAGTGGGTGACCCGAACGCGTGGTGACCCGCGGTGCAGGTTGTAAGACCCGCACCAACTGAAGCAAAAGGAAGAGTGTCATGCCACGTCGTCGCGAAGTCCCCAAACGGGACATCCTGCCTGATCCGAAGTTCAATTCGGTCGATCTGTCCAAATTCATGAACGTCATCATGGAGTCGGGCAAGAAGGCGATCGCCGAAAGAATCATTTACGGCGCGCTCGAGCAGGTCGAGAAGAAATCGGGCAAGGACCCGCTCGAAATCTTCGTCACCGCGCTGAACAACATCAAGCCGATGGTCGAGGTCAAGTCCCGGCGTGTCGGCGGTGCGAACTATCAGGTGCCGGTGGAAGTGCGGCCGGTGCGGCGCGTCGCCTTGGCGATGCGCTGGCTCAAGGAGTCGGCACGCAAGCGCGGCGAGAAGTCGATGGCGCAACGCCTCGCCAACGAACTGCTCGAAGCCGTGGAAGGCCGAGGCGGCGCGATGAAAAAGCGCGACGAAGTGCACCGCATGGCAGAGGCCAACAAGGCGTTCTCGCACTTCCGCTTCTGAACGTCGCCGGCGCGAGGCCACGAGCCCGCGCCAACATCGGCCGCTTCAGGGTTGAACCAACCCGCGAGCGGCTCGCGTACTCGTTTTGCAATTGGAGTGATCTCACCATGGCCCGCAAGACCCCGATCGAGCGCTATCGAAACATCGGCATCTCGGCCCACATCGACGCCGGCAAGACGACGACGACCGAGCGCATCCTGTTCTACACGGGCGTGAACCACAAGATCGGCGAGGTGCACGACGGCGCCGCGACGATGGACTGGATGGAGCAGGAACAGGAGCGTGGCATCACGATCACGTCGGCGGCGACCACCTGTTTCTGGAAGGGCATGGACCTCGGCTTTGCCGAGCACCGCATCAACATCATCGACACGCCGGGCCACGTCGACTTCACGATCGAAGTCGAGCGCTCGATGCGCGTGCTCGACGGTGCGTGCATGGTGTATTGCGCCGTGGGCGGCGTGCAGCCGCAATCGGAAACGGTCTGGCGCCAAGCCAACAAGTACAAGGTGCCGCGCCTCGCGTTCGTGAACAAGATGGACCGCACCGGCGCGAACTTCTACAAGGTCTACGAGCAGATGAAGACCCGGCTCAAGGCGAATCCGGTGCCGGTCGTGATTCCCATCGGCGCGGAAGAAAGCTTCACCGGCGTGATCGACCTGACGAAGATGAAAGCCATCATCTGGGACGAGGCGTCGCAGGGGATGAAGTTCGCCTATCACGAAATTCCCCCCGAGCAGCTCGCCGAGGCGAAGAAGTGGCGCGAGAACATGGTCGAGGCGGCCGCGGAAGCCAGCGAAGAGCTGATGAACAAGTACCTCGAATCGGGCGAGTTGACCGAAGCCGAGATCAAACAGGGTTTGCGCCTGCGAACGATCGCGACCGAAATTCAGCCCATGCTGTGCGGCACCGCGTTCAAGAACAAGGGCGTGCAGCGCATGCTCGACGCCGTGATTGAATTCATGCCTTCGCCGATCGACATCCCGCCGGTCCCCGGCATGGACGACGACGAAAAGGCCACTTCGCGCAAGGCGGCAGACAGCGAAAAATTCGCGGCACTCGCGTTCAAGCTGATGACCGACCCGTATGTCGGCCAGCTCACTTTCGTGCGCGTCTACTCCGGCGTGCTGAAATCTGGCGACTCGGTCTACAACCCGATCCGCGGCAAGAAAGAGCGCATCGGCCGGATTCTGCAAATGCACGCGAATCAGCGCGAAGAGATCAAGGAAATTCTGGCCGGCGACATCGCCGCCTGCGTCGGTCTGAAAGATGTGACGACCGGTGAAACGCTGTGCGATCCCGACTCGATCATCACGCTGGAGCGCATGGTCTTCCCCGAGCCGGTGATCTCGCAGGCGGTGGAGCCCAAGACCAAGGCGGACCAGGAGAAGATGGGCATCGCCCTGGGCCGTCTGGCCCAGGAAGACCCGTCGTTCCGGGTGCGTACCGATGAGGAAAGTGGCCAGACCATCATCTCGGGCATGGGCGAGCTGCACCTGGAGATCATCGTCGACCGCATGAAGCGCGAGTTCGGCGTCGAGGCCAACGTGGGCAAGCCTCAGGTCGCGTACCGCGAGACGATCCGCAAGGCGGTGACGGACATCGAAGGCAAGTTCGTGCGCCAGTCCGGCGGCAAGGGCCAGTACGGCCACGTCGTGTTGAGCCTGGAGCCGCAGACCCCGGGCAAGGGCTTCGAATTCGTCGATGCGATCAAGGGCGGTGTCGTGCCGCGCGAGTTCATTCCTGCGGTCAGGAAGGGCGTGGAAGAGTCGCTGCCCGCCGGCGTGCTCGCCGGTTACCCGGTGGTGGACGTCAAGGTCACGCTGACCTTCGGTTCGTACCACGAAGTCGACTCGAATGAAAACGCGTTCAAGATGGCGGCGTCATTCGGCTTCAAGGACGGTTGCCGCAAGGCGAGCCCGGTGATCCTGGAGCCGATGATGGCGGTGGAAGTGGAAACGCCGGAAGACTACGCCGGCTCGGTGATGGGCGACCTGTCGTCACGCCGCGGCATGGTGCAGGGCATGGACGACATGGCCGGGGGCGGCAAGGTCATCAAGGCCGAGGTACCGCTGTCGGAAATGTTCGGCTATTCGACGACGCTGCGTTCGATGTCGCAGGGCCGGGCCACGTACACGATGGAGTTCAAACACTACACCGAGGCGCCGAAGAACGTCGCCGATGCGATCATCACCTCTCGAGGTAAGTAAAAATAGCCGAGAAGGGGCAGCCGAAGGATGCCCCGCTTTCGTTCCAAGTTTAGGAGACAGGCAACATGGCCAAGAGCAAATTCGAACGCAAGAAGCCGCACGTGAACGTGGGCACGATCGGTCACGTCGACCATGGCAAGACCACATTGACTGCGGCGCTGACCAGCGTGCTGGCGGCCAAGTTCGGCGGCGAGGCCAAGGCCTACGACCAGATCGACGCAGCGCCTGAGGAAAAAGCGCGCGGCATCACCATCAACACCGCCCACGTCGAGTACGAGACGAGCAAGCGCCACTACGCCCATGTGGACTGCCCCGGCCACGCCGACTACATCAAGAACATGATCACCGGCGCGGCGCAGATGGACGGCGCCATCCTGGTCGTCTCCGCCGCCGACGGTCCCATGCCCCAGACCCGAGAGCACATCCTGCTGGCGCGCCAGGTCGGCGTGCCCTACATCGTCGTGTTCATGAACAAGTGCGACATGGTCGACGACGCCGAACTGCTCGAGCTCGTGGAAATGGAAGTGCGCGAGCTGCTCGACAAGTACGAATTCCCCGGCGATAAGACTCCCATCATCCACGGCAGCGCCAAGTTGGCCATGGAAGGCGACAAGGGCGAGCTCGGTGAGCAAGCCATCATGAAGCTCGCCGACGCCCTGGACAGCTACATCCCCACGCCCGAGCGCGCCATCGACGGCGCCTTCCTCATGCCCGTGGAAGACGTGTTCTCCATCTCCGGGCGCGGCACCGTCGTGACCGGACGGGTTGAGCGCGGCGTGCTCAAGGTCGGCGAAGAAATCGAGATCGTCGGCATCCGCGCCACACAGAAGACCGTCTGCACCGGCGTGGAGATGTTCAGGAAACTGCTTGACCAGGGCCAGGCCGGAGACAACGTCGGCATCCTGCTGCGCGGCACCAAGCGCGAAGACGTCGAGCGCGGCCAAGTGCTGTGCAAGCCCGGCAGTGTCAAGCCCCACACCCACTTCACCGCCGAGATCTACGTGCTGAGCAAGGAAGAGGGCGGGCGCCACACCCCCTTCTTCAGCAACTACCGGCCGCAGTTTTACTTCCGCACGACGGATGTGACCGGCGCGGTGGAGCTGCCCAAGGACAAAGAGATGGTGATGCCTGGCGACAACGTCAGCATCACGGTCAAGCTGATCAACCCCATCGCGATGGAAGAGGGCCTGCGCTTTGCGATCCGCGAGGGCGGGCGCACCGTCGGCGCGGGCGTGGTGGCGAAGATCATCGAATAGACAGGCTTCTCGTTTGCACTCGGTGGGCCGCCTCCGTCGCCCTGCCGAATCAACCCCCGCGATCCACCGATCGCATCGCTCTTTGAAGGACTTGTGTCATGCAGAAGCAAAAAATTCGAATCCGCCTGAAGGCGTTCGACTACAAGCTGATCGACCAGTCGGCGCTCGAAATCGTCGACACCGCCAAGCGCACCGGCGCAATCGTCAAGGGCCCCGTCCCCCTGCCCACACGCATGCAGCGCTTCGACATTCTTCGCTCGCCGCACGTGAACAAGACGTCGCGTGACCAGTTCGAGATTCGCACCCACCAGCGCCTGATGGACATCGTCGATCCGACCGACAAGACGGTCGACGCGCTGATGAAGCTCGACCTGCCCGCCGGCGTCGACGTGGAGATCAAGCTGCAGTAGCGGTTCGCCGGGCTTGTATAGCGGCACACTGCTGCTACACTCGCAGGCTTTTCTGACGGCCCGTGGCGCTTGCGCGGCGGGACCGAATTATCCAGCCCGGCCAATCGATGTCGGGCGTGTGCAACAAAGGCTCGTCCTCTTCGCGGAGGCGTGGCTGGAGAAAAACCATGACAGCAGCAGCAAGCGCAGCTGAGCGCCTCGGATTGCTGGGCCGCAAGGTGGGCATGATGCGCATCTTCACCGACGATGGCAGCGCCATCCCCGTGACGGTGTTGGACGTGTCCGACAACCGTGTCGCCCAGGTCAAGACCGAACAAACCGACGGCTACAACGCCCTCCAGGTGGTCTTCGGTTCGCGCAAGGCCTCCCGCGTCACGAAACCCGCCGCGGGACACTTGGCCAAGGCCGGTGTGCAAGCCGGCGAGGCGATGAAGGAATTTCGCGTTCCCGCCGACGTGCTCGCAGGCTACAAGCCCGGCGCGCAAGTCCCGGTGGGCGTGTTCGCGGTGGGCCAGATGGTCGACGTGCAAGGCACGTCGATCGGCAAAGGCTTCACCGGAACGATCAAGCGCCACAACTTCAAGTCGCAGCGCGCATCGCACGGCAACAGCCGCTCCCACAACGTGCCCGGCTCGATTTCGATGGCGCAGGATCCGGGCCGCGTGTTTCCGGGCAAGAAGATGTCGGGGCATCGCGGCGACGTGACGTGCACGGTGCAGAACCTCGACATCATCCGCATCGACGAAGCGCGCCAGTTGCTGCTCGTGCGCGGCGCGGTGCCGGGGGCGAAAAACGGTCATGTCGTGGTGCGCCCGGCGGTGAAGGCCGGTCCGAAGGCGGCGATCTCGAAGACAGGAGCCAAGTGATGCAACTCGAGCTCCTCAACGAACAAGGCCAGGCGACCGAGAAGGTCGACGCTCCGGACACGGTGTTCGCGCGCGACTACAACGAAGCGCTGGTGCACCAGATCGTCGTCGCTTTCCAGGCGAACGCGCGCCAGGGCACACGCGCCCAGCTGGACCGCGCCGAAGTCAAGCACTCGACGAAAAAGCCGTGGCGCCAAAAGGGCACGGGCCGCGCCCGCGCGGGCATGACGTCATCGCCACTGTGGCGTGGCGGCGGACGAATCTTCCCGAACAGCCCGGAAGAGAACTTCACGCACAAGGTGAACAAGAAGATGTACCGCGCCGGCATGGCGGCGATCTTCTCGCAGCTGGCGCGCGACGGCCGGCTCGCAGTCGTCGACTCGATCAAGGTCGATTCGCCGAAGACCAAGTTGCTTGCCGCGAAGTTCAAGGCGATGGGCCTGGATTCGGTTCTTGTGATCTGCGACGAGGTTGACGACAACTTGCTGATGGCCTCGCGCAACCTCGCCAACGTGCTGATCGTCGAGCCGCGCTACGCGGATCCACTGTCTCTGGTCTTCTACAAGAAAGTCCTGATGACCAAGGCGGCGATGGCGCAAATCAAGGAGATGCTGTCATGAGCGCGGCAACAGCCACCAGAACCAAGTTCGACGAAGGCCGCCTGGCGCAAGTGCTCGTCGCGCCGATCGTCTCGGAAAAGGCGACCTACATCAGCGAGAAGCGGAACCAGATCACCTTCAAGGTGCTGCGCGGCGCGACCAAGCCCGAAATCAAGGCGGCGGTGGAGTTGATGTTCAAGGTTGAAGTGGTCGGCGTTCAAACGGTCATTCAGAAGGGCAAGGTCAAGAAGTTCGGCCGCTCCATCGGCCGGCGCGACCACGTGAAGAAGGCCTACGTGTCGCTCAAGGAAGGCCAGGAAATCAATATCGGCGGGGAGGCTGCGTAATGGCCATCGTCAAAGTCAAACCCACGTCGCCCGGGCGGCGCGCCCTGGTCAAAGTGGTGCACGCGCACCTGTACAAGGGCCGGCCGGAAGCGTCGCTGGTCGAGCCGCAGATGCAGAACTCGGGCCGCAACAACAACGGCCACATCACGATCCGCCACAAGGGCGGCGGCCACAAGCACCACTACCGCGTCGTCGACTTCGTGCGCAACAAGGACGCGATTCCGGCGAAAGTCGAGCGCATCGAGTACGACCCGAACCGCACCGCGCACATCGCGCTCGTGTGTTACGCCGACGGCGAGCGCCGCTACATCATCGCGCCACGCGGCCTCGAAGTCGGCGCGACGATACTGAGCGGCGCAGAAGCGCCGATCAAGGCCGGCAATACGCTGCCGATCCGCAATATTCCGGTCGGCTCGATCGTGCATTGCATCGAGATGCTGCCCGGCAAGGGCGCGCAGATCGCGCGCTCCGCGGGTGCGTCGGTGACCTTGCTGGCGCGCGAAGGCACCTACGCCCAGCTGCGGCTGCGCTCCGGTGAAGTGCGGCGCATCCACATCGATTGCCGCGCGACGATCGGCGAAGTGAGCAACGAAGAGCACAGCCTGCGCCAGTACGGCAAGGCCGGTGCGCGGCGCTGGAAGGGCATCCGCCCGACGGTGCGCGGCGTCGCCATGAACCCGGTGGATCACCCGCACGGCGGCGGTGAAGGCCGCACCGGCGAAGGCCAGGCCCCGGTGTCGCCGTGGGAACACCTTGACCAAGGGCTACCGCACCCGCAACAACAAACGCACGCAGACGATGATCGTCGCGCGCCAGCAAGAAGTAAGAGGCCCGCCATGACGCGTTCGCTCAAGAAGGGTCCGTTCGTCGACCATCACCTGATGACCAAGGTCGAAAAGGCCTCGGCGACGAAGGACAAGAAGCCGATCAAGACCTGGTCGCGGCGTTCGACGATCCTGCCCGATTTCATCGGCGTCACGATCGCGGTGCACAACGGCAAGCAACATGTGCCGGTCTACATCACGGACCAGATGGTCGGCCACAAGCTCGGCGAATTTGCCCTCACGCGGACCTTCAAGGGTCACCCGGCGGACAAAAAAGTCGTGAAGAAATAAGGGTAAGTGCCTGCGGCATCTGTAATTAAGCCATTATCGGCAAGACCACCGCCGCCAATACCATTAGCAGTTCTAAAGGCTACGCTATACATTACTTTATTAGAAGATGCCCCATCAAGCCTGGTGGTAGTATTGGTTAAAGAGCTTGTGCCACTTTCAGCCACCACATCATCCTCTAAGCCTGTTAGTGTAACGGGTACAAAGGGTTGTGCTTTTGATACAAATTGAAAAACAAAAATTAATAATAGTGTGCAAATATACTTCATTGCATTAGCCGTTTAGAGTTGGTAATAGGGTTAACTGAAACCCTTATAAGGTAACAAAATACAAAAAAATTATGGAGTAGTATTCAACTATTTTAATTTTTGTTTAGCCAAGTACCTTTTTTACTGCTGCAACTATTTTTTCTCCTTTTTCTTTTAGTTGTTCTTCTGTCCATAAAAGGCTGATAGCAGTACTTATGCAACGGCTCATAATGTCATCACTTGCTGCAAAATCTTTTGTGGCATGATGTATTACTTTTTCTTTTAACTCTGGGCTTAAAGCACTTAATGTTTTTACATGTTTTAAATGATCCCACTTGCGTATATAATGCCAGTTATTATTATACCAATAAAAATTACCAGCTAAAACTCCTTGTGCTTTTAATTCTTCTACCACAGCATTGGCTATTTCGCCATTGGGTAAAAACCAACTTAAAAAAGTACAGCTATCGCCAGCTTCATCAGGTACTCTTCTAAAGCTTATTTGTGGCACAGTGCTTAAAATATTTTTTAATGCTGTATGATTTTTCTTTTGTATGGCTAAAAAATCGTCTACCCTTCCTATTTGTGCTAAGCCTACGGCAGCATGCAATTCACTTATTCTGTAATTATAGCCAATAAAGGGGTGTAAGTCTGCTCCTCTATCTGTACCCTTATGGTCGTGGCCATGATCGCTATAACCATCGCAACTAA